>JBOFJQ010000046.1:0-13466 GCA_051656905.1 Fusobacteriaceae bacterium | reverse complement strand
TTTAATAAGCAGTGGTCCCTTTTATACCAACCTTCCCCAATTGGTGGTCCCACAACTATTAAACAATACTCATACTAAATAACAAAATATAACCTTGCCACAACTATTAAGCAATACTCATACTAAATATCATGTATAAGCAATACTCATACTATTACATACAAAATCATACAAAAGAAAACACACCGAAGTGTGTTGTGTATTAATCTTGCTCTCTCAAATGTATCCGTGGTAGATACATAATAAATTCTATTCTATCTTCAAATGAAGTGAAGAATAATTTCTCATCCTTAAATAATTTAAAGAGTTTAATTGCTTGACCATTTCTATCTTCAGTAGATAATAATTTTGCTTCTTTAGATAAGTCACTCAAGTTATCTAATCCTACTGAAGGTAATGTTTCATCCTCAAATTTATCTCTTGGTACTATTGCATATCTTACTACTTCTACATCATTTTCATACATTAAGAATCTACCAAATGTATATTTAACACCTCTTAAATATAAGGAATATAAAGGATTAAATGTTGGTGCAATTCAATTCTCAAAGTTCTTAACTTCTTGAGGTGATTGTCTAACATATCCTCCTTCATTTAGGTATCTATTAGATGCTGTATCCATGGATGCAAGTCTATCAGCAAGTGAAGAAGCATTATCTAAACCTTCATACTCTTTCATTCCAATTTCAATAAAGAATAATGGGTCAGTTAGATTCTTTCCAAACTTCTCAAATGTAGTAACTTGATAGTCTTCTTGAGGTTCAATTCCTCAGGCCACCATAAACTCATTATTTTGTTCTTCTCTATTTCCAATCATAATAATTTTCATATGAGTATTGAATCTTTCAATAGTCTTTATTAAAGCAATTCAATGTTGATAAAGTCCTCTATAAGTACTATTCATAGGTTCATTATACTCTTCATGATAGATTAAACTAACATCCTTAAACTCATTTGATTTGTATGTTAAATAAGTAGAAATAGCACAAAGATACCCAATATGAGCACCTTTTTGATATACAGTAACAGTTTCACCTGTTTTTTTATTTTCTACTTCAGTAGGAATTGCTTGATAAATCATATTAGCGGTAAAAATATATTTTCCATGATATCTTTGTTGTAAATCTGATTTGAATTGTTTTAATTGTGTATCAGTATTTCTAATAATAACTATCTTTTTATCAGGTTGAAAAGAGTGTTTTTCTGCTCAAGCAAGAGTTCCTCAAGTCTTTCCAATATTCCTTTGAGCATTAATAACAAGCATCATTTTATCAAGATTAATAGTAGGATAATCCTCTTGAATCTTATCAATATATGGTTGTAATTCAAAAAATTTCTTATTCTTGTTCTTCATTTTCTTCATCTTCACCTTCTTCTAATGTAGTTAAATAAAAATTAGTTGGATAAGATTGAGTATTAGGTATTTGTTTTCAAATTCTAATTCCACCTTCAAGAGTTTTATATAACTCATTTTTAGTAGCAATATCAAGTCCTACAATAGTATTAATATAATCAACTAATCATTGTTTTTCAAATTCTATATAATTAAAAGCACTTCTGTTAGTTAATTCTTCAAAAGTATTTAATGAAGGATTAATATTTCCATAGAAATAAATAATATTATTTAATGATTTAAGTGTTTTTTCATCAAGTTCAATTAATTGAAAAGGTTCTTTATATGTCCCCTCAATAGGATATAATAATGAAGAGGTATCAACAACATTTGCAGTATGTAAGTTAGTTCCTTTTGTTCGTTTTAAATCTTCATATTGCGCTTTAATAGTATCTCTATACATTTGTTTTTGCATTCCACTTTGAAGTCCTCCACTAACACTTGAAGCAAGAGATGAAACAGCACCAAAAGGATTACCACTCATAACTCCACCAACAACTCCACTAATACCACCAAGTACACTATTTGCTATACCAAAATTAGAGTTTATATCATTATTTCTAATACCAGTATTAACACTTGATTTAATACCATTAACATAAGTTAAATAATCATCAGTAGTTGTTGGTAAATTTGCTGGTAACACTAAATTACCTTCCTCTAATGTTTGATAATTTGTATTTTTTATAATAGTTCCTTGACCATTAAAAATAAAATTACCATTAATATTAATATTATTCTCTTCATCTTTATTATAGTTTATATCAATATCATTATCATAATATTTTAATTTATAGTAATTATATAATACATTAGAGTTAAATATAGTTGAATTATATCTATAAATGTTTTCATTAACATCACCATTAAATAAAATAGGAATATTTATATCTATGGAATTAGTATTTGTAACAATTACCAATACTTTATCATTTTTATATGTTTTAACTACAGTATCTCTTCCAATAGCACAGATATTAGGTAATAGATAAATACCATTAAAAGTACCCAATAACTGCTCATCTTCTTTAATTCTATTTAATGTTTCAATAGTATTTGAGATAACTTCAGTCTTCGGAGTACCTTTTCTACTCATTTCTCATTCTATAGCTCCAATACTAGCCTGTGAAATAGCAGCATTAAATTTGAATTCAGCAATACCATTTTGAGTAATAACACATCTCAAAGCTCTAAATAACCCTATAGGTGTAGTTTCAAATAGTTCTTGTTTAATATCTTCAATATTATCAATTTCAAATAAAGGAATATTGATTCTTCTATTCTGATTAATTATAAAAGTCATTTTTGAAACTATATATCCAGTAGAAATATTGTCATTGTATCATGTATGGAACGCAGAATTTTGTTTATCACTTAATCAATTATATTTACGTGAACCTGTTGCTGGTTTTAAAGTAGTTGTATATTCACTTGTCCCTTCTGTAGTTAAAACTGGCATTAATAAGATATTTCTTTTATCATCTCTTTCACCATTAAAAACATAATATAAATTTTGAGTGTGGTTATAAAATTTTAGATGTGATATTTTCTTTTCAATAATTAGAGAGTTTGAATTAATAGGTAAATTATATACTGAAAATACCTCTCCTACAGTGACTGGATATGTTATAGCAACTAATTCTTTTTCCTTATATGATAAAGGTACACTTTCTAATATTGAATCATTATACATAAAAGAAGTTGGATTAGGAATCATATTTCTTATTGTTTGAACTTTTAGAGAATTATAAGGTAAAAAATAAGTAGCATATAAGTCAAGTTGAAAAATCAAGACTTTTGAACCTCTTGTTGATTTCTTTTCTCCTACTTTATATCAATATTGATTCTTATATAAAGCATAATTATAATTACTATTAATATTTGTTAAGACTATTTCTCTTATAAATTGAGAAACATAAGAGAATGACCCTTCTAGGTTAGTAAAATTAATATTATTAATAAAATCCCTACTAGGTTTATTCTCACTCTCATTATTTCAAAATAAATTAATATTTGCTAATTGTATCATATTTACCTCCTAAATGGTTATAAATAAATTATACCATATTTTTTGAATAAAATTTGTATTTTGTGCTATAATATATTATGGGTCTAGATTTCCCAAGGAAGGAACACCTTAAATATGGTGGGAGTATGCTACCACGACCTGCATACAAGTATGTACCAAACTTTAAGAGTAGGGGTGAGTTTAAACACTCACATTATGGTCGGGTAGTAAGTAAAACTTTTAACTTCATAAGTTAAAATATGGAGGTGCAAGTCCTCCCCTGACAACCATATGGGAGTAATCCCACCTTTTTATTTTGTTAAATAAAATTATACTACATTTTGAATAAAAATTTTGATTTTGTGCTATAATAATAATGAGGGAGGAAAACACCCATAACTGATAGAGAGTTTAAAAAGTCCCATAGTGGTTGAATACATTCCCGACAAAGGTAGAGTCAAATTGTAGGGCCTTGCTCCTTAAGTGAGAGGTGAGATAGGTGAAATACTATCGGGGTCCACCATATGGGGAGTAATCCCCACCCTTTTATTTTTGTAACCTTAACTTTAAAAATACTCTAACTAATTTGGAGTATTTTTCTTTTTATTATGTTATAATTATTTTAGTTAACAAAAATAAAGGAGTCTTTATGCAGAAAAAAGTAAATAGAATTCAACAAAATTTTGTTGCTGATTTTGAAACTTTAACTAGTGAAACAAAGTATTTTAAAGACACTGGAGATACTAAAGTTAATGGATGATATATGAAAGACATTGATTCAGATGAAGAATATTATGGAATTACTATTGAAGATTTATATGCAACATTGAAAACTTTAGATAAGAGTATTAATATTTATTTTCATAATTTAGGTTTTGATTTCTTTTTCATTCATAAATATTTAGATAATAACAAAATTTTAAAAAGGTATAATAAATTAAGACCAAAGGTTCCAGGTTATGAAATGTTTAGAAATGGTAATAGTATTTATAGTGGTGCTATGAATATTAGAAACAATAAGAATAAGAGAATTACTATTAGATTTAAGTGTTCTTGAAAAATGTTAAGTGCTCCAGTAGAATCATTAGGTGCTCAATATGGTATTAATAAGAATGAAGAAGTTCTTGATGAATCCTTTTATCATAGAGAACCTTTTAAGTCATGAGAAGAGATGGATGAAGACTTTAAAAGATATTTAATAAAAGATGTAAATATTGTTAGATTAGCATTAAGAGACTTTAGACAAGCAATAGCAGACTTAAATATTGATGGAGTTAATTGACAAAGCGCTATGACTAGTGGTTCTTTAGGAATGAAACTACAAAGAAAATATGCAAGAGACTTTTTAATTCAACATCCTATTTTATCTCAACAAACTAAATTATTTAATATCTCTAAAGAATCATATGATTTAGCAGATAATTTTTTCTATGGTGGTTTTACTCAAGTTCATCCTAAAGTATTAGAATTAGCAAATGAAGAACAATGAGTTGAAGGTATTGATGGTGCAGCATATGATATTAATAGTGCTCATCCTGCTTCCATGACAAAAGACTTACCAATGGGTGATTTTATAGAAGAGAAAGATTTTGAACCTGTAGAAGGTATTACTTATACTAAATGATATAAAATCCATGTAGAAGAAGCAATTAGTAAGAAACATAACCTAATTAATCTTAAGAATTGAAAGAGAAAAGAGAGAATTGGTGGAAGATATGAAAGATATCAAAATGATTTTACTTGTTATTATAATGAACTTGAATGAGAAGAATTACAATATTGATATGATTTTAGAGGTGTTACGATATTACAAACTTGATATACTCATACAGCACCCTTCTTAAAAGACTATGTAGAACATTTATATGCTTTAAAGGAAGAAGCATCTGCAAAAGGATTTGTCGGTTCTAAACAAACCTATAAAACTATTTTAAATGCTAGTTATGGTAAGCATGCACAAAGAGAATCATTTACTGAAGAATTAGTATTATCTGATGATGAGTTTATGGAAATGGAAGAATATATTGGACAAACTATTGAATGAGAAGGAAGGTTAATTGAAGTTATTGGTGAAAATACTAGAAGTGATGATAATGTCAATTTAATGAGTGTTAAGACAATCCCAAAGAAATGAAGTAATAAAATAGTGGCTTCCATGATTACAATGTATACCAGACTTAATTTATGACAAACAATTAGAGCAGCTGGAGAAGATTATTTCTTATATTGTGATACTGATTCTATTTATATGTCAAAACAAAGTGATAAGATTGATATTGATGAACATCGGTTAGGTGCTTGAAAAATGGAAGGAGAATCATTAAATAAATTTACTTCAAGAGGTGCTAAAACAAAAATGTTTATTGATAAAAATAATGAATTTGAAGTAACTTATTCAGGTCCATCAGGTAAATGAGTTAAAGAGAACATTACCACAATGGAGAAATTCCTATCAAAAGATGTTTTAGAAGATTCTAAATTACAAAGAAAAGAAACTAAAAGTGGTATAATACTAATATGGAAAGATTTTATTCCAAGAGAGAGAGGTCTATAATGACAAAACAAAAACCTAAACAAACGAAATATAAATTAAGAGTTAATACTTCTATTACTAATGAAGCTTATTATAAAGGTACTGCTTTAAGAGCAAATCCTAGACAATTTGCTACTGTACTTAAAAATAGAGCAAAAGATGTTAAGAATCTCTCTAAAGGTAAAAATAAACCAATGGATTTAGATGTCCTTGCAAAAAGTGTTAAGAAACAACAAAAACAATTAAATAAAGATATGTTACTATTAAAAGATAAAACTATTAGTAGAACTAAAAGAAGAAATGCGATTAAGAGAATTAATGTACTTGTTCAAGATGTTCAAAATTCTTTATTTTTAAAAGCACCAAGAAAAGCATTAGCATATGATTATACTGGTGAAGTAGAATATGTAATTAATAGGGTAACTCAAAAACAAGTTAGAGATTTAGGTAGAACTTCTAAAGAAATATGAATTGAAAAGAGCGCTAATGATTTATTAGATTTAGTTGCTCAATTTGGAGGAATTGAAGTAGCAATAGAAAAATATTCCCATGAATTAGAACTTGCATCATCAGCAAGAGGTTATACTGGAGGAGATGTTGCTAGTCTTTGAAATCATAATGAACTTGCTAGTGCAGAAAGATTAGCAGCAGCAGAAGAAAGAAGAGCCAAGAGAAAAGCAAGAGGTAATTTAGCATTTAAAAGAGCACCATATAAAAATAAAATAAAATTAGTGAAATAAAATTTAATTATGGTATATAATATATGTAGATACAAAAATGAAAGTATCTAAAGGAGAATAAAATGGATTATAGAAAATGTGCTTCAAGAGATTGTGATAAAACAATTCATGTAGAAGAAACAAAGAGATATCTAATAGCAAAAGAAGATTACAAAATGAAATACTATTGTAATGTATGATGCTATACCGATTAAAATAAAAAATAAAAATATTTTGAAAAATAAAAATAGTATGCTATAATAAATATAGATACAAAATAAAAAGTATCAAGGAGACAAAAATGAAAAAAGAAATGAATCAAGTACAATTCAAGATAAAAATGATTGAATCAGTAATTAATGATGTATTAGAAAACTCTTGCTGACCTTCAACAAGAAGAGAAGTTAGAGCAAAAGCAAGAGAACTAGCAATAGAAAGTCTACATAACTATGAAAATTGATATGAGATTAATATTAATCGTTCAAATTTTAGTTTTATTATAAAAAGTGCAATGGAAGAAATTATCTTTAAATTGTATAGTATGTTGGAGTTATAATATGCAAATAGAAATGAAGAAAAGAATTACTGAACATCAAATTATTGAAGAGTTCAAAAATGATATTCATATAGATAAAAGAGATTATCTTGAGGAAGTAACTTATCCAGGTGGTAGAATTGATTATATTCAATATACAGGATATACTGATAAATGATTAGATGGATATGAGTTCAAGAAAAAAGACTGAAAGAGTGCTCTAGACCAAGCAAAGCGGGGAGCACCATATGTTAATAGAATGTATATAGTTATTATAGAACCTGTTTCTAGTAAATTAAAAAAGAAACTATATAATATATGTAAAGATGCAAATATAGGTTTAATCTATTATGATAACAATGGTGGGTTCAAATGTGAATGAAAACCATATATCTCACCAATTCTAAAACACTTAAAGTTGAATGTAAAAATCAATGCAGTAGACTTTTTTGAAAATAGTCAAGGAGGTAGATAATGAAGATATGTGCAACATGTGAAAGTGAAATCAATGATAGAAACTATTACACACATGTAACTGATGGACAATGAGAAGATAAAATAGACCTTTATTGTTCATGAAGTTGTATAGTTTAAAATAAAAATAAGTGGTAGGTAGGTCGGAAAATAAAAGGAGCATAATATGCAAACAATCGTAACAAAACAATCAAATAAAATAGAAAATGTAAAAATTAAAAGAGATTTCTTTATAGCAGAAGGGAAGGATGCAGTATTATATAAAGATGACCAAGTATCACTTTGAATTACTAAATCATTTATTCAACCTTCCTTATTCACTCACTTTAATTCAGTAGGAATTAGTCCAGCATTTGAATATAATGTAACACAATTAGAGTTAGAAAAAGCAAATCCTGCTTACAAACCAGGAGTTGTATTAGGAAAAGATTTAATAACATATCTAATTGGTAAACACCCTAAATAAAATATATTTCTATAAAATTAAGGACATAATTGTCCTTTTTTCTTGTTTTTGTGGTATAATTAGATTATAACCAATTTAGGAGGTATGAATGGGAATCACTAGTAAATTTAGACAAATGTTTAAAAAAGACTTACCAATTGATAATGGTAATTCAAAAATGACTCAATTACAATTTGATGCGATAGAGACTAAATTAAAATCAACTATGACACAAGCAATTTCTTCATATGATGCTGTAGTTAGTAAAAAGATGGAAGGAAAAATTTATAGTGTTTATCAATTAATGTTAATGCAAGCCAACTATTTTGTCAATGTTCATAACTTCTATTTTGATTTAACAAGAGAGAATCATGAATTAAATATTGTTTTAAGAGAAGCAAAATTAATTTCTTTTATTTATGGTAAATCAGTTATTTTTAAAAGAGGAGATATCTTTTATAGTGGCTATATCAAAGAACAAAAAGTTGTCCAAGGAAGTAGTATTCCAAGTGAAGTAACAGTTATTGCTGGTAAAAATATTTTGATTCAACAAACTGCAACTATTAATACTGAAGGATTAGAAGATAGTACTTGAACTTTAACAGGAGAAGATTTAAAGAATTGTGCTTTGTATCAATGAGATGATTTTGGATTTGGTGTATGATTTACTTTATTACCATTTTTAAATCAATGACAAGAAAACTTAAAAATGATGACTATTGAAGGTTTATCTCATATTAAGAAGATGGAATATAATGTTTCAGACCCAAGTGCTTCATTAGCAGAGATTGAAAGTTATTACAATACCGCTTCACCTTTTATCATTAAAATGACAGGGGTAACTGGTAGTGATGATAATAAATTCAAAATGATGGAAACAGGTGTTAATAAGTCTTCAAAAGACTTTCTTGATTGATATAATACTTGATTAGAAACTCATTATGATATGATTGGTAGAAGATATAATACTGATGAGAAAAAAGAAAGAAATGTTTCAAGTGAAATTGAAGCAAGTCAGCATAACTTTGATGTATTAGAAAGAAGTAATCAACTATATACAGAACTATTTATTACACAATTAGAAGATATTACAGGTAAGAAAATTATTAAAGATTGAGAAGAAAAAGAAAAAGAAGAAAATGAACAATTAATCATGGAGAAAGAGGTAGATAATGAAATTTAGTGAATATATCTTATTAGATACAAATCAATGACCAATGTTCTTAAAAGAGTTGGTAACTGATAAATATCAAAATTTTGTATTGTTATATACACCTGAAAGAACTAATGCAATTATTAGAAGTATTCTTTTATCTGCAAAGTTTGATATTACCAAGCAAGAAACATTAATTAGAGAATATGAAGAGTTATTAGCAAAAGAAAGTTGAGGTAATACTCAAACATCTACAAGTGAAGGTGAAAGTGAAAATACTGGTAAATCATCAATGGGATATCAAGGTGATGAAATTGAAACTGATTTTAGTGCAACTAGAAGTGAAGGACAAGGAACTAATAAGAATCAATTTAATGCAAAACAAGTTGATTTATTAAATACTTTTATTGTTCTTAATGCTACCGAATTAAATGCTTTATATGAACCTTTAATACCTAAATTTATAAGTGTTCTACAAACTTTTTATGGATGAGATGAAAGTTCATCAGTAGAACCTACTGAAATTGAATGAGGAGATATTTATGGAGATATTAAAGCACAAAAAGATTTATCATTTATCTTAAATGATTTAGGAACTAAACTTATTACTCAAGGTGAGTTACTTGAAACACAACAAAAATTAATAATGGAGAATTATGATGATATTATGGTGATTGAAAAGGATTATGCGAATACATTAAAGGAAAATACTTTCCAAATAAGACAAATTTTTGTGGAATTAATTGCAGTAATTGCAAATATACAAAGATTAACACTTAATAGGTTAGAAGTTACAGGAACAAGTGCATTTTTTGGAAATGTTGAAGGTAATACGGTTAATAAAATTAGAGGTTTTGCTGATGCTGTTGATGATATTGATATTCCTAACTTTAAACAAGTTAAAGATTTAATTGCAGCAATTCCAGGTAGTGATTTATTAAGTAAAATTAATACTTGATTAGAAACTAATACCTTCTTAAAGAATATTATTGTTAAGACAAGTGGAGCACAAAATGCTTATGTTGTTCAAGATAATAATGGAGTAGAATTATTTAAAATTAGAGTTGATAATAACGGTTATACTTTCTTTAATTCATCAAAAGGAGTTATGGAATTTACTGATTATATTTACTTCACTAATGGAATTAATTTAAAAAATAAGAAAATAGAGGACTTATTAGCAGGAGTTAATGATAATGATGCTACCAATTTAAAACAAGTTAAAGATTTAATTGCAGCAATACCTGGAAGTAGTATAGTAGGAGCAAATAATACTTGAACAGGTACAAATACATATACACAAAATATTACTCTTGGTGCCAATAGAGAAATACGTGGTAGTGGTAGTTCAATAAAATTCTCTACTAACTTTTTATTATTAAAAACAGGTACAAAAGATTTAGATATTTCAGTTGATAATGTTTATTTATGAAATAGAACATTAGGTGGATTATTAGATGGTGTAAATCCTGATGAAGCGGTAAATAAAAAACAATTAGATAATGCAACGGAAATAATAACAACTACTATAACGTGAGGAGTTGAAGAAGCATTTATGGAATTACCAAGTGGAGTAAAATATCAAGATATAATTTCAAGTTCAAATAATCAATTCTCTACATTTATGCTATCAAGTACGACAAATAATCCAATAGTTTATACAATAGATTTAATTAATCCAGGAGTACCTGTTAATAAAAATAATTATCCAAATTTAGTTTGAACAATTAAATATAAGAAGGTGGTGTAATATGAAGAATAGTTTTAAATGAAATAAATTTGTTTTTAAAGAGAAAAAGAAAAAATTTAGATTTAGGAAAGGAGGTAAGCGTGAATAATTTTAATTGAAGTAGAGGAATCAAGATAAATGATTTAGAAATTAGAAAAGTTGTTGAGTATGAAAAAGTTATATCAATATCGGATAGTTTTAGTGCAGCAAATCAAAGAGCAAGTTTTAATGCGGGTATATTTTTAGCAGATAGAGTTGAAGTTGAATTTAAAGTAAAAAGTGGGCCTAGTGGAACTAGTTTTCAAAATACTATTATTGAAATGGATAAGACTGTTTCTAAATTGGTACCTGTACAGTTATATGGTCCAAATGGTGGGAGTCTTACAACTCAAATCATTAATAGAGCTGAAAATGGAATGTTAGTAACTGTTTCATGAGTTACAGGTAATAATAACTTTAGAATCATGTGAGGACCTGATGTTGGTACAGCAAATCCTATATTAACTGAAATTACTATTAGAAGTTATAAATATGAATTAGCAAAGAAGGGAGGTTAATATGGATTGAAAACAAATTTTAAAATTGTTTTTTGATAGAATATTACATATCTTTAAATATGCAAAGAAGTATCAAACTACGGAAACAAAAGCAGTTGAACTATTACTGAACAAGTGAGAAGATTATTTATCTTTTAAAAATGGAGATGTTAAGAAACAATCTTTATTAGAACTTGTAAAACTAGTTAATACAATTAATCTATTAGATATCAATGGAAGAACTGATGAAGTTAAAAAGTTGATTATAGATGAAAAAAGAAAACAAGAAATCACAAAGGAGATAGAAAATGGAAGAAAATAAAGTAGAACAAGTTGAAGTTATAGAAGAAGTTATAGAAACACAAGTTCCTCAATCATTTATAAGTGAAGAGCAATTTGGTCAAGCAATAAAAGATTTAGAATCTAAATTTCAAAAACAAATAGAAGCGGTAAAATTTGCAAATACAGTGGTCAAAGAACCAGCACCTGTTGAGAAGAAACAGGAGAAAGTGAGTATCATATGATAAATGATAAAACAAAAAACGGAATAAAACCAGTTACTCTTCAAGATGTTGAAGTAACACCAGAAGATAGAATTCTCTTTGAAGAAACAGCACAAGATTTAGCAAATTCATCAGCGCCTGATGGAAATGGTAAAGCTTATATTGATGGATTAAAAGTTGCTATGCAATCAACTAATCCTAGAATTAGAAATGCAGCAGTTAAAGCAGCAGGAGATTTTACTACTGACTTAACATTACTAACATTAAACCAAAAATTAGTTGCAATTAGTGACTTTGGATACATGGATATTGTAGAAACATTCTATGATGGAGAATTAAGTGTAGGAAATACAAAACAATATATTTTAAAAGCATTGACAGGAAAATCTACATACGATAGAAGTAAATTTACACCAACTGATGTAACATTACCTTTAATAGATGTAACTAACATTTCATTCTTTAAAAATACTGCAGGAGAACTTGCAGATGGTAGTTTTCAATTTAAGAAATCATTATCAATTTTAAGTGCTGAATGACAACAATACTTTTTATCAGGTAAATTAGGAGAATTTATTGAAGGAATAGTTTCAAATATGGCTACAGTTTACAAACTATATATGTTTGATAAAATTGCTACTTTAATTACTTCTTTAACACCTGCTAAAACTATTACAGGAACAGCAGAGAATATGTTTAAAGCAGTAACAGGAGAATTGTTACCAGCAATAGCAGAGATGAATTATGGTTCTACTGAATATAACCTACAAACAGGATTACAAGCACTTAGAGCAACTAAACCTGAAGATATCTTAATCTTTGTTTCATCAAATGTTAAGACTAAATTATCAGCAGCAGTGTTATCACAATTATTCCACAAAGAACTAGCAGATTTAGAATCAATCTATTCTAAAGCAAATGTTATTTCTCTAGGTAATAAGATTATTGTACCTGAAGATGAATCACAAAGAATTACTACTGGTGCACCATACATGGATGATACAACAGTTATTGTTATGTCAAAAGATACAATTAAATATCTAATGGTAAATAGTGCATTTGAAACTCAAATGTGAGCAGAGAACTTGGTAAATCAAAATACTTACCACAAGTGAGGAACTATTGGAACTCTACCTTGAGGACAAATATTTGTTTATACAAATCCAAACTTAATGACTGACCCAACTTAATAGTTTAGGTAGTTATATACACAACACACTTCGGTGTGTTTTCTTTTGTATGATTTAGTATGTAATAGTATGAGTATTGCTTATACATGATATTTAGTATGAGTATAGTTTATACATGATATTTAGTATGAGTATTGCTTAATAGTTGTGGCAAGGTTATATTTTGTTATTTAGTATGAGTATTGTTTAATAGTTGTGGGACCACCAATTGGGGAAGGTTGGTATAAAAGGGACCACTGCTTATTAAA
>JBOFJQ010000045.1:0-62722 GCA_051656905.1 Fusobacteriaceae bacterium | reverse complement strand
TTTTGATAATTATATCTCCTCTATCTGGTGCTCCTGGTCTTCCCCATGAAATGTTCTCTTCTAATATTCCCTCAGAAGATCCAAACTCTCCAATTTGTACTCCATTTTCGTCAGTTCCTGTAACCATCATTACAACACCGTCTAATACTCTAGAAACTCCAGAACCTAATTTGTCCTCTCCCTCTTTAGTAACAACTGGTTGAACATCCATAATAGTCTCACTATAAGTGTTATACTTATCAGGAGTTATGATATCTAATTTAACAGATACTACAAGTGGATTAACTGCATCTTTAATAACATCTTCTCTAATAAAAAGAGTTGTTCCTTCAATTTTAGTTTCCTTTGCAAATTCAACTTTTTCAATTTTAAAATGTTTTTTAGTTAATGTTCTAACTTTTTTAACTTCTTGTGCCACTGCTGTAGCTACTGCTTCCATCTTTTTTTCGATTTTTACTTGTGATGGTGCTACTGTAGATTGTGAAGGTTGAGCTGACATTGCATTTCCACCAAATAAAGGTAACTCGATATCAATGTTTTTCCCCTCTCCTATCTTAATCTTTAATACTCCACCGTTGCATGTAACAATATTGTTTGTCATAGTTACTGTCTCCTCGATCTCTTTTTCTCCAAAGTGTACAGGTGTTAATCCTGTTAAAGCAGGAATATCCATTACTATAGTTTTTCCTACAACCTCTTTAGCTCTTAATACTCTATTTAAATCAACTAATAAAGAATCTGTTAAGTTTGCAATATTCGATTCCTCTTCTAAATCAGATAATGTTATTACATCTCCTGATTTCTTATTAATTTTCAATACAGCCATTTTTTCTTCATTACACTCTACACACTCTTCAACTTTCTCATCAGATTTATCCTCTGTTATCCCTTCTAATAAATCTGGTGTAAGAGCTGTTAAAGAATCTATTGTTTTTATTAACTTAGCCCCTAATACGTTTTTTACTTTTAAACAATTCCCTGGTATTGTTAATAATCCAGAATCTTCCATATCAGGAAAAATTGCAGGATCTTCTAAGTTAGCAGCACCAATAATAGTTCCTGCTTCTGTTCTACAACAAGCAACAGCTGGTTTATCCATTACTTCTTGTATATGTTCTAAAGACATAGACATTGTTATTTACCTCCCTAAAATTTTGTTTATTTTTTTAATGCTTTAATCATTTCTGTAATCTATTTTTTATTATATTTATCACAATTTCTAATGTTTCTAATATTTCTATGTTTATTCTTCAATTTGATTTAGTTTTAATTAATCAATATCTAATCTTCTTGATAATGGATAATTAAATGTTCTAAATATATGATCTGTTGCGTGATAAACTCCAACCCCTAGTTTAGGAGCACAGCACATTACTGTGTTTGAGCAATCATTACAATTTGACATTATTATTCTCTTAGCACCAGAAGCTTTAAGCTTCATTACTCCTTGAGCTTGTCCTGGGCATTTTCCTGGAGTTTGGCATTTTCCATTTTCCGCTATGTTCTTGCAGAATGTAACGCCTTTGATTTCAGATTTCATTTTAGTTGCAATGTCTCTTAATCTCTCTTCGTTTGCTCCACATGCACATACTAATAATCCAACAGGTCCTTTATATTCAGGAAGTGGAATAGTAAAGATTATCCCTCCTGAAACCTTTGTTACATAAGCTTCATCTAAATCACATGCAACTCCTGTAAATGGTCCCCCAATAACTACTTCTCCTAACTCATATTTCAACTTATATTCTGACGTTAACTCTTTCATTGAAGCTCCAATAGGAATGTCAAAATATACGTTACTTACTTCTTTATTCGTAAAGTTTCCAATAACAGTTAAATCTTTATCGATTACTGGTTTTCTTTGCTCTATTGCTCTTGTTAAGTTTGCTAATGTTTCTCCATTCATTACAACACAATTTGCTTTAGATGGTAACTCTGTTGCACTTAACCATCTATCAAATATTGCATTTATAAGGGCTCTCTCTTCCCCCATTGGATAAATATTTTTAGCACCAAATACTTTTATAGTATCTGTATAACCTAATTTATCTATAACTTTTTGAGTTTCAGTAATAGCTTCTGAATTCTTATATTTTATTCCAACATAAGCTTTAGTTGCTCCTGTAGACTCCATGGCATACTTTATACCTTTTATTACTAAGGTTGCATCTTCCTCTAAGAAGTGTACATTATGCTTTAGTGCTGGCTCACACTCTATACAATTGGCAATTATGTATCCCCCTGGTATTTGAGTCTGTAATTTTATATGAGTAGGAAACCCTGCTCCACCTGCTCCCACAAGTCCTGCTTCAAAAGCATAATCCGCTATTGAAGAACACTCTTTAATTTTAATGAATTCTTTCTCTTGAATTGCATCTGCTTCAACAGTAATAAATCCATCTTTTATTTCTAAAACTTTCCCATTAACACTAGAGTGAATTTTTGCTCCTAGTTTTACTGGTTCTGCAATACATTGCCCTCTTTTTATTAAATCACCAATTTTTACAACTGGTTCAGAAGGGTTTCCAACGTGCATTTTTAAAGCAAACTTGAATATTGACATTTTTATCATCTTCCTTTCTTAGTTTTTATCATTTTGTTCATACAAAAATCATTTTGATATAAAAATAGTTATTATTCTGATAATCACCTCACCCTAATGATAACAATTTTCCTTTTTTTTATCAAGAATTTTTTTATTATAAAATATTTTTAACGTTCTATTTTAAACCACTTTATGTTTTAATAAGATAAAAAGAATTATTTTTAAATACAAAAAACAATATAATCCTCCAATGAATTCTATCATAATTCACTGTGTACAACATTGACTCAATGCATAATACTTATTTATTTTTTGTATAAAATGCCACCTAATTATATTTGCAATATATAATTAGCATTTTTTTAGTATATTTAAAGTATCGATAAAATTTTTTTACCATTCTTTTTTATCATTATAATAAATTCCCCTTGCTCCCATTATCTATTTTTTTGAAAAAAAATAAGAGTAGTAAACCATACGTTCACTACTCTTATTTTTCTTAATTTCTCTAATTTTTATTTTTTTATAAATTTTTTAATCTTTTAATTTTTTACAGATTTCACTCTTTTAATCTTTTATATATCTTTATTCTAGAATCCTGCAATTCCTTCGTTAGAATCTGGATTTATTATTTTCAGTGTAGAAAGTCCTTCTTTCAATAAATTAAAAGCTGTATATGATATTACTCCTACTATTAACCAAGTTACCACATTCAAAGGCAGCGATTTTACAATATAAGCTGCCACTATAACTCCAAAAATACCTGATATTGTTATAATTAATGTTGCTTTTTTATTATAAGCACCCTCTTTAATAAATTTAATTCCAGCTGCTGGCATTAAGTATGCACAAGATGCCATCATAATTGGAAAGGCTGCAATAGGGCTCATTCCTAAAGCATATACAAGAGCCATACAAGGTGCATATAAACCTATTCCTAAAGTCATTAATGCTCCTAAGATAAAGTTTCCTGCTATTGCTATTAAAAGTTTTACTCCTCTTAATCCAATCTCTTCTCCACCTGATGGCATTATTCCAAATTTTCCTGCAAGTATAATTACTACTACACAAAACAGTGCTACCCCCATTCCAATTTGAACTTTTTTCTCATCTAATTTTGCTACAATTCCTGCACCTATAACAGCCCCAACAACTGCTGCTATTAACATTGATATTAATGTTAAGGGATCTACTTTAACTTTCTTTACAAAAATAAGAGCCTCTACTATTATTGGTATACACATTGCTGTGTTTAAAGTTCCAGGAATCACTCCATCCTTAACTAATTTAAAATTTTTGAAAACTACAGTCATGGGGGCAAATGCACCTAATCCTAATGTATCAAAAAAACTACCTAAAAAACCAGTTATTGAAAACATAAAAACGCTTCCGTCTTTCTCTAACTGCCCTTTAGCTTTTGCTTTTACATAATCTTTGCTGAATACTACTAAAAAAATTAATGCACCTATTACCAGTAGTATTAGAAGCATAATAACTAAATCCATTGCCTACCTCCATTTTATAATTTTTTTCGCACAACGGCTCATTATAGCATTTTTTTATAAATTTTAATCTTTTTTTATCTGCATACTATTCTAATTTTTTTTAAAATAAAAGAAAAAAGTGCAGTTATCAATGAATAACTACACCTTTTCTTTTATTTATATATTTCAACATTTATTACAACATTTATTTAATTATTTATTTAATTATTTATTTAATTATTTAATAATTTAATAATTTGTCTCCTGTTTCATGAAATAAGATTTTGGATGCTTACAAACTGGACAAACTTCAGGGGCTCCCTTAGATTTAGAAATATACGCACAATTTCTACACTCCCAAGCTTCTTCTTTATCTGATTTAAATACTTTATCTTCTACAATGTTATTATATAATTTTCTATATCTTCCTTCATGGTATTTTTCTATCTCTCCAACACCTCTAAAAAGTCTAGCTATCTCTGTAAAACCTTCATTTTCAGCTTCAGTAGCAAAAGTAGCATACATATCTGTCCACTCATAATCCTCACCATCAGCAGCATCTTTTAAATTAGTCAAAGTATCAGGAATTTCATTTCCGTGCAATATTTTAAACCACATTTTCGCATGCTCTTTTTCATTGTTTGCCGTTGATTCAAATATACTAGCTAACTGCTCGTAACCATCTTTTTTGGCCTTTCCTGCATAAAATGTGTATTTATTTCTTGCTTGAGATTCTCCAGCAAAAGCTGCCTGTAAATTTTTTTCAGTCTTACTTCCTTTTAATTCCATAAGATACCCCTCCAAAATTAATTTTAATTATTATGCTTTTAATGATATTTTTTAAAAGTATAAACCAAACCTTATTATGTATACTACAGAATATGATGTTTTCTTTTTTCCTTTTCTTTATTTTTTCTTTTTTTAGGTTTTTATTGCATATATATCCCCCAATAATAGTGACTATTTTCCAATAATATGTTAGAATATATTGAATATATCACTTAGAGTTTCCATCAAAATAATTAATTGAGGGGGTTTAATTTAAATATGCAATATTATAGAAAAAGACCTAGTAAAATAAAGAAATTTTTTTCCTGTATCATTTATCTAATAGTTATAATTGCTCTGGCAAATTTCTTTTTTCCGGAGTATTTAAGTAAATATACTTATCTTTGGACTTATGATTATGAAAAAAGACTTTTACCTGATAACAAGACTAAAGACGTTCCAAAGGAAGTTATCGCTTCGATAAAAGAAGTTGTCTCTTCAGAACCTCAAAAAATTGTAGATTTAAAAAAAACTTTTACTACAACTTCTAATTATTCAAAAGAGTATTTAAATGTTGCTTATAAAAATGCAGAAGTTAAACTACCTAATGAAACTATAAAAAAAGATTTAATACTTAATATATATAAACCTGAAAATGTTAATCATAAAACTCCAGCAATAATATTTATACCTGGAGAAAACTTTTCTTTAAATAAAGAGAATTCACTTAACTCTTTACTATATAAAAAGATTAAAGAATTAACCTCAAAGGGTATTACAGTTATTAACGTTGAATACCGTGATATTTCAGAAGCAAAATTCCCTACTCAAATCTTTGACTTAAAAGATTCAATTAAATTTTTAAAAGTAAATTCTGAAAAATATGGAATAGATTCTGATAAGATTGCTGTTGTAGGAGAAAATACTGGTGGTACATTTGCTCAACTTTTAGGAACAACTAATTCTAATCCTAAATTTGAAGAAAATATAGTTACTACTGGTGAAAATACTTCCTCTAGTAGTATAAACTACGTTGCAACTTTTGGAGCTCCCACAGATATAACTACTTTATTTATAGACTCTGATAAATCTCTTATCCCTACAGATAAAGCTTACACTATTTTTGATGCAGCAGATTCCGTTTATGGAAAAATCATTGATTTTAATACTGAAAGATGGATGGGAATGGCTGGAATAAGAAGAATGCAAAAAAAAGGGAAAGAATTATCTAGTAATTTTTATTGGAATAGAGTAATATTAGCTGAGATGCTAAGTCCTATTAACTCAGTTTCTAAAAATAGTGTACCAATGTTTATTGTGCATAATAGTAATGATAAAGATATTCCTGTTAAACAAAGTAATAAGCTTGCAGCTAAACTTAATGAAAATAAAATTGAAAACATATTTATCTGTAATTATTCAGATAATGGAAATTATGCTGATGAAAATGTTATAAATTTATCTTTGAACTGGCTTGTTGAAAAGCTTTCTAAATAATAAATGGAGTTAAAATGTTTTTTACTAATAATGAAATTTCAAACAAAAGATTTTTAAATAACTATTTAAAAATCTTTCTTGTGCTGTTTATCTTTATATTTTTTTCTGGTTGTTCTTCTTTAAACCAAAAAAATAATTGGTCTGCTTCAAAAAACCTTATCTCCTCTTGGCAAACATCAAGAATTCAAGTTGGAGATATTATAATAAAAAATAAGACACTCAATCCCCTTGAATGGTATGGACACTCTGGGGTTGTTGTTTCGCGTACTAGTATTGCTGATTATCCACAACCTTTTATGGGGTATAGAGAGCAAAAATATTATTATTGGTTATACGAAGAGAATAGAAAGATAATCGTACTAAGATATCCTAATTTTACAGAAGAGTTTAAAGATGCATTTTTAAAAAATGTAGAAGCTACTAAAAATCAAGAATATTGGTTTACTCTTAATAAAAGAAGTACTGATACAACATATTGTTCAAAATATATATGGTATCTTTATTGGAAAACCGCTCAAGATTTAGGCTATGAGCTCAACATTGATAACAATGCTTTGTTTGCTGTGTTCCCTTATGATTTTCTAGAAACAGATACACTGGAACAAGTTCTTATAAAAAATTAAATTTTAAATATTACCTAGCCATTTAAAATTTACAAAAGTTTTTAAATTAAATTAAAATATAGGTAGTCAAAAAACTTTGACTCAACTAGGGGAGAATTGCCAATGAAAAAATTATTTCTTGCACTATGTTTAATCGTTACATCAAATTTAGTATTTGCTGATACAGCACAATACGAAAAAAACAAAGTTAATGAATCTGGAAAAATAATGGTTGCTATGTACCATGCTTTTTCTGAAAACACACCTAAGGATGATTATACTCGTACTTTTTCTAATTTCGAAAAAGATTTAGAAACATACTATAAAAAAGGATATTACCCAATTTCAATATATGATTTTGTATCTGGAAACATTAATGTTCCTTTAGGTAAAACACCTATTCTTCTTACTTTTGATGATGGACACAAAACACAAGCTTCTTTTACTAAAGTAGACGGAAAGCTTGTTCTTAATAAAGAAACTATGCTTTATAAATATATTCAATTTACTAAGAAACATCCTGATTTCCCATTAAAAGGTATCATTTATGTAAATGCTGATCCTTTCCACGGAGACGGAACTATTTCTGAAAGAATAAATGCAGTTTTAAATACAGGATTCGATGTTGGAAACCATACTTATACTCATTTAAATCTTAAAAAAGCATCAAAAATAGAGATTGAAAAGAATATGGCTTTAGTTGTTAAAATGATTCAAGATGCAAAACCAGGATATCAAGTAAACTCACTTGCTAGACCTTTTGGTATCTCAAGTAAAGATTATAGAGATTCTATGTTTAAAGGAACTTATAACGGTACATCATACAATAATAAAGTTACTTTCTTAGTAGGATCTAATCCATCACCATCTATTTATAATACTGGTTACGATCCTCTTTCAGTTGCAAGAGTACGTGCTGGAAAAGGTTCTGAACTTGATATAGACTACTGGATGGCTTTCTTTGATAGAAAACCTCAAGAAAGATATATCAGTGATGGAAACCCTAATACAGTTGTTGTGCCAAAAGGTTCAAAAGCTAAAATTGATCCTGCTAAAATTGGTAATAAGCAACTTATTACTTACTAGAATAAAATAAAAATATAGATATCAAACTTTAACAGTTATAAAACTATATTTTTGGAGGTTTTTTTATGGAAATTTTTAAAACAATTGATAATAAATTGGTTAAAATCGATACTATCGAAGAGGGGGCGTGGATAAATCTAGTTGCTCCAACAGATGAAACAATAAAACATCTTGTTTCAACTTTAAATATAGAGGAACAAAGTATTCTTGCAGCTTTGGATACTGAAGAGAGACCCCGTATTGAAATCGAAGATAATGAAACGCTTATTATAGTAGACGTACCTTATCTTGATAAAAATACTAGCTCTCATTCTGGAGTATCCCATACAACTTTACCTCTTGGTATTATTATTACTGAACATAATATTATCACAGTTGCTACAACTGATGTTAGTTTACTTTACCCTTTTAAAAAAGGTGTTTTAAAGGGATTCAACACTAATCGTCGTACAACTTTTTTACTACAGATGTTATACAGAAATGCCGCTAATTATCTAATATACCTTAGAAATATTGAGAAAAAATCTAAAGAGTGGGAAGCAGAACTTTACTTATCACAAAGAAACAGTGAACTTTTAGCCCTTTTAGAATTAGAAAAATCTCTAGTATATTTCTCTACTTCACTTAAATCTAATGAGAGTGTTCTTGAAAGATTATTTAGACTATCTTTCATTAAAAAGTACCCTGATGATTTAGAGATTCTTGAAGATGCTATTATAGAAAATAAACAAGCTATTGAAATGGCAAAGATATATACAGATGTCCTTGGAGTAGTTATGGAAGTTTTCGCTTCTGTTATTTCAAACAATTTCAATATACTAATGAAGAGACTTACCTCTATAACAATAGTTATGGCAGTCCCTACTATCTTATCAGGTATTTGGGGAATGAATGTTTTCGTTCCATTTAGTAATACAAGTGATGGATTTGCATGGGTTATCATAATCATTACTTTAATATCAATATTAGTAGCAATTTTACTAAAAAATAAAAAGTTACTGTAGGGTAAATTGATACTAAATTATCAATAAAAAAGCTCTTCGCCAAATAATATTAGTAACAATAAATAATATATATAATTAAAAGCAATGGGATTTTGTAGCGAGGTAAGCTATAGAATCCCATTTTTAATTCCTCTTAAATGACTACTTTTATACCAGTCTCCAATAGCATATTTTTTTTAATACATTCTTTTTATATCATACCTTAAAATAGATTACAAAAACTATATATAGTAAGAAGTCTTTTTTTCTATAAAAAGAAAGAAGGTATTTTTATGTGAACTTTAAAAACAATATGTTTTAAAAGTAAGTCTAGCTAGCATGAGATGGTAAAGAAAAATTTTTTAGTTTTAGATAATAAAGAATAAAAAAAGGAGGTTTTTTATGTCCAAAATCGTATTTATCGATCCTAAAATATTGGATGAAATTTTTATAGAGAATATTTCAAGTCACAAAAAACATTCTAATAATTATTCTATTGCTCAAGAAAAGAAAAACTTGATTTTAGAAATGATTTTTAGTTCTGAATATAAGATTCATAAAAATAAATTTACGGCATATAATCTCTATAAAATGGGGCTGTCCCATGGAGAAATAGCTATTAGGCTTAAAATATCAGAACAAACATCTAGAAATTATAAAGCAGAAGTTATAAGAAAAATATTAGACATTACTGCAAAACTAAATAGCATTGAACTTATTAGTGTTTAATCAAAAAAATTATATTATTTATGGATTATAAGGAGGTCTAAAATGATACGAGTGAAATTAAAAAAAGATAAGTGAATTTTCTTCATTTATCTTCTCTCATATAGTCCAATCTATTTTTTTAAATTACATTCTCATGATGAATAACCAAATAATTTTAAAGCTAAAAAAAAAGTCTTTGCCCTCAATTTTCCAATGTAACTACTAGATTTTTGTAACATTAAATTATAGCAAATCATGTCTGCTTCATTTTTTTTAATTGACGCTCCTTCTCTGATGGCTTGATACATTGCATCATGAATAAGTGATGCAATCATTGTAGAACTCATATTAATTAGAGGACCCAAATTACCATCCCAACTATAACCTTGCTTTATGCAAAGTATATTATCATTAATTTCATAATACTTACTCTTAAAGTTTTCAACTTTGAAATCAATTTTTATTTTAAAAATTTCTATTACCATGTATTTGTAGTCATGGTGACTTATTTTTATATAAAACAAATCATCTATTTTTTTTATATCTTTAAATCTATAAAAGTAGTTTTCTAATAGCATTTTCCCTCCATTTTTTAATATCAGTAATAGCCCCTTCTTGACCTCCATTATATAGTGAAAAGGTATCATGAATGTGTCTAAATTTACTTTCTCCATCTCATTTTAACCGTATTCATTTTTAAAATATATTAATTTTAAAGTCTGCATACAAATGACCTCCTTCTTTTTAAAAAGTGAAACACTTTCTACTATATGTATTTTATGTAATCCATTTTAGATGAATTTTTTTGCAAATAAATAAAAAAGAGCCAGCTACAGCTCTTTACAGAACTATAACTGACTTTTCTTTTCTATATTATTTTATTAGATATTAGAATAATTTATTTCCACAAGCTCCAGTTCTTAAGTACTCATCTAAATTCTCATAAGAAATTTCAACCATGTTAGTTAAAGCTTCATCTGTATAAGAACCGATGTGAGGAGTTATTAAAGCCTTAGGGAAAAGTGATACTAATTTTTCCATTTGGTCATCTAATGTTTTTCCATTTAAGTTCTTGAAGAAGTAATCTTTTTCTTTCTCTAAAACATCTGTTGCATATCCACAAAGTTTATTAGATTCAAGAGCTTCGATTATTGCATCTAAATCTTGTAATTCTCCTCTTGCAGTATTAATAATAAATGATCCATCTTTCATATTATTAATAAATTCTCTATTAATAAAGTGATGATTGCTCTCTTTAAAGTATGGGCAGTGTAAAGATATTACATCAGCTTGATCTCTTAAAGTTTCTAAAGAAACATACTCTACTATATCCTTAGCAGATTCGTTAGGGTATACATCGTAAGCTATTACTTTAGAACCCATTCCTTTAAATATTTTTGCAGCTGTAAGTCCTATTTTTCCAGTTCCTATAATTCCTACTGTAAGGTTTCTAATCTCTGGAGCAAACATATACTCATTAACTGTAAAATCTTTGTTTCTAGCATTTGAAACCATATATCCAGTTCTTCTTACTAACATCATAGCAAGTGATACTGCAAGCTCAGCTATAGCACTTGGAGAGTATCCAGGTACACGAGCAGTTTTGAATCCTAACTCTTTAGCTGCATCTAAATCTATATGATTGTAACCTACAGTTCTTGTTAAAAGATACTTAACTCCAAAATTTTTCATTTTCATTAAGTTCTCTCTGTTTCCTGGGCAATTAGCTCTTAACATAACAGCTTCATGTCCTTCTATTAAGTCTATATTTGTATCATTTAATAACTCTTCAACTAAAGTTAATTCATATCCAAATTTATTAAGTCTTTTAAAAAATTCAACTTCAACTTTTCTAACACCGTAACATATAAGTTTCATATTCTATACTCCTTTTATTTATATTTTTTTAGTTTTATATTATAAAGCAAATAAATTTAAAGATTTTATAACTTCTAATATAATTATCCAAATTGGCATAAATATTACGCAAACTACTGTTGCTAATAAAGAACAGTTAGAAGTTAAAACTGCTTCTTTATCAAATTTAATAGCATATGCTGCTGCTACTGTTGCAGGTGGTGTTGACATCATGATAACTACAGAAGCTACCCCTACAAATGAGATTGGTAAAATATTAGTTATATTTAATATGTATAAAATAACAATATTTAATAATGGAATACAGATGATTTTTACTAATGTATAGTACCAAGATGTCTTATCTGTGAAAGCATCCTTAAGTGAAATATCAGAAAGTTTTGCTCCAACTGATAACCATGCTAATGGAGATGCAAGAGCTGCTAAATATTTCATTGGTGCAAATAACCAGTTTGCAGTTTTATCTATTCTTAAAAATGCAAAACTTGCTGTTGTATCTTTTACCATAACTTGTACTTGTGGTAATGAACTTTGGAAAATCCAAATGAACATTCCTAAGAAAGTTGCTATAACTATTGGGTTTAAGAACATATCTTTGATATTTTTCTTTTCCATTTTTATTCCAGAAATTTTAATATAAGCATATGAGTATAAGAAAACACGGTAAGCTATGTTAAATATAGATGCATACATAACTCCTGTTGCTCCATAAACTGCTCCAATAATTGGAATTCCGAAGAATGTTGTAGATCCGAATACTGTAAGTATTCTTAATATCATCTCTTTATCTCCAGAATATTTTAGGTAAAATATTTTAGATAAAAATATGAATATTATGTACATTGCAAATCCCCAAACTAAAAGATTAATTCCTTGAACTAAAGTTTTAGTATTGATGTCCTGCATAAAAGAGTTAAATGCTAATGCTGGTAAAGATGCAGACAGAATAACATCACTTAAGATTTTTGCAGTTGCTTTGTCTATTATAGACTTTTTTCTTAAATAGTATCCGAAAAGGATAATTAACGTAGCTGAAGCAATTGCTCCTACTATACTTTGGTTAGATAAGATATTCATTAAAATATCGGTAAAATTCATAAAGTCCTCCTGTTTATTATAAAAAATTTATTGTAACATATTATTATATAATAAAAAATATTTTAATTCAATTCAAAGTTAAAAAATTTTATCATTTTATTATGCATTTTATCAATTTTTATTTTTTTGTTGATAAATTTTTTATCATTTTTTACAAATATCTAACTTCTCTTTTTTCCTTGGAAACAATAAAAAAAACTAAACATCTTTAACTCCTTTTTATAGGATTTTTTTATGTTTAGTTTTTATTTTTTAAATTTATAAAGTCATTTTATGCTTATTTTCTTTAAATTCATTCTTTATTTCCGATAAAATTATTTTATTATTTATCATATCAATAATTGTTCCTGCTAAAATTTTAGAACTTAGTATTATCGCTTCATGAGCCTCTTTACTTTTTCCATATTCTAAATAAGTTTCAGAATGAGATGACGCTCCTTCTGGAACAAAAGCTATTCTAAGACATGAACCTGGAACAATAAACATTACATTTCCAAAATCTGTTGATCCTGTTTTTTCTCTAGGAGGTGTCATTCTTGGAGCATTTAATTCTTTAGCATTCTCCATAATCAGATCATTTAAAGATAAAACTGGAATCTTATTATCTAAAGATTTACCCATTATTATTTCACAATTAGTTTCAGTCATTAAAGCAGCACCTTGAACTATTTTTTTAAAACGCTCAATAACTGAATCTAAATATATTCTATTATATGACCTTAAATATACCTGTACCTCTGCTTCTTTTGGAACAACATTTGCTGGTCCACCTGCATTTATAATTGTGTAGTGCATCTTCACATCTTCTCTTACATGTTCCCTTAAGAACTCTATTCCTTGAAATAGAAGTAAGGCTCCATCTAAAGCACTTCTTCCCTTTTCAGGTGATAGCGCTGCATGTGAACTTTCACCATGGAATTTTACATTAAAAGTAGTTGCTGCTAAAGATTTATTGTCTGTACATGTTGTTGGACTTCCATGCATCATAAGTGCTACATCTAGCTCTTGGAAATATCCTTTCTTTAACATTATAATTTTTCCACTTTCACTTTCCTCTGCTGGAGTTCCGTAAACAACTATTTCACAAGGTTCATCTGTTATATATTTAGATAGTGCAACAGCACAAGAAGCTATTGCTGGGCCTTGCATATGATGTCCACAAGCATGACCTAAATTAGGAAGAGCATCATATTCACAAAGTAATCCTATTTTTGGTCCACCCTCTCCTATTTTAAATGTAGCTCTAAATGCTGTTTCAATATCTGCAATATTTTCTTCTACTGTAAATTGATTTTCTCTTAAATAATCTTTTAATACTTTACTAGATTTATATTCTACTAATCCTAACTCTGGATTATCAAATATATAATCTGACATTTTTAAAATATATTCTTTATTAGAGTCTATAAATTGATTTATTTTCTCTTTCATTTAATATAACCTCCAAATTTTTTAAAATGGCCCTAACTTTATAATAGAAGCAATCGTTACAAGAATAGCTCCCGTTAATAACCATAATAAAAATAATTTCCATATAAATTTCATCCAGTTATCGTAAGTTATATTTGCCATAGCTAAAAATCCCATAAGTGCTGAGGATGTTGGTAATACATAATTTGAAAATCCATCCCCAAAATTAAAAGCTAAGATAGCTGTTTGTCTACTCATATTAATAATATCCGCCACAGGTAACATAATTGGCATTGTTACAGCCGCCTGTCCACTTCCTGATGTAATTACTCCATTAATTACTGTTTGCATAATAAGCATTCCACCTGGCTCTAACCATTTAGGAAGCATTGAAAGAGCTGAAGTTAGATATATGACAATTGTATCTAATATCTTTCCTTCTAATAGAACTATCGAAATTGCTGATCCAAAACCTACTATAAGAGCTCCAAATACAATTTTCTTAGCTCCACTAATAAATTCAGCTGCAATTTTAGAAGGTGCTAATCCATAAACTAAACCACTCAATACAGCCATCCAAATAAATAATGCTGAATTCTCTGTATTTTCCCAACCTAATTTTGTACTTCCATAAATTAGAACTGAGAATGATAAGATAACAACCATTAATACGAAAAAATGTTTTTTCTGTACTTGAGGTAACTCTTCGAAACTACTAACATTAAGATGCTTTTCTGCTAATTCTAAATCTCTAACACAACTTAACTCTGGATTTGCTTTTACTTTTTTTGCATATTTCATAATATATATATTTGTTACAATTAAAAATACCACTAAAGAAAAAAATCTATATTCTATTCCTGAAAAAAGTGGTAATCCTGCAAGAGACTGTGCAACTCCTGTTGTGAAAGGATTTAAAGTTCCTGTACTAAAACCTATTGCTCCTCCTAAAGCTATCATAGCAACTCCCACAATCGCATCATAACCTAAAGACCTTGCTACCATTATCCCTATTGGAGCAAATCCTATAAAGGTATTTACACCTTGAGTTGTACATACTAAGGCAAATATTGTTGTGAAAATTGGAATTATTATTATCCCTTTATTTGAAAACTTTTTAGTTAGCTTAGAAGTATAAACTTGAAATACCCCTGTGTGTATAATAACTTCAAAAGCTCCTCCAACAATTAGAACAAGTAGAATTATATCCATACTTTTCTTCATTCCTTGCACTATTTTCAATGGTACACTTAGTAAATTTACTGGATTATTCTCTATAACTTTATACGTCCCTGCTTGTATAATGTTTTGACCTGTTTGAATATCCTTAACCCTTTGAAATTGCCCTGCTGGAATTATCCATGTAAGAAAAACTGATATAATTATAATCGCTGTTAAAATAACATAAGTATGTGGTACTTTACTATTTTTCTTCATTTTTTTATTTTCCCCCTTCTTTTTTTTAAACTGTACATTCGTCCTTAACTTTACTATAATATATAATAATTGTAAAATACTAAAAATAGCATTTATTATAACTAATTAGTTATGGTAAAATTTTGGAGGGATTATGGATTTTAAAGAATATGACTATATAAAAACTATTGCAGAGACTGGAAATATAACTCATGCTGCTGAAAAACTTTATGTCTCTCAACCTTATCTGAGCAAGTTTCTAAAAAGCATTGAAGAAGATATAGGGACACCACTTTTCAATAGAAATAAATCACCTTTAACTCTTACTTATGCAGGAGAAGAATACATTAAAAATGCAAATGAAATTTTAAAGTTACATAAAAACTTTTTAAATAAAATTGAGAATATAGTAAATAAAAAAGAAGGACTTATAAGAATAGGAGTTCCTTCTTCGCTTTCTATGTATTTAATGCCAAAAGTTCTTCCTACTTTTCACGAAAGATTTCCTAAAATACTATTTTCTATTACTGAAGGTGACAGTAATTTTTTATCTGAAAAATTAGGTGACGGAGAGCTAGAAATAATACTCATTAACGGTCTTGGTATTTTAAAAAAAATTGATATTAATTATGAAAAAATCTTTAGAGAAAGATATTTCTTAGCAATTAAGCAAAACTCTCCCTCTAAAGATAAAATTATAAAATCTATTACTGATATAAACTTTTTAAAAGAGTCTATTTTTTTATTAAGACCCAAAGGATTTATTCAAAGAAATATCGTTGAAAATTTTTTCTATGAAGCTAATTTTCAGCCAAAAGGCATCCTTGAAATATCTAAACTTAAACTTATTCACCCTTTATGTGAAGCTGGAATGGGAGTTACTTTTATCCCTGAAATTATAGCTAAACTTTCAGATTATAAAACTGATTATTTTGAAATAATTAATAATCCAATCCGTTCAGATGTATATGTTGGTTTTAGAAAAGGCTATACTTTATCAATAGCTGAAAAAGAACTTTTAAAAATTATAAAAGAATTTATTCAAAAATTATAACAACTAATCTTTTTATTTAGTGTTATCTTTTTCTTTAGGATTTTCTTCTTTTAATTTTCCATCTTCTTTTTCAGAAAATTCAACTACTTTTACATGAGCTAATCCCGAGCTTAAAGTTATACCTAAGATTATGTTGATAAGCATTATTCCGCATAAAATCTCAACAATTGTGGCAAATTTTGCCACAGTTGAGACTGGAGTAATATCTCCATAACCTGCTGTTGTTAATGTTACAAAACTATAATAAATGTGCTCAAAATAATATCCTAGTGAAAAATTACTTTGCCCTATTCCTCTAAAAGCTTCTCCATCTGAAGCAACAGATATTATTACATATAAAAAACCATAACTTACACCCATTGTTATATATGATAAAAAAGTTATAATTAAATCCGATGAAACTATCTTTCTTTTTCCAAATAACACATCTATAAAGCTATATTTGAAAAGTGCCCCTAAATTATAAACTAAAAGAATCAGATTCACAAAAGTAATTATTGTAAAAATTATTAAATGTTGCTGCTTTAAAGCCATAATATCAGATGTAAATTGTATTAAGGGCATAAACAATGTTAAGTATAAAATTATTACAATTGTTTTTAAAGCTTTATTTTTTGATAAAAAATTCTTTCTTGAAGCTGCAATTACTGGAAGCATATTAAATACTATCACTAAAATCAATAATATAGTTTTATTCATCTGATCCAAACCTCTTTTTAAATTTTTCTAAAATTTCATAATAAATTTCAAACATTACTGGAACTATTACTAGTGTTAGCATAGTTGAAAATGTCAATCCAAAAATTACAGCAATAGCCATTCCTTTATATCTTTCACTACCTTGACCAATTCCTAAAGCTAAAGGAACCATTCCAATAACTGTTGTAAGTGTTGTCATGAAGATTGGTCTTAATCTAGTTTTCCCTGCTTCAAGAATAGCTTCTTTTAGAGGATATCCCTGCTCTTCTATTAGTATTTTTGTATAATCTATAAGTACTATGGCATTATTTACAACTATACCTGCTAGCATTATAATTCCTATAAATACCATTGAATTATATTTTTGATCAAATGTTAATAATCCCATATATACTCCTGTTACAGCTAGTGGAACTGTTACCATTACTATAACTGGTAAAATATATGATTCAAACTGTGCTGCTAGTATAAAGTATATTAAAAATAGTGAAACTACCAGAGCAAAACTTAATTGGTCACTAACCTCTTTCATTGATCTTCCATCACCAGTAAACTCATAAGTTATATTTGAAGGAAGATTAGCCTCTTCTATAATCTCTTTTATTGCAGCTTGTCCTCTTTTCAGGTCCATTCCACCTATTGTATTTGCTTTGATTGTAACAATAGCTATTTTATCCTCTTTATCTATTGCCCAAGGACCTTCTTTTACTTGTAAAGTTGCCACATCTCTTAATTTTACTGAAGAACCATTCTTAGTTTTTATTCTTGTATCTAAAAGTAAGTCTGTTGAAGTTCTATATTTTTTATCTAATTGAAGCGTTATGTCTAACTCTTCATTTAGAGTTTTTATAGTTATAGGTGAGCCCCCTAATATTTGGTAACTTACAGACATTGTTAAATCATTTACATCAATTCCATAATGCTCTAATTTCTCTCTATCAAGTATTAATCTTGCTTCTGGATTTCCATTTGTAATAGAACTAGTTATGTCAGCAAAGCCTTTATTTTCATAAAGTTTTTGTATTAAATGATTACTTACATATGTCATTTGATCCATATTATCAGATTTCAACATAAACTCTACATCTTTACTTGTATTACTTCCTAAAGTCATCTTAGGAACTATATTCAGTTTTAAGTCTGGAATATGCTGAATAGCTTTTCTAGTTTCCCCCATAATTGTAAATATTGACCTCTTATCTTTTCTCTCAGATTTATAACCAATCTGAACAACTAATGATATTGCATCTTTTTTTACAGTTGTTATATAAGATTGTGTACTAGGTAGTTTTGCTACTATAGCCTCTAACTCTTTAGCTATTCTATTAGGTTTATCAACATCCATTCCACTTGGCATCTCTGCTACTATTGAATAAACTCCGTCATCAACTTGAGGAAAGAATTCTCCACCAACTTTAGTACTACCATAAACAACAAAAATTAAAAATAGTGCCACTACAGAAACTAGAGATGTAACTCTAAAATTAAGAGCTTTTCCTAATACTCTTGAATATAGATTTTTAATCTTAAGTAAAAATTTTCCCTCTTCATGAATCCTATTTTTATCTTTTAAAATTTTACTACAAACCATAGGAACAAATGTTAACGCTATAATAAGTGAAGCTAATAATGAAAATATTATTGAGTAACACATATCTTGGTATAACTCTTTAGCTCTTCCCTCTCTTAAGATTACAGGGAAAAATACCGCTATTGTTGTTGCAGTAGATGCTATAATTGGCACTATAACCTCTGTTGCACCTTTATCCGATGCATCAACTCTATTATGACCAAGTTCGGTTAGATGTCTAAATATATTATCCATAACAACAACGGAGTTATCAACGAGCATTCCTACTCCTAAAGACAATCCCATAAGTGACATTATATTTAAACTTATATCCTTAGAACCGAAAAATCCAAAAGTAGCTATTATTGAAACTGGAATTGCAATCGCAACAACAAATGTAGCTCTTAAGTCTTTTAAGAATGTATAAAGAATTATTGTTGCAAGAAGTAAACCTGCAAGAGCATTTCCTTTAACTGCACTTATGGAGTTATTTATATCCACTGCAAAATCACGATTTATAGATATTTTCGCACCTGACGGCAATATTGGTTTTAGTTTTTCTAACTCTGTTCTTAATACTTTCGATATATCAACGGTATTTCCTACATCTGTTTTCTCAATATTTATTACAATATTTTCTTCAGAGTTTGTTCTACCGTAACTTGTCCTATCTTTTATATCTAAACGAACATCTGCAACATCGCTTAAATAAAGAGTTTCCCCATCTTGGTTTTTTATTACAATCTCTTTTACATCTTCTAGAGTCTTAACCTCTCCAAAAACTCTTACAATATATTCCTTATCCCCTTCTCTAACATATCCTGCTGGGAAATTTATACTTGATTTTTTTAATTTATCATATAAATCTTTTATATTAAGTCCATAAGATTCTAGTTTATTTGGATCTATAGATATACGAATTTCACGCTCAGTTCCTCCATCAATATCAACACTTCCAACTCCAGTAATTCTTTGGAATCTTGGAATCACAATATTATCAGCAAAAACTTTTAAAGTTACTAAATCAGGTCCTGACAAACTTATAAGCATAACTCTATCACTACTAAATGAAGTCTTATTTACTATAGGCTCATCAACATCGTCAGGTAAATTATTTCTAATTCTACTAACTGCAGTTGTTAAGTCATTAACTTTATTATCAATATTTACTCCGTATTCAAATTCTACAGATATATATGTAAAATCCATTCTTGATCTTGTTGTTACCCTTTTTATACCTTCCACTGAAGCTATACCATCTTCAATCTCTTTTGTTACAAGATTTTCCATATCATCTGGAGATGCTCCATTCCATCTTACTTTAATCCTTGCAGTTGGTAAGTTCGCATTGGGCATTAACTCTGTTTTTAAATTTATTAAAGTTAATAAACCTAAAACCGTCATAGAAATTATTATCATCATCGTTACAACAGGACGCTGTATGGAAAATTTTGATATATTCATAAATTACAAACTCCTCTTTATTTATTTAACTACGTTAACCTTATCCTTATCCATAAGTAGAAATTGTCCTTCAATAACAAGTGGCAACTCTTCCTTTAACTCCTCGCTTTTTATCTCTACTAAATCTTCGTAAGCGTAACCTCTTTTTACTTTTATCTCCTGAGCAAGTCCATCTTCTATAACAAACACATAAGAAAATAGATCTCTTACAACTATTGTAGATTTAGAAACTACAAAAGCTTCCTTTTCTCCAGATTCAATAATTGTCTTTGCATACATACCTTTTTTTAATACATGATCTTTATTATCCACAAGAATTTTTACAGCATATTTCTTACTGTCTTTGTTCGCTACAGGATTTATCTCTATAACTTTTCCTTTATACTCTCTCTCAGCACCATCTATTAATAAAGTAGCTATATTTCCTACTTGCATATCAAATATTTCAGAAACAGAAACTCCTGTTTTTATATACATCTGATTACTATCTACAACTGTAAATACCGCTTTATTAATCTCAATATCTCTATATATTTTTTCATCTAAATCAGTTACAATTCCATCAATCTTAGCTTTCATAGTAAGGTCATCATAGTCTTCTTTAGCTTTTAAATATGCTGCTTTAGCTGTATCTAAATTTCCCTTAGCCATATCATAAGCACCTTTTTGAGTTAAAAACTCATCTTCTGATATATACTTTTCTAGTCTTAGTTGTCTAAACTTAGCGAAACTTATCTCTTTTATTTTTAATTCTGATGCCATTGATTCATAATTAGCTTTTGCCTTAATATAATTTGATTCTATCTCTTGGCTTTCTAACTGAACTATTACATCTCCTCTTTTTACAAAATCACCATTCTTATAGTTTATTTTAATTACTGTTCCACCAGTTTTAGTTATTACCGTTACCTCATTTAATGGTTCTAAAAGTCCACTTGAGATATTGCTCTTTTTTATCATACTTTTTTTCAATGGAGTTATTTTAACATTTTTCAGTTGCTCTGCTTTTTTAGGCGCTCCTTTTCCTCCACAAGCGGTAAATAGAATAAGCATAATCATTAAAATACTATAATTTTTAATTTTTTTCATTTTTTCTCCCGTTCTTATTAATCTTTTTTTCTTCTATTCTATCTCTTTTACTTTTTCTATTTCTTTTACTTTTTCTATCTTTTTATGCCCTATTCTAATAATGATTTATATTGTGCAAATGCCATATAATAATTATATCTTGCAACTAAAAGAGCAAGTTCTGTATCTACTAAAGTTTGTTCTATCTGAACGAAAGATACAGCATCTATAAGATCCATTTCAAATCTTCTGCTTTCTAGATTATAGTTTTCTCTAGCTGATAGTACTGCTGCTTCCTGTTCATCAACAATACCTTTAAACTTCACTAAATTAAGATAATTTTTTCTTAATTGTAACTCTAAAGTATCCTTTGTTAAAGCTCTTAAATTTTCAGCCTTTTTAACTTCATTATCTTTTATATTATATTCGTTAATTGAGCTACCAAATTCAAAAATATTCATTTTAACTGCCACACCAGCTTGCCAGTTAAAGTCATCTCCAGAATGGGAAGTTCTCTCATCCCCAGCTTTTTGAGAATAGAATCCTGAAACTTTAGGTAAAAATTCTGCCCGTGCTACTTTTTTATCATTCTCTTTTACTTTTTTATCTATATCCACTATTTTAACATTTCTGTTAAACTCTCTTATGTATTTAACATCCTTTTCAATATTTATTCCAGCTACATCATATTTATCTTCTTGAATGTTTTCTAAACTGATATTATCATCATGTTTTATTCCAATATAATTTTTTAAATCTGTTAGTGATACTGCAATATTATTATTAGCCTCTACTACCTGAGTTTTTAAATTTAATACTCTTGTATTAATTGGTAGCACTTCTGTTTTTGAAACCATGTCTAATTCATATTTTCTATTTATTTTTTCATATTGCTTTTGTAAGCTTTCCAAAGATACTTGATATACCTTTAACTCTTCATTAGAAACTAAAACTCTTAAATACTTATCAATAGTATTTAACTTTGTATTTATTTTAGTATCCTTGTATAAATAGTTTTGTTTATTTCTTGTCTGTTTTGCAGAATCTAGTTTTGCAAGTAATGCTCCACCTTCAAATAAAGGTTGCTCTATTATAAACTCATTAGATGTGTATTCATTAACATCCTTTGAATTCATTCTAGTTGGATTATCATACTTTGTATAATTTCCATTATAATTTACTTTTGGCATTAAATCTTTATATGCTTTTTTTACTTCTTGATCAGAGCTATCAACATCAATCTCAGAGTTTCTAAGCTCATAGTCATGTTTATATGCTTTATCTATAGCTTTATTTATATCTAGCTTAACGTCTTTTCCTTGCAATATTATTGAGCTAGCTAACATTACACTCAATAATAAAACTCTTCTTTTTGATTTCATATTACTCCTATTTTTTATTATTTTTTATTCAATATTTCTTAAATATTTCTTAAATATCTAAGAAATTTTTTATTTGTACTTTACAACGTTTTTGTAATTATAATCTATTTTCATTATTGGTGTCAATAAAAAAAAGACTTGTATAAATTATATCATACAAGTCTTCTACAATTATAAATAATTAAAATATTCTATATCCAGCCATTAAAGAAAGTTGTTTCATTTCGTTATCTCTTCTTCCTGAATCATCTAATTTAGTAACTGAGTAAAATAATTCCACTTCTAAAGCACTTACAGAAATTCCTGCTCCTACACCATAGAAATCTTTTCCTTCAGGATCTGAACCAGAAACGCTATCTGTAGAATACACACTTCTTCCTAATTTTGCTACTAAGTATGGCTTAACTCCAATTGGAATTATGTTCCATTTTATTAATCCATAAACTGGAGTAGTTGCAACGTCTGTTCCATCAACTTTTGCATTATGCTGAATACCAGCACCAATATCAAAGAATAATAAAGATTGAGTTACTTCTAATCCCATTGCTGGTGCAAAAGTTGAATATCCATCTTCCCCGTGATAGTCTTGAGCATTAGTTATTCCCCCGAATCTTAAATGAGATTCTACTGCTAATGTCATTGTGCTGAATACTACTAATAATACTAATATTAATTTTTTCATTTTTTCCCCCTATTTTAATTTTTATTTTTTACTTTTTTATAAACTATAATTTTTTATATAGATTTTCATTGGATATATATTTTATTACTTTTTTCGGTAATAGTCCATCTATATTTATATCTTTTTCTATTTTTTCTCTTATTTCTGTTGATGAATATGGAAAATATGGTGTATCTAGTATTAACATCATATCTCTTATATTTTTTTCTATTTTTAGCTCATTTCCTTTTCTTCTAAAAACAGTAACTTTAGATTCTAATAAAATTTTTTCATAATCTTTCCAACTTTTAAAGTTATTACCAGAATCCTCACCAATAATCTCATAAAAATCTGAATTTTTATAAATTTCTTTAAAATTCATTAGAGTTTCGTAAGTATAAGATGTTTCATCTGATTTTATTTCTTCGTGAGAAATAAAAACTTTTTCTTTTATTTCTTGTAGTGTTAAAGAGCTATTTTCTAGAATATCTAAACTTTCGAAAGCCAATTTGCACATTTCATATCTATGCTCTCCACTTATAAGATCACTTCTATGAGATGGAATTCCAACAGGTACAACAATAATTTTATCTAGTTTTAAAAGCTTTATAGCTTCTAAGACTATTCTTATATGACCATTATGGATAGGATTAAAAGAACCTCCAAATATTGCTATTTTCATTATCTAAAGTCCTCTAAATTTTTTCTTAACTCCTCTGTTGTCTTAGAAGATAGAATTTTTTCTCTATACTCATTATTTCTAAATATTCTTGCTATTGCTGCAATTAAAGTTAAATATTCTTTTCCTTGCTCTTTTGGTGCTCCTACCATAACAACTAGTTTAACAGTTTCTCCATCAGGTGTTTCAAAGTTTACTCCCTGAGGTACAATAGCAAAAGATAAAACTATTTTTTTTACACCGTCAAATCTAGCGTGAGGCATTGCAACACCCATTCCAATTCCAGTGCTTCCGATACTCTCTCTCTCCATCATATTATCAAAGAAATTATTTTCTTCCTCTATTGAGTCTGTATTTTCTTTTATATTATGAACCATCATTTTTAATAAATCATTCTTAGTTAATTTTTCATCAACTATTAACAGTAGCTTATCATTTGAATAAGCTCCAATTATCTCTTTTATTTTTTCCTTTAATTCCACAACTGCTGCCATAAAATTACACCTCATTTAATTAAATTTTTAAATTAAAAATCAATGTTGATAAAATCCCTTTTTCAACTTCACTAAGAGCTCTTCCATCTTCTAAATTGATATCCTTTAAAATACTTAATTTATCCATTATTACTTGAATAAAAACCTTGTAATCTTCTTTATTTTTTTCTGAGTTATCACATTGTACAACATCTAACAAAAGATTTACATATGCAAAAATATTTAGTCCTAATTTACATTGTAATTTGTCTTTTGATTCTGACAGTTCTTTTCTTAAATTTAATAATAATGAATCAAAGTTTAACTCTAGATTTGAATCATTTTCACAAATCTTTTTCTCTAAATCCGAATAGTCAGCTCTAGCTTTAGTCATATAAGATATTAGTAAAAAAATGATTTCATCATCTTTTCTATCAATCTTTTTAAAAGCTGAAACTAATAGAGCTTTTCTTGAATTTATAGAATCTAATAAAGCAAATTTTGATAAAACTTTGTAAAAAGCATCTTTATCTTTATAAAGTAACTCTTTTGCATATCTTAACGTGTGCTCTAAAGAATCTTTTACAAGTAATCTTTCTAACTTTTCTACTAATTTCTCCACTGATACATTACTTAAACGATTAATTTTATCAATGTGCTGTCTTTCAACAGGATCAATGCTACTATGAATAGCCTCTAATAGTAACTCTTCATCTTTTAAAAAAGCTATTGCTGGTATTGCTAAGTTTAATTCTTTTCTACAGACATTAAATCCATTTATAGAAAAATAAACTCTCTTATCCAAAAGTTCTGCAAACCCTTTTAAAGATTCCTCCACCCCATACTCATCTATATATTTCTTTAGACCACTTTTAATTATTTCCAAGATATCCCTCCAAACTATTATCTTCCAACATTTTAAATTCTATTTTAAGAATATAAACATTACTTAAATCAGAATTTTTTGGGAGTTTAACAAAGTCTTTTTCTGTTGTTATTATAAATTTTGCTTCAATTTCTCTAGCTCTTTCAGATATCTTTCTCATATCTTTTTTTGTAAAACTATGGTGATCTATAAAATCTATTCTTTCTATATAAGATGGGTTTAAAGAGATTACTGTTTTCTCAAAATTAAGCGGATTAGCTAATCCTGAAAAAAGTAAAACTCTCTGATCTTTAATCCAAAATAGAGGTTTCAAGTTTCCATCAATATCACAAAGTGAAGTTACTCCATGTTTTGCTATAGACACTGGTTTTTTTTCTTTTCTTAAAAGATATTGTTTTATTCTTTCTACCTCTTTTTCTGGTACTAAGTCTGATTTTGTTATAATAAACTCTGAGGCTCTCTTACATGCTTTGCTAAAGTGTTCTCTTAAAGTTCCTTTAGGCATAAGAGCTCCCCAACCAAAAGGGTTAGTAGCATCTACTAAAACTATATCTCTATCTCTTTTAAGTTTTCTATGTTGAAAACCATCATCTAATACAATTGTGTCTACTCCAAAGTGTTTTTTTGCAAAAATACACCCTTTATATCTATTTGCACTAACAATTATAGGAACTTTTAAATTAAGAGCATGAATAAATGGCTCATCCCCACTCTCTTTAGTTGTTGCAAAAATTTTTCTTCCATCACTTACTAAAAGAGTATCTAGCTTTCTTTTTCCTTTATATCCTCTAGATACAACAGCAACTTTTCTTCCCATTTTCTGTAATTTCTTAACAAAAAATTGAACTCCTGGAGTTTTGCCTGTACCTCCAACAGTTATATTTCCTACGCATATAACCTCTACTCCAGGAATCTCTCTTATCGTTAGAATTCCTCTATCATAAAGCTTATTTCTAAGGGATGTTATTAAATAATAAATAAACGCTAAAATATTCATCTCTTCCCCTTAAAAGATAGTTTTTTCTTTTTAATGCTCTCTATTATACTAGAATTTTCAAAAAAAATCAAAACTAAAAAATTCATGAAACAATATTTTTTATAATTTCACTCTAAAATTTCACAGGGACTACCTTTGATATACCTATTTCTTTATTCATTGTTACCCCAAATATTGAGTCTGATTCTCTCATTGTCTCTTTATTGTGAGTTATTAATATAAATTGTGATTTATCAGTAAACTCTTTTAACTTTGTTATAAGTTTTCTAGTATTTCTCTCATCTAAAGCTGCTTCAATCTCATCTAAGAAAGTAAATGGACTTGGTTTATACATAAATAGTCCCATTACAAAAGCTACTGCAACCATTGATTTTTCTCCACCTGAAAGTAGAGATAAAGATTGTTGTTGTCTCTTATTCTTATACTTAACAACAATATCAATTCCAGCATCTTCTAAACTTTCTCCCTCTGTTAAAATAAGTTTTCCTTCTGAATTTAAAAGTATATCATTACACATCTCATTAAAGTTCTTATCTATTTCTGTATGAGCGTGTTTAAACCTAGTTTCTATCTCGATACTTATCTCTTCAATCATCTTTACTAAAGTTTTTCTACTGCTATCCATATCGTTATATTGCCCTGTTAAATCAAGGTATTTCTTTTGTAATATATCAAATTCTTCAATAGCTAAAAGGTTTACAGCTTCAAAGTTTTTAACTTTGTTTTCAAAGTTTCTAAATCTTTGCTTTAACATATCATAATTTTCTGGAACAATTTCATTTAATGGAACCTCTTCTAAAGCTTCTAGTTCCACCATTATTCTATCAACATCACAACTTAGTCTATCTAAAGCCTCAATCTCTTTTAAATTCTGGTCTCTTACTTTGATTATTCTTGATTCTAACTTTTTCTTTTCTTCAATAAGAGCTCTTTCCTCTTCTGAAAGTTTAGTTACTCTAACTTTTTTTAAGTTAATCTCTTCGTTTTCTTTTTCATAGACATTCATTTTAGCTGCTATTTCAGATTCAATTTCACCTATTTTCCCTATAGCTTTTACTTTTGCTTCTTCAAGCTCTAAAATTCTATTAGCATTTTGTTTTAATTCATTTTTAAACTCTTCTAATTCATTTTTTAGTTTTCTATCATCTGATTCAATTTGAGTTTTTCTATTTAACTTATTCAAGTATGAGATTCTAATATCTGAGTAGAACTCTTTTTTAACTCTAATATCTTCTTGAAGTATATTTACGTTTTCACCGATGCTCTCTATCTCAGAACGAATATCTAAAATTTTCTTCTCTATTGATTCTTTTTCGTCTTGAGTACTTCCTATTCTCTTGTTAAACTCTTCTACATACTCAAGTTCACTTTCGTATTCAGATTTTAAAATAAACAGATCTCTTGTTGCTCTTTCATGTTTTATTTTTTTATCTTCTAACTCTTCTAAAACTCTTTTTAAATCTTTTCTGGCATTTTCTTCTTTATTGTCTATTTCAAAAATTTCATTCTCATATTTTTCAAGCTCTAATTTAACGCCTTCCATTTCACTTTGAATTTTCTTAACATTCTCAGTAAAAGTTTCTAATTGCTTTTCTATTTGAGATTTCTCTTTTTTTCTTTCTAAAAGTTGACCTAAAGGTGAATTTTTACTCTCTCCTCCAGTTATTCTTCCTCTTGACCCTAGTAGTTCTCCTGCTAGAGTTACAATGTTTCCACCATGAGTACCTTTCTTTAAAATATCTAAAGCGACCTCTATATTATCAACAACAAGAAGGTTTCCTAATAAATATTCCACAACAATCTTATATTTTTCATCTGATGTTACAAGATCAGATGCAATTCCAACTATTCCATCACCTTTAGAAATAGTTTTCTTGTTATTATTTACTTTTATAGTATCTAAAGCTAAGAAAGAAGCTCTTCCTGCCTTTGAATCTTTTAGAAGCTGAACACCTTTTTTAGCCACGTCAGCACTTTCAACAACTATATCTTGAAGACTTCCTGCAATAGATGCTTCAACAGCTTTCTCTAAGCCCTCTGGTATATTTAAAACAGATGCAACAATACCATGAACTCCTGTTATTTTAGCATTTAAAACTTCTTTTACTCCTGCATATAAACCTTCATTGCTCTCTTCTAATCTAAGAATATTCTGATATTTTAAAGTTGCTCTTTTCTCTTCATATTCAATATCTCTATTTTTTTCAGATAAAGTATTTAATTTTATACTGTATTCTGATATTTTTGACTCTAAGAATTGAACTCTAATCTCTATCTCTTTAACTTTACTTTCGCTTTCAACTTTCTTAGTTTCCAGCTTAGCAAGCTCTTTTGTATATTCATCTAATTTAGCGTTAAAACCTTCTAAATCTTTCTTTAAAGTCTCAAGCTTTGTCTCACTACTTTTTGCTCTTCTAAAAGATGTTTCAATATCGTTAACCATTTTTAACTTATCAACTTCTAAATCCATAAGTTTTCTTTTTTTCAAATCCTGTTCTATCTCTTTATCTCTTTTAGATTTTTCAATAGTCTCTATCTCTGTTAAATATTTTTGGTTTTCCCCTTCCATTCCAGCGATTTCTGATTTTAAGTTATTATACTCACCACTTATAGACCCTATATATTCCTCTTGGGCTTTTAATCTATCTGAAATTTTAGTTTCCTGCTCAAGCTTTTCAGTTTTTTCTCTCTCAAAAGAAATCAATCTCTCATTTATTCTAGCTTTTTCTCTTTCTCCAATTTCAATAGCTTCTTTTAAGCTACTGTTTTTGTCTAGATTCTCATCGATACTTGCTTGAAGCTCTTCTCTTTCTAATTCATTTTTTTCAAAATTTTTATCGTTATCAACTATTGCTTTTTCAATAGTAATACACTCTTCTTCAGTTTTTGCTCTATTCTCTTTTAATCTTTCAAAATCATTTTGTTTCTTTTGTAAATCAAAAGTTAGAACCCCTTTTTCAAGAAGTTCTTTTTCCTCTTTAAGCTTTAAAAACTCTTTAGCTTTCACTGCTTGTTTCTCTAAATGATTTTTATTTTCACAAATTTGGTTTGCCACAAGTTCGATTTTTTCAAGTTCATCTGATAAACTTTTTAAATTTCTTAGAGACTCTTGCTTTTTTATCTGGAATTTTTTTATTCCAGCAGCCTCTTCAATAATCTGCTTTATCTCTTTATTTGAAGATGAAACTATTCTTTCAACCTTACCCTGTCCTATAACAGAGTAAGCTGATTTCCCTATACCTGTGTCCATAAATATCCCACTAATATCTTTAAGTCTCGACTTTTTATCATTAATGAAATACTCATTATCTCCATTTTTATGTACTTTTCTTGTTATTTTTAATTCTTCTGCATCTATTTCGAAAAAATTATCACTATTATCTATGAATAAAGAAACTTCAGCACTATTAGAACCTTTTGCTGAACCTGTAAAAATAACATCGCTACTGTCTTTAGCTCTTATATTTTTATATGATTGTTCACCTAAAACCCATAAAACAGCATCCATAATATTTGATTTTCCACTTCCGTTAGGTCCTACTATTGATGTTATTCCTCTATTAAATTCTATATATATTTTTTCCCCAAAAGATTTAAATCCATTAATTTCAACTGCTTTTAAATGCATCCAAACTGCTCCCTTCTAACTATTATTATTATTATTATTATTTTATATTTAAAGCATAAATATTTTAAAGAATATATCTATCTAAATTCTCATCTTCAAACTCACTTCCAAATACTTTTTTTACGTATTTTTTATCAATTGTAATCTTCTTTTGCTCATCATATGGTGCCTCATACATTATTTCTCTTAAAACTGTTTCTAATATTGTATGTAATCTTCTAGCTCCAATGTCTTCAGTTTTTTCATTAAGATTATATGCTATCTCTGCTATCTCTTCTATTCCTGATTTTGAAAACTTTAATATTACATCATCTTGTAGCATTAATGTTTCATATTGTTTTAATAGGTTATTTTCTACTATTGTTAATATTTTTATAAATTCCTCTTTTTTTAAAGGATTTAATTTTACTGTTAGTGGAAATCTACCTTGAAGTTCAGGCATTATATCCTTAGGAGATGATTGACTAAAAGCTCCTGCTGCTATAAATAGAATGTGATCTGTTTTTATAGGTCCAAATTTTGTAGACACTGTACAACCTTCAACTATAGGAAGAATATCTCTTTGAACTCCTTGTCTTGATACTTCTCCTCTGTTGTTCCCTTCTCTTTCTACAATTTTATCTATCTCATCAATAAATACAATTCCTTCCTCTTGAACAATTTCTACAACTTCTTCTTCTAACTCTTTTATATCTATATACTCTTCAACTTCTCTATCTAATAGATATTTATAAGCTCTTCTTATATTCATCTCAAAAGGGCCTCTATCTCTGCTAGGAGCACTTGCTAAATTTCCCATCATATTAGATATAATATTCTGAATCTCTTCTGCTGTATTATCAGTTTCTGCATTAATTTCTATAATTTTAGGTATCACTTTTTTAGGTTCTTCATCCTCTGGTAAGCTTATATTTATATCTATATCATCTAATTTTCCAGATTTTATCTCTTCTATTATAGCTAATTTCTCATCATCATTCAGCGTATCGTAAGGCTTATATATCTTTGCTATTTTTTCATAAATTTCATCTTCTAATTCTATTTCTAAATCTCTTCTTCTCTCTTCTTTTAAATTTTTGAAAGCAATATTTGCTAAATCTTTAATTATAGATTCAACATCATTTCCAACATATCCTATCTCAGTATATTTTGTAGCTTCAACTTTTATAAATGGAGCATTAGCAATTTTAGCAAGTCTTCTTGCTATTTCTGTTTTTCCTACTCCTGTATTTCCAATTAAAATTATATTTTTAGGAGTGATCTCTTGTCTTAACTCATCATCTTCTACAAGCTTTCTTCTCATTCTATTTCTTAAAGAGATTGCTACAGACTTTTTTGCTTCATCCTGTGAAACAATGTATTTATCTAATTCTTCAACGATGTACTTTGGCGTAAGTTCTTTTTCCATTTTTACTCCCCCTCAAATCTCCTATTTATCTTAATATTCCTAATTAAAATCAGTTGCATTTATCATTCCTAATTATACCATAATATTATAAAAAAAATAAGGACAACCCTTTCGTTAGCCTTATTTTCTGATTTTTTATTTGTTCTAATTTTAGTCTAAAATATTTTGTATTTCAGCTAGTAATTTCTTTAATGCTACAGCTCTATGGCTAATTTCTTTTTTCTTTTCTGGAATCTCAGCTAAGCTCTTTCTATATTCTTTCATAAAGAAGTGTGGGTCATATCCAAAACCTTTAACCCCTCTTGGCTCATCTATAATATCCCCTTCAACTTCCCCTCTAAAAGAGTAAACCTCTCCTGTTGGTTTAGCCAGTGTAATTACACAAACGAACTTTGCCTTTCTATTTTTTTTCCCTTTTAAATCTTTTATTAATTTTTTATTATTTGTGATATCAGTTGCATCCTCACCAGAATATCTCGCAGAGTATATTCCAGGTGCTCCATCTAAAGCCTCTACACAAAGGCCTGAATCATCAGAAATCGCAACCATATCTAAATATTTTGCTATTTCCAAAGCCTTTTTTACAGAATTCTCTTCAAAAGTCGTTCCATCTTCTACTACATCTGGAATATTTATTCCGTCTAAGACACTTAAAACTTCTATATCCAATCCTGCTTTATCTAGTATTTCTTTAAGTTCTACAACCTTTTTTTTATTTCCAGTAGCCAAAAATATTCTTTTCATTTTATAACACTCCTTCGGTTACACGTATTTTTTTCTACCCACAACTATTTATATACTGTCTCTATTTAACTATCCTTCTATTATTGTATTTTGAATAGCTATTATCTCTTTTATTCCCTCTTCAGCTAAGTCTATAAGTTGATTAAGTTGAGCTCTTGTATAAGTTGCTTCTTCCCCAGTTCCCTGAACTTCAACAAACTCACCAGCACTGTTCATTATTATATTCATATCTACGTCAGCAGAAGAATCTTCAACATAGTCAAGGTCTAGCATAGCTTCTCCTCCAACTATTCCAACACTTATTGCTGCAACGTTTCCTTTAAGAGGATTTACAGTTAATAGTCCAGCTGTCATTAATTTTTTAACAGCAAGTGCTAAAGCAATATACCCTCCAGTTATTGAAGTAGTTCTTGTTCCTCCGTCAGCCTGAATAACATCACAGTCTATTGTGATTGTTCTTTCTCCTAACTTTTCTAAATCTATAGCAGCTCTTAAAGCTCTACCTATTAATCTTTGAATCTCCATAGTTCTTCCACCAAGTTTTCCTTTAGCAGCTTCTCTTTGGTTTCTTTCTCCTGTTGCACGAGGTATCATTGCGTATTCAGCTGTCAGCCATCCTTTACCTTTGTTCTTTAAAAAAGGTGGAACTTTTTCTACTACTGTTGCTGTACATATAACTTTAGTATTTCCAAATTCTATTAAAACTGAACCTTCAGCATATAGATTAAAATCCTTTATTACTTTTATCTCTCTTAAAGATTTGTTTGATCTGTCATTGCTTCTCACTAAAAATACCTCTCTTCTATTATTTATTTGTTTAATTGTTTATTAAATTGTCTGTTTTATTATTTACTTAATTAATTGTTTTATTTATTTTTCTCAATTATTAATCTTGCTTATCAGTTGCAAATTGAATATCATAAAGTTTCTTATAAATTCCATTCTTTTCTATAAGTTCATGATGACTTCCAATCTCTTTTACTTCTCCATCATCCATAACAACAATTTTAGATGCATTAACTATAGTTGACAGTCTATGAGCTATAACAAAAGTTGTTCTATTCTCCATTAACTTATCAAGAGCTGACTGTACAAGTCTTTCTGATTCAGTATCTAGAGCTGATGTAGCCTCATCTAATATCATTATTTGAGGATTTTGAATTAGAGCACGAGCTATTGCGATTCTTTGTTTTTGTCCACCAGAAAGTAAAACTCCTCTCTCTCCAACTTCAGTTTTAAATCCATCTTCAAGTTCCATTATAAAGTCATAAGCATTTGCCATTTTAGCAGCTTGAATTACTTCCTCTTCAGTTACATTATCTCTACCAAATTTAAAGTTATCTTCTATAGTTCCACTGAAAAGGAATGTTTCTTGTGGCACTATACCTATGTGGCTTCTATACTCATTTATTGAATAACTATTAATGTCTAATCCATTAATTTTTATACAACCTGCATCTGCCTCATAAAATCTTGGAATTAGACCAACAAGTGTTGTTTTTCCACTTCCACTTTTTCCAACAAGGGCAACTACTTCCCCTTTGTTTACTTTAAAATTAATATCTTTTAATATCCATTTTCCATCTTTTTCATATTTAAATCCTAAATTTTCAAACTCTACAGTATCAACGTTAGAAAATAGTTTATGTTTCTCACCATAATATTCTTTTTCTTGAGGTATTTCCATCATCTCTATAACTCTATCTGCTGATGGTAACGCTTCTTGAATTGAATTATTCTTATCTATAAGTCTTTTTAAAGGTTGTTGCATTAATCCTACAGCTGTTATAAAGGATACTAAATCTCCTGCAGTCATATGCCCTCTAATTATATTATATCCTCCATAAAGAGCAACTAACGCTATCATAATAGTAGCCATTACTTCATTTATTGGATTTACTTTAGCTTTTATTTTTCTACTACGAAAAGCTTTATTAAATTCATCTTTACTTAAAACATTATACTTTTCAACCATCATATCTTTTCTATTAAAAGCTTTTATAACCTGAATTCCAGATAAAGCTTCCTGCATGAAAGAGGCAACTTGACCAAATGTGTCTTGTCTTATTCTTCCTGATTTTCTAATTTTTTTAGTATAATTCTTTACCATTACAATTATAAATGGAAAAACCGTTAGAGATAAAATCGCAAGCAGATAGTCTACTTGGAACATTCTAAACAATAGTGCAACAACAGCTATAAACTCTTTCAACATGTCAAAGAGAGTAAAACCGATAGTACCTAGAGCGCCTGAATCTCCATTTAATCTTGCCATTATATCCCCTAGTTTATTCTTTTTATAATAATCTAGTGGTAAATTTTGTAGATGCTTAAAAACATCTAACCTTATCTCTCTTCTTATGGTTTCAGTTACGTAACTTGAAGATATTTGAGCATAATAACTTGAGACAACTTTTATAATTGTTGTTAAAACAACTCCTACTACAACTATAACCATCATCTTTCTATCTTTATTTACAAAAACATCATCAATTAGGTATTTACTTAACCAAGCTGGTACAGCACCTGCAACAGATGTTATTGTTGACAGTAAAACAACTCCTAACATTTGCCACTTATACCTAAAACTATAATCTAAAAAACTATTCAGTGATTCACTTTTAAAAATTCTATACTTTTTCATAATTTTTCCCTTCTAATATGTATTGTGCATATCTTTTTGTAATATGCTCTCCAGACAATTTTTGTCTAACTTCCTCTATCTTTCTAGTAACTATTTTTCTATCATCTAATATTACATTCATAGCATCAATAATATGTTTTGCTGTACATTTTTCTTGTATAAGTTCTGGAAAAACCTCTTCATTAAGTGTTAAATTAGGAAGAGATATAAACCCTATATTTAAAAATGTTCTTGCTATAAATGCATTTATTGGATTCCCTTTATAAACTACAACTGTGGGAATTCCTAAAAGTGCTAACTCTAGTGTTACAGTTCCTGATGTTGCTATTGCTATTTGCGAAACTTTTACGCACTCTTTTAATCCCATTTCAAACTCTAATTTTAAATTAGTTAGTTTAGAAAGGTCTTCCTCTATCCATCTAACGTGTTCTCTACTTGATAGTTTTACAATAAACTCTCTTTCTGGCATAGATTTCACAACTTCTAACATCTCTGGAAATATTGTTTTTATCTCTTGTTTTCTACTTCCAGGTAATAAAAGTATATGTTTCCCTATCTCTTGAATTTTCTCATATTTCTCAACAAAAGGATTCCCATAATACACAACATCTACTCCATGCTTTTTATAAAAATCTACTTCCCAAGGAAAAATAACAATTATATGATCTGCTAATTTTATTTTTTCTACTCTTTTTTCTCCCCAAACCCAAACCTTTGGTGGAATATAATAGTAAATCTCAACTTTTGGAGCTTCCTCTTTTAAAAGTTCTAAAAATCTTAAATTAAACCCTCCATAGTCCACAAGAATTACTTTATCTATTCTCTCTTTTTTTATAAAATCAACATACTCCCTAGCTTTTTTCTTTAAGAAATTATATTTTTTTATAACCTCTACAAACCCCATTATAGCCAGTTCATTAATATCTTGTATAATCTCAACTCCAACAGCCTTAGAGTGCTCCCCAGCAACTCCATATATCTTAACTGAAGGATCCTCTTCTAATATATGTTTTGCTATATATGATAAGTGAAGATCTCCTGATACTTCCCCTGTTGATACAAAAATTTTTTTATCCATCTTATTCCCCTATTATAAATAGTCCATTATTATTTGCTAGGTCTATACATTTTGATTGTTCTAGGAAAAGCATTCTTCCGCTCTCTCCAACTACTCCTCTTGCTCCTATCTCAATTAATCTCTCAATAGTACCAATACCTACAGCAGGAACATCAACCCTCATATCTTGTTGGGGCCTTGCCATTTTAACTAAAATAGTCCCCTTCCCTGCTAACTCTCCACCTCTTAAAATAGTTTTATCAGTGCCTTCAATCCCTTCTAAAGCTACAACTGAACTATCTTTACACATAACAGATTGACCAGCATCAACTTTACTTAAAGCTTTGGCTGCCTCTTTCCCTATTTTAATAGTTTTTATCTCATCTTTAGTCGGTTTTGAATTTGTATAACACTTCTTTTTAAACATCATATTTTTTAACAAATAAGTCTGAGGTAAAACTTTTACACCGTTAATTCTAAAAAACAGTATAATTCCAAAAAGGAGAGTCTCATCCTTCCTGTCTGGCAGTTTGTTTAGTAGAGCCTCTCCTATTTCATCTAATTTCATCTCTTTAAATATAATATCTTTTTCTACTTTTCCAAGCATAATAAGTTTTTTTATATCATGTTTGATAAGGTGGGTCATGATTGCCCCAGCCTCACCAATATTAAACATTCTAAAATTCTTATGCTCTTTTATTTCAGGTTCTATGGTATCAAATAGTCCTATTGGGTATATTTCTAACTTTTTTTCTTCAGCCTCATCTAAAAAATACGAGGGAAGTTTTCCGTTTCCTACTATAACCCCAATTTTTTCCATTATCTAGATATCCCCCTATTCTTAATACTTTCTTCTATAAACTCTCTTAATCTTAATACGTTTTTATCCTCAGGAAAATCTCTTTCTAATTGTAGTAAAGCATCTTTTACTGGGATTCCTAATCTAAAGACTATTCTGTGAGCTTTTTTAATATTACTTACTTCTTCGTCTGTAAATCCTCTTCTTCTTAATCCTGTTGAGTTTATAGCTCTAATATTTGCTGGTTTTCCTTCTGCAAGCATAAATGGACATATATCCTGACTAATTCCTGATGCTCCTCCAGTCATTGAGTATGCTCCAACTTTACAGAATTGGTGTACTGGTGTAAGTCCTCCAATTATTGCAAAATCTTCTACAACAACGTGGCCTGCAAGAGTTACATTATTTGCAAGTATACAGCCATTTCCAACAATTACGTCATGAGCACAATGAACATATGCCATTAATAAATTGTCATTCCCTATTCTAGTTTCCCATCTATCGTCAGTTCCTCTGTGAATAGTAACAAACTCTCTTATCTTATTTCTATCTCCGATAATTGTTTTTGTTGGCTCATCTCTATACTTTAAATCTTGTGAAGCTTTTCCTATAGAAACAAAAGAGAAAATTGTGTTACTCTCCCCTATTTCAGTTATTCCTTCTATTACAACATGAGATTGTATCTCTGTGTTATTTCCTATTTTAACGTCTTTTCCTATAACACAATAAGGTCCTATTTTAACCCCATCTCCTATTATAGCTCCATCTTCAATTATGGCTGTTGAGTGTATGTCTTTCAAGGCTAAACCCTCCTATAAATCTATTTATTAAACCATACTAAATGTAAAGCTTGCCTCTGTAACTACCTTTCCATCAACCTTAGCTACTCCAGAACCTTTAACTATTGGTCCTCTTGCTTTTTCAATTTTTACCTCATATATTAATTGATCTCCTGGTCTTACTGGAGCTTTGAACTTAACATTTTCAATTGCAGCAAAGTAAGGTATAACTTTTTCAGTAACTGTATCCATTACTAAAACACCTAAACATTGAGCCATTCCTTCAACAATTAAAACACCTGGCATAACTGGGTGCCCTGGGAAGTGACCTTGGAAAAACTCTTCATTCATTGTTACATTTTTTAATCCAACTATTGTTTTTTCCTCGTGGTTCATCTCTAAAATTCTATCCACTAATAAAAATGGGTATCTATGTGGTATTCTCTTCATTATTTCCATTGTATCTAAAATCATTTATTGCCTCCTGAAAAATTAACTTTTTTATTTTATAAAATAAACATAATATACTTATATCTATTATAATATACATATCTATTATACTGTATTTATGGAAAAATTACAATAGAGGTATGAAAGCTCATTCTTAATAAATAGATATAATAATATTAAAAGGTTCTTTCTCTATTTTACCATAGAAAGAGAACCTTTTAACTTGGTTTTATATATTATCAAATATAAGCAATTAGTTTTTTTTAGAATTTATATCCTATTCCTACCCTTACATTTACATTTCTTTGGTCTTCTGATGAGAATGTTAAATCTGTCCCTACTGAATAAGTCATTCCATTTTCTTTTTCTAACTCTACTCCAATTCCTACTTTTCCATTATTTTCGTTTAATGTTTGACCTTGGATTCCAAAATCTGTTGAATTTTTCATTCTTCCTGTTAGTTCTTTCTCTGATGTTCCTTGACTATTTACATAAGCTACACTTGCTATTGCTCTTACTTTTCCTTTTGGTATTAGAGCTTCCTTTACAAAGTCTACCCCTACCTCTGTATCAAAATAATTGTAGTTTGTCTTATTTACATCTATTGCAAGATCTCCACTATCTTCACTTACTGAATTTTGGTCTACATATGTATAACTTAATTTTAGTTTTGGCTCTACTTTCCATCCCTTATCCTCTGCTAACGTATATTTCATCTGACCATATGCATTGAATAAGTTCGTATTAAACTCCCCTTCATTATCAAATGATTGGTATTTATTTGATATATCTCTATCCGCTTTATACATATTATGTTGATACCCTAAACCTGTTGTAAATTTAAACTTATCAACATTTTTCTTATAGAAAACTCCTAAATATACGGAATCTCCTTTTAAGTCTGAATCGTTATCCATATATAGCTTCTGCTTCGCTCCACCAATTGCAAATCCTAATGATTCATCTGCTTTTATTCCATACTCTATAGTTCCTAAAAGTCCTGCTGTATTTGAATAACTCGAGTATGAATTTTTTTGACTCTCTGTACCATAGTTGTTATTCTTCTCTACTGTTCTATATCTATCAAAAGAATATAGCGCTTGTCCTGTTGTTATGTACTCCTTTCCCTCTGGCATTATTGTTGATGATGAGTATACTCCCTCTCTAAACATATCTGAACTATACTTTGACATTAATCCCCCATATGAATACGGGTTATTTGCATATATTTGATCTAGTAAAGATACTAACTCTGGTAACGCATCTGTTCTTCCATCTACTAAATCTGTTGTTGGAGCAAGTTTCCCTATCTCTCCACCATTTTTTATACTTTCATATATTTCTCCAAGGTCAGAAGAATCTTTAATTTCTGGTGGTTTTCCTCCTTCTGGAGGTGCAATTACCTCTTCCCAATTCATAATATCTATCTGTACATCTCCATCATCTCTTTTATTTGCTGTATGCACTAAAGACATTGTTCCTAATTGTTCATTACTTAAAGATGAAATATCTGTTGTATTTCCATTTTCATCTGTCATTGCAATAACTGTGTCTACTCCAAGCCCACTTGCTCTAAATATTAATACTGAATTTTCATCTATATCTGTTCCCGTTGTTGCTCCAACTGTAGCATCTGTGGTGATTGTTCCATCATGACTATACAGAGCATGACCTGTTACCCTTCCTTCTGAATCTACCTGAGTTCCATCTACTCCAACTATTAATCTTCCATCTGATATATTTATATCTCCTTGATTAATTGAGGCTGATTCAAAAAGAGTTACATCCCCTTTTACATCAATGTTTGAGAAGTTATTAATCTCTCCAAAGATTACTAATTCTCCACTAGTTCCTGTTCCTAGTTGTAAACTATTATTTGTACTTCCTGATTCTGCCAAGATATCTCCATTAATTTTAACTGAATTATCTATTGCTACATCGGAATCATTTCCTTCAACTAGAATATCGCCGTTTACTATTGAATCACCTTTTATATTTACACTAGTATTATCACCTGTCGATAATATTACAGCGTCATCTCCTGTTAGTCCTCCACCATTAAACACTGTATCTGTTGCGTTTAATGTTGCATTATCATCAAGAGATACTGCTGTTTTATACGCATTTACTGTTGTATTTGTTAAATCTAAACTAGATCCTGCATTCAAACTTAACACTCCTGTTGTATTTCCTGCTCCATTTATTATATGAGTATCATATGAATTAGTTGTTCCATTAACTGCTATGTAACTATCATAATCTGAAGTTCCTGCTGTCCCTGATATATCTGCATTTAAAATATATACAGTTTCTCCATCAACAACTTGATATCCCCCTGCGCCATTTGTTATCTCTTCTATAATTACATTTCCGCTTGAATCTTTAGCTACGTTATCGCCTTCACTTAAATCTTCAGCCAGATTTACATATATCCCGTAATTGTTTTCAGTTGCTGGTTTTATTTCTCCTAGAGTATCATCATATATATACGATGATGCATTATCATTTTTTTGAAGCTCTACTCCATCACTATATATTTCTCTTCCAGCAAATACCCCATAATTATTAACTGTTCCATCTATTTCAACAGCGGCTATTGCTGATTGTGATCCTTTTATAACACCTGAATTATTTATTGTTGTAGCATTTGATATTGTACCATTAAAAGCAATTCCATTACCTGAAAAATTATTTTCTTTATAATCTTCAAGTCCATCGACAACTCCGCCTTCCGCTGACACATACCCACTAATTACCCCAGTATTTTCAACACTTTCCCCAGTATATATTCCATTTCCTGTTTCTAACACTCTTGAAAAATTAAAAAAGTAGCTATCATCATTTGAATAATCATTTCCTCCAATAGATTTAACATTTGTTGATATATTTCCCGTATTTATAACTTCTCCACTGGTATATATTCCATTTCCTGTATATTGGATTTCTGATGTTGACATAAAACTAAGCTCATTATTCCCAGCCTCAGCTAAAATATTTGTTTGTATATAAGAGTCATTTGATACATTTTGAGTTGTATATATTCCGTTTCCTGAATCAATCCCCTTAACCCCTGCATCTACTCTTGTATTAGTAGAGTTACTTCCCCCATTTAAAGTTAAATTTGTTGATATGTACCCACTATTTAAAACCTCTCCACTGGTATATATTCCATTTCCTGATTTTGAAATTCTTACCTCTATACTTGAGTTTCCTCCACTAACTCCTGTATTTAACCCGTCTCCACCTCTTGCATTTATATTAGTTGCTAAATATCCATTATTTATAACTCTTCCCCCTGCATATATTCCGTTTCCTGAATCAACAACTTTAGCTAGAATATTATTATTCATATTTGGGTCCAATGCTTCTACTCCATTTCCTGCTAATACTTCTAAATTTGTTTTTATATTTCCATTGTTTATAACTTCTCCACTGGTGTATATTCCATTTCCTGATTTTTCTGAAATCCCCATAGTATTCATACTATATCCTTCAGCTCCATTTCCACCTTGCAATTTTAAATTAGTAGAAATATTCCCATTATTCATTACATTTCCTGTTGCATAAATTCCATTTCCTGCTATATAAGAATTTGCATGTACATCAGTAAATTCTCCATTTGCAGTCACTACATTGTTTCCACCATTAAATTCTATATTTGTTGATATATTTCCATTATTTATAATTCCTCCACTGGTATATATTCCATTTCCTGTAAAATTCCCATCAACAGAGTTATTTGTTGATTTATATTCAATGCTTGTAGAAATATTTGCATTATTTTCTATATTTCTCCAATCTATTATTCCATTAGATGACCCAGAGTTAAAAATTGTGTTATCCTCAACTAAAGATTCCTTTGTATTTATGTCATCTTCAATGTAAATGGTTTCTCCAAATAAATTAAATCCATAAATATAGAAAATAACTAATAGCATATTAACTAATTTTATTTTGAAAATAAATCTCATTTTTTTATATAAATCACTGTATATTTTAATCATCCCCTTTCTTCACTAAAAACCTAGAATTTTTAAGATATTAATTTTTATAATGATATCATTAATGAAATAATTTTACTATAATTTTTTTCCTATCATATTTTCATGTAGCAAAGTAAAAAATTAAAGCTATTATTAAAAAAATTTAAATCAATAAAAATTATTCTTCCTCCTTCTTTTGGTTGTAAAATACCACCATTATTGGTGTTAGCTACTTTTTTTTATTTTAAAAAAGTCCGATTTTTTACAAATTTAAATTTTATTAATAATATATTATATTTATGATATATGTTGTTTTTTATATAAAATTTAAATAGCTAAACCTCAGATAAAAACCTGAAATTTAGCTATTTAAATTTTATATCTTGTGTAGAATATCTCTTTGTTTTCAAATTATATTTTCTTTTTTACTATCTATCCATACATAGCAAGTAATACCCCTGCTGAAACTGCTGAACCAATTACTCCTGCAACATTTGGTCCCATTGCATGCATAAGTAAAAAATTACTTGGATTCTCTTGCTGTCCCACAACTTGTGATACTCTAGCTGCCATTGGAACTGCTGAAACTCCCGCTGAACCAATTAATGGATTAATCGGAGTTTTTAAGAATTTATTCATAAACTTTGCAAGTAATACTCCTGTTCCAGTTCCTATTCCAAAAGCTACAACTCCTAATGCTATTATTGCTAAAGTTTTTACATTTAAGAATGTTGTTGCATTAGCTGTAGCCCCTACTGATAATCCTAAAACTATAGTAACTATGTTTATTAAAGTATTTTTTGCAGTATCTTCAAGTCTTGCTGCTACTCCACACTCTCGTATTAAATTCCCTAGCATAAGCATTCCCACTAAAGCTGTTGCTGGAGGTACAAACAAAGATACTAAAATTGTTACTACTACTGGAAATATAACTCTTTCTTTCTTAGTAACTATTCTTAATTGCTCCATTTTTATCATTCTTTCCTCTTTCGTTGTAAGAAATTTCATAATTGGAGGTTGAATAATAGGAACCAGTGCCATATAAGAATAGGCTGCAACTGCTATTGGTCCTAAAAGATGTGGTGCTAATTTTGAAGTTAAAAATATAGCTGTAGGTCCATCTGCACCACCTATAATACCAATTGATGCTGCTTCTTGTGCTGTAAATAATCCTGATGCTATTGCACCAAAGAATGTAAAAAATATTCCAAATTGTGCTGCAGCTCCCAAAAGGAGGGATTTTGGATTTGCGATTAAGGGGCCAAAATCCGTCATTGCTCCAACACCTAAAAAAATTAACGGTGGAAATATACCTAATTTTACCCCTTGATACAAGTAGTAAAACAATCCTCCCGGTGCTAATAATCCTGTTTTTAAATCTGTAGTTCCACTATTCATCATACCTGATAAAGGTAAATTTGTTAGCAACATTCCAAAGGCTATGGGAATTAATAATAACGGCTCAAATCCCTTTACTATTGCTAGATATAGGAGTATACATGAGATTACTATCATTATAATATCTCCATATGTTACTGCTAAAAATCCTGTACTTGTTAAAAATTCCAAGAATATTTGTAACATTATAGTAAAGCCTCCTTCTTATTCTATTACTACAAGGATATCTCCTACATTAACTGAAGCTCCCTGTTTTGCTTTTATCTCGATAACTACTCCGCTTTTTGTTGCTACAATTTCGTTTTCCATTTTCATAGCCTCTAAAATCAAGAGCACATCACCTTTTAAAACTTGATCCCCTTCTTTTACTTCTAGTTTAAATATTGTACCTGGAATTGGGGCTATTACACACTCTCCCCCTTCAGAACTTGGTTTAACTTTATCTTCTAAAATTTTTTTAACTTTCACATTATTTTTAGGAGTTAAAACCTGCTCCTCTTTTTTATGAGAAACCGGTTCTTTTATTAAAAATTGGGATTTTGTTGTTACTACCTCGATTTCCACTAAATACTCTTCTCCATTCACCACAACTTTATACTCTTTCATAACATCTCCTTTTACTTAAGTTTTAAGTCTTCTTCAAATTGTTTAGTTACTGCCGCTAATATTGCAATTATTATATTCTTATGCTTTTTACTTTTTTCTTGTTCTAAGACTTCTCTTTCTAATTTTATATGTTTTTTCTCATTATCATTGCACAATGCCACTATTAACACTGACATTATTACTATTAAATACTGAAGAACTATTAATACAAGAAAAGTTATTCCCATCCCTATACATATGGTTGCAAATACTCCTGACATTTTTTCAGAAAAAGTTAGTGTATGAATCAAATCTTTATTTGAAAAAAGAGATAGTATTCCCGTTATATTCATTATTTTTACTCCTCTTTTATTTGATATTTATTTAAAGAAATTTAGAAATGCTGTAATAATTGCTGCATTTGTAAAATTACTAAATAACCCGCCTATTATAGGTACCACGAAAAACGCTATTTTTGAAAATCTGTATTCTTCACAAATAGCTTTCATATTTGCCATTGAAACTGGAACTGCTCCAAGTCCAAAACCTATGTGCCCTGCTGATATAACTGCTGCATCGTAATTTTTTCCCATAATAGGAAAAGTAACATATATTGCAAAGATTACAATTAATACAACTTGAGCTAATAATAAAACTATTATTGGAAGAGCTAAACTAGAAAGTTCCCATAACTTCATAGACATAACAGCCATGGATACAAATAGACTTAAAGAGATATCTCCAATAATGTCTATTTCTTTCAAACTAACAACAGCTTCCTTCTTCTTTGAAATAATAGGTAAAATATTAGTAACAATAGCTCCACCTAGCATCCCCATTACATGAATAGGCAACGTTACTGAAGGAAATAAAGTTTTACTCCAACCTGCTAAATAAGCTCCGAGTCCTAATCCAATAAATACTATTGTGAATGACTCTATTAATTTTTTCCCATCTATTCTATTAACTTCACTATTCTCAGTTACATCTTGAGATTCATTTCTAATCTCTTCATCTTCTTTGCTAAATAATTTATATTTATTAATTAAATAACGTCCTGTTGGTCCACCAACTATACATCCAGATACTAACCCAAATGTTGCTGCTGCTATTGCCACACTTAATGCACCTGTAGCACCAAAGCTTTCTGCTATTGGTCCAAAAGCTGCGGCATTTCCATGTCCACCTGTCATTGGAGTAGATCCTGTCATAAGGCCTAGTAACGGAGGGATTCCCACTATTTTTGACATTCCCACAGCAACTGCATTTTGGAAAAATGATAACACTGAGGCTAAAATTAGAAAAATACCAATCTTCTTTCCACCTTTTTTTAATACCGATACACTTGCTCCAAATCCACTTGCTGTAAAAAATACATTCATAAAAAATACTTCCATAACTTTACTAAATTTAAATGTTACTATATCGTATTTATATAAATAAAAATGTATTATAGCGAATAATAATCCCCCGATTACTGGAGCTGGTATACAGTACTTTTCTAAGAATTCAAATCTTTCCCTTATTTTCTTCCCTACTATTAGTAATAAAACTGCGACCAATAGCGTTTTTGATATATCCATTTCTAAAATCATCTTTTCCCTCTCTTTTTTCTAGTTTTCAAGTATTATTTATTCATAGAGAGTACATCTGTAAAAGCTTGTATAGATGTTTTAGCTTGTCCAAAGTCTTCCATTTGTTGATCAAATCCTAAATGTATAAATGGTATTCCAACTTTCTCTAACTCTTGTTTTAAAGATGGATACTCTAACTCTTCAGGATCACAAAAAGTCATCATAATCACTGCAACTCCATCAGCTTTACTTTTCTTTACTTTTTCAACTATATAACTTGGTCTTTTATTAATTTCTGGATCATATAGCAGTGTGTCATAATCTTGTTCTGCAAATTGTAAGGCAAGAGCAACCATTGCATCCTCATGCTCTGGAACATCTACCCTAAAGGATCTAGATTCATGGGCAACATCATCTGCTACTATTGCAATATTATTATCTTGGAATATTTTCAATAAATTTGGACTATCAACAATAATTCCAGATGTAACTATTTTAAAACCTTTCCACTCTTTTATTGGTAAAACTTCTAAGCAATTATTCAGCTCATTTAACATTAAGTTATACTCTTCTTTTTCAGTAAAATAAGAACTCTTTAGCACATAACAACGTTGTAAAGGAGTAATTATTTCTGGGTATATTCCTGCTAACTCTACAAATCTTCTTCTAAGCTTTCTACTTTCATTAATAGTTTTTATCCCCTCTTTTAACTTCTCATTTGTTATCTCAAACCCTGAAATCTCTTCTAATTTTTTCTTTATATTCATATACTGATCAATAGTAAATTGAACTCCACACTCCAATCTTCTATTCTGTGGATGTGCTAAAAATATAAATGGAATATGAGGAACTGCAACTTTAAAATTTTGGCTAAGAGGTCTTAATGTATCACATAAAGATGTTAAGATAACTCCAGACATTCCATCTAATGAACCTTTTAACCCTACCTCTAAACTCATTTGTGCCAAAGAGCAATAAAATGACGGAAAGTATTCCTTAGCTTGATTTACTACACCTTGAGCTCCCCAAACTCCAAAAGCTATCATTCCAGCTCCTTGAATTAACTCTTCTGGTGCATAATATGGAAAACAACCTATCATTTTTTTCCCTTTCTCTTTATATCTTGCCACTTGTTCTTTAGGATTAACTGCAATATTTTCAAATCTAGAAAGTAATTCTACTATTTTCTCCATTATTTTATTGCCTCCTTACTTTTCTTATTCTCTTCCATAATTTCATAAAGGCCCTCTATTCTTGTTCTATATTGAGCTTCAGAAAAGTTTCTAGGATCAGCTTGATCTCCATCAAATCCTGCTACAGCAATACCTAATTTATCTCTTAATCTTCTTTCCATCTCTGGCATAAACCCACTCCAAGGTTTACAACTTCTATTGTAATGAACTAAGATTCCATTTATATTATTTTCTTTACATAGCTTCTCTCTCCACTGAACAGCAGTTTCTATGGATACTGCTGTTGGGCAGATACAATAAGCTTTCATAAGTTCATCTATATTCTCATAAATAAAGCCAAATGCTGGTGCATAAACAACTGCAGCTGTATTTATTCCTCTCTCTTTTAAAGGATTAAATAATGCTCTAAGTTCTGGCCAACAAGGTATTCCCTCAAACATAATTCTATGCTTTTCCTCATATTTCCAAGTTGACGTTCCATCTTTAACAGCTTGTTCATACTCTTCTGATAATTGCTCTAAGGCCTCTGCTGCTTCAACTTTTGAACGAGCAGTTACTACAACTGCCATATGATTAAAAAGATCAAATCCACTAAGTGGTGAAGGTGTATATTGACAATAAGAACATGCTTTTATCCAAGCCTTTGCAGTTCTATTAGAAATTTTCATAACCTCTTCAAATTTATCTTTATCCCACTTCTTCCCTGTAATTTTTTCTAATTGCTCCACAGCATAAAAAAATTGACCTTTGATATACTTCACTTTAGATTCATCTATTGTTGTGTCATTATTGTATGGAATATCAATCATTATCAGTGGTATATTTAGTCTTCTCGCTATATTTTCATACCATTTAGTCATACAATTACATATGTTATTACAGCAAAGTACAAAATCTGGAAGTGGCATATCTTTTTCTTCACATTTCCCTAAATCTGCATAGGCTAAACTTATTCTCGTATAACCACAAATATCGTTTGAATATCCTTGAGCCTCTGCATGCTCGCACATTTTCACTCCACCATGTTTAGCCGAAATTGCCGCTGCTTGATTTTCAGGATAGCATATTGTCAGTCCTAGAGTTTCTGCTATCTCTTGAGGAAATTTTGAAGATGACCACCCTACAAGTTCCCCTCTTTCTTTTGCTTTCCAAGCATTTTCATACACATTATCAATTATGTCCCTTAACATTATCTTTGCTGATTTTTTTTCTTCTCCCCCCACTTATTGCCCCCTTTCATTCCTATTTTTCTATTTTTATATAACCAAATAGTGCTGCACCTATTGCTCCTGCAAAGGGTGCTAATGAAGATGTATAAATTTTGCATCCTAACTCTATTTCAAGCTCCCCAATCAATCCATAATTAGGTGAAAGGCCCCCTGTCATCACAACAACATTTTTCACCCCTATTCTTTTTACTAACCCTGCAATACGACCAGCTACCGCTCTGTGAATCCCTTTTATTATGTCATTCCTATTCTTCTTTTGAGATAGTTGTGATATAACTTCTGACTCAGCAAAAACTGTACATGTAGAACTTATATTTACTTTTTCTGTTGAAAGAAGAGAGCAACTTGCAAGTTCACTAATATCAACTTCTAAAATACGAGCCATCACATCTAAGAAGCGACCTGTTCCTGCTGCACACTTATCATTCATTACAAAATTTACAAGCATACCTTTCTCTGATATGTTTAAAGCCTTAGCATCCTGCCCACCTATATCTATAACCGTCCTAGCATTGGGAAATAGAAAATGTGCACCAAGAGCGTGGCAACTAAGCTCACTCATTTGAAAATCAATTCCTTCTACAGAGTTCCTTCCATATCCTGTTGATACAAAAGATGTCATTTCTTCAATAGAAAGTTTGCTCTCTTCTAAGACTTTTTCTATGGCTCTTAATGGTCCACTTGTTCCTGTCCCAAAATTAACAAGCGACTTTCCCACAATTTTTTTTCCATTTTTTATAACAATGCACTTTGAAGCTGTTGAACCTATATCTACTCCCAACGTGTATTTATTTTCCATAGTTATCAAACTCAGTAATTAGACGTGGCATCATCATCTGATGAAATGCACAAATTGATTTAGGATTTTGATAATTTGAATTTACAAAAGCTTTCATATATTTTCTAATTTCAGTTAAATTAATAACCTCATCTAACAAGCCATTTTCTGCACAATACTTTGGTCTAGATTTTTCTTTGTACTCTTCAATCATTTTATTCATTTTGTCTATTGTAGGTTGTAAATCTTTCCCTTCTTTATAATCCTTAGCCAACTTTCTAGAATACATTGCTGAAGCTGCAGTCTCCCCATTCATTACATTAATTTCTGTTGTAGCCATTCCTAAAGAAAAAGCATTTGTGTTATTTCCTTGAGGCCCTCCTAGTACATAATGGGCTGCTGCTGTTCCTTTTCTTAATGTTATTTCAATTTGAGGTATTTTAGAATTTTCTATTGAATATATTAAAGACTGTCCAAGTCCTAAAACCTCTGCTTGTTCAGCTTCATTTCCAACATCAATTCCAGTAGTATCTTGTAACCAAACTAGAGGTATTCTATCTCTTCCACATATAGTTACAAACTCATTCATCTTAATTAACCCTTGGCGATATAGCTTTCCTCCTATTCCAATGGAATTCTCCTTATACTCAGGGTAATCCATTAAAATCCCTTGTTTATTTGCTATTACTCCAACTAATAGACCATTTATTTTTGCTATTCCTGCTACAATTTCAGGTCCATATTCTTTCTTATATTCCATAAATTCGCTACTATCAAAAATTCTTCCAATAACGTTATATATGTCATAAATTTTCTTAGGATTCATAGGTATTACACTGTATAGCTCTTCTATATCAAACTTAGGTTCACAAGGTGTATCCACCCTAAAAAAATCTAAATTATATGATGGAAGACTCTCCACATATTTTTTTATTCCATCTAAAACCCCTTCCTCTTCACCGTATACTTCACGCATAAAACCTGTCTCTTCATAATGAATATCAATCGATCCTGGAGCTGAAATTTTAGGTTTATTTTCCATTTCAATAAGTGCCAAAGCACCTTCCATATCTATATATCCTTTAGGATTCATACCCCCAATAATTCCAGCTCCCCCCACTGCCATATTAGCTTTTTCATGTGCAATTATTATTGTTGGACTTATACTGTGATACCCTCCACCTGCTGGATTTGTTCCATAAATACCTACAATTACAGGAATTCCTAGTTGCTGTAATTCTGCATTTCTATAAAACGGTGTTCCTCCAGTTCTTCTTCCTGCATATACTTTTTCTTGTTCATCTAACTTTACTCCACTGCAATTTAAAATATATACTAAGGGTATATTTAGAATTTTTGCAGTGTCAGAAGCTCTAATTAAATCTTCCGCTTGCCCTGGAACCCAAGCTCCGGCTAATTTCTTGTTATCAGATGCAACTACCACAACCCATTTCCCTGATATACACCCAAGTCCTTTTACTATTCCAGTTCCTGTTTCAAAATTTTCAGGATTAAAAAGCGTATTTAAAGGGCACCAAGTATCTGCATCTACCAATTTTTTTATTCTTTGCATTGCTGTCATTTGCCCACTTTTATTTAAAGATTCATCAGAACGCCCTCTTTGTAAAATATCTTCTGACGCTTCTTTTATCTCCCCTTCAACTTCTCTTATTAATTTTTCATTTTCTTTATCTACTTTTTTTAACGGACTTCCTACTATTGACATATTTTGGAAATATTTCGGCATGGAATAAAAACTCATTTTATTCTCCTTTTAATTAAAATTTTATTAAGATTTTATTAAGATTCTGTTAAGACTTTATTTGCTTTGTTTCTGGATGTTTTATAAAAGCTTGCCCAGGGTCTATATCCTCTCTAATCATTTTTATAATTTCTGCAGTTGGTGGCTCTATTAGAACTGCTTTGCTTACATCTATATCAAAACCTGTATTTTCTTTTATATCCTCTGGAGAAGATGTGGGAAAATATCCAGCCAAATACATTCTTTTAGTAACACTATCAAACTTTAGAACCCCTTTATCTGTTACCACCATTAGAGGACCTCGATTGGCAGGCACTCCTTTTTTAGCCCTTCCATCAGGTCCATCACCCCAACCTAAACTTGTTATATAATCTATTTTTTCCATAAACCGTCTTTTCTCATGTTGCATCATAATAATTGTATTTACATAAGTTGCAATCCCATTCGCCCCTCCACTCCCTGTAAAACGAGTTTCTGGATTGTAATAGTCTCCGATACATGTTGAGTTTAAATTTCCATAAGAATCAATTTGTGCTCCTCCAATAAATGCAACCATTCTGTTATTATCGTGTAACCACTCATTTGCTTCAAAACCTATAAACCTTATATTTGGCCATTGAACACTACAATGTGCCATTAAACGATTGTCTCCAACACTTCGAGGTACCTCTATTGGATTACAATCCATGAGTCCACTTTCCACAATTAGTTTGCAGTTAGGAGCAAAAATCTTTTTAGCAAGAGTTGCTCCTATTAAAGGAAGCCCTGTACCAACAATTACTATTTGACCATCTTGTATTGTTTTAGCTATTTCCACAGCTTGTAACTCTTTAATTGTATAGTTTGAATAATCCTTCATCTTACTTCACTCCTTTAATCGACTGCATAGAGTATCCTAATCCAGGAATTACTTTAAGATCTATTAATCTAGTAGCGCCAAGTTTATTCAAATATTCACTATGATCTTTTAAATCATAAAACCACTCTTTTACAAATGATTTAAATCCTTCATCAGTTTTACTAGCTTTGTCATAAGCTTTAAAATAATCACCATCATAATCATAATAGTTATAGCACTGTGAAGGATGGGCACCATAAGGAGCATGAACAACAGCACTTACTACAAAGCCAGGTATAGAGTTATTAAGTTCCCTACATATTTCTGAATTGCTTACAAGCTCTTCACATGTGACTATGCAATGTTTTGCAGCAACTGCTATATCTATATCATGAAACTCATCTCCCTCTATTGAACAAGTCCCGTTGGGAGAAGCTTTTTGAACATGAATAATAGCTGTATCTAATCTTGGAACTGGAAGGGCTACTATTTGCTCTCCTGGTTTAAAAGGATTATCTAAATATACAAATTTGTCATTAGGCAATTTATCTAGAGTTTTTCTAGTATCTTTACTTATTCCCCACATATCCAACAAACTTGTCCCTTTCATTAAATTAACCGTTATAAATGGTAAACCCAATGCTGAAGCATGTAACATTAACATCAAAGCATCTTGCGAATAATCTTCTATTAAGATTTTTTTCTTTTCAACAGCATCTCTAAATCGCCTTGAAACATTTGTATAACCTGAATTTGCAGTGTAACAATTTATATATGCTTTTACTCTTCCTTCCCCAATTAGCATATCCCAATCTCCACCTGCTGGCCCTGCTTGTACTATAAAATCTTTTTTTCCTTGTCTTATAATCTCCCCCACAGCAGCATAAGGTTTTCTATTTGTCGTAAATCCCCCAAAACAAATATGATCTCCATCATTTACAAATTTAGATATGGCTTCTGACATTGTGCATACTTTATTCATAATTCCTCCCTAACTATTTTTATATAATAAGCAATCTTTTTTTGGTTACTTTCTTATATTTAAAAATTACAACGGCTTGGTTAATTTTGAAAACTAGATACTTTAAGGAACTATACACCAATAAGTTAATTTTGTATACCACTTTATTTTTCAAAACTATTTTTTAAGTTACTTTTGTAACTAAAAAACACTATAATAATATTTAGAGTTATAAAGGAAACACTTATAAACAAGGGGGAACAGTACATGAATATCAATGTTAAAATATCATTAGAAAAAATAATAAAATTAAGAAAATATATTTTAGGAATAATGGAAGAAAGGAAAATCGGATTTAATCAATTGAAAATTAAAGCAGAGTTAAATTCAAAGACTTTAACAGATCTTTTATATAGCGATACAAAGGAGAGAATAAACCCTTTTTATCTACAAAGACTAGGATATGCTCTTAAAATAGACTACAAGGAACTTTATAAAATTATAGGTTATTTAAAACCAGATGATTGTGATATTAACGATGAATCTGATTATATGAAACTAGACTCTATTATCTTGCCAGTTTACGGAAAATCTAATTTAGGAAAAGACTACATAAATTTAAGTGCTCCTGTTAGAGAAGAAAATCTTGTTTTACTTCCAGGATCAGAATTGCCTAAAGAGTCTTTTATGGTTGAAATTCACGGAGATAGCATGTATCCAACTCTTATGAATGGGGATTTAGCCGTTATTGACCCAAACTTTAAAAATATTAAAAATAATGAACTATATCTTATTACTTATGATGAAAAAACTTGTATAAAAAGAGTTATTGAAAGTAGTGGTTACATCCAATTAATTTCAGATAATTCTGACAGAAAAAAATACCCAGATACAATTATTTTAAAAGATGAAAACATTAATTTTGTTTGTAATGGTATTGTTGCAGAATCTAAAAGAAAATTTAAAAAATAATCTATAACAATAAATATACTAATGAATAAGTTCACAAATAAAAAAAGAGCTATGGCGAACCTAGCTCTTTTTTTATTTTATAGAGTATTTAATTTTTTTGCTATTTCTGCATTGATTGCATGCCCAGCTTTTACAGCTATAATATGACCTTGGATTGGTCTATTTATAACTTTTAAATCTCCAATTATATCTAACATTTTATGTTTTACAAATTCATCTTCAAATCTTAATCCTTGAGGATTTAAAACACCATCTTTTGTAACAACAATAGCATTATCTAAAGTTCCACCTAGTGCTAAACCATTTTTCTTTAAATATTCAATTTCATAATCAAATCCAAAAGTTCTTGCTGGTGCGATTTCTCTCTTATATGTCTCTAAATCTATCTCATATTCTGCCATTTGAGATTTTAAGAATGTATGCTCAAATCTTATTGAATAAGTTATTTTATATCCATCGTAAGGAAGGGCAACTACATGTTTATCCCCTACTGTTACGTATATAGGTTCTTTAATTATTATAGGTTTTACATCCTCTTCTAAGTCTACAACACCTGCTTCTTCAATAGCTTTTACAAATTCAATTGCACTACCATCTGCTATTGGAAGTTCATTCCCTTCTATCTCTATTAATAAATCAGTTATATTTAAAATATAAAGAGCTGATAAAAAATGCTCTATTGTATAGATTGCTGCTCCATGCTCATTTCTTAAATTTGTTCCACGAGTTAAATCAAAAGTATTCTCAACTGCAACATTAATAATATTTTTCCCTTCTTCTAAATCGACTCTTTTGAAAACAATTCCTCCAGATGTTTGAGGAACAAGTTTCATATCTATATTTTCACCTTTATGAAGTCCGATTCCTTTATATATTAACTCTTTTGCTAATGTTTTTCTCTTCATAATCCACCTCTATATTGTTATTTTATTAACTTGCTATCAATACTATCATATCATATTTTCTGGTTAATAAAAACTGTAAAAATTTTATTCTGCTTTGCCGTTAAACTTTCCTAGTATAATTTCTAATGCATCCTCTAATTTACTTAAATTTTCATAAGTTATTTTTTTAGATTTTAATTCTTTAATGACTCTACTATTAACCTGACTCAATTTTTTTTCCATTTCAGAATTTATAAGTAATTTTTTTAAAGTTCTTCCTTTTTCAAATTCCTCTGATGTAGTTATATACCCATTTTTTATAAATTTTTTAGTAATTTGATGCATTCTTTGAATTGAAGTACTATATTTTTTAGATAATTTATACTGAGTAGTTTCTTGCTGTGAAATACTGACTAAAATACTAAGTTCAAGATGGTTTACATGTAATTCTTTAGATAATTTCCTAATCTCTGTTTCCAATAAATTAGACAAAGATATCAAATTAGTAAAAACCCCATTTTTTTTAACTTGTTTTTCTAACATTTATCCCCCTTACTTTTTATAATATCCCCATTTTTAAATTTTTCTCTTATAATTAATTCTGTTATACAAATATTAATTATAACTTAATTTCTTTTTTATGGTCAGTTCTTTTTTTATGTTATAAATTTTAAAAAAAACATGCCTAGAGCAGAAAAAGAGAAGCTATTAAATAGCTTCTCTTTTATCGAGTTTTTACATATAAAAGTTACAAATAAAAAGCATAATCAAGCTTTATTGGGAGATTTTATTATAATATATTTAACAAATTTTGTACATACTGAACGCTGTTTACTATTGAAATATAAAAAATCACTTTAGTCCTCTTTTTTTTATTCAAAATAAAAAAAAATGAGAACTAGAATAAAAACAAATAAAAAAGTATAATTTTTATTCACTAAAATAATACTGACTTTTTAATAACTTATATTTTATTTTTTTATAGAGTCATTAATTAAAAGTATTTTTATACTTAAGGAGGCTACAAATTGATAAAACTAAAAATATTTATATTAATTACTGCTTTAAGCCTAAATGCATATGCTGGAATGGTTAATGGAATTGCAACTAAAGTTAGAACTTATGAGTATGATAATCATATTAGTTTTGAATCTAAAATACCAAATTTAACTTTTAAAGTTAGAAAAATAGATGTATTAAAAGCTATGACTAAAATTGGTGAACTTAGCTCAGTTGGTAATCTAGAAAAAAATGGAATTATCCAAGACATTAATAAAAAAATTGTAATAAGACTTGAAAGAGTAAACGATGGACTACGTATAAGTTCTAGAAAAGATAAAATGTTTATAACAGAAAAAGAACTCGATAAGATAAAAAAGAAATAATTCATCTTCTTTTTATTCCTTTCTTGTTTTAAATAGTAAAGGAGTCTGAAGACATTGTTTTCAGACTTTTTTACTATTTTTAACTCCACCAATTCTATTTGTTATAGTACTTGTAATATCTACACCTACTAACATACTATTTTCTCACCCTATTATTATTTTTCAGATGTATATTTTATCAAAAGCTTCCCCTTCTATGTCAGTCCTAAAAACATCTCAAATAAATAAAACCTACCACAAAATAATTTTAGTAGGTATAATATATTATAGGGAGGTATTAACTATGAATTTAAAAAAAACCGATGTTAACATTTTAAAAATTATATTAGAGCAAAAAAAAACTCATATTTCAAAAATTGAAAATATTTTAGGAATATCTTCTGCTCTTATTAAAATTAGTCTAAAAAAAATAGACAATTTTTTAATAGAGAATAAGATTGGTAACACTATCATTCAAAATAATGTTGTCTCTCTAAATATTATCTCCAACCATTTTAATTTAAATAATCTTGTAGATTGTTTTAACTTGTCAGCTGAATGTAGACAAACCTATTTGATGCTCAATATTCTTTCAGAGGGTAATCTAAATGCAGAAAGGCAAATAAAAAATTTACATATAGCAAAATCAACATTGAGTGCAGGTGCGACACGTTTTATAATGAAAAGTTATAACCTATAATTTGTTTAATTTCTAAACATCTTACAGAGAACTATATTCTTGAAAAGTAATTTATGATGAACAATATATAATTTACTTTCCCTAATACTCCGATATGCAATTATTATTAATTGTATAAAGCTCGGTGAAGTCGACTGAGAGTTTTCCCTAACGTAAAGACGAGGAAATGCGAACCTTAAAAGGTCGAGAAAATGATAGGTCGGGGGTCAAATTTACATGGTGAGAATGCTTTTTAGCTGACAAAGTTGCGAAATAAAAGATCTAAACAATGTCAAAATAGAAATGTTTTGCTTGAATTTTTTTCAAGGTGAATGGGGATGAGTAAAAGACTGCGCTATGAAAATTCCTGTATTAACAATTTTGTTAATTCCAAGTTCACAGGTCTATAGTAACCACCTAAATAAATTTAATGATAGAGAATATGGAACGTGGAAAGTAGAATACATTTTTAATGGTGAATATAAGTTATTTTTTAATAACGAAGTTTCTTTAATTCTATGAGAGTAAGGTCATAGTACCTTTGAAGTCATGATAATAAGTGATGGAGGGATGGACCTGAGTCAGTAATTCTACTGATGGAACGCCGTATGCGGTGAAAGTCGCACGTACGGTGTGGAGTGGGGGAAAATCTAGAGATTACTTCAAATGATTACCTATCACTATACATAAAAGTAATAAAAGAAAAATTTTCAAAATATAATTTATCCTTAGACTATATTAAATGGAAAGGTACATTTTTATCCGGTTCAGACTCTGATATTAGATCATTTTTTGTTCAACTTATTTTAAAAATAATTATTGAATCTGAGTTTAATACTTTTAATAAAAAAATTTATCTTAATCCTATTTTAAAAACATATATTGACGATTTAATTCCAGAAAAAGTTAGAGCTGAAATTTCTACATTAGTCCCTAAATTTACTAAGTTATTAAATCTTAAATTAGCATTTTATGAAGTAAAAGCTATTGAGGCTATATTTTATTTTATTTTTATTAGTAAAAAAACTATACCTGTTTCTGAAGAGCCAATTGTTTTTTTTGAAACCTCTAAAGAGAAAAATGAAAATTTTAATACAATTCATTATACTCTTCAGAAATCGAGACTTTTTAATAAGTTTCCATATTTAAAAAATAATATACCCTTTATTTCATTAGCTGTTCAGAATTTACATAAGGAGATTCCATATTGGCAAAACTCTTGTTATCCTGATTTAGTCAAAGAATTAGAAAGTTATTTTGATATTAACTTTTCTCATAAGGACAATATCCTTTTTTTAAATATTTTTGAATGCTCTATCTTTAAAAAAGATTTTGAAATATATAACTTTAACAATTACACTTGCAACAATAATACCAATATAACAACTTTAGTTTCATTTTTTAAAAAATTCTTTTTAAAGTATAATTTCACTTTTTTAGAAGATGATTATTTTAAAATTTCACTATTTTTTTATTATCAAATTCTCCAAAAAAAATTCTTTTTACTTAATAAAAAAATTGCAATTATCGACTTATCATTCGATAACTGGATGGGAAATAACTTGAAAATAAATCTTAAAAAAAATTTAAAACTTTCTGTTATTGAAGTAATAAATTTTCATTCTGAGAAACTTAACTCTGATTATCTTTCTGAATTTGATTGTATATTTTTTACTCACCAAGTTGATTTAAACATATTTTTTAAAAATCACCCGAATATACAAAACACTCAAAGTAAATGCCACTTTGTTGATTATTCTAATTTTTTTAGAATTGAAGAATTTTTATTCAATGCAGTTTTCCTCAGTAATTTAGATTTAGATTAATTTTTTAAATTAACTAACAAAATTCTATACCATGGCAAAAAGGAAAGTTCAATCTGAACTTTCCTTTTCACTGGTTTAGTTTTTTTAGTTATAGAATTAAAGCATGGAGTTTTTTAATTCTATATACATCATAATACATTTTTTTTAATTTTAACATACTAAAGATTGTTTATTATACTTTTAAAATATTTTTATCTTTTTATATTTTATTCTTTTACCTTAACTTTTACTCTTTTACTTTCTCTTATATCATGTAAAGTTCTAAGATATAGCATTGCAAATAATACCAGTACCCCTAGATTCATTTTTATTTTAAAAGGTATTTTCCCTACAACCTCTTTATCTAAGAAATCTTTGTCTAAATCTAAATATATAATCTTATTTTTTTTATCTATTTTATCTACAACGCCTTTAAATGATATTGTTGTTCCATAAACATATCTCTCAAGATTTTGAGTATATTTTATTGCTGAATCAATATTTGGGAAATAGAAACTTTCATGTTTTAGAGTCGCTATTTTAAAAGGTGTTGCTTCTTTTATTTTATCCCTTTCTTCCACTAATAATTTTGAAATATCATTTATTAAATGCTCTTTTTTCTCCTTATAAACGCTTATTGTTTTAGTTAATTCCATTATTTTTTCTTGATCATTTTCAGATTTTACAGGATAATACAAATCTTCTTCTGACTCATATATCATTTTTATACGCTCTAAATCTAGCTCTTGTCCAACTTTAAAATCCTCAAATCTATAATCAGAATTTTGAGTTATATTTACAGTATCTATTAAACCTTTTCTATATGCTCTATAATAATCCGAAGTTAATAACTTTATAAAATTAAAACTAGAAAATACAAAAAAAATTAAACTAAATAATAGAACCTTCCTTTTCAATGCGTTACTTTTATTTACCTTTATCTTCTCCACTAGCTTCCCCTTTATAATTAAATTTTTTTTATATTGCTTTCCATTATATTATATATACCAACATTTTTAAATACTCAATTTCCTTTAGTTATCCTTTTTTAATAACTCCTTTTTTACTTTAAAGCCTTAAAAAAATATAAATAAAGAAGCCTTAATCTAAAGAATAAACATTCTTTGGATTAAGGCTTCTATCATAAATTAAGCTATAAACATATAACTTATTCTATTTTTTATTTTATTGTTTAATTAAGAATTTCTCAGCTAAAACTGAAGCAATTTCTCTTTTTCCATCTATAAATTCTACCACTACTTTCTTATCGTCCATAGCTCTCACAACTCCAAATCCAAACTTTCTATGAGCAACTTTTTCTCCTACTTTGAAAGGGAAAGCTTCTCCATTTGCTTGAAGTCTTGGTCCTGTTACTCTTAAATTATCAAGAGATCTTCTAGGGTATGATGTAGCTTCACCTTCACCATATATATGTTTCTTTTTAACTAAGTCACTTTCTTTAGTTGTAAGTCTATCAGGAATCTCTCTTAAGAACCTTGATGGCGTTCTTAACTGCTCCTGACCATATATAAATCTACTTGTAGTATGAGTTAAGAATAATCTCTCCTCTGCTCTTGTTATTGCAACATAGCAAAGTCTTCTCTCTTCCTCTTCGATTGATTTTTCAAAGTCAGCTTTAGAGCTTGGGAATATTTCATCCTCTACCCCTGTTAAGAATACATAAGGGAACTCTAATCCTTTTGAGTTATGAATAGTCATTATTTTTACATAATCAATATTTTCATCTAAATTGTCTGTAGCACTTACTAAAGTTACATTCTCTAAGTACTCTCTCAATGTTAATGTATCGCTAAGTTTCTCAAGTTCGTAGATTGAAACCCCTAACTCTTTAACGTTTTCTACTCTAGATTCAAAATCTTCATAGTTTTCTTTTAAGTAATTATAGTATCCAGTTGAATCAACTATTTTCTGGAATATTTCAGAAACTTTAGCATACTCAGCCATTAAATTTTGCACTTCAGTTATTAAAGTACAGAAATTATTTATAGCAACTTTCACTGCTGGACCTACACCTGCAATCTCTTCACTTTGCTTAAGAGCTTCAAAAAGAGTTATTCCACAATCTCTTGCATAATCTACTATTTTCTCTAATGTTTTATCTCCTATTTTTCTCTTAGGTACATTAATAATTCTATTTAAACTTATTGTATCAATAGGATTGTTAACAAATGCTAAGTAAGATAGAACATCTTTAATCTCTGCTCTTTGGTAGAATTGTTGCCCTCCAAATATTTTGTATGGTATATTTTCTCTTAAACATACTTCTTCAAAAGATCTTGATTGAGCATTAGTTCTATAAAGTATTGTGAAATCAGACCATGATTTCCCCTCTTCTTTGAACTCTTTCATTTTCTCTATAACATAATTTGCTTCAGCTCTTCCATCATTACAAGCTTTTATAATTATGTTTTCACCTTTTCCATTAGTTGTCCAAAGGTTTTTATTAAGAGATGTTGTATTATGTCTTATTACACAGTTAGCTGCTTCTAATATCATTCCTGTAGAACGATAATTTTCTTCTAATTTAACTATTTTAGCATTTGGATAGTCTTTTTCGAAGTCTAAGATATTTTTGATATCTGCTCCTCTAAATCCATATATAGATTGGTTTTCATCTCCAACAACACAGATATTTCCGTATTTTTTAGAAATTTTATTTATTATTCTGTATTGAACTGGGTTTGTATCTTGATACTCATCTACCATTATATATCTATATTTATCAGAAATTTTATCTAATATTTCTGGAATATCTAATATTTTATCTGTATTTGCAAGTATATCAGAGAAATCCATACCATTACTTGCTCTTAAAGCTTTCTCATACCTTGCATATGTTTCAGAAATAATTTTTATATTAGGCATAAATTGATTTTCTTTTTCAAATTCACTTGGGGATATTCCATTCTCTTTTAAGTTAGAAATTATAGAAGCTATATAGCTTTCAGTTACTTTTTTATCTGTAACTACTAATTGCTTTAATATTCCTCTTATAACTCTTTTCTGATCGTCAGTATCGTAAATTGTAAAGTTCGCATCATATCCTAACTCTTGTCCGTAAACTCTTAAAAGTCTAATTCCGAAGGAGTGAAATGTAGAAACTGTAGTTTTTCTAGCATCTTCACCAATAAGTCTTTCAACTCTTTCACGCATTTCACGTGCCGCTTTATTTGTAAAGGTAACAGCCAGAATCTTATACGGGGATATTTCTCTTTCTAAAACCATATGAGCTATTCTATATGTAACAGTCCTCGTTTTTCCAGAACCTGCTCCTGCTAATATTAGCAATGCTCCATCTACCTGTTCTGCCGCTTCTTTTTGTTTACTGTTTAACTGATTTAATATGCTACTCATTACTTCATCTCCTTCACTAACACTAATAACCTGTGACCGACTACTAATCCATGGTAGGCTCCACATGAATTAAAACTTCACTTATATTTTCAAATTCTTCATAAAGACTTTGTTCCAATTCATCGCCTATGAAATGTGCATGCTCAACAGACATCTCTTTTGGAACTCTTATATGAAGATTTAGGAAACACTTATCTCCTGACGTTCTCATCTGAATATTATGAACATTCACAATATCAGTACTTTTATAAATAAACTCTTCAACATTTTTTATAAATTCTTTATCTTGAGTATCTAGTATTAAGTTAGCATTTTCAAAAATAACACTAATACCCTCTTTGAATATTAAAACTGCTACTGGTATTGATAAAACTATATCAAATATAGGATTAACGTAAATAGCTAATAATATTCCAACCACTGCACCCAACGATGTGAATATGTCATTTCTACTATCTTTAGCATCTGCAATTAATGCATGATTCGATGTTTTTTTTCCAATTTTCAGCTTATAATAATACATTCCGTATTTTATAACTGCCGATAATAATCCCCAATAAATTGTATTTAAAACTGGAATTTTGTAATCTTGATGCTGAATATATACAGAATAAAGTAATTCTAAAGACCCTTTTCCAAGTTCAAAAGCTGTAAGTATCATAAATATTCCTAGAACATTTGCTACTACAGACTCTATTCTTTCATGACCATAAGGATGTGCCTCATCTGCTGGTTGATTACTATAATGAACCCCTACAAACATTCCAATAGATGTTGCAACGTCTGATAGTGAGTTAATACCATCTGAAAAAAGTGCTCTTGATCCACCAGATAGCCCGAAGGTTATCTTGGTAAAAGCAAGTATAATATTCCCTACTATAGAAAGACCTATTATATTTCGATTCTGAGAATATCTCTTTTTTCTTTCTAAAATTTTATCGTATAATAATATATCATTTTGCTTTTTAAATCCTGCTTTTTCAAAGAATTTAGCTAAATCTAATCTCTTGCTTATTAAAATTTCACAACCTATGTCTGTCAGATGTTTTTCGATATATTTTATAAATTTTGTTCCATTACTCTTATATCTCATACTATCTTCTATATAAATTCTTTTAATTTCACAATTTTTAGAATTTTCAGAATTTATAATTAGTTCTACATAACCTAATATTTTTTCAGAAGACAACATAATACAGTACTGACTGTCTTGGTTATAAAAAAACTTTTCATCTAACTCTTGAAATTTATTTAAGTTATTTTGAATAAACTCATTGCTCACAATTTGATACATTCTTTCCTCCTATAAAAAAAGCCGTAAGCAGTTCGTACCCACGCTTAATACCTTAGTGCTGCTTCCTTCCAGACCTGACACGGTTCGATACAAGTGTGCCACAAACTAACTCACGGCATAATTATTATAGC
>JBOFJQ010000044.1:0-6279 GCA_051656905.1 Fusobacteriaceae bacterium | reverse complement strand
GAATTCATCTGTTTAAAAACATCTTCCTCATCAAATAAGTTCATAATTACCATTATTAAAATATATAAAGTTATTCCTAAGTATATTATCATCATTATTAATCACCACCTTACAATATAATTGAAGCTATTTCTTTCGAATAGATTATAAATAGTATTGAATAAATTATAATAACTATTGCTGGTACTATGGATTTCTTTAGTACTAACTTATAATCTTTTAATCCTACAACTTGAGCTGCAAATATTCCTGCTAGAGCTGTTGGAGGCATTAAATCTCCCAGTCCAGCTATAAAAGATAATGATGAAGCTGTAATAATTTGATTTTGAGCTAAGAATACCATTAAAAATGGAACTCCTAAAACAGATGCTGCTCCAAATGAAGATACTGCCCCAAATAAAGGTATTGTTATTGCAACTGCTAAATAAATTAGAGCAGGTGGTAAGCTTAAACTATTAACAACAATAAATCCTCTAACTCCTGTTAAAGTTATAACTTGAATAAACATTCCAACACCCATTAAAATTCCAAGTACAGGCATTGTATCTCTAATCGCATCTTTTGAAACTTTTATAAAGTTAACTTTTTTACCACAGAACAGAGCTGATATAGCACTTAATATAAAGATCAATGGCATTCCTAAATTAAACATTGTAGGCATAACTTTTCCAAGAATCATTAAAACTACACCTATCAATATTGGAATATAGATTCTTACTCCATATTTATTAATATCATCAACATTTATTTTATGCTTTATATCTTCATAATTAATTTTTTTCACATGTTTTAATCCTAAGTATAAAACTGTAAAAACTGCTACAGGCATAGTAAGTAGTAATAATGGAATTGTAAATCCTACATAAGGCATATCAATTCCCCCACCAATTATCATAGCTGGAACATTAACAGGAGGTGCAATCATTCCAAGTATTCCACCTATTGCTATTATTGTAGCTGTTTCAACAATTGGAATTCCAACTAATATAAATATTGGAGCAACGATACTTCCTGCTGTTAATACTGCTGCAGTTGATGATCCTGTTATCATTCCTGGAAACATTGTTATAATCATTAGAAAAATTAACAGTAGACATGGTTTTGTATGAAATTTTTTCAAAATTGATAAACTCACTGCATTAAGTGTTCCTATCTCTTGAATAGTCTTCATAAAAATCATTGCCGTTGCAATAACTAATATTGTATCTAAATAACCAAATGTACCTTCTACAAGGTGTCTAATTGGCACTCCATCCCCGCTTATTAAAGTTCCACTTATAGCTGATAGAACCATTGCAATACTTACTGGCAGATTAAATTTAAAACACGATACCGTAAATACAAGTATCATGGCTAAAAATATAATTAACTCTATAGTCACTTTGACCTCCTTTATAAGAAAGAACAACCATTAATTAGGTTGTTCCTTCTTAAGTTTACTAAAAAATTTCTTTTAAAGGGTTTACTGCTTCACTAATTTTAGGAACTAAAACTAATTTTATATTTTTTTCAGTAGACATTTTAGTAAATGCTCCATCTTTATTTCCATCTTCAACAACTATTAAGTAATCACATTTTGGAGCTGCTGCATATACAAACTTATCTGATAAGTCTCCTCTTCTTGGTTGCCCTCCAATATGTAATCCAACTAATTTCATTCCTTTATCTTTAGCTGCTTTTATTAATTTTTCTGTTCTTTCAAGTTCATCTTCAACTTTAATTCCTGCTGCTCCAAGACCTTTTGAACTTCCACCGATAACTAAAACTAAAGTTTTTTGATCTGTTAACTCTTTATCTGTAATTAATTTGTTAAGTGTATTTTCAACACCTGCTTTTTTCATCAATACATTTGCCATTTGAAGGTCTGCACTTTGACCTATCGATGTTAATAATATTGGTTTTTCAAATTTTTCTGCAAATGCTACTACCCCTAATACTAATGTTAAGATTAATACTAATAATTTTTTCACTTTATTTCCCCCTTATTAATTAAATGCTATTTAAAATGCTATTGCCTTTCCATCTCTTCTTGGATCTGCTCCACCTCTTAAAACACCATCTTCTGACATTGTTACACCTTGTACACATGGATACTCAAGCCATTCACCTTCAGCTTTCATATTATGCCCCATTGCTTTTAATTTCTCAATAGTTTTTGCTGGTATTCTAGTTTCATATACTAGCTCATCATAGTCATCATGAATTCTTGGTGCATTTATAGCATCTTGAATATCCATTTTATGATCTATTACTTTACTGATAACTTGAGCAACACCTGTAATTATTCTTGTAGCCCCTGGAGCTCCAAGACTCATAACTGGTTTCCCATCTTTTAATACTATTGTTGGAGACATTGAACTAAGTGGTTTTTTACCTGGTTGAACTGAATTTGCTTTTCCAAATCCTGTTTCAAAGTCATCCATTTCATCATTTAATATTAAACCAGTACCTTCTGCTACTACTCCTGATGCAAAAACGTCATTTACAGTTTTTGTTACTGAAACAATATTTCCTTCTTTATCAAGAATAGAGTAGTGTGTTGTATCTTTTGACTCATTAAAGTCCCATGGGTTTCCAGCTATTTGCTTTTGAGATTTATTCATATCAATTTTCTTAACAGACTCTTTCCCATAAGCTTTTGACATTACACCTTTCATTGGAACATCTACGAAATCAGTATCTCCCATATATTTTGCTCTATCAGCAAAAGCTATTTTTATAGCTTCTGAGAAAATGTGGTAATACTCTGGTGAATTGATATCTAATTTAGACATATCATAATTTTCTAAAATATTTAATATTTGGATTATATGAGCTCCCCCTGAACTTGGTGGAGCTGAAGTTACTATTTCATAACCTCTATAAGTCCCTTTTGCAGGTTCTCTAAGTTGAATTTTGTAATTTGCTAAATCTTCTAAAGTTAATACTCCTCCAGCTTTTTTAACTGAATTTACAATTGCCTTAGCAACTTCTCCTTTGTAGAAACCTTTGTCCCCTTCCTTTACAATTTTCTCTAAAGTTTTTGCTAAATCTGGGTTTTTTATAGTATCTCCAACATCATATGGAAGTCCATCTTTTAAATATATTTTTGATGTAGCTGGATATTTTTCTATTAAATCAAACTTATTCATAATATCTCTATTCATTACAGCAGAAACTTTATAACCATTTTTTGCCATATCTATAGATGGTTGAATAACATCTTTTCTAGACATTGTTCCATATTTTTCTAAAGCATAAAGAAGTCCTTTTACCTCTCCTGGAACTCCTACTGATTTTCCACCTGTTACTTTTTCATTATTTATTACATTTCCATCTTTATCTAACTTCCACATTGATGGGTCTGCATTTTTAGGAGCAATCTCTCTAAAGTCTATAAATTTAGTTTCTCCAGTTTTTGCCATTCTAATTAGCATGAAACCTCCTCCTCCTATTCCAGAAGACTGTGGTTCACATACCCCTAACGCAAATCCTACTGCTACTGCTGCATCAATTGCATTTCCACCTTTTGCAATTATCTCAGCACCAATTTTACTTGTTTCAAACTTCCCTGTTGAAACAACACCTGTTTTCCCTGTTGCATCTCTTCCTGTTCTTAAGATTTTTCCATTTTCATCATAAGGTTTAAACTCTTGAATTACTAATGGTGATTTTTCATTAGCTACAGGTTTTTTAACCTCAGCATTAGATAAGGTAAATACTAACATTCCTAGCGTTAACATTTTTAATAAAATATTTTTCTTCATCTTCCCCCCTAAATCATTAAAATATTTTTTTATATAATAAGTCTCTAACTTTACAAATCGAATTTATTCAAATTTTAATTTAACTTTAATTCAATTTGATTTAATTAAGACTAAAATAACCCTATTAAAAAACTACATAGTCAAACTAACTTTTTAAATTCCCACTGCTTTTCCATCTCTTCTTGGATCTGCTCCACCCTCTAACTCTTTAGTATTTTTATACATAACACCTTGAACTGATCCCATACCTCTATCCCAGTCAGATGTTCCTTTAACTTCATGCCCCATTTCTTTTAATTTATCCATAGTCTCTTTTGGTATTCTTGTTTCTAAGTTTATTTTACTCATAGTATTATCAAATACTCTAGGAGCATCTATAGCTTCTTGAATTCCCATTCCATGATCTATTACTTTACTAATTACTTGAGAAACTGTACTTATAATCTTTGTTGCTCCAGGAGACCCTAAAACCATAAATGGTTTTCCATCTTTCAATACTATTGTTGGACTCATTGAACTAAGAGGTGTTTTTCCTGGTGCTACAGAGTTAGGATGCCCCTCTCCTGTTACGAAATCGTCCATCTCATTATTAAGTACAAATCCATATCCATCTGCTACAATTCCATTTCCAAATAATCCATTAACAGTTTTTGTTATTGCTACCATATTACCTTCTTTATCTGCTATAGAATAATGAGTTGTATCATCTGACTCATATTGCCATGCATCATGAAACTTACTTTCATTTGAACTATTTTTACTAATTGTTTTAGATAAATCTTTAGCATATTTCTTTGATGTTAATCCTTTTAATGGAACTGGAATATAGTCTGTATCTCCCATATATTTTGCTCTATCTGCATATGCTAATTTAAATGCCTCAGAAAAAAGGTGAATATATTCAGGTGAGTTTACTTCTAACTTTCCAATATCAAAATTTTCTAAGATATTTAATATCTGAATTACGATAGCTCCCCCTGAACTTGGTGCCGGTGATGATATAATCTCATACCCTCTATAGTTTCCTACAACAGGTTTTCTTATTTTAGGTTTATAGTTTGCTAAATCTTCCATAGTAAAAACTCCACCATATTTATTTAAAGTATTTACTATAGATTCTGCTACTTCCCCTTTATAGAATCCATTCTTACCTTTTTCAGATATTATCTCTAATGTCTTTGCCATATCCTTATTTACAAACTTATCTCCAACTTCATAAGGAAAACCATCTTTTGTTAAAAATACTTTTCCTGACTCTGGATATTTTACCATTAAGTCATATTTATTTTTCATATCCTCATCTAATATAGGTGTTATAAAAAATCCTTCCTTTGCTAATTTTATAGAAGGATCCATAACATCTTTTCTAGACATTGTTCCATATTTTTCTAAAGCATATAGTAAACCTGCTACCTCTCCAGGAATTCCTGCTGCTTTTCCACCTTCAACTTTCTCATTTCCTTGAACTTTACCATCCTTATCAGTTTTCCACATATTAGGAGTAGCATTCTTAGGAGCTCTTTCTCTAAAATCTATAAATACAGTTTCATTAGTCTTGGCTAAACGTATTAGCATAAATCCACCGCCACCAAGTCCTGAAGAGTTTGGTTCACATACTCCTAAAGCAAATCCAGCAGCTACTGCTGCATCTATTGCATTTCCACCTTTCTTTAAGATTTCAGCACCTATTCTACTAGCTTCAACTTTCCCAGTGGAAACAACCCCATTATTCCCAATAGCTCCCCTCCCTGTTCTTACCATATTACCTTCTGAATCATAGGGTTTAAAATCCTTTATTTCATTTGAAGAAATATTAGGCACAGCAACTTTTGTTTTATCTACATTAGCTATTCCTATTGTAGATACAGTTAATAATAACGCTAACAACAATATCTTTTTCATTCGTCCCCCCGTATAAATTTAAGATTGTCTATAAACATTTTATTATATAAAATTTATATTATACACTATAATGTATACCATATTAAATCATTTTGTTAAATATAAGTGTAATATTACTCATTTTTCTTATTTTTCTCACAAAAAAAATAGGTTACCATATAATGTCATTTACATGGTAAGCTAAAACTAAAAACAAGAGATTTCATCATCTTAAAATTATTTAATTATTACTCTCTAAAATCTTCTTTTTAAATATTTTTTCTTTTTTTTTGATTTTAAGGAGACCCTTCTATCACTAGTACAGCCTGCTCTACACACTACTTTTTTTATTCATTTCCCGCGATTTCCCGTAATTTCCCGTCGCTTCCCTGTACTTTATATTAGTCTTATGTTAATATTGAATTACCCTAGCTTAAAAGGCTTTATTATTTTTTAAAGCCAAATTATTTTTTATATTATTAAAAATGAACCTCTATTATAGAAGTTCATTTTTTTTATTTATCTTTTATTTATCTTTTATTCATTTATCTTTAATCTTTAAAATAATCGGGGATCTATTTTATTATAAAGAAAACGGTAGCTGTGCAGGCAAGCGTACAAAGTAGCGTAGCCGAAACGCGTGTTTTCGTAT
>JBOFJQ010000043.1:0-157672 GCA_051656905.1 Fusobacteriaceae bacterium | reverse complement strand
GAAAAGAATACTCAAAAAGAAATTGGGTAATGCAACTTCATATGGGTGCTTTAAGAAATAATTCAAAAAGAATGTTTGAATTATTAGGTGCTGATGTTGGATTTGATTCTATTGGGGATTGGAATATGGCAGAAGATTTATCTAGACTTTTAGATTCTTTAGATACTACTAATGAACTTCCAAAAACTATATTATATACATTAAATCCTAAAGATAACTATGTTTTAGGAACTATGATTGGAAACTTTCAAGGTGGAGGTATAGCTGGAAAAATTCAATTTGGTTCTGGATGGTGGTTCAATGACCAAAAAGATGGAATGATTGAACAAATGAAAGCACTTGGAAATTTAGGATTACTTGCTAAATTTGTAGGAATGTTAACTGATTCAAGAAGCTTCCTTTCTTATACAAGACACGAATATTTCAGAAGAATACTTTGTAATCTTCTTGGAAATTGGGTAGAAAATGGAGAATTCCCTCAAGACTACGATTTACTAGGAAAAATTGTTCAAGATATTTGCTATAATAATGCAAAAGATTATTTTGGAATAGAAATTTAATTTAAAAGCAATAAAAAAGAAAACAGCTATGTCTCTCTTATTTAGGAACATAGCTGTTTTCTTTTTTTATAAGTTTATTTATACTTTGCTATTTTTTTTAAAAATACCGTTAAGCATTAATGCTAATGCTCCATCCCCAACGACATTACACGCTGTTCCAAAACTATCTTGAAGAGCAAATATTGTAAGCATTAGAGCTATTCCATTTTCATCAAAACCTAACACTGATATTATAATTCCTAAAGAAGCCATTACAGTTCCCCCTGGTACTCCAGGTGCACCTACTGCAAAAATTCCCAATAAGAATATGAATAAAACCATTGAACCTAGAGTAGGAAGCTGTCCATATAATACCTGTGATACTGTCATTACGAAAAATACTTCTGTTAATACAGAGCCACATAAATGTACTGTTGATCCTAAAGGAACTGCAAAATTAGCAATATCTTCATCTAAAACATCAGCTTTTTTTGCACAACTTAATGCTACTGGAAGTGTAGCAGCAGATGACATAGTCCCTACCGCTGTAAGATAAGCTGGTCCATAGTGTTTCAATAAGTTAAATGGATTTTTTCCAGAAATAACTCCTCCAATTGTATAAAGAACTGTTAACCAAATAAAGTGACCAATTAAAACTATTACTATAACTTTTATGAAAACAGGTAATTGCTTTGTTACTCCACCTTCATAAGCAAGTCCTGCAAATGTTGTTGCTATAAAATATGGCAATATCGGAATAATAATTCTATAAACTATTTTTAGCATAATTTCATTAAATTCATCTAAAAGTTTTTCAAAGTTTTCTGATTTTGTCCACACAACAGCAAGCCCTAACATAAGAGCAAGAACCAATGCTGTCATAACTGTAAATGGTGGTGGAATTTGAACTTTAAAAATAAGCTCAGGCAATTTTTTTAATCCTTCAACGCTTGGTGATATCTGCATTTTAGGTATTATTATAAATCCTGCTATCATTGATAGAAAAGCTGCCCCGATAGATGAAATATATGCAAGTCCTATCATTGTTCCTAACATTTTACTTGCATTTGACTTCATTTTTGTAATAGCTGGTGCTATAAATCCTAGAATTATTAATGGCACTGTAAATGAAATTAATTGCCCTAAAATAAATTTGATACTTTGAATAACACCAATAACAGGTTCTGTAGAATATAATCCTATTATAAGACCTGCTGCCACACCTATAATTAGTTTTAATATTAAATTATCTTTTAACTTTTTCATATTGCTCCCCCTTATAAGTAAAAAATAGCCGTATCTTTTATTTAAATATATAATTTAGCTATTTTTTCACTTTGTCCTATGCATTACTCAGCATTATGTTAAATTTAATTTTTCTCCCTTAACCTAAGAGTTTATGCCTTTAATTATTTTAATTCATAAACAACACCTCTTTATTCTTTTTTGTCTTCTTCTCTTCAGTATCTACTATCTTACCACTTTTTTTCCTTTAATAACTAGATGTAGTGTAATAAAACTGTTCAAACAGTTAGTTTTTTTAATTTAAAATAAAAATTTCTATAAAAAATACATTAAAAACAATTAATTTTTTGTAAAAAAAAGCCGAGCTTTTTAATAGCTCGGCTTTTCCTGCAATCATTAATCGGTAATTACTCTCAATAAAATATTCATAACAAAAAGGTACTTATAATTTACCATAATATATTTTCCCCTTCAATAGTGAAAAACTTTTAGTAATAAAACTATTGGTATAAAAATAATTTTATACGGATTCTATTTACTTAATATTTTGAGGAAAATATTTTTTATATAAATCTTCATACTTTTGAGTTTTTTGTATTTTTTCTATTGCTCTACTTACTTTTTTAGCTAACTCTTTTTCCCCTTTTGAAAATGCAATTGATTCTCCTGGATTTTTATCAATAATTATATCTGCTACTTTAATTTTTTTCATAGTTTTTAAAAAATTATCGCCACCTGATTGTGCAATAATAACTGCATCCACTTTTTCTTGTTGTAACGCCATTAAAGCGCCTAAAAAACTACTATATGGTGCTGGAATCCCTCCTAAGTCTTTCGCAAATCCCTCTTGAATTGTAGCAAGTTGCACTCCCACTTCCTTACCTTTTAATTCCTCTTTTGTCTTTATTGTAGATTTTTCATTAACCATTACATAGTGCGTCCCTTCTTTTTTTATGTATGGAACGCTGAACTCTACAGCTTTCTTTCTATCTTCTGTTGGACTTAATCCTGCTATAACTGCATCTATCTTTTTCATTTGAAGTGCTGGAATTAGACCATCAAAAGACATGTCTGCCCATTGAATTTCATACCCAATCTCTTTCCCTATCTCTTCCATTAATTCAACATCAAATCCAACTAGTTTTTGATTTTCTAAATATTCATATGGTGCATATTCTGAATTTGTTCCAACTATTAATTTTGGAAGTGCAAAGGCTGTCCCTCCCATAATAACCATTCCTACTAGTACTTTCAATAATATTTTTTTCATTTTTATTCCCCCAATTTTATTTTATTTTATTTTATTTTATTTTATTTTTAAATTCTTCTTTAACTTCTTCTAAAAGTTTTTTATCAGATAATAGATCAATTCCTGTCATTACCATAGATATAACAGACTCTTCTAATCCAATATAGGCTTCAGCACTAACTGTTGCATTAGCAAGTTCTATACTATGACCTGTTATTGGTTCTTTAGCAATTGGAAAGTAAGGATGAATTGTTGGACACACATGACTTACATCTCCTGCATCTGTTGACCCCTTTGGATCAGGTAAGAAAATATCTTTTACACCTATTAAGTTTAGATTCTTTTCGTATGTTTCCATTAGCTTTTCATTTGTTACTAAATTTGAAAAAGTTGCTTCATAGTTACTTATTTCAACTGTTGTTCCTGTGGCCATTGCAACTCCATTCGCACAATTTTTAATTTTTTCAACTAACTCTTTTACATAAGAAATCTCTTCTGCTCTTACATAAAAATTTGCTATTGATAGATCTGGAACTATATTTGCTGCTACTCCACCATTTGAAATTATTCCGTGAATGCAAGCTCCTTGCTTTATCTGATGTTTAATACTATTTACCGCTACATAAAAATTTACTACTGCATCTAATGCGTTAATTCCATTATGAGGATCTCCTGCTGCATGTGCAGTTTTTCCTCTAAATTTAAACTCTAAAGCTTCCATTGCTTGAGATATTCCACTTCTATAATGCCCTTCTGATGTTGGATGTGAAATTATAGCTACATCAATATTATTAAAAATACCAGCTTTTGCCATTTCAACTTTTCCACCGAAATTTTCCTCAGCTGGAGTTCCAAGCACTACTACTTCCCCACCGTGAATATCTACATAGTCTTTTAACAGCAAGGCTGCCCCTATACTAGCTACTCCTAAGATATTATGACCACAACCATGCCCTATTTCTGGGAGTGCATCATACTCTGCCATATAGCTTATTATCGGCCCTTGCTTATCTGAAGAATACTTAACCTTATATGCTGTTTCCAACTTTACATCTATTTTTTCCTCTTGAAATCCTTTTGCTAATAATAACTCCAAATGCTTTGTTTTTGCTTTATATTCGCTTCCACCTATTTCTGGATTCTCATATAAGAATTCATTTAACTTTACTAGTTCTTCTTTATTTTTTAAAAATTTCACTTTTAAATCTGATATTATTTTTTCCTTTTGTAATTTTACGTTTGTGTCTCCAAACTCTCTTGTCTTAATTTTCACTGTATATCCCCCTAAGTTATAATTATTTTAAGTCCTATTTTTGGGTATAAAAAAAGTCACAGTAATATCTAATCTACTATGACTCAAAGTTATCATTATAATCAAAAATTAATTTTAATAAAATGCATTCATAATTTTTTATTATTCCAAACTTAACTATACTTATCCTAATGTGAAATAAGTGTAGTTGTCAGATTTTTTTATGTTAGCTTTTATTAAAGTATTAACTCTATCTTTACAAAGAGAATTTTTTATAGTAATCAAATATCTTAAGGCAGAAATATCCCATAGAACTATTTTTATTTTATTAAAAATTTATAGTTTTATTTCCTCGTCCTTAAAAAAGTTTGATTAGTCATAATTGTTCCCCTTTATCTTATATATATTTTTTTATTAAAAGTAGAATACTATTATTCTAATCAAATGTCAATAAAAAAATTTTATTGATATTGATTTTAGTTCAATACTCTCAGGAATTAGGTATATTTTAGAATCATATTCTGATTTTTAAACCTAAAAATTCCTAAAAGTAATATTCAAATTACTGATTTAATCAAATTAAATAGCGACTGGAAAAATATAGGGAATGATTTGAGAGGTTCTATAAATGAATTCGACGCATCATCAAAAAAAACTAAATTATATCATATCCCGTATCTTTACAAAATTCAAACTGAGAGTTATCTATTGTTTGACTATAACTTCCTATTTCTTCTATTGAAAGGCTCTCAGTATTTACTTCATCTTTTAGATACTCCATACTTAGTAGGGTTTGAATTATAATAGAATCTAAATCTCTTGCTATTAGTTATATGCTACTGTAATATTTATATTTCCTACAAAATCAGATTTTGTAATCCCATTAAAATTTTCACTTACAGTCCCTGTTAAAGTATAAGTTGTTTTTGCTTTTCCACTTATTGAATCAATAGTTAATTCTGTCGTAGTTTCTGTTCCAGTTGAAATTTCTGGAGTTGAAAATTTTGATGCCAATACTATTTTTTGTGTTTCTCCTTTAGTTCCTGTTAAAGTTACATCTTTTGGAGCTCTAACTATAACATTTTTTCCTGATTCACCAGTTACTAGCAAGTCTACTGTTGAAAATCGCGGATCTCCTCCAACGGTTGCCACTGACCCTACTAAATCTTTTGCACTTGTCTCTAATGTAAGTGGCTTTACTAGTGTTGCATTAACATCTAAAGTTGTTGATACATCTGAATATGCTGCTGATGCAGTCACTATTGATAATAATATTAATAATTTTTTCACGTTTTTCTCTCTCCTTATTAGTTATATTTAGCGTCAACTGTAACTATACCTTCGTATAATCCAGATGTTTCTGTTCCGTTTAATGCCATAGTTGCTTTTAACTCTGTAGATAATGCAGCGGTACCTCCTCCTAACTTACCTGTTGATACAATTGTATAAGTTGTTGATGTTGATTTTTCTGTCCCTCCTTTAATATCGGCTACTACATATTTAATATTTAAAGTCTCTGTACCCCCTCTTAAAGTTAGGTTTGATGTCACAGGAAAACTCATTTGTGCTTCTCTAGTTCCATTTCCCACTATTTTTAAAGTCACCGGAGAAGACTCTACAGTTCCTCCTGCTACAATTGGAACAGTACCAAATCGCATTGCTTTTTCACTAACAGTTAAAACTACTTCTGATGCTGGGTCTACTACTGTTAATGTTGCTTTTAACATCTGGTTAGTAGCTGAGTATGCTGATGACACTGCTACTAATGATAAAACTAATAACATTTTTTTCATTTTTAAACTCTCCTTTTATTTTATATATAATAATCTAATATGATTATTTATTAAGATAATAAATCTGATATTTCAAATACTTTCAAACTAGTCTCTTTTTCTTCAAGTTCTATTTCTATTTTATCTGAATCTTTTATAATGGGAAACGAGATATCTGTTGTTATCCCTGGGAATAACTTTACTGTTCCTCTCTTAGATAATACTTTTTTATTTTTATCTAAAATATTTATACCAACTTGATATGAATAATTTCCAGTATTTTTTATCTTTGCTTCGTACATATTTGTTGTTTTATTTAACCTAAATTTTTCTATCTCAACCTTTTCAAATTCGTTTCCAGTTAAGACATAAATTCCCATACTTATATTTATTTTTATATTAAGTGTTGTAGTTATTTCTCCGTTTTTTGCTTTTGTTTCATATTTTTCATTTACTTTTGATGATAAACCTTTTATTAAAAGTGCTGCCTTATATTCCCCTTTCCCTAGCATCTCTTCTGGTAAATTCTCTGCACTTACTCTTATCTCTCTACTTTTTCCTGGTTCTAGTGAGAACTTTTTAGGAAATACTTTCAAATATTTTCCTACTTCTGATATTTGACCAAAATTATCCTCATCCTTAATCCCTACCTCAAAACTTTTTCTATCTGTTGTTGTGTTGTACACTGTAAAAGTTCTTATGTTTTTTGATTTTTCTATTGGAATTGATAATGTTGATGGATATATTGGCGTTTGTTCACCCTCAGGTCTTTCTGCAAAACTTATTACTGATAAAATTATTAATAATATTACAACTAATATTTTTTTCATATTTTCCTCCCATCTGTTTCTTTCTTTTCATAATCTATATATTTATTCTTTTCTAACTCTATATTTGAATATAATTGTTGTAAACTAGAGAATATCTGCTTATAATCTTGCTTTACTGCTAATACAAAATTACTTTCATCTAACTTATCTACATCAAAGGTTATTTCACTCTCTTCTGTATCTTTTACTGCTAAGTAATGTTTAAATTTATGTGTTTTTATACTTGTATCACCTTTATACACTAGTTCTAAAGAGTATATTCCCACTGGTAGAGTCTTTATTATCATGTCATCTTTTCCAAATTCATATTTATATTTTTCATGAGTTCTCATATTTTCAAACTCTATCTCCATATCTTTTAGAATATCTATTACTTGCTCCCTATAGAAATTTTCTCCAAAGTTTATCTCCATTGCTATTAACACCACTGGACGATATCCAAAATCCAACTTCTTTCTTCCACCAGGATTAAGTTTAACTTTTTCATAAAAATCTTCTTTTACATAGTAAGGAATATTGTCATCCTGGCTACTAATTTTTACATTTACTGGTGAATAAGTCTCTAATCCACCTAGTACAAACTCTCCATTTTCATCTGCATATGTTGAGTTTCTATATGTTTCTATCTTAGAGTTTTTTACTACTGTATCTATCCCTTCATCAAATTCCCCATTTCCATCTTTATCTAAATAAACCTTTCCTCCAACTATTCCTTTTCCCATGCTTTTAGCATAGTCAAATTTAGGTTTCTTTGTTCCCATATACAGATTTGTTTCAACTGTATTTTGAATTGTTGGATTTTTATTATAGTGTGAATTCTCAATGTTTGTTGATATTTTTGCTTTTCCACCTGGTGTATAGCTAACCATCATCCCAAATGACTCTTGAGTATTTTTATCATTGCTCTTATAATTTATATAATAATCCCATTCTTCAAGATTATTCTTTCCTATGCTGACTCCATAAACATTCTCTTCCCCTAGATTAGAATATACAGAGATTGTGTCTAAATATTTATTTATTTCACTAGTGCTTGGTGTACTATATGATATTCCTGGTGATGCATAATTTTCTGTTTCTCCTGTTGTCTCATTTTTAGTCTTATTTAATCCTAAACTTGTGTAAAACTGTCCATAACTCTTATATAGAGTCCCATAGTAAGTTCTCTGTTTTTCATTATTAGTATCTTCACTAGTTGAAGTTCCTACTTTTAAGTTATATCCTTTTATCTCCCTAAGATCATAGTAAAGATCATCATTTTTTTTAGTGAAGGATTGAAATCTCTCATCTAATTTTGTATAATCTTCATTTTTATAATTTATCTGATCTTTTCCAAGTGTTAACCCTAAGTTATATTTCGACATTGAATTATCTTCACCATCACTAGAGTACATCACATTATGATAAAGTGGAGCATTTATAAGAGGTATATTTAATATTCCTACCTCTCCAACTGTATAAAATGAGTTTTTATTATAATCATCATCGTATAAGTCAAATCCTCCTACAATTCCTGTAAAATCTTTTAATATTCCATATTTTAATTCTCCACCAAAAGTTCCTTTATTTTCTTTCTCTTTAATTACACCTACATCTACTGAATAATCAAATTTCCCTTTTGGTAATACGCTTTCACTTGCTAGTAGTGTTACATCATCCATAACTACTTGCCCATCAGGCATATATTTCTTTATTGCGTAGTTTTTACTTCCATTATATAGATCAACATTAAATTCATATTGTCCATCTGTTACTGTTTGAAAATCTTTTAATATTCCATTTTCATATAATTCCACTGTTGTTCCTGTTGGTGCATAACCTGTTACTTTTTTTTGGGTTACTCTCATTTGACTATCCCAACTGTTTTCTAATCCTAAAGTAACTCCTGTCATTGAACTACCACTATCAGATAAACTAAAGTCTGATTGCTTATAGGTATTTCCAATTAATAATCTCTTATTATCTAAGACATTTCTTTCCCAGTATGCATAATCAAGCCTTGCTTTTGCATCATCCTCATCCTCATCTATTGTTGCATTTATACTTGTTGATCCATATAGCAGATTATTTGTATATCTTATATATCCACTATTGTTTTCATTGTCTCCATCTGTTCTTGTATATCCTATCCCCATTATTCCAGAGGTCCATATTTTCCAATTCTCTGTTATATAATCTTCATCTTTACTGTTTTTATTTTTGATTCTCGTTCTATCTCTTTGATTTTGAATATCTTCTTCCCTTTCATAGATAAGTTGCCAATTTGGGACTACTTTCATATTCATCCCTTCTTGATCAAAGGAAAAACTCTTTAATCCTAAACTTTCATATTCATTTTCTACATCGTAATATTTTTTAGCGTCTACTTCGATTGTATTTTTTAATGTGTTTTTCTTTGGTATTTTACTTTCAATCGCTTCTAAAAAACCCTCTTCTTCTAAAAAAATCTTTTCATTTTTTATTATTCCTGCAACATACTCTTCTTTTTTCTTTATATCTAACTTTATTAATACTTCCTCACCATCGCTATACTCACCTTGTAACCCTTTAGACTCTTCTTTAAGGTCTTCTTCGGAGCGTTCTAACGAAACTAATTTTAGCTCTTTAATACTTTCTTTTGGAACTTCTGCAAATGAGAGTGTTGTATTTTTCAATAAACATAGTATAAACAAAATTTTCAATATATTTCTATTTGATATTTTCATCTATATTTTCTCCCACTTTTAATTATATTCTAAAGTGAAATATGCCATCCCCTCATACTTACCTGGTACTGGAGCATTTCCATTTATTACATAACCTATACTTTTTAATATCTCTTGACCTAAAGGTATTAAAAGTTCAATCTCTCTCTCCCCTCCATTACCTTTATCTATTTCCCCATTTATTATATCGAACCCTAATTTAACGCTATATGTTAATCCTGAAGCTTCTGGAGCTATAAGTTGTATCTCTCTTGGATACTTTAGTGTAACTACTCCATCAAAGCCACTTGCTCCCTGCTTATAGCTTGTAATTCCCATTATTATTTCGCCTTTTATATTCATATCTTGCTTAGCAAAAGCCCTATGATCTATTCCTGCTCCTTTATACGATAGTACTGGTTCTAATGTTGGGATAACTGCTGTTACTGGAACTACTGATGATGCTCCTAGTTTCGATACTTCACTATATGCTTTTGCATTTAAGGTAAAAATACTTGATACTAGAATTAATTTTGATATTTTTTTTATAATATCTATTTCCAAAGTCAGCCCTCCTATTTATAATCAACTTCTATCGTTACTGAACCTGTGTAAGATCCACCTACTTGTCCTCTTGGTATATTATCACTATTTATTGTTCCTTTTAGTACTGCGTTTCCTATTCCACTAGCTCCTAAGTTTAAGTCACTTATCATATTTCCTCTTCCATTCTCTATTCTATATGTTATTGGAATTTTATCTCTTCCGTTTATTAACTCCTCATTTACCTCTTGGGCAACTACACCATTTATACTTATTGTTACATCTGTCCCTTTTGCTCCTGTAATATCTATTAATGATTCTTTTTCATATTTTCCTGTTAGAGGAACTACATTTCCAAAGTTTAAAGGTTGAGTATTTAAAGTAATTGCATTTCTTACTTCTATTGGAGAATTCAGGCTAACCATTACTAAATGATATGAAGTAGCTTCTATTATATTGCCTACAACCACTGTTCCTTTTCCCAGTTCACCCTTTTTTTGTATGTAATCTATATCCCCTATAATTTCTATTACAGCAGCTCTATTTGCATCATCTGCTAAGTAATCATTAACCTCTATTTTTATACTATTTCCCCCGCTCTCTATATCTATGTTAACAATAGCAGAGCTTGAATTAATTACATTAAACCTAACATTACTTATCTTATATATTCCATATAAAGTATCTTCTATTTTATATTTGGATCTCATACTGGCTACTCCAGAACTATAATCGCTTTTATTATGAGAGAAAGTCACTAAAGTAACCCCTCTTATAGTTCCACTTGGCATTACATTTCTTACTATTGTAGCTTCTGAAAACATTGTTAAATTAGTTGTCACTGTTGCTGGTCCAATTATTGAAGCTGATGAAACTGTTTTTTCTCCAGTAGGATTTGCAAATAATAGAGTATTTACACTAATAAATAGCACTGCCACACTAGTAAATATTCTTTTTGATATAAATACTACTCTCATTTTTTTAGACACTCCTTTTTTATACTTCTTGCTAATACTTTAATGCTTTAATGCTTATATTTTTCTTAGTGGCAATTGTAATATCAATGTATATATAACCATATTAATATACAAGAATTCTACAATAATTATTTCGAAACATTTATTAGGATAACTCCCAATACTATAATTTTTTAATCATCACTTTTTATGTATTATAACCAAAAAAAAATATATCTCATATACTGAAATAAATTCATTCTTCTTCCATTTTTAATTTTTGTGATATTATATGTGTTAAAAACTTCAATAAAAATCATGAAAAAAACAATATCTTCTTTAAGTTCTATTTAAATATTAAGCAACTTTAAAATTAATATTAATCTATAATATAGGTAAATATTAAAAAATTTTAAATAAAAAGGAGATAATTAATATAAAATTTATCTCCTTTTTTTATTATCTTTGAATATTAAAAATATATAGAATTCAATCACATTATCAATTATCGTTAAAAATAATACATAGTGAAAAAATTTCATTATATCATATATAACTATTTAGTGTTAGTATTGTGATGAAAATTGCGATGTTTCCAATTAAATAAATTAAAAAAATTTAACATAAAAAAGGGGGGAGACGTGTTGAAGTTGCAGATAGAAGAAAAAGAAATTTTAATTAATCTAATAGCTATGTTTAATCTACTTGAAAAAGAACTGTGTGATTTAGTTGAGAAACTAGGTCTTAATTACTTGGAATTTAGCATATTAGTTTATATATCTAATAACGACGTAACACAGTATAAAATATCTAAAAAATTCAAAATTTCTATTCAAAGGGCATATCAAATTGTAAAAAAACTATTAACGAAAGATTATATAGAGGCAAAAATAGAACAAACTAATGGAAGAGCTTCTAAATCATTATTTACAAATTTAAAATCAGAAAAAAAAATAGAAGAAGTTAATAATGAAATTATTAGCAGATTCATCAAAAAAAAAATAGATCCTCAAAATTTAGAAGATTTCAATAGTTTAATAAAAAAATTTATAGTACAATTAGAAAGTAATTAAATAAGAAGCATGGGAGAAAAAAGTTATTTTAATAACTTTAGTAATAATTCTATTTTTAGGCTACGATGAGAAAAATAAGAAAAAATTATAATTTTTAAATATAAATATAAATTTTTTATGTTAATTATAATTTACATTTAATTGTATAACACTAGCTTATAACTTGCATAAAAAATTTATTATTTTTATAAATATAGAATATAAAGTAATTATTTTTCATAATGATTTTTTTAGAATAAAAGTTAAAATCTATTTATAGTAAAATTTAAGGCAGCCTAGGCTGCTTTTTTATATATTAGGAAAGTATAGAATTTTTATATTTCAATATTAGTAGCTAAAGATATATGAGAAATTGTTTTTTAGGTTTTTAATTAAAAAATATTTTATAGTGATAGAGAAGTGAGTTGATAAAATTATTATTCAATAAAGAAGAGCAGATATCTACAAAAAGCAGAAAGACGAGCTATAAAATAGCTCGTCTTCTGCTTTTTAATCATTAGTTAGTAACTAATTTCAATAAAAACATTCACAACAAAAAGGTACTTATAATTTATCATAAAATAATTTCTTCATCAATACTGAAATAATTTTTTATTCTAAATTTTCCATAATTAACTTTTCTGGATGGTGAATAGCATCTTTAGTTTTAACATCTATAACTTTAATGTTTTCAAATCTTTCAGCACCTTCAATTGCAACATCATGTGCAAATATAACAAACTTAGCATTTGCTACGTCTTTAGCTGTGATTCTATTTGTAATTCCATTCATTCCTTGTGTTTCAACTTTTATTTTTAATCCATTTTTTCCAGCAGCTGTTTCTAATGCTTTTGCAGCTAAGAATGTATGAGCAACTCCTGATGGGCATGAAGTTATAGCAAGAATATCTGCTTCTCCTTCTCCTTGAACTGAAATATAGCTTTCTTGATTCATTGAATTTGCTCCATTTTCAATTTCAACAACTTCTTTCTTTAATAAGTTTACCATTATTGCTGTAACAAGAGCACCTGCAATAGTTCCTACAATATATCCTAATTTTCCATCAACTACAGGAAGAACAATCCAACCTCCCCATGGTGCATGGTTTACTACATTCATTAAGAATCCTATAATATTTCCAACCATACCTCCAACTACAATAGAAGGTAATACTCTAAGTGGGTCTGCTGCTGCAAAAGGTATTGCTCCTTCTGAGATACCAATAAGTCCCATGATTCCTGCTGCTTTTCCAGCTTCTTTCTCATCTTTAGTATATTTCTTAGGAGCTAAGAATGTAGCAAGAGCCATTCCTAAAGGTGGTACACAAATTGCTATTCCAACTCCACCCATAAGCCAAGGTTGCGTATCAACTTGTGTTTGTGCAAATAAAGTAGCTACTTTATTGATAGGTCCTCCCATATCAAATGCAGTCATTCCACCTAAAATTGCTCCTAATAAAACTTTTCCTGTTCCTGCCATTCCACGAAGCCAGTTGTTTAGACCTTCAGTTAAGTTTGCAATAGGAGTTCCTATTCCCCACATAACTATTCCACATACAATAAATGTTCCAAATAATGGATAGATAAATATTGAACCTAATGATTTCATATTATCATGAAGCTTAATTTTCTTAAGTTGTTGAATAACAAAACCTGCTAAGAATCCAACAATAATAGCCCCAATAAATCCTGTTTTATAGTTTTGAACTGCAATCCAAGATCCAATCATTCCTGGTGCAAGACCAGGTTTACCAGCGATAGAATAAGATATATATCCCCCTAAAACAGCTGTAAATAATGTAAGTCCTGCTATTCCCATTGCTGAAATATCTGCTAGAATACCAGATTCAGGAACTGCACCTTTTCCAGAAATCATAACTGCAAGAGAAAGTAAAACTCCACCAGCAACTATAAAGGGTATCATGTGAGATGTTCCAAATAGTAAATGTTCTTTTATTTTATTTGCCATAGATACTTTTGATTTTTTAGGCTCTTCAATTTTTACTTGTTTAGGAGCCTCTTTTTTTACTTTATTAACTCCCTCAGCTTCATATATAATATTTAAGAACTCTTCTTTAGTCTTAGCATTCTGTAATAATTTGATAAATCCATCTTTCATAAATGAAGTTGTAAGTTTTGTTAAAACTTCAATATGAGTATCACCTTTTTGAGCATCAGGGATAGCAATTAAAAATACTAAATCAACTTCGTTATCTTCATCAACTGATTCCCAAGTTGTTATTTTATTTTTAAGTCTTGCAACAGCAATTTTTGGTTCTTTAACTGCTCCTGATTTTCCATGTGGAATTGCAAGTCCTTCTTCAAGTCCAGTTGGAGATATTTTCTCTCTCTCCATAACTATTTTATAGAATTCCTCTTTCGAAGTAAGAATATTCTCTTTGTCTAAAAGGTCTACAAGAGAACCAAGTACTTCTTCTTTTGTTTTTGCTTCTGAATCTAATAAAATTAAATTTTCATTAATTAAATCTTTAAAATTCATTTTATGCCTCCACTTTTTAATATAATGTTTACATTTTAAGTTTAGCAAAAAGTAATAAAAAAAATAATGTCCTTTTTTTATCATTTTTTTTTGAAAATAAAAGTCTAGTGCTAAAAAAGGTTTTTTTGTATAATATGTGTATAATATTAGATGTACATAAAAAAATAATGAAAAAGTGAGTAAAAAAAATGATGAATAAACGTATGATTTCTATTTTGGATTTTTTTATTCAAAATAGTGGAGAAACAACAATAAAAAAAATTTCAGAGCAATTTGAAGTTGACGAAAGAACCATTAGATATGACATCGATAAAATAAATGAAGAATTAAAAGATAAAAACATTGTGCAAATAGAGAAATTAAGTAAAGGAATACTGACGCTTAACGATTATGAATCTATCTCAAAAAAAATATTTGAAAATTTTATTGAGGATTTAAATATAGAATATAGAGAGATTAAAATTCTTGTAAAATTATTATTTAATGGAAAGATTAATATAACATCTCTTTGTGATGAGCTAAATTTAGGAAGAACAACTATAAAAAATAGTTTAAAAGAGATAAAAAATATTCTAACAATCTATAAATTAGATTTAAACCCAAACTCTCAAACAGGTGTTGAGCTTATAGGTAATGAAGAAAATATCAGAAGACTGCAACTTAAAATATTTAATCAATATAGAAATTCTGAAGATAGTATCGAAAAAAAATATGTTAGCTTAGAAATAAGCAAATTTTATTTTCCAGAAGATGAAAAAAAGATAAAAAAAATTATAGTATATATTGTAAAAAATCTGAATAAAATAATCTCTGATGAAGCTTATAATACATTGATTAATTACTATCTAATTATGGTTAATCGAATTCGTATAAATCATCTAATTGCAGATGAAACTAATCAAAATTATTATTTAGAAACAAAAGAGTATGAAATATTGAAAAAAAATACTCCTCTAATGGAGACAGAATTAAATATAGAAATAAATGAACATGAACTTCTAAAATTAACTGATTATTTCTTAGGTAGCCATAGCTATAACATAATTCAATCAACATATAAAAACTGGATTGAGATGGAACTTTTAATAAAACGTGTAATTATCAATTTTGATGAAATTTTTGGAAGCTGTCTAATAGACGATGAAAATTTATTAGATGGACTTGTAAATCATATAAAACCAGCTATTCATAGAATAAAAAATAAGATAGAACTTCAAAATACTATTTGCGAAGAAGTAAAAGAAAATATTTATGATATTTTTCTTGCTACTAAAAAAGCATTAGAGCCAATTCATGATTTTATAGGAGAAGAATTTCCTGATGAAGAGGTTGCCTTTATTGCAATTCATTTTAAAATTTCTTTAGAAAAAAATTATTTAGAGAAAGAAAAAATAAAAAATGTTCTTATTGTTTGTGGACTAGGATATGGTACTTCACAACTGTTGGCACATCAGATTATGGAAAAATATGACGTTACAATAGTTGATATGATTCCCCTTAATCAGCTAAATAAGTATGAAAATGAAAATATAGATATAATTATTACAACATTATCAAAAGAGTCTTTCAAAACAAAAACACCAATAGTAACAGTAAAAACAATCCTTACAAAAGATGATTTATTAGAACTTGAGAAATTAAATTTATCACAACATAAAAACAAAATTTTATTCTCATCATTATTAAATATAGTTAGAGAAAGCTCAGATATAAAAAATGAGAAACTTCTAATACATAAATTAAAAGTTTTATTAAACGGAATGATTGTTGATGATTTAAAAATAGAAAAATATGGACTATTGGATTTATTAAAGATTGAAAGTATTGAACTAGATGTTGAGGTTGAAACATGGCAAGAAGCACTTCAAGAAGTAGGAAATATACTAGAAAAGAATGGAAAAACAGAAAAAAAATATACTGTTGGAATGATTGAAAAAGTTGAAAAATATGGTGCATATATAGTTTCATCAAATAAACTTGCATTGCCACATACAGATAATAACGGGACAATCAAACAGACTGGAATGGCTCTCTTAACTCTTAAAAATGAAGTTATATTTCCTGGAGGGGATCCAGTAAAAATCTTATTAGGCTTCTGTACAAAAGATGGCAAAGAACATTTAGATGCTCTGTATGAATTTTTTGAACTTATTAAACATTATGATTTCTTAGAAAATTTAGAATTAAAAAAATCTAAAAAAGAGATTATAGATTATATTAAGAAATATGAGTTTTTATCTAAAATAGGGAAGAGTAAAATATAGATTTCTAATAAAAAAATATACCTTTTCTCTATTACAGGTTATAATATATTCTGAACAGTCTCTTTAGATTGCAAAAATTGAGAAGCGAGGAAAAAAATGATTAAAATTGATGAAAAATTAGGAAAAATAGGAGTTTCATTAGATAGCAATGCTGTGAAATGCATTTATGAACAGGAGTCAAAAGGATATCCGTCATTTGATGAAAAAGTAAAACTAATAGAATCATTTGCCCCTGTAGTAAATGATAAAAAAGAGTTACTTGAAATTTATATAGAAGGATTAGATGGATTATTAAGCAATCCTGTTACACTTGAAATTTTTAAGCTAAGTTTAGATGAAAATGATTTTAAAAAATTACTTAGTTTAATAGATACAAATAAGACTAAACTAAAAGTTAAATGTTCTAATCCAAATTGTGATTTTGTTGGAACTTTAAATATGGAAGATGAGATAACTGAAGTGGATCAATCTACTATAGATATTGACAATGAATGTCCAGAGTGTAAATCTGAATTATTATGCTCTGAAGAAGAGGGAATTCTTGTAAAAAATGAGGCAGGATATTTAGTTAAAATTGGAGAAGTTCAAGAATAAAAGTTTGAAAAAACTTTTATTCTAATACTTTTACTATAAATGTAAAAAGAGGATAAGTAAAATATTTTTACTTATCCTCTTTTTTTATATCTAATTATTCATTAGGTGGAATAAAAGGTATTACTCTATTAATAGAGGCTAGAATTTGAAGTCCTTTAGCAGAATAATACTCTACACCTGAATTACCTTCTGTTCCTGAAATGACTAAATCACGTGCCACAATCAAAGATGAAGGTAATAATGGAAAGCTCCCTAAATTATCTATATTTTCACCGTTTGAAAGACTTCCTGCAGATTGACCATTAATTTTCCATCCATTCATTTCTAATAGAATCATATTGAACCATGGGCGTAGAATATCTATACGACAGAATCGAAAAGATACGGTTAAATTAGGGTTGATATTACCTGCAGTTTTCACAGGAATAGCTGGTGCAAAAGGCCAATCTTTAGAATTTTCTTTTAAAGCAAAATTACTAGGTATTATATAAGATGGGTGATATGTTAGAATAGGATTAATAATGCTTGAAAGGCTAGTTGACATAAAAATTTTATTTGAGTCATTTAGAACACAACTAACAGGATTCTCCGTAGAAGAACTCTTTAAAATATTAGGATATCTTTTCATATTTCTCTTCCATAGTGATTTTTGTGATTTATGTTTTACAATTAAACTCCACGAAGATTTAACAGATTCTTCAAATTTTAATACTCTCTTTTTCCAAAACTCTTTTTCAATAGAGTTCAAAAGATTATATTGTAAGCTATTTACCATGAGATTAGCACAAGTATTAGCATACTGTCTTTCTAATTCTTTTTGCTTTAAATCATTATAATCTTCTTTTATATATATTTTATTTTTAATAGAGTCTTTTTTCTCTTTTAAGCAACTTTCGTTTCGTAATTTTATTGTTGCTAATGGTATAGGAGAAGCCATCAAAATGAACTTATATGCTTTCTCTACCTCGTTTCCTGAAAGAGTATATGATTCAGACAATAAAGGGATAGGATTAACTAAATTAGAAAGGTTCTCTGTGGAGAGTTGGGAGCCACTTTTATTATTTGGTAGCCAAGGATTTTGATATGCTATTTCTTCTAAACTTTTCCCAGGCCACACGTAATTAATAAATAATTTTTGATTCTGACTAGGTGAAGGCATTCCATAGATAGGTGATTTTGTATAGGCTGCTAATATAGTTTTATAAATTGCTTCTATAATTTCTGGTTGTGATATATTAAATTCCATTTATTCCCCCTGCTTGCATACTCAATTTTTTAATAGTATCTCTTATATATAGTAAATTTAAACTCAAGCAACCTTCCTAATAAATAAAATATTTATAAATTTCAATTAATGTAACTTGAACTATTCTGGTGGGCAATTAGGAACGATAGTATTTACCCATCCTATTATTTGTAACCCTTTATTAGCTATAGTTCTTCCATCAAAACTAGATTCAAACTTTTTATCTGTGGTTCCATGAGAATAAGAACCACTAATTTTAAATGGTCCCCATCCAGCAGATGCTTCTGTACTGATTTTACTAGTGATTAAGGAAGAATCTTTACTTCCCCAATTAGCAGTAATTTTAAGATCACTAACAGCAATAAATGACGTACTTAATAGAGGAAATGGTGTATTTAATTGCTGATTTTTTGTTCCATTTGAAAGTCCACTTTTTTTATAAGCTTCCCCTAGTTTCCATCCATTAATATTAAATAACAATGTATTTAACCAAGGTCTTGTAATATCAACACGTGCAAATTTAAAGCTTACTGCTAAATCTGTTGTTGTTTCATCCATAGATTCATGCCCATCTTCTTTTGAAAAACTACCTCCTGCTGACCAAAGCCCCCAAGATGCTGTACCCCCTGCACTCATCTTTGTATAATCCGAGTGCTCATTAGTTTTTAAACTTTTCGAATTAATAGTGACACTTGTCCACTCTTCCGCTGCTGATGGTGAAAACCAGTTAGCTGGTGTAGCATATGAAGCCCAATAGTTTTTACCTAGATTTGTAATACTTGCCCTTTTCAAGTTATTAAACTGACTTTTTGCAGTGTTAAAAATTACACCTACTTGATTGTTTGAAGACTGTGACAATATAGCTAATTTATCTTCAACTTTTGTCTTATGAGCATTCACCCAATCATTCCATGCTGTATCTACTGTATCTGTAAGTACTGGCCCCATAAATGACCACTTTCGTTGATCTTCTGTTTTACTCATATCATACTGAAAATAATTTGACATAAGCGAAATAACAGCATTATCATAGTCTTTTTTCTTACGTTTATAATTAGAGTATATCGGTGAATCTCCTTTTACTATTATCGGTTTACCTGAATCATCATAATCTGTTTTGTCTGACTGAAGAAAAGCAACTGCATCATCATAAAGAGTTTTTTCTTCTTCACTAATGGGTGGAGGTATAACTTGTGCATTTACCACAAGATTATATATATCTGATATATTCCCCCCATTTGATGAAAAAACTGGATTCAATGATTGAATTTTATCAACGAGAAACGAGAAATTTTCTGTTGATTCTGCACTTCCTTTTGTATTTTGGGGACTCCAAGGGTTTGCAAACTGTGAAGTATCGATTTGTTGTCCAGGCCATTCTAAAGTCAAATAAGTTTGTTCTGCTTGACTTGCCCCCTCTGTTTGAGCAGGTGGACTGGTAAAGGCACTGAATAATGTATCATAAATGGCTTGAAGCATTTGATCTTGATTAATTGACATAATTTCCTCCTTAAAATAACGTATAGTTAATTAATATAATCTTCAAATTTTGAAATCAATAAATATAAAGAATTCTACATTACTTTTCACCCCCTTAATATTAGATACTATCTCCTATTTTGAAAAGTTTACTCCTTTTCATTGTAAAGTTCAATGTTCAAAAAAGTTGATATTCAAATAATAAAAAATTCACTTCAAATAGATTACATAAAATATATATAGTAAGAAGTATTTTACTTCTATAAAAAAAAGGAGGTTAACTTTATGTGGAATTTAAAAATAAGCTATTTTAAAAATGAATATGGCTAATACAAGGTTATATATAAAAAATTTAATTATTAAAAATTTAAAAAATAAAGGAGGTAAATATGAACGAATCATCAAATTCTTTAATTCAGATTCCTCAAAGTGGATATCGTGGTCAAACAATGGAATCGGCAAGCGGACTTTATTTTTTAGGAAATGGAGTTAGAGCTTACAGTACAAAGTTACGTCAATTTTATTCTAGAGATCCTAATACCCCTTTCAAAAGCGGTAATATAAATAGATATCAATATGCTGAATTAGACCCTGTTAATTTATGGGATATTACAGGCTTCAATGCTGGGGTAATTTTTGAGGAAAATAATTCTAATATAAAACCATCTAAAAGCAGTTATCGTGAAAATATGGATCTTGCAGCTAAAGTAGTACCCCACCTTCTTCTTTTTTTATGGCTTTTGGTCTCTGTTATAATAGTAGTTGCTACGGGAGGGGCAGCACTTCCCGCCATAATAAACTTAACTGGACTTATTTTATGTGCTATGGGGGGAATATTGCGTTTGGCCATGCTTTCTATGGAAGCGGATAGTCTAGAATATAAAATATTAGAAACGATAGCTATTACATTAGAAATAATTGGAGGAATTGTTTCAATGTGTGGAGCATTAATAGGAGCAGTAGCAACAAGAAGTGGTACCCTTGCTGCAAGAATGTGCCAAAGATTTTCTACACATACAAGAATTGGAAGAGTTATTAGTAGAAGGACTCTAGCTTATACAAGAGTTCAGACTTCTACTGTAACTAATAGTGCTTCGATGAGAAATTTTCTTGGTACAGGAAGTGAATCATTTCAACTAACAACCTCAAGAAGTTTACCAAATCTTAGTCATATATCTTCAATTGAAAGAACACTTGTTACTAATTCTTCGAGATATTCTTCAGTGGCTAGTTCTCTGAATTCTGAATATTTTGATGCACTTAGTAGCTTATCATTTAGAATATAAATAAAGGAGGTTAACTGTGTCAAAACAAAATAGACCTTATTGCGAGGCATTAAATAAAATTTATAATACTGTAAATATTAATACTGGGACTTTTACTTCTAAAGTCCAATTAGCTACTATTTCAAGTGGTTTAGAGCTACCTGCTATTTTTTCATTAGATATATATGTGGGAGCTCTAAATTCAATTCCAGATATAAATCCCTCTTTTAAAAAAGGATATTTATTTAGTACTCCAAGACTTTTCTACCTATATTCTGATGTACCTAATCTAAAATTATTTAATGATGGAAGAGTTGAGTATTTACATAAAATTTCAGAAACTAATTTTGAAAATATAACAATATCTCAATATAAAATTTTTCATAATCCTATAAAAAATATTCAAATTTTTCATTATAAAAAAAATGGGACTGAGGTATGGTTTGAAATAATTTATGCTGATGGGACTACAGATATTTTTGATTGGCGTGGAATACTACGGAAAAGAGTTTCTCCTTTAGGACATAGCTTAATATTTACTTTTATTCAAATAGATGACGATTTTTTCCTAGAAAAAGTTGAAGATGAATACGGACACGCAAAAATAGAAATATCTTATAAATCTTACAATAGTATAAAGAGTCGCGTATATATAGAGGAATTCCAAGAAAACAAGGCAATAAAAACAACATCTATTTCTGTTATAAAAGATAGCGAAATGAAGTTTGAATATGTATCGCATATTATTAAATATAAAGATAAAAACGGTGAAGTAGAAAATAATTATAGTTATTCTTACACTATATTTAAAAATCAAAATTACTATCTAACCAAATATTCAGAAAATTTTAAAAAAATTATAGAATTTAGCTACAAAACAATTCCAGGTCGAGAAAATACAGAATTACATGTTATTTCCAAAGTAAAAACATATGAAAATGCTTTAACGGATACTTATCTATTAACGAAATATAAATATTCAAAAAATACATATACAGGAGTAACTAAAGATGATTCTTTATATCCTTATAAGAGAAAACATTATGATCTGTGTATGTTATTAGAATCTAATGATTATACATATAATGTAATTGAATACAATTCAGTTATTGATAAAAATTATCCAAATGATAATAAAGAAATATTTTTTATTGTTAGATTTTTTAACAAGTATCATTTATTATTTAAAGAAGATGTAGGTTTTACAGAAGAAAAAGTTATGGATACTTATAGAAAGGTAAGAACGGTAGATTATTCTTATGATAATATATTAAAAGAAAACAATGAAACTATCGATTCACAACCTGGAAATTATTCATTTTGGACTACTAAAACAACAAAATTTTTTAAAGAGGGGGAGAAGTATTTAGAAATTGAAAAGCAAGAGATGCTTGAAATAGGTTTCCCATCAAAAATAATAGACAAAAGGGGATTAGAAAAAAACATAAAATATCATTCTCCAACTAACAGTAGAGGCGCTATAAATTTATGCTCCAGTATAACAACTATATCAGAAGATAGTTATAATAAAATTGATATTGATTATACTGAAGTAAATGGAAAAGAAGTTGGTATTCCTGGCCGTGAACTAAAAATACAACCAGTTGCCTATCTTCCATTTAAGGTTACAGCTTATAAGGATAAAGATGATAAAGGCTTAATTACTGAAGAAAATAAGTATGACTTTAGCCCCCTTCCTGGATATAAAGAGTTTTTCTTTTTTTCATATAAAAAAGAAACAAAAAAGAACGGGGATTCAACTCTTGGAAATTGTTTAATTGAAAACACAATTTATAGTTATTCAGATAGCATTAAAAACTTTATATTACTCCAATCATTTAGAAGCAACATAGCCAAAAATGGTGATATAGAAGAAAATGCCATTATAAAATGTGCTATTATAAATCCATTAACTAAATTTCCTATAAATGAATGGTATCAGTTATCATTGGACGATAATACCCAATATAATTTAATAAATAATACTTACGATAATTTTGGAAGAGTTTTAACAAAAACAAGTAACCAAGGAAAAGAAAGTTATAATTATTCTATTTGTACTAATCCTTATGATGAAAATGATCTAACATGGTATAAAAGATGTGATTATACAGATATTTATGGCTTAATGAAAATAACTCTTTCTAATTTCTATAATCAAGTGGTTAAAATTTATGGAATTCTTCCAGGACAATTAGATTTTTGTATTTTAGAAGAAAATAAATATATGGTATACCAATATCTAAAAGAAAATATTATTTATGAGTACTTATCTTCTAATAATGAAGTAATTACTTCTAAAACAGTTTACGATTATAAAGAATTTAGACTTTCAAAATCAACATTTTCTGACGGAACATTTGAAACATATAAATATGATGAATGTCTTAAAATAACAAAGACTCAAAAAAATCATTATTTGAAACAGTTAACTTTATATGACTTTTCTGATAATGTACTGAAAGAAAGTATTATTGATTTAGATGATGTTGAGTATCCATTACTTACTAAAGAATATGATAAATACAATCGCCTTTCATATTCTAAAACTGCTTCTGGCAATACAGAACAATATTTTTATGATAGCTTTAATCGATTAGTTAAAAAAAATGTAAATATAGATGCTTCTTCTAATTATGGTTATACTGAAGAAATTATATATCCAGAAACAGCACTTAATTCAGATAAAATTATAACAAAAATTGCTAAATCAACAAATGGAGATGAAAATTTTTATTATTCTGTAGTATACAATAATTATGGAAAGATAATATATGAAAATGACACTTCATATTATTATGATTTACTAAAAGAAGAGCAGTTAAACAAAGTACAGAATGGTATAGGAGAAGTTAACTACACCTATTATTTAGAAAACGATCTTCCTAAGACAATTAATTATATACAAAAAAAAGAAGAAGAACCTTTCAAAACCATTTTTGACCCAATAGATTATGATTCTAAGCACAATTTACTTTCATATACAGTAAAAAATCTAGAAAATAATATAGAAAAAAATTGTGGTCAAATAAGTTACACTTATACTCCTTTAGGTATGGCAAAATCATTTGAGTTAAAAGTGGGAGAAAATGTAAAAGATCTAGAAAGTGCTGTATTAATAACTAATAACTATAGCGCGTATGAAAATTTAATCCTTTCAAAAAATTATAAATATAGCTCTTTAAATTTTGAATTAAAAAATACATATGATAAAATTTCTGGAAAACTCGAGACAGTAGAATACACTTTTGGAGAGAGCGATACTATTAAATTTAAATTAATATATAATAATGATGGTCCACAAACTTTTAGTTTTGGTCAATTAGACTCTATAATAATGACTTCACCACACTTTTTAATAAATAATACTCTTAAATTTGTTTATGATAAACAAGGCAGAGAGTGTGGAAGAAATTATTGTGATACATCTGATTTTAACAATATTTTACTATCTACTTTTACTGAATATAAAATAGATACTTCACAAATACGTTCTACAACTATATCTTCTTCACAAGAAGAATCAAGAAAACAAACAAATCATTACGATGAAAAATCAGGAAAATTGGAAGAAAGTGAACTTAGTTATCCTAATTTAGATTATGATGAGTCTGATGGGTATGGTGAGTATGAAGTAATTTCTCCACTTAGTATAAATAGAATCGATTCTATAACTATTGTAGACCGAGCACTCAAGAAGAAGGACTTATATTTTTATGCTGATAGCAATAAAAAAGATTGTATTGAATCAGTTATACAAAAGGAAAGTAATAAACAACTTAATAAAATAGACTTCATTCAAGATTCTTGTGGAAATTATACTAATGATTTTGATAATAGTAAAATCATTTATAATGTAGCAAACAAGATAATTAATGTAGAAAAAAAGGAGACTTTAGAAAAATATAATTACTATTATTATATGACGGGAGAGTTAATGTGTGTTTCTGAAATTAAAGAAAATCCTAAAAAAATATATTATCTTTACGATAATGGAAAAAATGTAGGGGAATTAATTTATGAAGGAACAATACTAAAAATAGTCACTTTATATCTAGATGTTCACGGGGTTAGATTAGGACGTTATATTAAAAATTACGAACAAAATAAAGAATTAATCGAATTATTTTTTAGTGAACTTGGAGGAACTGTACATAAAGTAATATTATATGAAAAAGACCAAGGAGTTACAAAAAAAGAAAGATATAAATATGATTTATATGGTGAAAAAAAGACGTTGTAAATGGCAAGTATTTTTATATAAAGTTGTCATATAAAAGAAAGTGATTTAGATTTATAATATTTTAAAAGGGGGAGGGAGTTGTTGCTAATATTGTCTACTACAATATCATAATGTCATTAATTTATCACAAATAGTTAATATTTTTTTTATGACTTGGGAATTATAATTTCTAGAAGTTTGCTCTGTTATTTTAAGCTTTTCTGCTATTTCTCTGTGAGAAAATCCAGATTTATAAAGATTATATGCTTCAATTTTATTTGCATGAATTTTATATTCGGGATTAAAAATCATTTCTAAAATTAATTTTTTCTTTTCTTTAGCAATAGAGTATTCCTTAGAATGATTTCCATTTTCATAAATATTTTCTATCAAGATTTCATTTAATATTTTCGGATCAACAAATACAATTTTACTCATTAAAATACCTCCTCTTTAAAAATTTATAAGTTATAATCAAGTAGAGACTAAAGCTTTTTATAATATAGCTTTAATATACCCTATTATAGATGCTTCTTTTATGTCCAAAAAAAATGAACAAAAAGTAGACTTAATTTATAAATTCTACCCTATCAAGTAGACAATTAAAGTGATATAAAATTTTAGGCAGTCAAAGTTCTGTATTCTATCAGACTTTGACTGTTTAAATTTTTTGTAATCTGATTTTCTCTTTATCAATCTTTCTAAAATATTTTTGAATTCAATCATATTTATCTTTCCTTCAATTCATGATTATGAGTATTAAAAAAAGAGCAGTAATACTAGCTCTTTTTTTTTACGTACTCAAACTTATATATTGCTTCATCTTTCCAGTGATAATTTTTAATCCATTCCTCTTCTTTAATATCCTCTTTTATTATAAATTCATTACCCCTATCTATTCTAAAAATAAAACATTTACTCATTTTACACTCCTCTTTTCATATTTTGTGTCAAATATCCTAACGTTTCAAAACTATATCTAAAGCCGTGTTTTTTATTTATCTTAATTTAATATAGCCTATTTTATCATAAATATAAACCATAAAAAAATTAGAGTATTAAATTAATAACACTCTAACTTCATTTATTTTTTAATTTTTGTGTATTTTTAAATTTTTTATCTTCTCTATAATAAATTTCCTTAAATTTCTTAGATTTGTTATATTAGATAAGTTTAAAGCTAGAAAAATATAGGAGAGGATATTCAAAAGTCTGTAAATAATTTAACATAACCATCAAAAATTTCAAACTCTCTCCCAAATAAAAAATGAGCATTCTTAGATATCTAAATTATCTACTAAAAACACTCATTTTTTCTATTTTTTAATTTAAATCTTTTAATATTTTTTCTACTTTTTCTAATAAATCTTTAATTTTTATCTCACTAATCACATCTAAATCATTATCTTTTATTTTTCTTTCGATAAAAAATAATTTATTTAAAATCTCTAATTTCTTATCTGTATTAGAAGATTCTCCATCAATTATATTTCCTATTTCATCAGCTAACTCTTTTATAACTCCAACTACTAAAGCATTTCCCATACAAAAATATCTATTTGAATCTGTCATTCCTGTATCTGTCCACTGATCTGGGAATCCATTTATTCTTTCACACTCTAAAGGTGTTAATTTTCTAAATTTTTTAGTAGTTATATCCTCTATTACATGTGTACTTCTATTTTTACTTGCTTCACTTGTTAGCATAGTTCTAGCTGGTTTATCCAATGGATCCGGGAATGCAATTCCTCCCTCTCTAAACATATATTCATGTCCATCTTTAGATTTTCTTGGGATTGCTTTAGGTCCTTTTAAATATTCCCAGTTAGCAAAATCTTCTTCTTTTATAAAATATTTTTCAGCTGCATTATTTTCTACTAAATCTCCAAGTAAAACTTGTTTTTGAACAGGATTTCCTACTTCTAATTTTATAGTATGAATTTCACCATCTATCATAATTCCACTATTTTCAAATTCAAATTTAAAGCTATCAGAAATTTCCTGAATGTCATCAGATAATTTAATCGAGTTTAATATCACATCTTCTTTTGAAGCTACTACATTAAATCTTTTAGCGAAAATCCCCTCTGTAACTAAGTTCTCTAAAGATGTATTTTCTACTATATTATTAAAATATTTTGTTTTTTTATTAAATGCAAAAATAAATGTTCTTCTTCTTCTCTGACCAAAGCCATATTCAGCTGCATTAATTACTCTCCACTCTACACCATATCCTAAGTTATTTAAGCAAGCTAATATAACACCAAAATCTCTTCCCCTCTGATTTGATGGTGACTTTAAAAGTCTATCCACATTTTCTAAAAGAATAAAAGATGGTCTTTTATCTTTTAATATACGTTCAATTTCCCACCATAAAACACCTTTTTTACCTTGAATTCCTGCTGCTCCTGTACTTGCAACAGAGTAGTCTTGGCAAGGAAATCCACCTACTAATACCGTATGTTCAGGAATATTCTCTATTGGAACTTTTGAAATATCACAATTACTATATTCAGTTACTCCTCCATCTTTTTCAAAGTGACTTTTATAACAATTAAATGCAAATTGATTTGTTTTTCCTGGTTCCCACTGACTTGCAAAGACAGTATTCCAAGTATGTTTTGTAGATTCAAATCCTATTCTAAATCCACCAACACCAGCAAAAAGTTCTATTATAGTTTTTTCCATTTTTTTATCCTCATTTCTATTTTTTTATATATTATTATACTACAAATATATAAAAAGATCAACTTTATTTTATAATATCTTGAATATATTCTTTATTTAGCCAAAAGCATTGCTTCGTAAATTTTTCACCATTTGGCAATGGCTTTGTATCTTCTACATCTCTTGCATGTGGTCGAACATGCATAACTCCAAATTCTTTTGCTTTAGGAAAACTATTTGTTCTAATTTTTCCCTTAATTTCAGTTGGTATTCCTTCTAAAATAACTTTTTTAGTCTTTTCCCAAACTTTTTGGGCACTTCCTTCTATATCACTTATTGGCATATTCCATAAAATTATATTTTCTAATCTTAAATGCTTATTTTTCTCTTCATTCGAATATTTTTTAAACTCACTATTTGTACAGTCTTTTTTTAAAATAACAAACATAAATTTTGTTACTTCAAGCATATTTCTTAATTCACTTTCTTCCCATTCTTCATTTGATAATTCTATAAAATCAAAAGCTGGAAAAGATATATGTTCTGGAATTTTTCCCTTATTATCAATTCTGATAACCTTCATTTTTATTCCAGCTTTTTCAATTTCTTCAATTATTGCATTTTCATCTCCTACTAAAACTTTGGAGATTACTCTTCTATAGAAATCTTTAGCTTCTCTTTCCTCAATATCTTTCTCTACACAAATTTCGTTTATTGTTTTATTTTTATATTTTAAAAATATACTGTTAAGTTTTGTTTCTAAGTCTGAATCCATATCAGAAAGTAATTTAATAAATTTTATAGTAGATTTTTCTCCATTTTTTCTTTCTAACAACTCATTTAACACTATATTCATATAGCTCTGTTTAAATGAAAAAGCTCTCTGCTTAGCTACAATTTCACTATATGGTTGATTTCTTACACTACTAGAATTTGCTCCCTTTGTACATGCCCCTAGATATAAAGTATCCCCTTCTGATAAATTATGAGCTTCCCCTCTTAAGACTTTAGATTGAATTTTCTTCCAGTCCTGTTCTATTATTCTCATATCTTCTTTAGAAGGTTCCCACAAATCAACTATTTTAAAAATATAATCTAAACTATCGTTATCTTTTTCGTATAAATAAAACATTAATAACAATTTAATTTTATTTTTCATAGTGTTTTCTGTCCAAGTTTCTTCAGCTAATGAAAAATAATCAATTATTGTTATCACCATTCTTTCTTTTACACTTAAACCTTTTCTATATCTAATTTCTGAAGAATCTTTTTTCTTTTTAACTTCTTTTAAAGGAACTACTTTTAACTCTCTTCCTAATTCTAAAAAATCTGCATTCTTACTTGAATTAGGTGCATAACCAAAAAAATGTTTTTCAATATTTTGACCTAATCCTCCTTTTCCTCCATAAGAATTTTCTTCAAAAATAGCCATATCTTTATCTATATAATTATCATAAAATACTCTTAAGCTTTTTTCTTCTATCTGCTTTGAGTATTTTAGGAGTTCTTCTTCTGTTTCAAAATCTTTTTTAAAATATTCGTTTTTATTTTTCATCTATTACCCCATTCTTATTTTGCCATATAGAGTTTCTTTCAATATTTAAAATTCCGATTATTGCTATTAACTAATAGTACTACTTCAATATAAAATATTATAACATATATTGATGATTCCCTTATATTTTTATAATATACTTTGAAAATTTTCTTTTATAGTTAACTAGTAAATATTACTTTAAATAAGAAAAGTTCATTTTATTTTTTATAATCACATGAATTAAAATTTTATTAAGTATAAAAACGAAATTAGAAGTTCTCTTCCAATCTTCTAATGAAAATATTTAAATAGTAATTATTTTTCTTTTTATCAAAATTTATAATTACTAAGATTTTGATAATCAACTCCTATAGAATTTACGTAACAATTATAAGCTTTGTGTTTATATAAGTCTTTTCTTCAAAAGATTATTATCCCGCTCAGCAGTATTTAAATCCTCGAAACACTCCTTTAATTTCTCTTTTTTATTTCTCTTATAATTTCTAAATAATCACTATTATTTGACTTTTTTATTTTCCTATAAACTATTCTCTTTTTTGCTATATCTAGTTTTTCCCATTCCAATAATATCTTTTCATAATATTCTTTTTTTTCTAAATCATTTCTATGAATTTCTTTTATAGAATATAAATCAAATTCAAAATCCTCTATATCGCTATTTTTTCCTATATTATTGCAAAAATCTAAATTATAACAAGATTTTTTCATCAATCTTTCTCCTTTTTTTCTATTTAAAAAATCATTTTAATTTTTGGCAATAAATATATTAGCCTTTTTAAATTCTTCATGTGTGTTTCCTATACTATCAAAATTATACTTGTTCAATTAAACATTAATTTTATCTTGATTTACATATAAATAGTCACTATAGTCATTGTTTTTATTGAGATTCTTCTCTTTATATTAGCTTATAAACAAGATTACTATTCCAATTCATCATTCTATAATTTTATTCTTAAATTTAGATTAATACTAAATATCAATTATAAGAAATATCCTTCTCCCTTTATGTAGCACGATTACTAATTAATTTCCTTATTAAGTTCTAAATAAATAGGGCTAAACCTTTTTTCCACTTTTATTCCCCAGCACCTTACTTTCGAATCTATCCTATATTTATGAACAGGACTTTTTCTGCTTAATCTCTCTACTGCGGTTCCTGCATATATGGCTTTGAGAGGGGAGTTAAATTTATCAAATTCCTCAATATTATTACAATTATCATTTTTTATAAAGTTTGCTATTATCTGCTGCTTTATAGCCAAATCATTTTTTATAAAATTTTTTATAAATTCTTCAGTAATTTTATACAATTTAAATTCACTTTTTTTTAAAAAATTATCACAATCAATTTCGCCATTATTATACATTTCTAATATTAACTCTTGATATGTAGTAATATTTTTAATAGTTATTTCTTTACTAATTGTGTTATCCTTTTTTTTCTTCTGTACTTTAATTGCTTCATTTCTTTTTATAGAAAAAACTACATTACTTCTTTCAACAGCTTCAGCAATTCCATAATTCGAACTTTCTTTTGTCCAGTTACATAAATAATCATATTCCAGTAATTGCTTTGAATCCATATCCCAAAAGGGGTCATTTGTTGTTAACGAAAGTAATTCAGATTTAAATTTTTTAATTTCTTCTGTTCTTGTTTTTTTTATGTAATCGCTTAGTTTATACTTTCTTCCTGTTTCTTTATTTGTAATCCCTATCTCTTCAGTATAAAGATTGCTTTTTTTTAAAAATTCATTATTAACTACTGATATTATTCTTGATATTTCCAAAAAATCTTTATCTTCTCTTATGTTATTAAGAGATAATTCATTCAATATAATTTCCATTATTCTAGCCCCAATAATCTATCTATATCTAAGTCAAATTGTTCAAAGATTCCTAATCTTTGATTTAAAATTCTTCCCTGTTCATTTAAATCAACAACATTTTTTTCTGTAATTCCATCTACAGATAATTCAAGATAATTTATACTAACATCTTCTTTATTAATTCTCTTTTCATAAATTGCTACTCGAGTACCGTTAAAAATATGGTCGCTATGCGTTTCTAATATTATCTGTGTACCTTGTTTTGCAATAAATACCAAAAATTCGCATAGTAAAGATTGGGCCTTGGGATGAAGATGTATCTCTGGATTTTCTATAACGATTATATTTTCTCCATCACTTGATAAACATAAAATTATAATTGACAATAAATATCCTAATCCTGCCCCTACATTTTTTCCACGATAGCTAATTCCATTTTTTTGATAATAAGCCATTACTTTATCTGTATGTTCGATTTTTCCAACCTTTACTTCATATCCTGTAATGTACTTAAGCCAGTAATCTACTTGTCCCCCCAATGTTTTATCTTCAATATACCTAATAATACTATCTTCCACCTTATTATTTTTATTATTAACTAAGTAATCAATTGCATATTCTCCAAATATCCCAACTTTAGTTTTAGATAATACATTTCTATCATATATTTCAAGATTTCCAACTCTATCTGCACACAAATAATTAAAATGTGATTTATAATCTAAATAAAAATTATTTTTTTGACATTCTATTTTTTTATCACAATTCAAGCATAATGTGTTTATTTTTATCTCTCCATCGCTCTCTTCTTCAGTTATTTCTTTTAAGCAATCTACGTTTTCCAATTCTATTTTCAATTCTATATTTTTTCTTGTTTTCTGCTTATTTTTTATTTCTCTATAATTAGAAAATGAAATGAAATCCCCTGATATTTTTTCATTTTTTTCTGTAATATCTTGTGAAAAAATTAATAGTGCCTGAATTATTGAAGATTTTCCTACTGAATTTCCACCTACCAACAAATTTAATTTTTTGAATTCTATTTTTAGTTCATCTATACTTTTATATCCCTTAATTTCTAAAGATTTCAACATTTATATTCTCCTATTATTTCATTTATCATTTCAATTCTATTAATATATTTTAATTTTTTATCTCTATTTTTATCTAAATTTTTAACAAAATCATTTCTCTTTAATAATTCTTCTATTATTTTTCGAATCATATTATTATCATCAATTTTGCTAGCAATATATAAATAACTCTCAAATAAGGTCATATTTATTGGATTTTTTTTATTAGTTTCACTAGGTTTCCTAAAAGAATCCTCTCTATATATTGAATAAATTCTATTTATTGAATCATTAAAAACTTTTATATATTTCTCTATTTCTTCAGATGTTTGCTTATTTATATATGACATAATAGCACCTAAAAAATCATCCATATTTCCTACATACTCAATTTTTTTACTCTCATTTAATATATAAAAAGCAATAAATCTTAATATTAAATACCTGTCTTTCATTCTTGCAGACATTTTAGGGGAAATTAATTTTCTCAGAGTTTCATTTTTAGAAAGTTTTTTTAAAAGTTTCGTAGAACTTCCTTGATATAACGCATTTCTCATTTCTTGATTATTTAAGCTAATTCCTCCTCTGTTAACTCTATCAAATATATCAAATTGAATTTTATCGGGTGTTGGAGGTTTTATAACTTGAAATAACAACTGAAAATCTTCTATTTTTGTTTGATAAGAATTGCTTAATTCGCTAAAAAATAATTTATTTATCTGAGGTAAAATTTTGAGATTATCTATTTTAAATTTATCATCTAAAAATTCAAAAAATGTAGTTAACCTTTGTCTACCATCTATTATTATGTGATGTCCATCTTGATTAGAACTAGTATATATTAGTTGTAAAGGTAACCCCATCAATACACTTTCAATTAATTCACTCTTTCTCTTTTTATCCCACACATCTTCTCTTTGAAATTCTGGGTCTAATTTTATAAATTTTTTTTCATATTTTCTTTTAGCTTCATAAATAGAAAATTGCTCTCTATCTATTTTTATATTTACATTAGGATACTCGTCTTCTATTTCGTCTTCTATTTCGTCTTCTATTTCGTCTTCCACTTCACTTTGCTTTCTGTTTTCATAAATCAAATTATTTTGTTCTAGCATTTTTCCTCCTAATATCTATTTTTTTAACAAAGTATTTTACTTTCTTGTATTAGTAATTATTATTTTCTGTTACTTTTATCGAATATATCAAATTATACAATTTAATATATTCGATATATAATAAATTCTTTTCACTTATACTAACTAATTTTAAATTTTTTTATAACTTCTTAATGTTTGTTGAAAGTCTTTAAAAATAAAATTTTAAAGACTCAAGCAATTTAATAGTAAATAAAAATAAAGTTAAATTGCACCTCTAATTTCATTAATATTCTAAAGTATAATCACTTTTATGACTGGTGGCTTTCTTATAATTTATATCACTGAATATTTCCATTCTTCTCTTTTAACCTAAATTAGTAAAAATAAATTTTTTATTTTCATATTTATTTTAAATAAATATTTAGTTTTTAAATAATCATTTCTAAGATTTTATTTTTTTATAATCTACTTGCAGTGTATCTTTTTTACTTAATGACACTGCTTTAAGAGTTTAAACATTCAATTTATGTATTAATAATTTTCTCTATTTTCTTATTTTATAGTATATACAATTAAGCTTTTCAATATTCTCACATTCTATTCCTAATTCTTTCAAACCTTTTATTACAAGTTCATAAAAAATATGATGAATCCATTTTATTTTTATTAAATTCCTTAGTACCTTTTCTTTTTCTTCGCAATTATATTTTCGTCCTAATGTTAATAACTCTTCTTTTTTACTTTTTAACTTTGCAAGTTCAAGTCTTTTAGTTTTTCCCTTTGAAATTTTATTTTTATCTTATTCCTTCCTATATTTATTATCTTAATTAATTATTATTTAAATTTCCTACTTAAAATATAGGTTTTAAATGAATTTTAACTTATAATTTTATCAAATTATTTTAAAATCTCATCTACATATGATGAATTAAATGCTATTAAGTTTTTATCTATACTTTTTAATATAAGCCTTATTAATGTCCCCTCATCTTTATTATAACTCATATTATATCCTCTTATAGAGCATATTTTTTTTTCATCTTTACTCCCATCTTTTTGTGGTATTTCTAATAGTAAAATGTCATATTTTTCTATAAAAATTTCTTCTGATTGCGGAGAAATCAGAGCTTCATAATGAGTGTTTATAGCATTTGAAGAATATGTATAATTAATCAAATTATTCTCATCTATTTTTTTGAATTTCCCATCTTTAATTTCCTGAAAAATTAACTGATTAATATTTTTTATCATATCTCTAAAAATGACTAATGCTAATATACTAGAAATAATACGTTTTTCACCTTCTGACTTTAAAGAACTTTCATTATAAATCTCATCAAAAAAAGAATTATCTTTGTTATTTACTATCATATTTTCTATTCCTAAAATTTTATCATTCAACTTTTCCATATATTGTCCTTCATATGAATTATTCATTATAAATTTAAAAATAGGAGTTTCTTCAATTTTTATTAATAATTCACTATAATCTTCATATTCTAAAAAAGGTTTAATATTATATGTATTTTCAAACTTATAATCATATCCTAAATAAGGATTAAAAACATCTCTTAGATTCTGGTGTTTTCTAATAATTTTTTCTATAATTTTTTTATTTAACTCTTCAATTGTAACTTGAAATGTTTCAAGTGTCTTTAGAGTCGCTAGTGGCAGTTCTGAAATACTGAGAGAGATATCTTCTCTTTTGTTATAAAGAAACAAATATCCATATATCTGTAATCCTTTATTTTTACAATAATCGCTTAATTCTAAATGCTTAATTTCTAATAAAGTTTCTTTTAATAATTTTGAAAATTTATTTTTTTTTATTACATTACATAATTTATACACTTCTTTATCTAAACTCATTTTTTCTCCCTGTAAACAATATACTTTATTTAGTCTTTCTCAACTCATCTTTTATCAATTCTTTTATGTCTTCTTTAGATAAATTTTGTGATAAATCGACTATTCCTTGATAATTTTGTACATAAATAAATTTACTATCATATAATTTATTTAATAATAGGTTGGGAATAATTCGACTTGAAAAGTTTAAAAGCTTTTCAATTAACAATTTTTCTCCTGTAATATCATTCTTTAAAAAAGGATTCCATATTTCTGGATTATATCTACTTACAACACTTAAACCATATAATATCATGTATAATCTGATCTCTAATATTGGGTTAATGTAACTGCTTTTTTTAAAATGAGATAACGAAAAATAATAATTACCAAAAACAGTTTGCTCTGCTAATGTCTTTTTATACATTTTCTTTTTCAAAATTATGCTGTTATCCTTATTAATTTTTTCAGGAGATAAATAGACTTCTTTATAGTTTTTTATTTGCTTAAAAAAGTTATCCTGATTAGCAATATCTTCTATTTTAATTTTTTCTACTTCATATGTTTTCATCTTAATTATTTTAACAGGTATAACATGTGTCTCCCCATATTCATAACAATTTTTAAAGTCATCACTAACATCATATATACTACTAAATAATTCTAATAAAGACCACTCCCCATATTCTGTTAATTTTTCTTTTGACAAATCTCCAGAAAATATTTTATTAAAAACGCCTAAAGCTCCATCTTTTTCATTAACCGGATTAATTTTTAAATCAGCTATTTTTTTATAATCAGCTATTTTTAACTGCATACCATGATTTTTTATTTCTGGAATTGTATTCGATAATAAAATAGAAAATGCATTAAATAAATTTGTTACTCCATAATATAGAAGTAACGGTTTTATTTGTAAACTACTGTTTTTAAAGTTATCAAAATATTCTTTTGACTGCAATATAGACCCTGAAATATTTTCTATTATTTTTTCTGAAACATCTTTTATCCCTTTTTTATTAAAATAAGACTTTATATTATTTGGATAAGAAAAATGTAAAATTTGTCTCCATTGCTCTTCTATTGGGTTTTCAGTATAAATATATTCTATTTTATTCATTTATTCCCCCTTTATCTTTAAACTAAAATTGACTTTTTTAATTAATACAAGTAATTATACTTTACTTTTATTTCTTTTACTAATATATATTTATGATTTTACAATTAATATTGTTTGAAAAATTATCTTATACATAAATATATATTATATAGTGATAAATAATATATAAATTATATAGACGTGATTTAACATAGACAGGCATACTGCTTTACAAGAAAAATATAACAACTTAGGCTTTAATTACTTTTTCTATGATTATGAAAAATTAGATTTTTACCTTAACTTAATAGAAAAAAAATCACCTTTCTATCTCCTAATCTCTTATAAAAAGATTTAGTTTTTTGGAGATATTTGGAATAACTAAAAAACAGTATTTAGCTTTGAAATTTTTATCTGATATTAATAAAGAATTATTTAAGAAGCATTATAACAACAATTCTTTTTCTATTAACTCTAAAATTGGAGTAATAGCTTATCTCAAAAACGAAATTGGATTTGAATCTAGAGAATATTTCTTTATTATCTATTTAGAAAGTGCTAATCACATCATAAACGATAAAGAACTTAAACCCGCGTCTTTTATTCAAAGGAACTATAGATTGCTGAAAGAATTAATAGATGTAACACTTCTCTTGACAATACCACTGATGTTATAACTGTATTAAACAGTTACTTTAAACTCAAAGTTAAATCTATTATAATCGCTCATAATCACCCCTGTGGGAATTATAACCCTTCTAATATCTCTTTTGCTGCTTCTTTTGTTTTTATAATCTCTACAGTCATTTTTAAAGCTCTCTTGATTACATTATAATTAAATATCTTATTAATATTGTTTAATATAAATACTTCATCTCTAAAGTTGCTGTTTGAAATATAAAAAAACAGCATTTATCTACTTATAAACTAGTGTTTTCTAGTTCTTTAAGCTTTTTTAGCTGTTTTTTTTTATTTATTTTTCTAATTTTTATTAATAATAAATTTCTATTATTTAATCAACTCTTGAGTAGCTGAAGATAATTATTTCTATGTTTATTTTTCAATTCCCTAACTATAAATTATTTATTAATATTTAATAATTTTCCCTTTTTAAAAATCAACTCTTTTTTCTGACCATCTTCAGAATATACTTGGAATAAACCTTCCTCTCTCCCATTCAAAAAAGTTCCTTTTACATTTAGATTTCCATTAGGATAATACATAAGAATCTCTCCATTCTTTTCTCCATTTTTATAATAAGCAGTTTCCTTTATCTTTCCGTTATCATAATATGTCTCTCCTATGCCTTCCTCTTTTCCATCTACATAATAAAATTTTTCTTTAAGTTTCTCATTCTCATAATAAAATTTTCTTATACCATTAACCTTGTTTTTATAGTATGGAATCTCTTTCGCAATTTTTCCATTGGAATAGTATTTTCTTTTTACTCCACTTGTTACTCCTTTTTTTTCTAAGTATCCAATCTCTTGTAAATTCCCCTTATCATCAAAAACTTTATATACTCCTTCTACTTCCCCTTTAGAGTTAAGTTGAAAACTCCCTTTTAGAGCATGATTAAAACCATCATAAAGATTTTTATAACCATTTTCATTAATTGTTTCAACCTGTGTTTTAAAGAATAAAGGTACATTTTTTGTTTCTTCTTCATTAAGTATTTTTTTATATCTTTCTCTTGAATCTTTATTTATTTCTGTAAAAATTTTGTTATCAATTTCTTTATAATATGTTTGTAAATTTTGTTCACTTCTTATAGTATTAGAGTTAGTACAACTCATAAAAAAAACAAATACTAAACTCCAAATTATTTTTTTCATAACTCCCCCTTAAAATCCATAAATTTTAGACTACTACGCCTCTTTTTACTTTCTCAACAGCATATTTTTTTCAATTTAATCAACTATAAAATTCCAATATAAATTTCTATTTTCCCATTGGACAAATGTTTTTCAAAATCAAAAATATAATTTCTTTTTATTTTGCCTTGTTCTTCAAGTTTCCATATATTTTTCCAACTATCTACTATATTTACCTGTGTTGAGTCAATTTTTTGATATTTTAAAGATGGAATTTCCAAAGGGAAAGACTCTTTAAACTCATTTTCTACCCCAATTGAAAAATCATAATCTCCTTTATAATTTGAATCATAATTATAATAAATTGCATATTTCACATCTTTTTCAAAGCCCATAGATAAAAATAGTTCCCAATGGCTAATGATTTTAACTCCTAAATCAATAAAATTATTAGTTCTTATTGGCTCTAAAATATAAATTTTATTTTCCATAATTTTTTACCTTCCTTTACCACCATGGGATTCCCTATTATATTCTTTAATAATAACAATTCCTAATTTTTACTTTTTTATAGAGTAAAGTACATGTCTCCATAACCAAGAACTTTCACTTAATCTTGGATGATTAAATTCCATTATTTTTTTCATTCCAGCTCTTTCCATCACCTTAAAAGAATTTATATTGTTTATATAGGTAAATGCAAATACTTCTTTTAAGCTTAATTCTTTAAATCCATATTCAATCATTTTTTTAGCACCTTCTGTTGCATAGCCTTTTCCCCAATATTCTGGAAGAAGCCTCCACCCTATTTCAAATTTGTCTTTTAATTCTCCATCAAATAAAATTTTATTTATTCCTATTAATCCGATAAAATTTCCACTTGTTTTCTCTTCAACACAGAAAAAACCATAGCCATCTCTTTCTATGTTTTCTTTCATTTTTTTATAAAAATTATTATTTTCTTCTACAGTTAGTAATCCTGGAAAATATTTCATTACTTTTGAATTTGTATTTAAAGAAAATAATAATTCTAAATCACTCTCTTTCCAATTTCTAAATCCTAAACGTTCACTTTCTATTATATAATTTTTCATCATTTAATTTTATGGTTTATTAAAACTAATAATCATATCCTCCTTTAATTATTTCCTATAATTTTCTATTTTTCCCAATACATAGAAAACTCTTCTTCTCCTGTATTTTCATCCACTTCTTCGTTTAATATATTAAAGCCTTCTCTTAAGTAAAACTTAACTGCTCTACTATTTTTCTTATAAACTTTTAAAGATAAACTGTCATTATTCTTCTTCACATAATTAAGAAGGCTCACTCCAACTCCTTTAGACTGTTTCAAGTCAGATATAAATATCCCTGCAATATAATCATCAATTAATCCAATAAATCCTTGAATAGTTCCTTCTTCTTCCCATATATAAATAGTAGCATTAGGCATCATTTCTCTTACTGTATCGAAATTATCTTTCCAATACTCTTCTTTTACAAAAGAATGGGCTACAATATTTATTTTTAGCCATAACTCCATAATTCTTTCTATATCACTATTTTTAAAATTTCTAATCATAATTCTCCCACAAAATATTTATTGACTATATTAAAAATATATTTCTTTATTTTTTTATAAACTCTTTTATAAAAATCAGTACTTTCCCTTTTTCTTCATCACTTAAACTACTAAATTCTCCACAAAGCTCTTTTTCAATCTGATTACAAGTTGAAACTAACTGTTTATTTTCATCAAAATCTTCCTCAACAAGATAACCAACTATTCTATAAAGTTCTTTGTAATCTATTCTTAAGGCTGAAGCAATTCTTTGTAAATAAAAAGGATTTGTTCTTTTACTTTTCCCATATAAAATTTCATTTAAAGATTTAACATTTATATTACTTTTTAAAGCTAACTGATTAAATCCTATTTTTTTATCTAAACGGACTTTCTCCAAGTATTCCCCTAGTTTTTTTCTAGATTCCTCTGGAATTTCCGCAATTTCTTTTATTTTATTTTCTTCCATATTTAAACCTCCAATTGTTAATTTATTTTACCACCCTTTACTTTGCAAAAGTAAATTTTTATTAACCAAAATACAATTTCTATTTACTTATGCAAAATTATATGTTATTTTATATTGGTGAATACAAATATTGTGATTTACAAATTTAAAATAAAAATATTAATAATTTCCCTTATAAATTTTAACCACAAATGTTAACAACTAATATTGATAATATTTCACATACATCAACAGTTTCTTTCTTTATTATCTGATATTTATTACTTTTTTCAATATAAAAAGATATAATAAGAAAGAGACTAAAAGAGAGTTATCACTTCTAATTTTCAACCCTAACTACATAAAAAAAGCCTACCTTTATTTACAGGTAGACTTCCTAAAAATTATCTTATACATTTTCTTTTAACTTCTATAATCAGGCCATTACAAACAAAATCTTCTCCATCTTTATTAACTATAATAATATCAGGATACTTTATTCTATCTTGATTATCTGATACAAGTTGAATATAGTCTTTTCTATATAATACTCTTCGTAACATTGTCACACCGTTATAGGTAACAACATATAAATTCTTATCTTTAAATTCTCCACATACAGGGTCTACTATTGCTATATCACCTTCTATAAGAGCTGGATACATGCTATCCCCTTTTATATCAATCATAAAAGCGTCTTTAGGCAACTCTTCCCCAGGAAGTAAGATAAGTCTTTCTTTCTTTATTATAGATTCTAAATCAATATTTTCACTTTTTAAATTACTTTTTCCATACACTGAAAGATTTACTTGAGTTAAACCTATATTATCTAAATTTTCTTTTGACTCTTTTTTCTCTAAATAACCAACAATTTCATATAATTCTTTATAGTCAAGTTTAAGAGCATAAGCTATCTTTTGAAGATAAAAAGGATTAATCTTTTGTTGCTTTCCATTTATAATTTCTGAGAATGGTTTTGTATTTATTTTAGTCTTTAATACTATCTGATTAAATCCTAATTTTTTTTCAGACATTATTTTTCTAACGTAATTACCTAACTCTATTCTTCTTTCTTCTGAAATAGTCATATTTATATCCATTAGATCACATCCTATTTCTAAATTCTATATTTATTACCTACTTTTGTAAAGTAATATAATTTAGAATTTTAAATACTGCTTTACATATAAACATTTTTGCTATATAGTTACTTACATTCATTACTTTTCAAAAGTTATTACAACTCAAAATTCATGCTCACAGTTTTCCTTTTTTATCATTTTTCTCCACGAATAATTACTATATAAATGTATCTTATAAAAATATTTCAGGAGGTAACAAATGAACACTTCTACTATCTATACCCCAACAACTTCAACTATTGAAATAAGTAAAAACACAATTATCAGAATTCATTTCAATGAACAGATACAATCTATAAGAGAGATAGAACTTCTTAAAATCATTTCAGAGACTCCACAGACCTTTAAGCTAAGTAATGGCGTATCAATCTATAAAGAGTGTTTAGTCCCTTATCATCATGTTGAACACTACCATTCTGGAGAAGAGTACTTCTTTTTAGAAAAAATAATAATTTAGATATATGCATATAAAAAGGTTCCTCTCATACAGATTTTCATCTATATAAGAGGAACCTTTTTTATTTTTAATTATTATATCTATATAATTAATATACAAATATAATGTGTCTTAAACTTATATTTTTAATACTCCGATAGATTGTAGTAAAATTAATACTAGAACTACTGGTATGATGTATCTTATTACGAATAACCAAACTTTAACTAGTCTAAATTTAACAGTTCCACCGTTTGTTACCTCAGCAACAACATCAGCTTCTTTCCATACATATCCTACTCCAACACATAACATTATTCCCCCGATTGGTAGTAATAAATTGTCTGTTAAGTAGCATAGGAAATCGAAGAAATTCATTCCGAAGAAAAGTGTTACTCCTGCTAAAGGTCCGAATGATAAAGAGTTTAATATAGCTAGTATAAATACTGCTACTGTAATTAATACAGTTGCTTTCTTTCTTTCGATTTTAGCTTGGTCAACTACGAATGCAACTACAACCTCTAATAGAGATATTGTTGAAGTTAATGCAGCAAACAATACTAGGATGAAGAATACAGTACCAAAGATACTTCCTAAAGGCATAGCTGCAAATACAGAAGGTAATGTGATGAATATTAATCCTGGTCCTGCTGTTACTTCATGTCCAAATGCTATTGTAGCTGGGATAATTGCAAGTCCCGCGATTAAAGCTATTACAGTATCTAAATCTGTTACTAAAAGAGAGTTTTTTACTATATTAGGTTTTTTATCTAAGTAACTTCCGTATGTTATCATAACACCCATACCTAAACTTAATGAGAAGAATACTTGCCCTAGAGCTGCTAATATTACTTGTCCATTTATTTTAGAGAAATCTGGTGTTAAGTAATATTTAACCCCTTCCATAGCACCTGGTAAAGTTAATACTCTTGCAGTTATTACTATAAGAGAAATAAATAATGCTGGCATCATTATTTTTCCAGCTTTTTCAATTCCACCAGAAACACCTTTTAATACTACAAAAGCTGTAACTAAAAGAACTATTGCTGTATAGACAATTGGTGTCACTGGTGATGAGATATGATTCCCAAAGTGTGCAGCCACATCTCCACCTATTCCACCTTTTATAAATTCTATAACGTATTTAACTATCCATCCTGCTATTACAGAGTAATATGAGAATATTACGAAACATGTAAATATTCCTAAAAATCCTGCAATTCCTAATTTTTCATTTAATTTTCTATAAGATCCATAAGCATCTGATTTTCCATTTCTACCTACTGCCATCTCTGCTAGCATAAGTGAAAACCCTAACAATACTACTAAAAACAGATACACTATAACAAAGGCTCCTCCACCATTTTTACCAACTAAATATGGAAACTTCCATAAATTTCCAAGTCCTACTGCTGATCCTGCTGTTGCTAGTATAAACCCTATATTGGATCCCCAGCTACCTCTATTTTCTTTCATAATAATTCCCCCTTTTTGCTCGTATTCCTTGACACGAACTCTATTTTTAATTTTTATTTATAACGTCTTAATTCTACTACCTTCCCCAATTTTTGGAGCTTCATGTTGCGATTTCCATTTAATATCTCCTTTTAAAAATTAAATTATTTGCTGTAAAGCGTATAAAAAAAAGCAGTCTATTTTTATTAGACTGCTTTTAATAATAACCGTTTAGGTTCATATTATTCTTAATTGGATTCACTTAGTTTAGTAAAAGCAAATCGCTCAAAGGAGTGTCTAACGAAAAGTTTAAATTTAATTTATTTTTATATAACAAAATATTGCTAATAATGACTAAGACAATTATCAGCAGCAACATAATTATAATAATAATAAAATTAAAGTTAAACATTGTATCCATTATTTCCTCCTTTTAGGCTTTTTAATTATTGATTAGTATATAGACAAACAAATATAATGTCAAGCAGTTTTATATTAAAATTATTTTATTAAAATCCTATTTACACACATAAACATGTTCGAAAATTTTAATTTTTCTTTTAATTTCAATGATTTTTTCATCTTGCTTAATTCATTTTATTTTTGTAATTTTTTTTCATTTTTTTATTTTTTTGTACTTTATTTTTATTTTTTCATATTTGTTTTGTTTTATTTTTTTATTTTTACTTTATTTCATTTTTTTAATAAATTATTTATAATTTTGTTGACAAAGATAAAAAAAAAATATAGAATCTATAAGTAAAATGAATAATCAATCAGTTATACTGAGAGGGAGTAGTCAGAAGTATAGTGTCAACATCACAATTCTGTTAAAGAATTTGGTACTATACACCTAATAATCGTAGGTGACAAGACTTTTAGTGTAGGTCTTTTCGCCTACGCTAAAAGTCTTTTTTTATTTATTTATAACAAAATTAAAATGATAAAAGGAGAAACAACATGGACAAATTTTATTCAAGAACAAAAGAGGAGCTCTTTAGTTATTTTAATTCTTCTAAAGATGGACTTAAATCAGAAGAATTAGAAAAAATAAGTGAACAGTATGGTAAAAACACTCTAAAAGGAAAAGAGAAGAAAACAGCTTTTGCAATTTTCTTAGAGCAGTTTAAAGACTTTCTAGTTATAATCTTACTTGCTGCTGCTGCTATTTCATTCTTTTCAGGAAATAAAGAGAGTACAATAGTTATACTTGCTGTTATAACACTTAATGCAATATTAGGAACAGTTCAACATTTAAAAGCTGAAGAGTCTTTAGAAAGTTTAAAAAAGATGTCTTCTGCAAAAGCTAAAGTTATAAGAGATGGGCATAAACAAGAGATTGATTCTTCTGAATTACTTCCTGGTGACATAGTGCTTATAGAAGCTGGAGATGTTGTTCCAAGTGATGCAAGAGTTTTAGAGTCATATTCTTTAATGGTAAACGAAAGTTCTCTTACAGGAGAGTCTGAGAGTGTTGAGAAGGTATCTGATATAATAAAAGATGATAAACTTACAGTTGGGGACCAAAAGAACATGGTTTTCTCAGGAAGTTTAGTTACATACGGAAGAGGACAAATCTTAGTTACTACTATTGGTATGAAAACTGAGCTTGGAAAAATAGCTTCTCTTTTAGATGAAACAGAAGAAATGGCTACACCACTTCAAAATTCTTTAGAAAAATTTGGTAAGAAGCTTTCAATAGCTATTATAGTTTTATGTATTATAGTTTTCTTTATGGGAATTGCAAGAGGAGTTAATACTCTTGATTCATTAATGTTTGCAGTTGCTCTTGCAGTTGCTGCTATTCCAGAAGCTTTAGGTTCTATTGTTACTATTGTACTGGCTATTGGAACTCAAAAGATGGCAAAAGAAAATGCTATTGTTAAAAAATTACACTCTGTTGAATCTCTTGGATGTATATCTGTTATATGTTCGGATAAAACAGGAACACTTACACAAAATAAAATGACTGTTAAACACCTTTATGTAGATGGAAACATTGTTCCAGAAGATAAAATTAATTTAGATTCAAAAGTTGAAAAAGCTTTATTAAGAAGTGCTCTACTATGTAGTGATGCAGTAAATAATAACGGTAAAGAGATAGGGGATCCAACTGAGGTAGCACTTGTTAACATTGGACATAAGTATGATATTAAAGAGATTGAAATAAGAGAAAAACATACTAGAATTAAAGAGTTACCTTTTGACTCTGATAGAAAAATGATGAGTACATTAAACCTAATAGGGGATGAAAAGCATTTAATAACAAAAGGAGCTCCTGATATAGTAATTGATAGAGCGAAATATATCTTAACTGAAAATGAAATTAGAGAAATAACAACAGAAGATATTGAAAAAATTAAGAGAGCAAATATTGAATTTGCACAAAACGGTCTAAGAGTTTTAGCTTTTGGAATGAACGTTATATCTGATGATAGAGAACTTGGTTTCCACGATGAAAATAATTTTGTATTAATCGGATTAATTAGTATGATAGATCCCCCAAGAGAAGAGTCAAAAACAGCTGTTAGAGACTGTATAAAAGCTGGAATAAAACCAGTAATGATAACTGGAGATTACCAAGTAACAGCAAAAGCAATTGCAAAAGAGATAGGTATTTACAAAGATGGAGATGAAGTTTTAAATGGTGTAGATGTTGAAGCAATGTCAGATGATGAATTAATTCAACGTGTTGAAAATATATCTGTTTATGCAAGAGTTTCACCAGAACATAAAATAAGAATAGTTTCAGCTTGGCAAAAATTAGGAAAAATATGTGCAATGACAGGAGATGGTGTTAATGATGCTCCAGCTCTTAAGAAAGCAGACGTAGGTATTGCAATGGGAATAACAGGAACTGAAGTATCTAAAGATGCTGCTTCTCTAATATTAACAGATGATAACTTCTCAACTATTGTAAAATCAGTAGTAACAGGAAGAAACCTATATGCTAATATCAAAAATTCAATAAGATTCCTATTATCTGGTAATACAGCAGGAATTTTTGCGGTATTCTATGCTTCACTTATGGGACTTCCTGTAATTTTTGCTCCAGTACACTTATTATTCATTAACTTGCTTACAGACAGTTTACCAGCTATAGCTATTGGAATGGAACCATCTCATGCTGATGTTTTAAATGATAAACCTAGAGAATCTAATGCTCCTTTACTAGATAGAACATTATCAAGCAGAGTTTTAATGGAAGGTCTTTTAATTGCAATAGTTACAATAGTAGCTTTCTACTTAGGATATTCAAGTCATGATGCTGGAGTTGGAAGCACAATGGCTTTCTCAACTTTATGTTTAGCTAGATTATTCCATGGATTTAACTGTAGAGGAAATGGAAGTGTTTTCAAATTAGGATTTACAAATAACATGTTCAGTATATATGCTTTCCTATTAGGAGCTTTATTCTTATATGCTGTGTTATTAGTTCCTGCTTTCCACGGAATGTTTGCTATATCTGATTTATCAACTGAGAAGTTTATTGATATAAACATTTTAGCTTTTATTCCAACTCTAATTATTCAAGTTTTAAAATTTGTGAAATATGATAGAAAAGGTAAGTAATTAATTAAATATTTACCATTAAGATGTTGGGAAACCAACATCTTTTTTATTTGTTTAGGGTTTCCAATGTAAATAGAGTATAATTACCTATAAAAGATTGTTAGGAGGTGGTTGAAGTGAATAAAAAAATGTTACCCATAGGAATAAGTAACTTCAAAAAAATCATAGAAGAAAATTATTACTTTATAGACAAATCTTTATTAATAGAAGAGCTTCTAAAAACAGGATCAGCAGTAACACTTTTGCCAAGACCTCGAAGATTTGGAAAAACGCTTAATTTGAGTATGTTAAAATATTTTTTTGATATTGAAAATAAAGAAAAAAATAGAATCTTATTTAAAAATTTATTAATAGAAAAAAGTGATTATATGAAGTTCCAAGGTGAATATCCTGTAATTCATATTTCTTTTAAAGATATTAAAAATAGTAATTGGCAAGATTGCTTAGAAAAGATTAGATTAGAAATATCTATGTTATATGAAAATTACAGTTTTATAATAAATAAACTTAGTCCTTTAGAAAAAAATATATTTGAAGAAATACTATATAAAAAATCTGATTTAGGAACCCTCTCTAATTCACTCTTATACTTGTCAAAAATGTTAAAAAATTACTATTCTAAAGATGTTGTTATTTTAATAGATGAATACGATACACCACTAACTTCAGCATATGTATCTAATTATTATGAGGATGCTATCTACTTTTTTAGAAATATATTGAGTACTACACTAAAAGATAATAATTATCTAGCATTTGGAGTAATAACAGGAATAACTAAAGTGGCAAAAGAGAGTGTATTTTCAGGGTTAAACAATATAAATGTAGGAACTATTTTAGATAATAAATATAAGCATTTTGGACTTTTAGAAAGTGAAGTAGAAATTTTGCTTAAATATTATAACTTAGAGTATCAAATCGACGAAGTAAGAAAATGGTATAATGGTTATAAATTTGGGGAAGATAAAATATATAATCCTTGGTCTATATTAAATTATTCAAATGACAAAAAAATTAAACCTTATTGGATTAATACAAGTAGCAACGATTTAATTAAAGAACTATTGAAAAATAAATCACAAGAATTACAAGAAGATTTAGAAGAGCTTTTTTTAGGTAAAGAAATTGAAAAAACAATACTAGATGGCATAATTTATTCTGACCTAAATAGGCTATCTACAATTTGGTCATTATTTTTCTATTCAGGATATCTAACATATGAAAATGAAGTTATATCCCCAATAACTGGCGATATAACTTACTCTTTAAAAATACCAAATGAAGAAGTAAAAAGTTTTTTTAGAGGAGCGTTTTTAGAACATTCAAGTAAAGAGTAGTATATCCCATATAAAACATAAAAAAGAGATTACTAGTTATTAAAACTTGTAGTCTCTCTTGTAATCTCTTTTTTTATTAAATTATTTTTTATTACATTTCTCACATATTCCATTGAATGAAATATTATAATTTTTTATATTAATATTTCCTTTTCTTGACACATCTTCTATAATTTCATCTATTTTATTAATATATATGTCAATTATACATCCACAATTATCACAGACTAAATGAGCGTGTTGTTGTAAATTTTTATCAAATTTATCTACTTCTCCAGAAAGACTAATTTTTTTTATAGCGCCTATTTCTGCTAATTTAGTCAAATTTCTATATACCGTTCCCAAACTTAAATCAGGGTTATCTTTTTTTAGCTCCATATATATAGTATCCGCAGTAGGATGTTCACAACTATTTAAAACATAATTTAAAATTAATTCTCTTTGTTTAGAAAATTTCATAAACTTTGCCTCCTTAATTAATTTTAAACAATAATTATTACTATTATTATTACTCTTTAATTCTAATATATTTTCTTAATTTATGAAAGTACTTTTTTTTAAAAATAAAATATTGACAAAGAAAACTTAATATGAAATAATAACCTCAACTAATAATAGTAATGATTACTATTATTAGAAATAAAATTTTATGGAGGGCATTATGAGATCATTAACACAACTGAATATTCAATACGCGCATCGTTTTTTAGGTTATGAAGGAGAAGCACAATATCTTCATGGTCATACTGGAAAGTTAACAATTGAAGTTGAAGGAAATGTAGACGAAAGAACTGGATTTGTAGCACCTTGTAACAGCATAAAAGCTGCTGCTTGGGATTATTTAAAAAACTTTGACCATGCACTTATTTTACAAGAAAACGACCCACTTTTACCTACTATTTTAAAAGTTTATGAGACTCAAGGTATTAAAAATGGTTCTCCTACAAATACATGTCTTGGACTACCTATTAATACTCCTTTGGCAAAAGCTTATCCTGAGTGTAGATTAGTTGTAGTAAAAAAAGTTGCTACATGTGAAAATTTAATAGAAGTTTTTCATTCTCTATTAAAAGATAAATTTAATATTAAAAAAATGTCATTTTATTCAGGCGATAACGGAGCTACTATCAATTTTTAAAAAGGAGAATTTATGAATTTAAAAGGAACTAAGACAGAACAAAATTTACAAACAGCTTTTAGTGGAGAGTCACAAGCTCGTAATAAATATAGCTACTACGCAAGTCGTGCAAAAAAAGATGGTTATGAACAATTAGCTGCTATTTTTGAATCTACTGCTAATAATGAAAAAGAGCATGCTAAACTTTGGTTTAAACTTCTTCATAATGGTGAAGTTTCAGATACTCTTACAAATTTAAAAGATGCTGCTGATGGAGAACACTATGAGTGGACAGATATGTATAAAAACATGGCTATCGACGCTGAAGCTGAAGGATTCTTAGATATTGCTAGGCTTTTTACAGAAGTTTCTAAAATTGAAGAGTATCATGAAAAAAGATATAGACAACTTTATGATAACATTATAAACAATCAAGTTTTTGAAAAAGAATCAACTGAAAAATGGGAATGTAGAAACTGTGGATACACTTATATTTGGAGAAAAGCTCCTGAAAAATGTCCAGTTTGTAGTCATCCAAAATCATTTTTTATGATTCAAGAAAACAATTATTAAAATACCATAAACACCTATCCTAATAAGTGATTACATAGTATAATAATATTCATTACAGCATGAAGGAGATTATAATGAAAAAAATGTTATCTATACTATGTATACTTATTTCATTTGGTGCCTGTAGTAATAAAGAAATTACTACGGATAAATTACAAAATAGAAACGATAGTTATTATGAAGTAAATCAAAGTAAACCTTTTACAGGAGTTACTAAAAAATATTATAAAAACGGTCAAATATCTGAAGAAAAAACTTATAAATCTGGAAAATTACAAGGCTTATCTAAAACTTATCATATTAATGGTATGTTACAATCAGAGGGCAAATATATAGATAATAAAAAAGACGGTGCTTGGAAAACTTACTATAAAAACGGGAAAATTAGAACAGAAGAAAATTATAAGTTGGATAGTAAAGAGGGGACTTGGAAGTCTTATTATGAAAATAGTTTAATCGTATCTGAAGAAAAAACTTATCAGAATAACAAGCTTGAAGGTTTGTGGAAATGGTATCATAAAAATGGAAAGCTTGGAAGTGAAGGATTATACAAAGCTGGTAAAGCTAACGGTCTTCAAAAAGAATATTATTCTAATGGAAAATTAAAGGTAGAAAGATTTTTTAAACTAGGAAAAGAAGAAGGCGCTTATAAAGAGTATTATGAAAATGGTCAGATAATTTCAGAAGGATATTATACCTCTGGTGAAGCTACTGGTATGTGGAAAACTTATTATGAAAATGGAAAATTAAGCTCTATAGGTGATTCTAAGTCAGACAAAGCAGAAGGGTACTGGAAAATGTACTATGAGAATGGTCACGTAAACTATGAAGGCTCTTATAAGGCTGGGGAACCTCATGGATTATGGAAGTATTACTCTGAAATTGGAGTTCTAATATCTGAAGCAAATTATATGGATGGAAAATTAGAGGGACCTGCAAAATACTATTCTTCAAATGGGGAACTTTTGAGAGAGGGAACTTATAGATTGGATAGAAAAAATGGTGTTTGGAAAGAATATTCTATCACTGGTCAAATAAGCTCAGAAAAAACTTATGTTGATGGAAGAGAACTTTAGATTTAAAAGAACAAGTTAGTGTAAATTAAATTACACTAACTTGTTTTCTTTACTAAATACCTCTCTTGGCATAAAAAATGCCTATTAAAATTATAAAAATTCCAATTGCTTCTTGAAACATAATGCTTTCTTCAAATATAAAATAAGAATAAACTGCTGCTACAACTGGTTGAATAAGCAATAGAACCGAGGATAAAACAACATCAATTTTTCCAATACAGTAGCTTAAAAGTCCTTGTCCAAATATTTGTGAACACACTGTTAAGGCCAGTAATGGTATTAGTTCTACCATACTTTGAGGATACTGAATACCTTCGGAAAGTATCATCGCTATAAATAAAACTATAACTCCGCCAAAGGCACTGATGAACATAATTGTAGATGCATACATCCTTTTTCTAAGATCAGAGACTGTTAATAAGAAAAAAGCATAAAATATTGATGCTAAAAATGCTAACATATCACCTTTAAAATTTTCAGGACTAGGATCTAATTTTCCTAACATAAGCACTATAAGCCCTATAAACGTTACAATTAGTCCTACCATAAATGTTTTAGATACTTTTTTTTTATATAAAAAGTATGAAACCGGAATAATTGTAAAAGGCACAAAATTAGTTAATAAATTTGCATTTGCCATAGAAGTTAAATACATAGCTTTGTTCCATGCAATAAGATCTAAACCTAGGAAGGCTCCTCCACATAAAAGAAGTAACAAGTCTTTTTTATCAATTTTTACGCTTTGTAAATCTATTTTTACTAAGGGATAAAGTGCTATTATTGAAAATAAAATTCTATAAAATCCTGTAGCTATTGGCGGTAAAGCACTTAATTTTACAAAAATTCCTCCTGTAGCAAGAAAACAAGTTGCTAACAAATTTAATCCTATATACCCTAGTTGTCTTTGATTTTTATTCATTTCACACTCCCTATTATTACTATTTTTTTAATTTTTATTTTTAATTTTTATTTTTTTTATTATATTAATATTTTTCTATTAAATTACCGCTCTTATCATAGCGTTTATAACTTCCATTTTCATCTATCTCTTCTTTGAGTTTTCCATTACTATAATATTCTTTATATTTTCCTAACCCATTCCCCTCTGATCTAAGCTCTCCGCTTTCATAGTAGGATTTATGAGGACCATCCAACTTTCCATTTTTATAAGTCTCTTCAAATTCTGGCTGTCCGCTGCTATAAAATGATTTTGCTATTCCTGTGAAAGAAGTCTTCGAGCCTATTTCATAATAAATCCCACCTTTCTGTTCTAGTTTATCCATATTAACTTTTTTCATTATTAAGCCCTCCATTTTCTTTTTTTTATATTCCACATACACTTTACTATATCAAATACAAAATATATATAGTAAAGTATATTCATAGTTGAGCATTTTCACTATTATTAGGAATAATACTATATGATTAAAAGATTTAAAAATTATAAAAAAAATTAGACAGCCAATCCCCTATTTTATATAGGAATTCCACTGTCTAATTTCTTATATTATTTTAATTATTAACTTATCAAGTAATACTCTATTTTTTTCTAATTATTTTTTTTAATTATTTGTTTAATTATTTTTTATTTGCTATTTAGATTAAAATTCTTACTTTAACAAGAAAATTTATAACAAAATTTTTCTTCCATTTTTATAAAGTTCTTCAGATTCTAGCTCTCCATTTTCTTTATAATATTTAAAACTTCCATTTTTTCTTCCTAATCTATAAAAACCTTCTAATTTCAGTTGCCCATTTTCATAAAAATATTTGACAAGTCCATCTTCCTTGTCATCTTTATAATTTTTTTCTAATTCAATATTTCCACTCCATGAATAATATCTGTATATACCATTTCTCTTCCCATCTTGAAAATTTATTTCATCAGAAATTTGCCCACTTGGGTAATAATCTTTCCATAATCCTTCTTGAACTCCATTTTTTAAAATTCCTTCAGACTTTAATTGACCATACTCATAATAAAATTTAAAATCGCCTTCTTTAATGCTATTTTTTAATTTCCCCTGTGATTCAAGATTTCCATTTTCATAATAACATTTGATAACTCCATTTCTGTTTTCCTCTTTCCAATTTAGCTCGCTTTCGAATTCTCCATTAGAATTATAATACTTCCAAATACCTTCTTCATTGCCTTCATTCCAAGTTTCTTCTGCCACTAAGTCCCCATCTTCATTATAGTATTTGAATTTCCCATTTTTCATATCATTTTTCCAATTAGATTCTACTTTAAGTTTATTATTTTCATTATATACTTTAAAGACACCATCTTTTTTTCCTTTTTTAAAGCTTTCTTCAGAGCATATTTCTCCATTTTCATAATATGATTTACTAATACCATCTTTTTTATTATTTTTCCAATTCTCTTCTACTTGAAGTTGTCCATTTTCGTAATATGATTTGTAAAGTCCAAATATTTTTCCATTTTTCCAGTTGGATTCACTTGAACATTGTCCATTTGAATAATATGATCTATATTTACCATCTTGTTTTCCAATTGCCCAGTTGACTTCCACTAATATTTGGCCGCTTTCATGGTAATAATACCACTGTCCATCTTCTGTCCCTTTTTTATAATTACCTTCAGATTCGACTTGCCCATTTGAATAGTAATATCTACTATATCCTTCTTTTTCCCCTTTCTCCCAAGTTATTTCAGCTAAAATCATATTGTCTTTATAATAATATTTCTTAACTCCAGTTGACTTTTTATCCTCTTCAGAAGGTATAAACAATTTTCTTAATCTTACATCTAAGTTTGAATCAATTTTTTCACTCATAATCTTTATTCCCCCTTTGATTCATAAGGACAGTTTCCATTTTTATGTAAATGTGGTCCATAACCATGATGATAATGATACGGTCCTAGCCCACTTTTATTTTTTTTATCTTTGTGTCCTCCATTGGAGTCCGTTCTTCCACTATGACCCAGTACTGTAGCTGAAATTAATAACACCAATATTAATATAATTTTTTTCAATTTTATACCTCACATATTTTTTTATTTTGTATTTAAATTATAAGTTTTATAAGTGTAAAAATCAACTTTTTTTACATTTTTTAATAGTTACAGACACTAAAATACGAAATTATATTGAACAAAAGCTTCAGAAATTATATAATTATATTGCTGGAATAGTAAAAAGGGGGAATTCTGTGAAGTGAAATTCATGATATGTAAAAGTTCTTAGGATAAGGACAAAGACCAGATAAAAATAGAAATTTGCTTTTTGAGTTTTTTGTCTGGATTTTATACCGAGTGTGGTAAGTCTACATAAAAAATTTTATAAGGAGATTTATATGAAAAAAATTTTATTAGCTCTTGCGTTAATAGTTTTAGCAACAGGTTGCTCATCAGTAGGAACTGCAAAAAATGGTAATGAATATCAGATTGAAAAATCTGCAATTAGACTTGTAAATGGAGTTCACGAAGGAAAATATGATATCTTATCCACTGACCAAGTTAAAATATGGGTAACTAATGATGAATATATGGTCCTTTTAGATACTATGCCAGAATCAAACTTTAAAAAAGAGCATATTAAAGGAGCTGTAAATTTTGAAATGGCACCAAGTGAAGCAAAGGGATTATCACCTGTAAGAAAAGAGAGATTAGAGGCTATACTGGGCCCTGATAAAAACAGGCCTATAGTTGTTTACTGTGGATATACAAGCTGTGAAAGAAGTCATGCTGGTGCTACTCAAGCTATAAAACTTGGTTATAAAAATGTATATAGATATGTTGGTGGAATTGTAGCTTGGAAAGATGCAAAAAACCATTTAGTATCTAGTAAATAATAGCATTTAAAAATCTAAGAAATAATAGCAAAGAGAGGCTTGTATGTCGAATAAAATAAAGAGATTTGCAATACTATTATTAATTCTTATGGTAGGTATTTTTAAAAATAAAATTGTTTTTTCCTATCCAACAGTTTATCCCACAGGAGTAACAATATATAATCCTGAAAAGGCTTGGAATGGTTACACTGTATTTCAACTTTTAGGAGAGGGTGCTCTCCTTGTAGACATGAATGGAAGAGAAGTTAAGCTTTGGGAAGGATTATATGGTGAACCTAATAAGCTTCTTCCTAATGGGCATATAATGGGAAATAGAGGACTTAGAAACCCTAAATATAGTTTACAAGATATGGTTGATCTTGTTGAAGTTGATTGGGATGGAAATGTTGTTTGGGAATTCAGTAACTTTGAAAAAATAACTGATCCTGGAGAAGATAGCCGTTTCATGGCAAGACAACATCACGACTACCAAAGAGAAGGAAATTCTGTAGGGTATTATGTCCCTGGAATGGATCCCAAAATTTCAGGTGGAAAAACTCTTATTCTAGCCCATAAAAATGTTATAAATAAAGAAATTTCAGATCAACCTCTTCTAGATGATATAATTTATGAAGTTGATTCAAAAGGCAATATTATATGGCAGTGGTTAGCAAGCGAGCATTTCTCTGAAATGGGATTTTCAGAAGAAGCCAAAAAAGCTATAAGAAAAGATCCAAATATGAGAAATATAACCCCTAACAATCAAGGTGATTGGTTACATATTAATTCTATGTCAACACTTGGTCCAAATAAATGGTATGACCAAGGGGATGAAAGATTCCACCCAGATAATATTATATGGTCTGGAAGAGATGGAAACATCTCTGGAATTATAGATAAAAAAACAGGTAAAATAGTTTGGAAGTTAGGCCCTGATTATAATTCTGATCCTAAAATGCGTGAAATTGGCGAGATAATTGGTCAGCACCATACACATATGATTCCTAATGGGCTTCCTGGTGCTGGTAATATCCTTTTGTTTGATAATGGTGGCTGGGCTGGATATGGCGATAGAGGTAAACTAGATAAAAAAAGAGACTATTCAAGGGTTCTTGAAATAGATCCAATCACTTTCCAAATTGTTTGGCAATACACTCCAAAAGAAGCTGGATTTAGAGTCCCATTAGATGCTTATAGATTTTATAGTCCTTTTATAAGTAGTGCACAAAGACTTCCAAATGGAAATACTCTTATTACAGAAGGGGCAAATGGTAGAATACTTGAAGTTACTAAAAATCATGAAATTGTATGGGAATATATAAATCCATATTGGGATAAAGATATCATGGGGATGAATATGTTATACAGAGCATACAGAGCTCCTTATGAGTGGGTTCCACAAGTAAAGAAACCTAAAGAAAAAGAGGTTAAAAAAATTCAAATTGATGATTTTAGAGTTCCAGGTTCTGCCCCTAAAGGTGGGGCTAAAGTTACAAAAGTTTCTGGAACACTTCCTTACTTTAAAGAGACTACAAAAACTTGTGTAGTAGCAGATAATGAGTAAAAAAATATATGACTATAAAATAAAAACCACAACTTTAAAATTGTGGTTTTTTATTACTTCATTAAAAATAAAATTATCTTTTTGATACAAAAGTAAATTCATATATATTTGGATTAAAATATAATTCACTGTATTCGAATGGTATATCTTTTTTAGAAATTCCAATAGAGGTTTTATAAAAAATTGGTTCAGAAAAAGTTAAATTAAATAGTTGAATTAACTCTTCGTTTGGTAAAATTGGGGTTATTTTATTGTAGCTTTCTTTTATTGAAAGAGTTTTTTCTACAAAATCATACTTAGATCCTTTCATAATATCTTTGTTTAAATCTGAAAAAAGCCTTTTAGGAAGGTATGTATTTTCTAGATTTACAGGAATATTATCCAAATATCTAACCCTTTTTATAAAGAAAAATATTTCATTAGAATCACAATTAAATATCTCTATTATCTTTGCATCTCCATAAATTTCTTTAAATTCAATAACATCTGTTCTTGGAGTCTGTTTTAAAAAGTGTGATTTTTCACTAAAACTTAATTGTTCAGTTATATTTAAATTTAAAGTATTTTTTTTAACATAATTCCCACTTCCAACTTTTTTCTCTAGAAATCCTTTTAAAACTAAATGCTCAATAGCATTTCTAACCGTCACCCTAGTCACATTATACTCTTCAGCTAATATTCTTTCAGCAGGAAGACGTTCATTTTTTTTATATGTATTATTTAAAATTTTCTCTTCAAGCTCTTTTGCAATTTCAATATATCTAGGTAATTTCATTAATATCTCCTATATTTTTTATCTATTGAATTAATTATAATTTTTATTTTTAAAAAAATCAATAAAAAAATTATTGACAAAAATGAAAAAAGGAAATACTATTAATTTACAATTGGTATATACCAGTTTTGAAAAAATGTTTTCGGGGGTCTTATGGACAAAGTTTTAAAAAAAGATAATGGTTCAAATTTGGAAAAACTAAAAAAAACTGTAACTCGATTGGGAACCGAGTTTTCTAAGGGAATATTAGTTCCAGTCTTTACCTTGCCTATAGTTGGAATGTTATTAGCATTAGGGGTCCTATTAACAAATCCATCTATTCCTTTTTCAAAAATTCAATGGCTAAATAATTTTGGTATTTTAACAAAAGATTCATTACTAAGCATCTTTATAAACCTAGCTCCAATATTTGCTGTTGGAATCGCTTCAGGAATGGCAAAAAGAAAAAAAGGTGACGCTGGTTTAAGTGCAATAATTCTATTTTTTATCTTTCTTTATTCGATGAATTCTTTTATGAAAATTAAAGGATTTCTTGTAAGTGGTAATTTAAGAGGAACTGGACAGAGCTTAGTTTTAGGAGTTCAGGTTTTAGATATGGGTGTATTTTTAGGAATTATTTTAGGATTGGTTACAGCCTACTTACACAATAAATTTGTAGATAGAGAATTTGAAGGTGCAATGAGACTTTATGGTAGTTCAAACTTAGCCTTATTAGTTGGTATACCAATTGTCATTTTATTATCAATATTTTTTACTTACACTTGGCCAATAATACAGATTTTTATTTCTAAAACGACTAGTACAATTGTTTCTACAGGAGTATTTGGAGTAGGTATTTACGGTTTTCTAGAAAGAGTTTTAATTCCTACAGGACTGCACCATTTACTATGGGTACCTGTGGAGTTATCCTCAATAAGTGGAACAGGAATAGTAGATGGAAAATATTTAGAAGGTGTAAGAAATATAGCAATGGCTGAATTATCCTCTTCAACTGTTGATAGATTAGGACCTGGAGCAGTTTATTTGACTAAAGCTATGAGTAAAATGTTTGGCTTAGTAGGTGCAGCTTTAGCTATGTATAAATGTGCGAATAGTGATTTAAAAGAAAAAACAAAAGGAATTTTAATCCCCGCTGTGGGAGCAGCAGTTTTTGCAGGAGTAACAGAACCCTTAGAGTTTTCATTTTTATTCACTGCACCAATTTTATTTGTTGTTCATGCAATTTTAGCTGGATTAGGAATGGCAGTCTCTGCAATATTAGATTTAAGAGTAGTAGCTGTATCTGGAGGGATTGAATTTTTAGCAATGATGCTTCCTGCAGGAGCAAAAGGAGACACATTTAAATTTATTTTACTAGGGTTTGCTCAAATAGCTTTGTATTATGTTATCTTCAAGTTTTTAATAGAAAAATTAAACTTAAAGACTCCAGGAAGGGAAAGTGGAGAAGTAAAACTTTACAGTAAAGCAGACTATAGAGAAAAAAATAAAGAGCGTGACATAAGTAACGACAAAATAAAAAATATAATTTTAGGGTTAGGTGGCTCTGAAAATATAAAAACTCTTACAAATTGTTATTCAAGACTTAGAGTACAAGTTAATGATTTAGAAAAAATAGACGATAAATTATTAAATACAACAGGGTGTAATGGTATCGTTAAGAATTCTGAAGGAATTCAAATTATATATGGCTTATCTGTCCAAAAGATAAAAAAAGAAGTCTGTAAAGAATTAAATTTAAAAGATGAAGAATAAAAATTAGGAGGATTATCATGAAAAAGTATGTTGTAGTTATAGCAGGTGGAGGAAGTACATTTACACCTGGAGTTGTAAAAGCTTTATTAAGTAAAAAAAATGAATTTAAACTAGATGAATTAAGAGTATTTGATATAGATGGAGAAAGACAGAGAAAGATTTCTGTAATAACAAAAAGTGTAGTTGATGAAATGGATCCAGGATTACTATTTACAGAGCACACAAATCCAGAATCAGCTTTTAAAGATGCAGATTTTATATTTGCACAAATTAGAACTGGTAAATATGCAATGAGAGAATTAGATGAAAAAATTCCATTGTCTTTAGGAACTATTGGTCAAGAAACTTGTGGTCCAGGAGGGATGGCATATGCTTTAAGAGCTATTAAACCTATGGTAGAGTTAGTTGATTATATGGAAAAATATTCTAAAAAAGAGTGTTGGATGATAAACTATTCGAACCCAGCTTCAATAGTTGCAGAAGCAATGAGAAGATTAAAACCAAATTCAAAAGTTCTAAATATATGTGATATGCCAGTCGGTATGATGCAAAAGATGACTGATATATTTAAATGTGATTATGAAGAGATTGATCCTGAATACTTTGGACTTAACCATTTTGGATGGTTTACAAGCTTAAAGGTAAATGGTGTTGAGAGAATAGATGAGATGAAAAGTTTTATAAAAGAACATGGGCTATTTCCTGAAACTAACTATGATTTGCAGCACAAAGATGCATCATGGCAAAAAACATATAAAAATATGAAATATATTTTAAATCTATTTGATGATTACGTACCAAATACATATATGCAATACTATTTATTAGGGGATTTACTATTAAGCCAATTAAATAAAGATTATACAAGAGCAAATGAAGTTATGGATGGAAGAGAAGCTACACTGTTTAAAGCGATAGACGAGTATGAGAAAACAGGTAATTATAATAGAGAAGCTTTCCACGTTGGAGCTCATGGATTATTTATAGTGGATGTTGCAAACTCTTTAGCAAATGATTTAAATAAAAAATACTTAGTAATTATAGAAAATAATGGTGCTATTAAAAATCTTCCAAATGATGCTATGATAGAGATACCATGTTTGATAACTAAGAATGGTCCTGTCAGCACATATGAAAATTTGGAAATTCCTACATTTAATAAAGGAATGATAGAACAGCAACTAGCTTCTGAAAAATGTCTAGTAGATGCTTATATTGAGAATTCATATGATAAGGCACTTAAAGCATTGACTTTAAACAAAACAGTTTCATCAGCATTAAAAGCAAAAGATATTTTAGATAAATTAATTGAAGCTAATAAAGATTTTTGGCCAGAATTAAGAAAATAAGGAGAGAATCTATGATATATAAAGAGTTTAAAGCATTAAATAATGAGAATTTATCTTCAGTTGGATTTGGTTGTTGGGCAATAGGCGGCACTTGGAATAATACAGAGGATCATAAATCTATAGAAACAATAAAAAAAGCTGTTGAGTTAGGTATAAACTTTTTTGATGTTGCACCTATTTATGGAATGGGACATTCAGAAATAATATTAGGAAAAGCCTTAAAAGACTATGATAGAAAATCTCTTTTTATTGCAACAAAGTGTGGTCTTATATGGGATGAAAATAAAGTTGTCACTAAAAGTATATCTAGAGAAAGTTTATATAAAGAATTAAATGCCTCATTAGAAAGATTACAAACTTCTTATGTTGACTTATATCAAATACACTGGCCATTTGAAGAAATGGAGTTAGAAGAGGGAATGGCTACCTTAATGGAAATGAAAGCAAAAGGATTGATAAGATACATTGGTTTATCTAATTTTTCTTTAAAAGATACAAAAAAATGTATGGAACTAGCTGAAATTTCAACACTTCAAGGTTTATATAATATGCTAGAGCCTAATTCAGAAATTTATCACCATAAACAATTAGAGTATAGGACTGCAAATGAATTACTACCATTATGCAAAAAGTATGGAATGGCATTTTTACCATACAGTCCTCTAATGCAAGGATTATTAACTGGAGAGTTTAAATTAGAAAATAATTTTGATTCATCTGATGATAGAGCAAAAAATCCAAAGTTAAATGGAGAAAGATTTTTAAATTATTATAACTGTGTAGAAGAGTTAAAAAAAATAGCTCAAGAGATTGAAAAACCATTATCTCAAATTGCTATAAATTGGTTAATAGCTCAAAAGGAAATTGGACCAGTTATTTGTGGTGCTCAAACACCTCAGCAAATAGAGGAGAATCTAAAAAGTACAACATGGCAATTAGAGAAAAAAACAGTTGAAAAAATAGATAATATATTAAGTAAGTATAGTTTAAATTTTTAGAAAACGTATAAATAAAAACCACAACTTTAAAATTGTGGTTTTTTTATATTATTCATTATTCAATTATTTCTCAGTAAGTATTAACTCTTCAGTTTGAAAATCATATATAAATTCATATAGTGCTGTAGGATTTATTGTATCATTAAGCACTATCCCTTTTATGACTATCTTATCATTAACTTTATCTATATATCCTGTTATAAATTCAAAACCTTTTCCTAACTTCATTTTTAAATTCTTTTCAATTTCATTATAAAAAATACTTTCTATTTTAATTTCCATAAATAGCCCTGTATTTTTATAAAAATAATTAGTAACAGATATTTTTTCATTTAATTCCATAAATTTTTCTCTTAAATCTTTATTTAAACCGTACATTGGAGAGCTAAATTTATTTTTTGAAATATAAAAATCTGTATTTGAGCCAAAAGAGCTCTCATTCATTCTATAAAAAACACCATTTTCTATATATCCATAGTAGTTTTTTTCTATTTTAAAATTTTCATCTATGGAACTTATATAGATCCTATTATAGGTATTTATTATATTTTTATCTACTTTAATAAGAAGATCTTTAATGATATTATCTTTATTTTCTTTAAAAACTTTTTTTTCTAAAAAGAAATTTATACATGAAGATAAGCTACCAAAAGCCGTATCTATTTCAAACATTTGAATAAAAGGCTCTTTAAAATTTTTCTTTATATTTTCTACAGCTACTTTCTGTTTTTTTATAAATTTATCTTTTATATCTCTATTTAATAGAGCTTCTTTTAAAACTTCTTCTAACTTATCTGTTTTTTTATAACTAACTGAAAAATTCTCTTTATCTTTTTTATCAGTCAAAATAATTTTATAAGTTCCATCCCATTTTTTTAGTGATTCTGAAGGATATTCTTTAAAAATTTCTTTTATTATTAATTCATCATTAAAATTTTCTTTAATCAATCTATTTATTTCATCTTTTTTCTTACATCCTATCATGAACATAATTAATATTATAAATGTAACTAATGTTAAAATTTTCACTATATACATCTCCTATTAAAAAAACTTCATAAATCCCCTTTTTTTTAATTTTTTAACCATATCTTTTGCCCACTCATCATTAGGATCAAGCTGAAGAACTTTTTCAAAATCATAAAGAGCTTTTTTCGAATTACCTAAATTATAATTAATATTCCCTCTATTATAATAAGCATTTAAATACTGAGGATTAAGTTCAATAGCTTTTGTATAATCTTCTAATGCTTCACTATAATTTTCTAATTTTTTATTATAATATCCTCTGTTGTAGTAATAAGTTGAATTTTTAGGTTCTAATCTTATTATTTGGTCATAATTATTTAATACTTCACTATAATTTTCAAATGTTGCTTCTATTGCTGCTCTTCTAAGATAAGAATTTATATCATTATAATTCAGTTCTATTGATTTTGTATAATCTTCTTTTGCCCCTTCTAAATTACCCAATTCCTCTCTTACAAGCCCTTTATTATAATAAACTAGTTTATACCCTGCATCTATCTCGATAGTTTTTTCATAGTCACCTAATGACCCCTCTAAATCTTTTAATTTTCGTTTTGCATTTCCTCTATTGTAATAAATATCTGCATCACTCCCATTAAGTTCAATAGCCCTAGTATAATCCTCTACAGCTCCTTCATAATCCCCTAAACTCATTTTTGTAATGCCTCTATTATAATAAACAATGTCAAATTCAGAATCTAGTCTAATTGCAGCTTCATATGACTTTAAAGCCTCTTCATATTCTCCTAATTCATTTTTTAGCACACCAATATTTGTGTAAGCTTCTCTAGATTTATTTAATTCAAGAGAAAAATTATAATCTCTTAAAGCTTCTTCCACATCTCCTAATTCACTTTTAGCCAATCCTCGACTTATATAAGGACGACTAAAGTTAGGAGATAATTTTATTGCACAATTTAAGTCTTCCAAAGCTCCCTTGTAGTCACCAATCTCATTTTTAGCAAGACCCCTATTATAATAACTATAAGTGAAATTTGAATTTAAATTAATCGCTTTCGTATAATCTGCTATTGCCCCTTTTCTATCTCCAATCTCTAATTTGCAAAGACCTCTTTTATTCCAAGCATAGAGATATTCAGGATTTAGTTCTATTGCTCTTGTATAATCTTTTATTGCATCTTTATAATTGCCTAATACCTCTTTTTTTAAATTTCCTCTCACGTAATATGAAATAAAATCTAAAGGATTTTCCTCTATCTTATTGTCATAGTATTCTACTTCTTCATAATCTGATTCAAAACTTCCTTCGTAATCACAATAACCATCATAATTTAATTCATATTTATGAAATTCTTTTATTCCATTATTATAATCTTTTAAAGCTCCTTCTGAATCCCTTAACCCGAGTCTACTTATAGCCCTTCCTATGTTATAATTAGAGGAATTGGGCTTTAAATTTATCAAAGTTGTATACTTTTCTTCAGCTTCTCTAAAATAACCTAATTTATTTTCTAAAATAGCTTTTCTTTCTAAATAAAAACCAACCTCATCTTTATATCCTAGTTCAATAATTTTAGTTATATCTTTTAAAGAGCCTTCATAATCTCCTATTTCATTTCTAATACGAGCTCTTTTCTTATAAATATACATAGATTTTGGCATAAATATCAATGCTCTGCTATAATCCTCTATTGCATCATCTAAATTACCTAACTCTTCATTTAAATATCCTCTATCACTATAAATTTTTCCTGATTTTGGATTCTCTTCTATTGCTTTTGTATAGTCTTCTAAAGCTCCTTCTAAATCTTGAATTTTTTCTTTTAAAATTCCTCTATTATAATAATTTTCTGAAGTATTTAATCCAGAGTTAATATTCTGAGAATAGTTCTCTATTAATTTTATTATATAATTATCTATTTCATCCTCATTTAATAATCCATTTATAAATGTTTCAAAATTTTCAGCCAATAAAGTTGTACTATAGTCATTTTCTTGGTCTACTAAAGCTACTGAAGGCTCTCCATTTTCATCACACTTTCTATAATCTAAAAGAAGCATTAAATGACCATGACTCGTATGAAGTCCAAAATATACCCCATATTCTGGATAATTCCACTCTTCTATCCAAAATTTACTTCCACGTTTACCACATAAAGAATACTCTTTTGAAGAATCTATCCCAAAAATAGCTTCAAAATATTCTATATCATACTTTTCTTCTGGAATTAAATAGCAACACTTAGCTAATTGTCCCCCATTCTGATTTAATAAAAGATTTATATATGATTGAGGCAACTTATATCCTAATTCGGCTTCAACTTCCTCTATTTTTTCAATGGTTGCATCTTCCCCAACATATTTTTCTAAGTAATAATCGCTGTTATCCCATAAGTCACTGTAGTCTGTCTTTTGCATAATTTAATTCCCCCGTACAATATAAAACAACTTATTTTATTTTAAAAACCCTCTAATAATATTATTTTTATTCCTTTTCTACCCAGATCCCATTAATTCTTTTTCCTGTTGTCACTCTATCAATGTCATTCTTTTCATAATCTTTATAATAAGTTCTAGTATATGTATTGTTTTCATGATAAATATCAACATATTCTATTTTGTCCCCATGATAATGTACAAATCTTCCTAAAGGGGTATTATTTACCATAGTCCCTTCTGTTTTTGTACAAGAGTCTCCTCCATAAAAATATTCAACATATTTACCATTATGTACATTCTTTTTGTCAATTTCTCTTATTACTTTTATAACCCCTTCTGAACTATACAGATTAAAATCATAACCTCCGTTATCTTTAAACTCTTTGACTTCTGTCTCAAGGTTATTGTTAACTGTATACTCTCTAATAATTTTTCCATCTTTATATTCATTAACTCTAGACATAATACTATCTACATTAAAACCTGTAAAATCTTTAGGAATATCTTTAAAACTTTCAATAACAACTTCTTTATCATTTAAAACCTTGTTTAAGTCCAAATCATTAACTTTAAATCCATTTAAAAAGTTTTCAACTTTATTATAATTTAAATACTGACCTGATAAAATACCTATGTTATAGATTCCTGAAGTTTCTTGTATTTTTTTATCTTTACTCATATAATATTTTTTAGTCTTTCCATTTAAGACTCCATTTTTATAATTTTTAATTTTAAACTCATCTGAATAGAAATCTCTTTCAAAAAGAACTCCATCCATTTCACCTTTATCATTAAAAGTAGTTAGGTTTAGTAAAATACCATTTCTATAGTTTAACACTTTATTTATTTTTTTATCTTTAGAATAAATTGTATCTTTTAATTTTAACCCTATTAATGAATAAATACCCTCATAACTTCTTTCTCTTGTAAGCTCTCCATTAACATATTCAAACAATATTATTTCTGATGATTTTGTTTGTATAATTCCACCAGTAAATTTATTTGGAACCTCTATTTCATCAACTAATATTTTTTTAGGGTACTCTGATGTTGGAATTTCAAGCTCTATAAAATCTGGAATTCCATTTTTAAATGTAACTTGTTTATTCAAATTAGAATATGAATCTTGTGGAAGCATATTTTTGCCATTAATAGTTCCATCAACAAAATCAATTTCATTATTTTTAATTTTACTTTTCCCATTTAATATATTATTTTTATATTCTAAATCATAACCTTCCCCATTCATTACAATATATGATTTCCCTTCTAATAATCCGTTTTCATCAAAGGTTTTTTTTGAAATCATTTTTAAATTTGGATCAACTATTTTCTCAGATAGTACCCTTCCTTTATTATATTCTCTATAAGACGTCCCTAAATAATTTTCACTCTTTACATATCCAGAAATTTCTCTGTCTGTAAAAATTGAATATGCCTTATTATTAGCAAAATATATATCTTTCTCTATATATTTTTTCTCTTCATTTGGATAAAAATAATAAATTCCAGTTAATACTGCAACTATAAGTAAAATAATTTTTAATTTTTTCATTTTATGTTCCCCACTCTCTTTTAATATTTTTTCATACCCCATCTTGCTACGTTATTATAACCACTTCCTATTATATACTTAATTCTCCATTCAAACAATGACACTAGCTAGTCAATTTTCTTCTTATAACAGACATCTATGCGCATTTTATATTTCTGCATCTAATTCTAAATCTTTGAAAACATCTATATATTTTCTTCCGTTTTCCATTTTTATTTTTTTAGAATTACTATTTAGAAAATACAAATTTAATATACTCTGATTATTTTCATTAAATACTGCAAAATAACCCTCCCCTTCTAATTTATTTAATTTTTCATTTTCTAAAATTAAAGACCTTTGTGCTCTAAGTTTCACTGAACTAGGTTTTGTTTTTAAATCCTTTTCAAGAATTTCAACAATCCTTATAACTATGTCCAATTTCTCTATATCATAATTTATAGGATATACTTTGAGTAAAGCCCCTTTCGAAATTTCTTCAATTACATTCCATACTTCTTCTAAAGAGAAAGCTTTTATATATATAAATCCCTCTATCTCCACTTCTAAATTATTAGCAATAAGCAAAAGAGTTTCAAATTCTAGTCTATCAGCTTCATTTTCGGCTCTATAAATAGTTTTCTCTGAAACATTACAAATTTCTGCTAATTCTCTCTGAGTAATTTTTTTTACATTCCTAGTTTCCTTTAATTTTTCTTGAATTACATTATAATCTACTTTCATTTTTCCAATCCCCCTTATAGAGCAAACAACTAGTTTTTTTACATTATATTATATTTTAATATAATTACATATTTTTTTTGAAATATAAATAATAATTCTTTATAAAAATACCTTGAAGAAAAGATTATTAAAATCTTTCCCTCAAGGTATTTTATTAAATAACATACAAATTTATTACTCCATAATCTCTCTATACTTTATAAAATCATTATACATCTCTTTAAAAACTCTATACTTTTTATTATGATAATCTGCTTTACTTAAATCAGCTTCTATTTTTTCCCCAAATTTACTCATATTTTTCATTCCCTCTTCTATAGAAGAATATTCTCCTGAGGCTACAGCACCCAATATAGCACTTCCTAATAAAACCGATTCATCCTCTTCACCTAATATAATACTGCATCCTGTTATATTAGAATGACTACTTAGAAATAATGGGTTTTTAGTTCCACCACCTGTCATAAAAATTTTCTTTATATTAAATCCATTGTTATTCATCTCTTCTATAATATGTCTAGTTCCATAAGCAACACTTTGAATAGCAGATAAATAGTAAATAGCTAAATTATCTAAAGAATCATCTAAAGTTAATCCAATAACCATTCCCTTCAAATTAGCATTAGCTCTTGGAGATCTATTTCCATGATAATAAGGTAACATATGAAAGTCATTAGTTAATCTGTCTATCTCTATATTTTCTTTCTTAGATTTTTCAAATAATATTTCATTTAATTTTTCATAAACTGATACCTTTGAATTTTTAGCTATACTCTCTAATTTATTGTATGCTGAATGACTTTTTATTACAAAGTCTATTAAAGCTCCAGTAGCTGACTGTCCACCTTCTAATAGCCATTTATTAGGTAACATCGCTCCATAATAAGGCCCCCATACTCCTGAAACTTTTATTTTTTCATTTGTTACTGCCATATGACAACTAGATGTTCCACCAATTAAAGCAATTCTCTCATTAAATACAGAAACTTCTCTATCATCTATCCCTAAAACTCCAATCCCACCAGCATGTGCATCTATCATAGAAACACCTACTATAGTTTTCACTGTTAGTCCTAGCTCTTCTGCACTTTTTTCAGATAGATATTCTAAAGATTCTCCGATATTTTTAGTAGTTGTCCCTATTTTTTCTAAATTTTCACAAATATCTTCAAACCCTATTTTTTGTAAATAATCTAAATTCCACTTAGATTCATGATTCATATAATTCCATTTACAGCCTAGAGAGCATAATGAACGTTCTAATTTCCCTGTTGCTTTATACGTTAAATAATCAGGTAGATCAAAAAAATGAGCAGTTCTATCGTAGCTATCCACTAGATTTTTTTTCACCCACAGCAACTTAGGTATCTCCATTTCCAATGATACTTTTCCACCAACATATTCTAGAACCTCATGATTTGTTAAATTTATAAAATCAGCTTCTATGTTAGCTCTATGATCCATCCACAAAATAATATTTCTTTCATCCTCTCCACTTTTACTCAAAGTTACAGGTTCTCCATTTTTATTAACTGCTACCAAAGAGCAAGTTGCATCGAAACCTATCCCTTTTATATCGTTTTTATTAATTTTAGAAGTTTCTAAACATTTCTTTACAACTTCACATATGGATTCCCAAATTTGTTTTGAAGATTGCTCCTTATAGACTAAATCATAAGACCATGTAGTTATATCTTTCTTAAAACTACATATTTGCTTTCCTTTACTATCAAAAATTCCTGCTCTAGCACTACCAGTTCCAACATCTACTCCAATATAGTAATTCATAGTTAGCTACTCCTATTTAGTTATTTTATGACACCTTTTCTTAATATTATATTAGCATATAATTCAGCTTCACTTGTTGCTATTATAGCATAAGCCTCTTTAGCCCTTTCATAAAATTTAAATCTTTCAACTTTTTCAAAATCAATATATTTTTCATCATCACAAACCTTTACAATCTCTTTATACCTATCCCAGATTGGGGGAGAAAACTCCCCCGCATCCATAACTGAAACTGGCTGTTCACCATACTGATCTAAAGGAAAAAGTTGTAAAACTGCTTCTAATATTTCTGTCCCACTTTGCCCATCACACCTAACTAATCTTTTGGCATTGCTAGCTGCTGGAAAATTCCCATCTCCTATTACAATTTCATCAGAATGTCCCATCTCACATAATATTTTTAACAACTCTGGACTTATATTATTTGGAATATTTTTTAGCATAATACTTCTCCTCTAATAATTTTAATCTAACTATTTCTTTATTTTTCCATATAATGGGCCAAAAGTTTCACAAGCTCTGAAATCTGCTCCCTCTATATTTTGAGTTCCAAAAGCTCCCCATACTTTAGGTCTAAATATTTTTTTATTTTCTACATTATGCATGTGAACAGGTATTCTTAGCATAGAAGCTAAAGTTATTAAATCTGCACCTATATGACCGTAAGATATAGCTCCATGATTGGCTCCCCAATTATCCATAACTGTATATCCATCCACAAAAGCTCCCTCTCCTGTAAGTTTAGGAGCAAACCAAGTTGTTGGCCATGTTGGATTAGTTCTTAAATCTAGTATATCGTGTATCTCTTTATCTAAATTCACAACATATCCTTCACAAATTTGTAAAACTGGACCTAACCCTTTTATCAAATTTATTCTAGACATTGTAACTGGCATCTCTCCTTTACTTAGGAAATTAGATGAAAATCCCCCACCTCTGAAATATCCTAAATCCCCTGGGCACCACTTAGTGGCCTCTAAACATTTCTTTACCTCTTCTCCTGTAATATTCCAATATGTCTTCATTACTGGTTTCCTGTTTTCCATTTGCTCTCCTGTTCCATCCAAAGTAGTTGAACCGGAGTTAATTAAATGAATCAAACCAGACTTTTCTGCTAGTCCTGACAGTTTTTTTCCTGTTACTCTTTCTATTGATTCTGGTGACCAATAAGTTCTAACATCTGAAAATATTTGAGCTGTTCCTGTTAAAAGATGTCCAAGTAGCATTGAAGCCCCATTTAACGAATCATTTTCTGTTGCTACTACAAACGCTTCTCTAATTCCATTCCAGTCAAATGAAGAATTTAAAATTGCCTCTGAAAAGTCAGCATTTGGCATAAAATCTGTCCAGTGTCTTTGCCCTTGGAATCCAGAAGCAATTGCATTATGTCCTTCCGCTTCCTCTGCATACCCAAGTTCTTTAAGTTTAGGATTTCCTATCATTAAATCTCTAATAATGATTGTCATTTTTACAACTATTTCCCATTGTCTCTCTTTTTCCTCTCTAGTAACTGGAACTTTATTAAAGTCTTTTCCATCAGCACAATTTTCTTTTGTCCACTTCAATGCCTTCTCATACTCTACAGAATCGAAGATATTAAGTTCTAATCTTCTTTTAACTTCACACATATCAACATATTCATTTCTCATTCCTAGATAATCAGAGAAAAAATCTGACGATACTACCGAACCCGCTATTCCCATAGAAACATTTCCTATTGATAAGTATGATTTATCTCTCATTGTGGCTACTGAGATTCCAGATTTTACAAATCTTATAATTTTCTCTTTTACATCTTCTGGAATATCAGTTGCAGTTTTATCTTGAACCTCTTTTCCATAAATAGAAAATACTGGATCTCCCATTTGATTATGCCCTGCAACTGCTGCTGCAAGATAAACTGCTCCTGGTCTTTCTGTTCCATTAAATCCCCATATTGCTTTTGGAATATTTGTAGTTGTATCTATTGTTTCAGTTCCATAACACCAGCAAGGAGTAACTGTTATTGTAAGTCCCACATTTTCTGTACTAAATTTTTTCTGACATCTAATAGCTTCTGCAACTCCACCTATTGTTGTATCAGCAATTACACACTCAACTTTTTCTCCACTTGGATGTCTCAATGTTTCCTCTATAAACTTAACTAGATTATTTGCCATTAACATAGTCTGCTCTTCTAAGTTTTCTCTAACACCGTTTCTTCTCCCATCAATAGTTGGTCTAATTCCTATTTTTGGTAAACTGCCATTTAATCTAAACATCTTCTATAACCTCCTAGTTATTTTCCCACTGGATAAATTAATTTTTGACTATCTTCATCATTAATATTAGCCTTAGATATAAATTTAGCTCCTGTATCTATTCTCTTATCAACAGGTTCTCCTTTTATAACTTTTACAATAGTTTGAACAGCTTTATATCCCATTTGATAAGGATTTTGAACCATCATACCATTCATAACTCCATTATTAATAAATCTCACTTCATCTTCCGAACTATCAAAACCTATAACAGCTATTTTTCCTTGTAACCCTTTCTCTTCTATTGCTCTTGCAACTCCTACAGCTGCCCCTTCATTTGTTCCATACACACCTTTAATATCTGGATTTGCCATTACTATATCTTGAGTAATTGATAAAGCTTTCGATTTATCTCCATCTGAAAATTGTGTATTTAAAATCTCTATTTTTGAATGTTTAGCCATCTCTTCTCTAAAACCTTTTTCTCTATGAAGTGCAGTAGTTGTTCCTGCATTATGTGCAACTATAGCAACTTTTCCCTCTTCTCCTATAACTTTAATCATCTCCAATGCAGCTTGTGCTCCAGCAGCAACATTATCTGTAGCTACAAAAGAACTACTTACTCCATCACTCAAATCTGAATCAAAAGTTACTACTGGTATTTTTTCTTCTATTGCTCTTTTAGAAACAGGCGTTAATGCATTTGAATCAAGAGCAGCAAGAACTATCCCGGAAACTTTTGCATTTATAGCATTTTCTACCATTCCTACTTGTTTTCCAATCTCACTTTCTTTCTCTGGTCCAATAAAACTTACATCTACATTTAAGTCTTTCCCTGCCTGTTTAGCTCCTAATTCAACAGCTCTCCAAAATTCATGTTGATACCCTTTTGATATTACAGCAATACTTAATTTTTTTTCTACTCCATCTTCTTTTTTTTCTGCTTCTTTCCCACATCCAACCATTAATAATCCTAATAAAATTAAGCTACTTAAAAATTTCTTTCTCATTCTAATCCTCCATATTATTTTATAAGTTAAAATGCTTTTTTATAAATTTCTAGAATTTCTTTTTGTGATGTTTCTCTAGGGTTTCCACCAGTACACACATCATTAAATGCATCTATACTAAGTCTTTCTAGATCACTTTCTTTTATGTTTATATCTCTTAGTTTTTGTGGTATATGGACATCTGAAGAAAGTTTTTTTATTAATTGAACAGCCTCTTTAGCATCTGCTTTTCCACCCATTAGTTTAGCAATAATCTTATATTTTTCTCCACATATCGGTTCATTATACTCAAGTACATAAGGTAAAAGTAACGCATTAGCTACTCCATGAGCTATATCAAAAATCCCCCCCAGTGGATGAGCCATTCCATGAACCAATCCTAATCCTACATTTGAAAATCCCATTCCAGCAACATATTGTGCTAGTGCCATTTTTTCAAGTGCTTCTTTATCTCCATTAACAGCATTTTTTAAATTTTTTCCTATTAACTCAATAGCATATAAGTGGAACATGTCACTTAAGTCATTAGCTCCTTTTGTTAAGAGTCCCTCTATTGCATGAGTTAATGCATCCATACCAGTTGAAGCTATCAAACTTCCAGGCATACTCTCCATCAATTCACTATCAATTACTGCTACTATAGGTATATCATTCGGGTCTATGCACACTAGTTTTCTTCCATTCTCTTCATCTGTAATAACATAATTTATTGTTACTTCTGCTGCTGTTCCACAAGTTGTTGCACAAGCAATCAAAGGAAAAGCTTTATTCTTTGTATCTGCTACACCTTCTAATTTTCTTATATCAGAAAACTCTGGATTATTTTTTACAATAGATACACATTTTGCAGTATCAATAACACTTCCTCCACCAACAGCTACAATTATATCCGCTTTTGAACTATTTAATTTTTCAAGGCACTCTTCACAATTTTTTATTGTTGGATTAGCTTTTATATTATCGAAAATTTCATATTCTATCCCTGCATTTTTTAGAACTACTTCCACTTTTTCTGCTACTTTAACTTTATTTAATACCTGATCTGTCACTAGTAAAACTTTTTTAAAACCTCTTTTTTTAATTTCAACCGCTATTTCACTTCTACTTCCTCTTCCTTGGTAACTTGTTTCATTAAAAATAAATCTTGCCATAGCACCACCCCTATTTTATATTTATATTAACTTTATTTAGTCGCCTTCTTTTTATCAATATAAACCGCTACTAAAACTACAATACCAACTGCTACTTGTTGCCAAAATCCTGATACGTTAAGCATATTTAAACCATTTCTCAATATACTCATTATAAAAGCACCTATAATAGTCCCAACAATACTTCCTACTCCACCTGATAAACTTGCCCCACCAATAACAACCGCTGCTATTACATCTAACTCATATCCTGCTCCCTCCGTTGGTTGAGCCGAAATAAGTCTTGAAGCTAGTACTACTCCTGCAAATGCACTTAAGAATCCCGTCAATCCATAAACATATAATTTTACCTTATTAACGTTAACCCCTGAAAGTTCCGAAGCTGACTCATTAGACCCTATTGCATAAATATGTTTTCCTATAACTGTATTTTTTAAAATATAAGCTGTAATAGCACCTAAAATTATGAAATAGATAACAGGGTGTGGAACTCCTAAAAATTTTCCACCTGAAAAATCTGCAAAATTATCCTTAAATCCTGAAATTGGCATCCCACCTGTGATAGCTAATGTTAAACCTCTTAAAGACATCATTATTCCTAACGTTGCTATAAATGGTGGTAATTTCCCATTTGTTACTAAAAATCCATTTATTAATCCTGCAACTGTTCCAGCTAATAACCCCGCTAAAATCCCTACAAACATTGGTGCTCCTGTTTTAAGTACATAACCTGCTGCAATTCCTGAAAATGCTACAATCGATCCTACAGAAAGGTCTATTCCACCTGTTATAATTGTATAAGTCATTCCTAAAGCTATTATCCCTATTACTGACGTTTGTAATGCTATCGTTAAAAAATTCCCTGTCGTTAAAAAATATTTTGATGTTAAAGAGAAAAAAATAATCAAGATTATCATGCTTATAATCGTAGCTGTCTGCTTATTTTTAAATAGTTTTACAAATATATTTGAATTATTTTTATTTGTAGTTTCCATAAACCCTCCGCTTTTATATTATTTGTTCTTTACCTGTAGCGTATGCCATAATATCCTCTTGTGTTAAATTTTTGTTTTCTAGTATTCCAGTTATTTTTTTCTCGTGCATAACAATTACACGATCACTCATTCCTAAGACTTCTGGAAGTTCAGAAGATATCATTATTATTCCTGCACCAATAGACGCTAGATTATTTATAAGTTGATATACTTCTCTTTTTGCTCCTACATCTATTCCTCTTGTTGGCTCATCTATTATGAGTACTTTTTTATCTTGTATTAACCATCTTGCAAGTATAGCTTTTTGTTGATTTCCTCCAGATAAATTTTTTATCTCTTGCTGCAGTGAAGGAGTTTTTATACTCATGGATTTTACATAATTTTCACATAGATCTTTTGATTTTACAAAATCTAATTTTCCAATACTATTTTTTATTAATCCTAAATTCGAAACCATAATATTATCTTCTACAGACAAGTTAAGAAGTAATCCATCTTTTTTTCTATCTTCCGTCAAATATGCAATTTTATTATTTATTGCATCAATTGGACTTGATATTTTTAACTTTTCTCCTTCAAGAACAATGTCTAAATTAAATGTCTTATCAGCACCAAATATTGATTTAGCTAGTTCTGTTCTTCCTGCACCCATTAGTCCTGATAAAGCAACTACTTCACCTTTTCTAACATTGAATTCCGATAAGCCTCCTCTAGAATTATTAATTTTTATTCCTAGCATTTCTTTCCCTATATTTTTTTCTCTTATTGGAAATTGATCTTTTAACTCTCTTCCAACCATTAACTTTATAATTTCATCAATCGTTGTATCTTCAAACCTTTTTGAATCAACATATTTTCCATCTCTCATTATTAACACTGAATTTGCAACTTTTTTTAACTCTTCCATTCTATGGGAAATATATACTATTCCAACTTTCTCTTTTTTTAAGTCATTAATAACTCTGAATAGTTCCTCTGTCTCAGATTCTGTAAGTGCAGCAGTCGGTTCATCCATAACTAAAACTTTTGTTTCGCAGTTTAATGCCTTTGCTATCTCAACCATTTGCTGCTCCCCAACTGTTAATTCAGAAACTTTTTTATCAATACTTATTTTTAAATTAAGTTTTTCTAATATTTTTTTTGTTTCATCTTCCATTAATTTTCTATTTACAATTCCAAATTTATTTTTTATCTCTTTTGATAAAAATACATTTTCAACTACATCAAGATCAGGAATTAAATTAAACTCTTGATAAATGATACTAATCCCTTTTTCCTGAGCATCTTTTGGATTTTTAGCAACAAAAGGAGCTCCAAAATATAAAATTTCACCTGAATCTTTCTCATATACTCCAGTTAGAATTTTCATTAGAGTAGACTTTCCAGCACCATTTTCACCCATTAAAACAACAGTCTCTCCTTCATTTAATTCAAGATTTGCCCCATCTAAAGCCTTTACTCCGGGGAATGATTTACAGATATTTTTCATTTCTAAAATTTTTCTCATTTTTTCACCCCGTTTTCTTTCACTAAATAATTAAGAATCAACTCATTCCATTCTGAATCATCTTTTACTAATCCTAATGTAAATAATTGTGTTCTTGCATTTCCTATTGTAGAAGCTTCTATAACTCCTAACTCCAGTTCAATATTAACTTCTTTTCTTATTGAACTAATCAAATAATCGTCTTGGATTCCTCCACCAATTGCATATATTTTTTCTATTTTATTGCCAGTAATTTTTTCCAATATTTTTATACAATCCCCATATTTTTTCAATATACTGTTATATGCTATTTTAATAATATCAGCATCTTTATATTCTTTTATTGGCAAAAATTTTTTTACTGTTTCTAACATAGAGTCAGGAAATATTAATTCCTCCTTTTCCAAATCTATGAATAAATTTTCATTACTGCTTTTAGCTAAATTACCAAACTCTCCATAGCTATAATTTTTGCCCATTTTTTCAAAATCAAGTTTTAATCTTTGAAGTATCCATGTTCCTGGAATTAGCCTTATAACTCTATTTTTTAAATTTCCTTGACCTTCATTAGAAATTTTATATTTATAAGCTTCATCACTATTTATTGGCATATCATTTAAGCATCCTATTAAACTCCATGTTCCATTTATTAAAAACAGCTTTCCTGATTGAAAATTATTGGAATAATTTACTGCAGATGCCGAATCATGACAATTAACATTTATTACAGGAAAAGGTTTGCAATTAAACTCTTCAGCCAAATCATTTTTTATATTTCCTAATATTGTTCCTGCTTCAACTAATTTTGGGAAAATATCTTTAGGTATTTTTAATTTTTCTAATAATTCTTTACTAAAATTTCTTTCACTTTGATTTATTAAACCAGAAGTTGATGCTATAGAATATTCATTTACCATCTTACCTGTTAAATAATATCCCACTAAATTAGGAGTAAATAAAACTTTATCCCCATTTTTTTTTATCTTCTCGTCTTTTTCCAAGTCTGCGTACAACTGATAAACAGTATTAAATTTATAAAAACTATTCCCCGTTTTTTTGTATAACTCTTTTTCTCCAACTATTTTATGAACTTCATCTATGATTGAATCTACTCTATTATCTCTATAGCAATAAGGATTTTGTACTAAATTTCCTTCCTTATCTATCCATCCATAGTCAACACCCCAAGTATCAATTCCTAAACTTAATATTTCATAACCTTTTTCAATAGTTTTCTTTACTCCAGTTTTTATCTCAGAAAATATCTCTTCAAAATTCCAAAACAACCCTTTTTCTATTTGCATTGGCTCATTCTTATATCTATAAATTTCTTCAACTAATAATTCATGGTTCTTTATTGATACAAATATTATTCTTCCACTTGAAGCTCCTAAATCACATGATAGAACACCTTTTTTCATAAATCACCTCTCTAAATATGTTATTTTCCAGCTTGACCATATGACTTAAATCTTTCTAACATATTCTCCATTTCTGAATCTTCTAATATTACTGGGGTCCCAAGCTGAGAAGACAATATATATAATTGAGCAACATATTCAATCTGTTCTAAGATATGAAAAGCATTCTCTATAGTGTCTGCTGCTGTATTTATCCCATGGTTAGCTAGAAGAGTAGCTTTTTTTCCTTTCATTGATTCATATGCATTAATAGCAAGTTCTTGAGTTCCATATGTAGCATATTTTGCACAAGGAACACTCTTTGCTCCACATACTGCTACCATATAATCAACTGCTGGCAACTCTTTTCTTAAACATGCTACAGATGTTGCATGTACTGTATGTGCATGTATCACTGCACTTACATCTTCTCTATTTCTATAATTTAATAAATGCATTTCTAATTCCGAAGTTGGCTTTTTCCCCTCAATTAAATTCCCTTTTAAATCTACTATTGAGACATCTTCTGGTCTCATAGTTTTATAAGCAACTCCTGTTGGAGTAATTGCTACCAATTTTTCCTCTCTTGAATATATCGAAACATTACCTGAAGTCCCGTTTGTTAATTTTTTTTCTATCATCTCCAAGCATATTGCAATAATTTTTTTTCTTTCTGCCTCTAATATCATAATCCCTCCATTTTTTTGTAATCGGTTACAATTTTAAAAAACTATTCTTTTTATGTAATGTTAGTACTAATATATGCTATAGTTTTCTAATTGTCAACAATATTTTCTAAAACAAAACAAAAAAATTTCAAATAATTGTAATCGATTACAATTTTATTGACTTTTTTGAGTATACGTATTACTATTTAGTATAATCTTTTTTTAATTATAAAAGGAGTCTCAATGAAAATAAAAGAATTAGCAAATATTGCAGGAGTTTCTACTGCTACAATATCAAGAGTAATAAACAATAATCCTAATGTTAATGATAAAACTAGAGAAAAAGTATTGAAAATTATAGAGGAAAAAAATTATGTCCCAAACTTTCTTGCTCAATCTTTATCCTCTCAAAAAAATAATTTTATTGCAGTTATTGTACCTGATATTAACAACCCATTTTATTCAGAAATAATAAAAAATATTTTTCTAACTTTAAAATCCAAATACCATATTATTATTTTTGACACAAATGATGATCCAATAGAAGAAAAAGCTATTTTGAATACAGTAAAAAGTCTAAATTTTATAGGAGCAATTATTTCTCCTACTTCTTCAAATAAATCATCTGAAAATCTAGAATTATTCCAAAACTTTAATATTCCTTTTGTCATATTCGATAGACTTTTAGACTGTAATTTTAATTATGGAGTATTTCTTGACGATTATAAAGGCGGATATTTAGCTGGACAATCCTTAGTTGAAAGTGGACATAAACAGGCTGCCATAATTACAGGACCTTTATCTTCAATGGTTGCTAAAAACAGACTAGAAGGTTTTAAACAAGCTTTTTTAGATAATAAATTACCTTTCTTCGAAAAAAATATTTATGAAGGTAATTTCTTATACGATTCTGGCTATGACAATTCAATTAAAATTTTTAATTTTAATCCCGAAGTAACTGCTATTTTTACCTGTAATAACTTAATGACTTTAGGATCAATAAAAGCTCTTAAAGACTTCAAATTAGAAGACAGATACTCTTTATTCGGTTTTGACAATCCTGATTATTTTGATATTTTAAATTTAAATATTTCTTCTATATCTAGAGATGTGAAACTAATGGCTATTACTTCTATTAATTTACTTTTGAAAGTAATAGAAAATCCTAACTGTAAACCAGAAAAATTCTTTTTAAAGCCAAGTGTTCAAATTAAAGGTTCTGAAAAACTAAAAATATAAATCAATTAATAAAAAAATATGAAAGAAGATATGGACAGCCACATCTCCTTTCATATTTTTTCTACTCTTTTTGAAAAATTATCCTCTTTTATTACTTGTATCTCTATATTTTATCAGGAATTGATTCTACTAATTGTTCATATCCCATTGTGTCCTCCCTATTTCATTATAAATATTACTTCCACTGTACCATGTATTACATCTTAATACTATAAAAGAATTGTAAAATATATATGTTAATATTTTTTACATGGTATAATAAATTAAAGATTTTAAATTATTCTTATCAGGGGGATGCTTTATGATTATGAAAAAACAGCGATGCCATTGGTCTAAAACTGAGCCTAATATTGAATATCATGATAAAGAATGGGGGGTTCCCGTTTATGATGATGACAAGCTTTTTGAATTTTTAATCCTAGAGGGTATGCAAGCTGGATTAAGTTGGATTACAATATTAAAAAAAAGAGAAAATATGAGAAAGTTTTTCTCGGATTTTAATGCCAAAAAAATAAAAAATTATACTGAAGAATATAAAGCTTTCTTACTAACTCAGGAAGGTATTATTCGGAATAAATTAAAAATTAATGCTCTTGTTATAAATGCTGAAAAATTTTTAGAAGTCCAAAAAGAATTTGGATCATTCTCTAACTATATTTGGAAGTTTGTAGATAATAAACCTATAGTTAATCATTGGAAAGATGCTTCTGAACTTCCTACTTCTAGTGAGATTTCAAATATGATGAGTAAAGATTTAAAAAAAAGAGGATTTAAATTTGTAGGGACAACTATTTGTTATGCATTTATGGAAGCGGTTGGACTAGTAAACGACCACACCATAGACTGTTATCGTCATAAAGAAATCATTGAAAATTATAAAAATTAAAACTTCTTCAGCTGTGTTGATATTTATTAAAACTTTTTCAAAAAAAACATAGTCTAATAGTTAACAATATAATTTTTTACTGGAGGGATTTTAATGAAAAAATTACTAATTTTATCTTTAATGGTATCAATGTCGTTATCAGCTTTAGCCGCAATTGGGTATGTTGATTCACGTGAAATTTTTCAAAATTATTCAAAAACAAAAGTATACAAAGACGTTTTAGAAAAAACTAAGATTGAAATTGAAAAAAAATTAGAAGGTGAAAATACAACTTTAAAAAATAGGCAAGAAGCTATTGTAAAAAAAGGTCCTCAAGCCACTGCAAAAGAAAAAGCTGACTTGCAAAAAGATATAGAAGTTTTCCAAAAGAAATTATTATTTGAGCAAGAAAAATATCAAAATGAAGATATTGCTAAATCTAGCGAAATCAAAAAAGATATTAAAAATGCTGCTGACAGCGTTTCAAAAGCTGGAAAATATGATGCTGTAGTAGAAGCTTCTTCTATTATTTCTGGTGGAGTAGATTTAACTTCTAAAGTTTTAGAAACTTTAGAAAAAAACTATAAAAAATAAATTTTTAAAACCTTCAAGACACTAATAAAAAGTGATTACTTGGAGGTTTTTTCTTTATATATATATTTACACTTTCATTTTATATAGTATATTACTTTAAAGTGCATACTTGTCTATTTTCTTTTTGAGGAATATAATAGTTTTATTAGCTTTTAAGGAGGTATTTATATATGAAAACATTATTTGAATCAAATTTTTTATCAGGAAAAAAATTAAAAAATAGAATTGTTATGGCTCCTATGACTAGAGCTAGATCTACTCAACCTAATGATACGCCTAATGAAATGATGGCTATTTATTACGGACAAAGATCAAGTGCTGGAATGATTATATCCGAAGCTACTCAAATATCACCACAAGGAAAAGGTTACTCTTTTACACCTGGAATTTATTCCAAAGAGCAGATTGAAGGTTGGAAAAATGTAACAAAATCTATTCATGACAATGGTAGTATTACATTCGCTCAACTTTGGCATGTAGGTAGAATGTCACACCCTTATTTTCATAATGGTGAAGCACCTGTAGCACCTTCAGCAGTAAAATTTGAAGCTAAAATATGGATGTGGGAAGAAGGGGAGACTGCTGGTAAAATGGTTGATTGTCCAATTCCTAGAGCTTTAGAAAATCATGAAATAAAAAATATTATAGATGATTATGTAAAAGCTGCTAAAAATGCTATTGAAGCAGGTTTTGATGGAATAGAGATTCATGGTGGTAATGGCTATTTAGTTGACCAATTTCTTAGAACAACATCTAATTTTAGAACTGATAACTACGGAGGTTCTTTAGAAAATAGAACTAGATTTGCTAAAGAAATATTAAAGTCAATTTCAGATGAGATTGGTCCTCATAGAGTTGGGATTAAGCTTGCTCCTTTTATTACTTATAGAGGTATGAATTGCCCTTATATTTTAGAGGCTATTTTAGACATAGCAAAATATTGTCAGGAACTAAATATTGAATACATCCATCTTAGTGAAGCCGATTGGGAAGAAGCTCCTATGGTTCCTGAATCATTTAGGATTGAACTTAGAAAAATATTTACAAACAAAATAATTGTTGCGGGTAATTACACAAAAGAGAGAGCAGAAGCTTTTTTAGAAAAAAATTATATAGATTTAGTTGCATTTGGGAGAGCATTTATCTCTAACCCTAATTTACCATCTAAATTAGAAAATAATTTACCACTTAATCCTTTAGATCCAAACACTTTATTTGGTGGTAATGAAAAAGGCTATACAGATTATTTAGACTAAAATTATATTATAAATAATAATTCCCTCTATAGTAGATAGACTAATTAATAAAAACTATTAACTATAAAGGGAATTTTATTATATTATCTTTCTGCTATTACTTTGTTTAATGCCTTTAATGTATAGTCTACATTTTCTATAGTACAATTCTCTCCCATATGCCCTATTCTTAGCAATTTTCCTTTAAGGTCACAATAAGACCCTGCTAATAAAACTTGATATTCTTGTTTTAATTTTTCTATTATTTCATCATCTGTAAATCCTTCTGGAACATAGAAAGCTGTAGCTGTTGGGGAATACGAATTCTCTAAATACAATTTTAATCCCATTTTTTTTAATTCACATCTTGTATACTCTGCTATTTCACTATGTCTTTTTTGAATCTCTTCAATCCCTTCTTCTAACATATTATCCACCGCTATATCCAATCCTTTTAAGTCGCTTGAAGGCATTGTATATGGAAAATATCTATTTTTCACACAATTTTCCCACAGAAGAATATTTGAATAATATGATTTTATATTTGTTTTTCTATTCTTTAAACTTTCCCAAGCTTCATTACTTATTGTTAATACTGTAAGTCCTGATGGTGCTGAAAAAACTTTTTGAGATGCTCCTAGGGCAATATCAATTCCCCATTTATTAACTTCTAAAGGTGTCCCTCCTACTGCTGCTACTGTATCTACAACGGTTAAAATCCCTTTATTTTTAAGCAACTTACATATCTCTTCTATATTATTTAGCATTCCTGATGGTGTATCACAATGCACAACTGTAGCATATTTAAAATCATAATTATTTTTTAGAAACTCTTCTAATTTTTTTAAATCTAATTCTTTTATTGGATCCTCTTCGTATAAAGTAACTACTCCATCATAAAGCTCAACTAAATCTTTAAATCCCTTTCCAAATATTCCATTAGATATAACTAAAACTTTATCTCCAGGTTCAGTAAGAGAAGCACAAGCTGCATCAAGTCCTAACATTCCTTCTCCGTTCATAATTATTACGGTCTCATTTTTAACTCCGTAAATTACACCTATTTTTTCACATAATTTTTCATAAAAATCAAAAAACTCTAAATCTAAATCAGCGTTTCCAGAAAATTCCGAACGAGCTTTCATCACATTCTCTCTTACCATTGTTGGACCAGCAGTCATCATTAAATAATTAGGTTTATACATTTTTTCCTCCCTAAGTTCATACTTATTTTTACAAGAACTTTATATAGATATTATATTAAACTTAACACAGATATTAAATTTTGTAAAAATATATCATACTATTGCTATAACACTTTATAAAATTGCAACTATATCTAAGTTTTTTTACAACTGTTTGTAGGTATTATTTCTTTTATATGTTAGTATATAATTTTAGCTTGCATTAAAAATTATATTTCAGGAGGTAATCATTTGATTAGTTATCATTAAAAATAGTATTTATTTCTTAATTTTTACAAATCTTTAACTTCTACAAAAATTATTAGAATTCTGATAATTCTAATCAGAATATTTTATGAAAAAAGGATTTGATTAAATATGGGTACAAAAAAACTTTATTATGATAACAACTTTCTTACTAACTGTTTTGCAAATATTTTAGAAATAAATGAGAATGGAATTATCTTAGACCAAACTGTTGCATATCCAGAAGGTGGAGGGCAGGTTGGAGATATTGGAACTATTACAAACCTATCTAGTAATACATCTGTTGAATTTATAGATACTAAAAAAATAGAGGGAAGAGCTCTTACCCTAAAAGATTTTCCTCCAATTAATATTGAATGTAAAATTGTTCATTATATAGATACTGAAGAGTTAAACTTATTTAAAATTGGAGATAAAGTAAATATAAAAATAGATATTGATAGAAGAGCTAAAGCAACACTACATCATTCAGGACTTCATATTGCACTTATGGTTTTTGATAATTTAAGAAAAAACATATTAAAGTCTATTGTAGGATGTAAAATAACAGATGAATATGGTCATGTTGACATTCGTACAGAAAACAAAATAACTCCAGAAGAGTTAAATTACATAGCTCAAGAATCAGAAAAGATATTTTCTAAAAATATCCCAATCCAGAAAATTCTTCACAAAATGGAAAAAGAAGCTTTTTATTGGAAATGCCTTAATTTTCGTATTCCTTGCGGTGGAACTCATGTTGATAGTACTGAAGATTTAAAAGGAATCACTGTTAAAAGAAAAAATATAGGAAAAGGCGTCGATAGATTGATTGTAACTTTAAATGTAAATGAAAACTTTATAAAAAAATATATATAACTATATTTTCAACAAAATATGAATAAATTTTCCTCTTAAAAGTCTGAATTTTCCATAGCTTAATTCAGATTTTTTTTGTTTTCTATTATTATCAAATTGGGTATTTTTTTCTTTATACTTCTTTATTATAGAAAAAAATTATTTACAAATTAAAAGTTGAGTTGTATAATAATTATGTGGTTGAACATAAGTTCAATAAAATATTTTGAAATACTTTAAATGAAAAGGTCGTGTTAATAATGGAAGGAAAAAGTATCAGTAACTGTGATGTTATAATAATTGGAGGAGGGCCTGCTGGAGCAAGTGCAGGAATTTATCTAGCTAGTCGTGGTTTAAATCCTATTATATTTGAAAAATGCAAAATAGGTGGTACAGTTGGAAATGTTTCTTCTGTAACTCATTATTTAAGTGTATGTAACACTGAAACTGGAGAAACTTTTAGCAACAAATTAAAAACTCAATTAGAAAAATATAAAATTCCTGTAATTAATGAAGAGATTCTCTCTACAGAATTAAAAGGTGATATTAAAATAATAAAAACAAGTAATGGAACATATGAAACTAAAGCCATTATTTTATCAAATGGAACAACGCCTAGAAAGCTTGGAATTATAGGTGAAGATGAGTTATTAGGAAAGGGTGTTTGTACTACTCCTTATACTGAAGGTAGACTTTATAGCTCTAAAGAGATTGTTGTTGTTGGAGGAGCTGATGGAGCTCTTAAAGAGGCAATTTATCTTTCTCAATTTGCAAAGCAATTAACTTTAATTCATTTTGAAGATAAAATAAATGCAATTCCTGAATTTAAAAATAAATTAGAAAATTTAAAAAATATTAATTTATGCTTAAATTCTAGATTAACAAAAATTAATGGAAAAGACTTTATTGAATCTATAGAAATTACAAATGAAAAGACTAAAGAGATTTCAGAACTTAAAATGGATGGTGGAGCTATTTTCATATATGCAGGTTCTACTCCAAACACTGAAATTTATAGTGGGTTAAACTTAAAAGATGGCTTTATTCAAGTTACAAATAAAATGGAAACAAATATTCCAGGTGTTTATGCTGCTGGTGATATTTGTGAAAAGCAAGTTCGTCAAGTTGCAACTGCAGTATCTGATGGGACAATAGCCGGAATAAATGCTTGTATGTATTTAAATACTTTGAAAAAATAATATAAGATATTAAAAAAATCCCTTCTATATTCATAAAAGGGATTTTTTCTTTAGTTCAATTTAAAACAATAAACATGTAGCTACTATAAAATTCCTGTCATTGAGAAGAACCACCCATGACTATCATAGTCGTCTTTTTTCAAATCATCAGCAAAGCCAGAGAAATTATAGCCAGCACCCATTTTAAGATTATCATTAATATGTTTGCTAACTCCTACAATTGCTCCTTCTAAAACATCACTTTCCTGCTTATCTACTAACCAATGATATTCAGCAAATACTTCCCATTCTTTCATTACTTTGTAAGTTGCCCTTACTCCTGTTAAATAAATATTATTTTTTATGTTATAAGTTTCATTATTATCTCTAAAATAATCTTTATCTTCATATCTGTAAGCTTGTTTAAAAGAGTAACTCCATTTAGGTGTGTGAGTATATACTGTTTCAAACTCAAATACGTGAGCTTCAACATTTTCATATTCTCTGTTTCTAGCACTTTCACTTGAGTTATTGTAATATCCTGTAGCACCATTATCATCTTCTAATATTAGAGTGTAACGTGATAAGAAGTTTACTCTATCGTAATATATAGGACGATAAGCTAATCCTAGGGATAACTGTGCAAAAGTTGCATCTTTTTCAGAATCAGTTGTTGTCAAAGAATAATTAATTTTAGATAATATTGTATATTCATTACTTAAAATATATTTGATATTATTAGTTGTTAAATATTGTTTTATATCTTTATCTCCATCATCTTGTCTATATTCAACTTTATTTTTCGTAATTAGCTGATTATCATCTATTTTAGAGAATAAAGATACTCCATTTCTTTTGTTTTTACCTTGACCATCTGGAAGTTCAACAGTTCCATGTTGAAGCGCTCCTCCTATCTTGTAGTCTTCTTTGTATTCATACTCGGCACCATAAGATCCTATTCTTCCTTTTCCATTATTATCCTTAGCGAATTGGTTTTCTTGATAAACATCTAATTTATCACTCATTCTCAACTTTTGACCTGCAGTTATCTTGCTTAAATCATCTTCATCTTCGTCAAGTACATAACCTAAATATAAATCATGATCATCTGTTACCTTGTATGTTGAGCCTAACTCTTGATAACTACCTCTGCTTCCAGCACTTGTTCTAGCATCTGCGCTTAATTTTTCTGTTAACTTTGTCTCTCCTCCAATAGTTACCATTGAATTAGAGTCATAGTTCTCATCTTTTTTTAACTCGCTTTGCCCTTCTACAAATACATTAGAGTCATCATTTATTTCATACTGCACTTTAGCTCCACCAAGAGTTGCGTTTCCAACTTTCCCATCTCTTAGCTCTTCCACCTCTTTTAACGCTACTCCTGTCACAATTCTATCAGTTAGTGCGTATTCTAGTTCAACTTGAGATTCTTCTAATTTTGTAATTTCATTTCCCGAATAATCTTTTTCTAATTGATTATTGTATTTTGTTTTTAAATTTAAATCTGTTGTAAGTTTTAACTTAACTTCTCCCCCGTATGTTTCTAGATAATGATCATTATCTGTTGAAGCGTATGAATATTCTTTATCTTTTTCTTGATACCAACCTGTAACTTGATCCCCTTGAGCTGAGAACATTGTTGGACTAATATCATAAAGGTTCAAGTTTCCTATAACATTGTAAGCATTACCTTTTTGGTCATCAGACGTATTCTTTATTTTATTAAAGGATATACCGCCATCATATGAAAGATAATTTCCACCACCATTAGATCCTGTTGTTTCACTTGCTTCTACTACTACATATGATTCTTCTGTTGCTTTTAATGTTACTGTACCACCCTTCATTTCATAATCTTTAACATTTTGAGTATCTTTTATATTTGTAAGACCTACTCCTACATGGTCGTTTAGCCATGCATTAGTCCTAAGTCCATAAGTAGAATTCTCATCATAATCAGCACCTATTGGTAGGTATTCATAGTCAACAACTAAATATGAATACTCATCTCCCCCTGGATTATTTTGAATAATATCCCTTGAATTATTTTCACGAGCCATTGTATTTAACGGCTTATTTAAAATAACTCTTCCTTGATAAGGGTCAAACTCATAATCTCTTCCCTCTTGTAAAGGAGTTAAACTTTTAGTTAAATTTGTATTTTTATCTACAACTTTAACTGAAACTTTTTCACTTCCAATAACTACATCTCCATATTTAAGAAAATAAAGACTTCCACCAGTTCCTACAAACTCTTCATGAGAATAAAGTGAGTCAACATCTGATATAAAACTTGTTACACTTACTCTATCATCTCCAAATTTTGTAGTTTCATCTGTACGATAAATCCCTTTTCCCCCATAGAAACTTCTGTTATACTGCATAAACTTTGTTCCTGTTAAACCTGTGTTATAGTTTCCCCATAAAAGTTGAGATTTTGAATATTCAGCTTTTACATAAAATTTACTCTGAGTATTAACGTCTCTGTAGATGTATGATTCATCTCCATAAGTTGGATAATATATCTCGTCAAAATCTTCTACTCTATCAAATATTGTTTTGTTATCTCTATCGTTTAAATTGTCAAAAAGCTTATCATATTCTGTTTGTTGAGTATTAATTTGAGCGGTTACTCTAAATTTATCACTGAATTTTGTTTTGTTATAAAGGGCTAATCTTGCCTCATTATAAATAGAAGAATTCTTGTATGCCTCTGAATCTCCAAGAGCCTCTCTAGTACCGCTTACATGATTTTCTCCAATTAGAAAATCTGCAATTCCTGTTGTAAATGAATATTTTTCAGGAACAGTTGCTTTTAATAGGTACTCCTCTTCTCTATCATCTTTATAAACTAACTTTACAGGAATATCATATTCACCACTGGGAAGATATTCAAGCACAAGAAGTTGATTCTCATCAAGGTCATATTCCTCCCCTCTAACAACGACCTTATCTACATCTTTAAAGTTTGTTCCAGCAACTTTTACCATTCCAAAATTAAGAGGAATATTCTGTACTAATAAATTAGCTTCCCCCATGTTTTTTTCTTCAGCATAAAAGTTTTTCTGGAAATCATTAAAATCTGGAATAATCTTACGAGAAACAACATTTATAACCCCATTATTAGTTGAGTCAATATTATTATTTTTGTCGTATACTTTTAGTCTATAGATTAGTTGATCTCCATTTCTATAACTTCTTTTTAAATCTGTTACTCCATCCCATTCCACAGAAAAATCACCAGACTCTGGAGTTCCTTCTATTACTTTCAATGGTTGGGAAAGGACTCCACCTTTCCCATCATATATTGAAAGTTCATACTTACTAATATAATAGCTATAATTTGTTTTAATATTAAAATTTATTACCTCAGCTATTTTCCCATTCTTAACAAGAACTTCCTCAGCGCTAGTTACCTTTAACTCTGGATTTACCTCAGCAAAACTTTCTGTTACCCAAATCGAACCACTGTCTAAGTATATTCTACTAGGGTCTTGATAACTAGTAGAATATTTGCTTTCTTTTGAATAACTTCTAGATTTTAATGGAATTAAATGTGAAGGAGTCTCATCATTACTTGCAAAAGAAAGTGTTGCCAGTCGAATAAATAAAGCACAGATTATTTGATTTTTCCTAATCAAATTAATCACTCTCCTTTACTGTTTTTTCTTGAACACTAAAATTAAATTGATTCAATACTTTACTTGATACTCTTTTTACATAAGGATTTTCTGATGTAACTTTCATTCCTTTAGGAAGAGAGCCTTCATCAACTTTAATTACAATATTTTGCCCTTTCCTATTAAGTATCCATTGATCTGGAATATGATATCTACCATAAGCATCTGTTTCCACCAGTATTCCATCTGCATTAAATACTCTCACTCCAGGAATTCCATTTTCATAAAAGGCTTTATTTTCAATGATGATTTCGTGAGTATATACTCCAGGATTATTAGCTTCTCCATATATATTTTGATTAAGACAAACTATTTGAGAATTCATTCCGCTTTTAACATCAGAAGAAGGTGTTGAAATATATCCTCCATTATCGTCAATAGCAATAGCTGTTCCTTCAGAACTTGTAAGTTTTAAAGAGGTAAAATCATTAGATTTTGATTTATACTTAATAATAACCTTATTATCTTTATTTTTAATTCTGCTATCTATCCCTTTAATTTTTTCGATATATACACCTTTAGTATTTATAATATCTTTATCTTCCAATTTCTTTTCTAATTTATTTAAAATTATAGTAGCTGATTTAGGTATGAATTCATCCTTATTCATATTTATTTTTACTAAAATATTTTCAGCTTCTGGGTTATTTTGATAATTGTCACCATTCAGATCATGAAAAACTTTTCCTATGATAGATGCTGTATCAAATAATGGATCTGCTGTAACCTCAACTGTGGCTCTTGCTGTATTTGAAATAATTTTTTCATTTTTTGTAGCGTAAGCTTTATTTTCATATTTTCCAACAGTAACTCCTGTAGATGGTTTTAAAAGATATCTTATACTAAAATTCTCTTTTCCTTTGATTGTAATTGGGTTAAAGTTAAGGTTCTTTCCTATTAAAACTGGTGATGTAGAAAAATTCTTGTATGGCTTCCCATTTTTATCAAAGAATGTAATATATGCCGTCTTTTTAAGATATTTAAATCCTGCTGGAATTCTATCTACTAAAATTACATTTTCATATGTAACCTCTGTCTGATTTTTAACAATTACTTCATATTCTACTGCATCTCCTGGCTTTACACTGTCTTTAAAAGCTTTTTTATATACAAGAAGTTGTCCACGAGAATCTTTAATTTGATTTTCTACTGTTGAACTTAAAGTATTCCCAAAGCCATCTTTTATAGTTGCTGTATTTGAAATACTACCAAATGCCGTTTTATTTAAAGTTGCAGTAATCGTATAAATAATTGTGTTTTTCTTATTATTTTCCAAGAGAACAATCTTATTAATATCTTCATTATCTCTTACAGAGAGATTGGAATTAAGACTTTTCCCTTTTTCTTTATATTTGACTTTCCATGATTCAAAAGCTTTATCTCCATTTTCAGCTATTATTTTAGAAAGTTCATCTTTAAAAATTAAATTAGTTCCATTTCCAAGTCCTTTATTTTCTAAAGTAATAGTATAAATAATAGTATCCTCTATCCCTAAAGAATTTGTTATGACTTGTGAAGTTTTAGTTATTACTACATCAGGTTTTGAAGGTTTAAATTCAACATAGTTAGAGCTTAAACTACTCTTTGAAACAGCATAATCTATTAATTTTGAGTTAAGCTTAATATCACCAACCATCTCTGATGCTACTTTAGCTTTAACTCTAATTTTTACACTAGATTTTCCATCTAAGAAGAGCTTTTGACTAATATCTTCATTTGGATTTAACCTTATATTTTCCAATAATCCATTTTTTCTAATAATATCAAAATTCCATTCTGTAAAAATTTTATCTTTATTTCCACCAATATAATCAGACATAGAATTTTTTATAATATGTGCAAGCCCTATATTTAATGCTGGAGATTCACTTAAGTTGTCCACATTAATAGTATACTCAATCCAGTCTCCAGGATTATATACAGTCTCTTCTTGCTCCATATTTATATTCAATTGATAAGGTTTAGCCTCAATATTTTCGGGTCTTACCACAGTTATACTACCACCATCAGGTTTTGGTATTGTTGCAGTTGCTTTATTAGTAATCCTTCCTATAGCATCAATATTTGTTACCCCAACTATAGTAAATACTAGCTCATCTTTAGCCCCAAGATCAATGATTGTATCTATATTTTCATCATCATTTGGTAATGAATAAATTGTAGTAAACGGATTCTTACAAGCAAAAGTTGTTTTCCACGAACTAAAAGCTGGAACATCATTATTCATATAATTTTTAGCAGTAATATCTCTAACGTAATCCGTTAAATTTATACCACTAATATTGCTAGTTGAATCATTCTTTAATGTTATTTTATAAGTAATAGGCTGTCCAGGTATATACTCTTTTTCAACTACCTCTTTGTCAAAATAAATTGCTGGTATTTTCGGATATGTTGAAACTTTATTACTTTCAATCAAGTTATTATTAAATAAAATTTTTGCTGTATTATCAATTTTTCCTGTTAAATTAGAAGCAACTTTTGCTTTTAATTTATATTCTACTTCTGTATTTGGTGCAAGATCAAAAGTTTCATTTAAATTATTAGCTGCTTCAAATAAGAAGGCTTTTCCTTTGGCATTAAATCCACCAATAACTCTAGTTTCAATTCCATTTAAATTGTCTTGTAAATTAATATTATTAGCCCAGTTTTTACTCATGTTTTTTACTTTTATATTATAAGTTAGTATATCTTCTGGAGAACATTCCGTTTGATTAACAGTTTTAGTAATTTTAATATCAGAAGAAGGTATATTTTCAGCTTCTATATAAGCTTCAGAATATTCAGTCTTAGAATTATAAATAATTTTTCCTACATTAGTTATCTTTCCTAAAACATTATCATTAAGTTCTGCTTCTATTTCTATTTTTATAGTTTCTCCAGGATATACATTCAAGTTAGCAGAGTATCCATTAGATAGGTCTATATTTTTAACAGAACTATTAGGTGGAATTACTTGATTTTTTACAATCCACTTTTTAAAAGCTTTTCCCGGAAGATTACTATTTGAAATATCTGTTGTAATACCTTTAATATCATCTTCTAAAACAATTTCTTTTGCAAAACCTTCTCCAGTATTAGTTATTTCTAATTTATAAATCATCTTATCGCCAACATTATAAGTAGGTGAATTAACTGTTTTTTTGATTTTCACTTCCCCTATAGAAGGATCAGTTTTTGCATTAATCTCTTCGTTTATTATACTATCATATGACCAGTATGCTGTATTTATAACTTCTCCCACTGATGTACTTGATGTAGTCCCTGAAATTGTTATAAGAACAGAACTCTGTTTTCCAAGATCAATAATTGAATCAATATCTCCACTTTTAGGTATAGATTTTATATCACTATTTAACTTGTCTCCTGTAACGGTAGCTGATATTTTCCAATCTAAAAATGCTGGTTTTAAAGTTCCATCCACTGACTCAGATAAAATTTTACTAATTTCATCCTTTATTCTAATATCATTCATAACATTATTTGATTTATTTTCAATTAATATTTCAAAATTGATATTAGATCCAGGAGTATACTCTCCTTTAGTATTAGTAACTTTTTTAGTCACATTAATATCATTAGATTGTATTTTCTTTAAGGTAGATTTAGCTAGTAACTCTGTAAGTTTGCCATCATAAGTTATTTTTGCTGTGTTTTTTATCTCTCCAACTACATTAGGTTTGACTTTTCCTCTGATCATGTAAATTATTTTACTATTAGGAGGAAGATCCACTTTATTATATAAATCTGCTGATGTTCCCGTTGTGCCATCAATTACTATATTAGGATTAGTATACTGTGCATCTATAGTCCAAGAAGCAAAAGCATCTATTTCCCCTCCTCCTACAGCTTGAGCTTTAATATCACTAAGTCTATCTTCAATATTAATACCCCCAGCAAATACTTTAGATGTATTTTCAACTGTAATTCTATATTCAATCTCCTCTCCAGAAATATAATCAACTCCCTTTACAACCTCTTTACTCATATTTAATGTAGCATTCCCCGGATTAATATTTTCTGATTTTTCAGTAAGACCATTAGGAGCTCCATTTTTTTCATCTGTTCGAAGTATTGTTGCTGTATTTCTATTGATTACTCCTAAAGCATTTGGATTAACAGTACCTTCAATTCTAAAAACAATATTTGAATTTGGTGCTAATGTCATTTTAGAATTAAGGTTTGTGCTATTAGTAGGAGCAGGCTGTATAGTATTTAATGGATTACTACTAGAAGTAGTATAAGTCCACGATGTATAAGCTTGTTCTTTTTTGCTCTTTGGGGTTTCAACAACCAGATTTGTAATATTGTCATTAATCACAATATCTTTTGCAAAACCTTTTCCTGTATTAGAAACTTTTATTTCATATACTACAACACCATTTGGAGTGTATGTAGAATTATCTAAATATGGAGCATTATCTATAGAGACAATCTTTTTCTCAAGTACAATATTAGCATTTTCAGAAATCGAACTTACCTTGTCTTGATTTGACTCTCCACCATATGAGATTGTAGCAGTATTTTCTATTACATCAGTTATATCTTCATTAACTATAGCTTCTATATTAACATTAAGAGTGGTATTAGCACCTATGTTACCTTTAAGCTCAATATTTTCATCGCTACTCTCTACCCCTATAGCAGGTTTTATATTAGTAAATTTAGAGTTACCACTTGGAGCATCTACAATAGAAACAATTTTCCAAGATTTAAAAGGTTGAACATCAGTATTTTTACTAGACTTAGCTATGATATCTTTAATTTTATCGGTTATGATTACCCCTGTTGCTGGTGTATTCTCACTGTTTTCAATAGTTAAAGTATAATTTATTTTTCCTTTTGGTTCATAACTTGGACTAGAAACATTCTTTTCTATATTAATTTTAGCAATTTTCGGTTCTGAAATAACTTCATTAGATGAAATGTTATTTACTTTTACAATGTTTTTTATCTTATCATTAACAAAAGGTTTTAATTTTCCAGCAACTGTATAAGTAACTTTATTTTCCCCAGGTTTGAAATTTGAAGGAATATTCACAACATCACTTATATTTGTAATGGCCAAAGTTGTTTCATTTAAAGAACCTATTTTTCTTTTTATAGATATAGTAGAAGGATCAAATATATTATCTATTTTTCCATCTATAAAGGTTGCTTTTTTTTCTGATATCTCATCTTCAACAACAACATTTATTGCAGGTCCTTGTCCTATATTAACAATTTCAATTTGATAAGTTAAAGTATCCTCTGATACATAAACTAGCTTATCAACTGATTTTTTTATTTCTAATTGACTGGGCACTGGCTTCAGTTCAACTTTATCTTCTATATCTGTGCCCATGTAATTAGTATTAACTATATTTTCTATTGTTCCAGATGCCAAATAACTTACTAACCCTTCAATAACTACCGTTACAGTGTCTCCAGGCGCTATATTTGCAATAGAATCATACCCCAAAATTGTACTACTGTTTTTAATTAATGTATTTGGTGACTCTGCTCCACTAGAGATTATTCTAAATGTATCAAATGCTGAAATAGTTCCTCCTTTTATAGAATTTGTTATAATTTTCTTCATATTATCTTCTATTTTTACATCATTTGCATATCCTATTCCTTCATTTTTTATTTTTAGAGTGTATTGAATAGGAGTCCCTGGTACATAATTATTAACCGAAGAAACTTTAGACACTTTAATATTTAAAGGTGTAGCTAAAATAGGTTTAACAGTTGCAAATTTATTAATTACGTCGCCATTATAAATAACCTTTGCATTATTTGTAATATCACCTGTAGCATTAACAACTGCTTTTCCACTTATAGTAAATTTAACTGTAGTTTGAGGTGCTATATCTAATTTTAAATTAGATATATTACTATTATTAGAAATATTTCCAACAAAAGTATTAGCTGAGTCACCTATTATATCAAAAGTATAAGTAAGATTATTTTGTAAAGCTTTTCCTTCTACATTAGTTGATAAGTTTGTCGTGATATCTTTAACTAAATCTTCAAATATAACATTTGACGCTGTTGTGTCTGTCATATTAGCAATATCAACATAAAATATGACCTCTTCACCAGGAATATAATTAATATTTTTTGAAGTTTTTTCCATTGTAATCTTAGCATTTTCTAAAGTTATTTCTGGTGATATTACATCAATATTATTAACAGAGGCGATATTAACAATCTCACCAATAGCTTTTGGATTAACTTTTGCTGTTATGTCGTAAACAATAGTTGCTCCAGGAGCTATGTTAGCATTTGTAATATTAATATCTGAATTTTTTTCTGCTATAGAAGGAATTGTAGTAATACCATTTCCTTCTATAATGTCTGTCTTAATTGTCCAAGAAGTGAATACCGCTCCTTTTTCACCACCAATAAAATCAGTCTGTATTTTTGAAATCTCATCTTTTATAGGAATATTTACTCCATATCCCTCTCCTGTATTTTTTATAGTTAATTTATACTTTACATCGGTATTAGGCTTATATTTTTTCTCAGCTGGAGACACAAGTTCTTTAGTAGCAACAATTTTAGGTGGCTTAGGATCAATACCGCTGGAACTAACATTACTTCCTCCAACTGAAACTGTATTAGGTCCAATAGACCCTAGAGAACTTTTTTTTATATTTCCATCTATTTTAAATGTAATATTTCCTCCAGGGGCTATATCTGAAGAACTATTAATATCTCTAGAACCTGAAGCTGGAATTGTTCTAAGATATGTTCTAGCATCAGATTTATCCGTTGTAATTTTAATATTTTCTAAAGAAGGTCCAATAGTTCCATCACTTAAATTAGATGTAACTAAATCTAGATTATCTATAATATCCAAATTATTTTCGAAACCTTCTCCTGTATTATTTACAGTTATTAAATATTGTAATTTATCCCCTGGTTTATAAGTCATTCCTTCAGTAAAATCTATCCCATTTAATTTTGAAATAACTTTTGATTTCGTTATTGTAGCTACTTTAGGTTCTAGCCTAGCAGTTTTTTGATCAACTCTGCCATCCTTACTAGTATATGTTGATTTATTAGTAAATGCCCCTAAAACAGTATCTTTTACATAAGCTTTTATAATGAAAGTTATACTTCCTCTAGGAGCTATGGATATTTTTGAAAGTTTAATATCTCCAGTGGCTCCACTTAAACCATTTCCTCCACTATAATTACCATCTAGAGTTGTTGTAGCTTCACTTGTTTTTTTAACCTCTATATCCCAAGAAGAAAATGGATTTTCTTTAGGAACTGTTCCGTTGCCTCCATTTTCTGAAACCTCAGTAGAAAGTGTTGATAATATATCTGATAGCTTAGTATCATAAGAGATACCTCCCCCTCCATTTCTAAGGGTTATTTTATAAACTACTGGCTTGCCAGGTGTAAAGTTTGTGATACTAGAACCCATTTCATTTTCTACAATTTTTGTATGAGTTACATATGGTGAAAAAGATGGAACTTTAACACTATCCACTAACCCTCCAAAGGCTACTTCATTAGTAATATCTCCAACAGCTTTCTCACTTATTTTAGCCTTTACTGTGTATGTTATATATCCTTTTGGTCCAATATCCACAGTAGTGTTTATGCTTTTACTATCTTCTATTTCACCTGGATTTGTGCTTGGTAAAGTATCCTTTTCTTTTATATTTATTACCCAGCTATCAAATGCAGGTCCTGTTGTTCCATCACAATAAGCAGTTTTTATCCCTGCTATATCATCTTTAAGTTCATAATCTACTAAAATACCTTTACCTAAATTTTTTAATACTATATCGTATTCTATATATCCATTAGGAATATAATTCCCCGTTCCTAGAGGAAACATTCCTCCATTTGTGTCATATAATTTTGTTATTTTCTTCTTTAAAAATGGCTTCTCCAATCCTGCCCCAATTTTAGAAGAAACTACATCATTTTCTACTTTTAATAGATTAGTTATATTTCCAATAGCTTTTTCATTTACTAAGGCTTCTACTTCATACATGATTTTTCCGCCATTAGCAGGAATATCTATAAGAGTATCTAAGTTTTCATTATCTAAATAAGTTCCTAAGTTGGCTTTATATCCCTCTTTTTTTAATTCTTTAATTTTAAACGATGTAAAAGCAGGCTCCTCTTTCCCTTCAACAGTCAAGACTGTCGCATTTTTTAACTCATCTAAAATATGATAACCATGAGCATTACCTTTACTCTTGTTTTCTATAGCTAAAACATATGTAATTTTTTCTCCTGGAAAATAATATTTATTATTAACTCTTGTAGTTAGAGTAATATTTGGTTTATAAGGAGAAGTACTTAAAGAGTTAAATTTTATAACTCCAGCTGCATCTTCCCTAACTTTTCCAGTTACCTTATAAACTAATTTATCTCCAGGTTTTACATCTACAGTTCCAGTTATATTTTTATTATCAAATACAGGTATTTTCGTAGTACCTTGATTTATAATAGATGATGAATCCTGTCTCACACTAAAATCTAATCCATTTGTTTTAGAATTAAAAAATGGGTTACCTTGAGTTCCATCAATAAGATCTACTTTTATTTCATCAATAAATTCTTTTAAATTTACATTATTAAAATATCCGTTAGGACCAGTTCCAACTGTTATTGTATATGTAACTGTATCTACACCTGGATTATAGTTTAATTTATCTACAGAATAACCAACATATCCGTTTATATTTACAATATTATTTTCAATTAGACTACTTCCTATTAAACTATTATTTTTATCATATAATTTGGCTTCATTTAATATTTTATGTTCCACGGCATTTTCTTTTACTAAGGCAACTATTTTATATCTAATAGTGCCCCCTTTAGGTAACTCTATAATTTTGTCATTTAAATTTATATTTTCACCTAAAAATTTATCATCTTTATAAATTTTCCAAGACTGAAAAATAGTTTGATTTAATAAATCTTTGGAATCTGTTCCTCCATTATTTGCTAAAGCACCTTTGATTCCTAAAATATCATCTTTAACCAAAATATCCTTGGCATTATTTGGAGAATTATTTGTAACATCAATATAATATTCAACCTCTTCTCCAGGTATATACTCTAACTCTTTAGAAGATTTTTTTATAAATAGAGTATGACTTCTATTTTCTGAAATTGATGCTGAAGCTGTGTAGCGATTACTACTTTGAGCATCTAAAACTTCTGCTGTGTTAACTATTTTTCCATTAGCCCCTTTTTCAATCATTGCTGTAATTATGTATTTAACATAACCTCCTGGAGCAATATCTACTTTTGTATTTATATCCTCATTATCAAAATATGTTCCTTTTGTTGTTCCTATTCCACTTATTTCACTTGATATCCTCCACTCTGATAATTTTTTCCCATTTTGGGCTATAACACTACTTAATGAATCTTTAACTATAGCATCATTAGCATAACCCTCTCCGCTGTTTTTAACTAAAATTTCATAAGTAACAACACCTCTATCAGGATAATATAATTTTTCTTTAGTAATTTTACTTATCGATAAATTAGGTAATTGAGGCTCAGTTATAGCGTAAGCTGACAAAGACTCTGAGGTAGCCTTATTTAAAAAACTACCATATAATATATTTCCATCATTAGAATTTAAAGTTGCTTTAATTGTATATTCAACCTTACCTCCTGGGGCAATATTTACACTTGTATTTAAGTCTTGGTTATCAGCAAAAATTCCTGATGTAGTCCCAATCCCTGATGTAGTTGCAGATATTTTCCAGCTTGAAAAAGCATTAACTTCCCTTCCTGCAGGTTCTAATAGTTCAGCTTTAACAGTACTAAGATCATCCTTTACGGGAACATTTAATGCTATACCATTATTAATATCGTTGGATAATTTAACCGTATATGTTATCTCCTTTTTGTCTAGCATAGGATATAAATAAACATCATTCATCTTAGTAATATTAATTTTAGAGGTTTTGGATACAGCACCTTTATCCGCAATTAAATTATTATTAACTTTTGATTTATTTATAATTTTTCCTTTAGCTAATGGATTAACTATAGCCTTTATTGTATATTCAATACTTTCAAAAGGTGCAATAGTAAGCTTTGTATCTAAATCATTTTTTATAGTTCCACTAATTCCAGTATCTGTAATGGTAGGCTTAACAATTACCACTCCGCTTGAATCCTTTACAACAGCAGATATTTCCCAATCGGTATAAGCACGTCCTATTGTCCCATCTGCAAGTTCTGTTTCAATAGAACTTAAGATATCTTTTATTGGAGTTTTTGTTGCAATTCCATTTCCATCATTAGAAACATTTATTGTATATACTAACTCACTTCCTGATATATATTCTGCTGTATTTACATTTTTTTCAATACTAAGCTTAGAAACTGACATTTTTATTCCAGATCCACTTTCTTTAATATTATCTTGATCTATTGATGTTGAATCAATAATTGTACCAGATATATTGTTATTAACTGTAGCTACTAACTTATATTTTATTGTTCCATTAGGTGCTATATCAGCTGTTAAATTAATATCATTTGTAGTACTTATTCCGTAAGAAAAATTTCCTGGTTTCGTCCCTTCTCCTGAGTAACTTTCAACAGTTAAAACCCAATTTTTAAATGCTGGTTCTGTTGATTCTAAGTATGTTTTTGCTTTTATTTTCGATATATAGTCTATTATCTTTATATTATTTGCAAATGCAAAAGTATCTGTATTTGCAACCTCAATAAAGTACTCAACTGTACCTCCAGGGGTATACTCAGAAACCTCTGTAGTCTTTGTTTTTGTTATAGCTTGTGAGTTTGTATTCAATACTCTATTAGCTCTAGTTGTAACTACAGCAGATTTAACTGATGTTCCATTATTTCTATCTATTAATCTTGCAGAATTAGGAATATCTGATATTGCATATTTTTTAGTTTTTGCAGTAATAGTATAATTAATTGTCTCTCCAGGATAAATTACTACATTTTCATCTTCTAATTTAGTATTTACTACTACCCCTTTTTTTAAATAATCTGAAGTACTCTTTCTTGATCCACTGTCAAGAGAAGCTGAAATTGATATATTTGAAAATGGATTTCCCATAGTATCTGTTGAGCTATTATCTGAAAATTCATTACTTGAAAGATTAATTTTTATCTCATCTAATAAATCTTCTACAGTCCTATTATAGGCTATTCCTAATCCAGTATTTTTCACTGAAATAAGATACTGAACATCATTTCCTGGCAAATAAAAATCCGAGACAAGAGTCTTTTTTATAGCCATTACTGGGGCACTCTGCGATATTGTTAATACATTACTATTCTTTATATTGTTCACTTTATCCTTAACTGATGATTTATTTGAAATATCACCTAAAATATAATCATTTACTTTAGCAGTAATTGTATATTTTACACTAGAATTAGGTTTAATATTAACCTTTGAAGCCTCTAAATCTCCACTAGCTGAAAATATCCCTGTATCACTTCCCTTTGTAGCAGATGCACTTATAGTGACATTAGACATATCAAAGGCTGGTGAAGTTCCAGAAAGAGATGTTGCATTTATTTTTGAAATAATATCTGTTATAGTTATATTACTTAAAGGCATTGTTAAATGTTTATTTGTGACAGTAATAGTATAAACAATATTTCCATTACTGTTATAACTTGATGTTGATGCTTTTTTAATTATTTCATAATCATAGACTACAGGTTTTATAATTTTAGATGAATTATCTACTAAAATATTTTTTTCATTATAGAGATTGGTCACAATGTTTACATCTGTTGTTACTGATGTCTTTAAAGTTGCAATAACTTTATACTGAACAAAACCATCAACTGGAATTTTAATTCCCGTTGCAGAAAAATTTCCCGATTTATTAAATAATCCAAAATCACTTCCTTCGCTAGATGTATCTTCACTAATCTCAACACTGGAAAAATTTCCTGAATTGAAAAGAAGATTTTCTGCTTTAAAATTCTCTATTGTATCTGATGTTGAATTATCTATTCTTATATTATAAATAATCCTATCTCCATTTTCATAAAATTCTGAAGTTGAAAGAGTTTCTACTGTTGCAGTTGATGCTGAAAATAAGAAAAAACTCATTAAAATAAAAAGCAATATTCCTATTGTCTTTTTGTAGTGTAATAATTTCATAAATCCCCCCGATATTAAAAACAAAAAAAATTTTTCTTCATTAAATAAAATTAACATTTTTTTTCATGTCTTTAATTATATCACTACATAGTAAAATAATTTTATTATAAAAAAGTAGACTTAACTAAACTTTTTTGTTAAACTTTCCATTATCAATGAATATAAATTGGGGATGAAAAGCAATGACTATAACTCAAATGAAATATTTTGTTTCCATTATAAAAAATAATAGTATTACAATGGCAGCAAAAGAAAATTATGTTTCTATCACTTCAATTTCAAAATTAATCAACGATTTAGAGAGTAATTATGAAATAAAATTATTTGTAAAAAAGAGAAATTCTTATGTTTTGACAGAATATGGAGAACAAATCTATGAAAAAGTAAAAAAAACACTTTCATCGTATTACGAATTAAAACAAACTCTTGAAGAGATAAAAAAAAAGAAAAAGATTATTATTGTAGGAATCGCATATTATTTAGATTTTACTATTTTTCATTCATTTCTTTATTTTTTAATAAAAAATAAACCTAATATTGAGTTTAAAATACTATATATGCGTAGTGATGAAGTAAGAACAAAAATCGAAAAAAATGAAATTGATATTGGTTTTTATTTAAATGTAGAAGGGGGTAACTGTTATACTGAAAGTTTCGATTATATAATTTTAAGAAAAGACAAATTGTATTATACGGTTGGGGAAAATCATTTTTTATCTAACAATAAAACTATTAGTAAAGAAAAGATAAAAGGATTAGATACTGCACTACTAGAAAGGCAAAGTGGAACAATGGCTTACTTTAAAGAAAATTTTGAAAATGTTGGTTTAGAATTAAATTTTTTTTATTATCCAGCTCAATCTCATGTTATTAATGAATTATTATCTGGAAACAAAGGTTCTTTAGACTCAAAAGGATTTTTATATCCAGACGATAGGCTAATTCGTTTAGAAATTGAGCCAAATCTATTTATGCAAATTAAGTTAGGTTTTAATCGTAATAATTTAAAAATATTAGAAACAATAAAATTTATAAACGAAAATTTTAATGAAATTTTTACTCAAGGAATGGAGTAAATTCAAAACATTTCAAAATAATTTTTTTCAAATAAAAAAGGAGATAAGTGATTTTTACACTTATCTCCTTTTTTATTTGAAATTTTACTTCATATCTCTTTTTTCTTTAAACCATTCTAAAGTTTCATTTTCTGAGCCTTTTGGTAATATTCTTCCATATACTTCATTATACAACCATGCCAGATTTTTCTGAGATAAATATTTTTTCATCTCATTTTCTCCCTCTTGCATTACCACTTTTATAAAACATGGGCATTTTGTATATGTGTCTGGAAGGTTATCTTGATCTACTAAGATAGTTTTTTGCCTAATCTCAGCACATTGAAAAAATGATTCCTTTCCTTCAACAGCTTCTACTACATCCCAAAAAGATATATTTTCAGGATTACGAGCAAGTTCATATCCACCTTTTACTCCAGGAACAGACTTTGTAATTCCAGCTTTTCCTAATTTTGTAAATACCTTAGCTAAATATGATTCTGAAACTCCTTGAAACTCAGCCAACTCTTTAATTCCTACATAATCTTTCCCTTTTAACTTCACAGTATATAGTAGACAATGAAGAGCATATTCAACACCTATTGACATTTTCATAATTGCCAACTCCTTTTATCGTTAATTCATTATTATTTATTATGATAACATTTTAATTCTTTAGATTCAATATGAATCTTTTTATTGACAAAGAAAAAACAGCATGATATTATAATTAAAGATAATAATTGTCGCCAATATATTTTTTAAATATAATTAACGATATAACCTATCTCTAATTGTGTAGTTTTATTACCTTGAACTTTTTTTAAACGCAAAACGTCTAAAGCTTAGGGAATATAACTTTTGTATTTTTATAATTAATAATATTTTAAGTTTATTTAAGGAGGAATTATGTTTAACGAAAAATTTTTAGAGGTTATCAAGCACGAAGGAATAGTGTCAGTAGTAACTTGTGGATCTAATGGAGCACACGTGTCTAATTCATGGAACAGCTATTTAAATATTGTAGAGGGTAATAAAATACTTATTCCTGCTGCAGCGATGATCCAAACTGAAAAAAATATTACAGAAAACAATAAAGTCAAACTTACTTTAGGAAGCCACGAAGTAATGGGATATAGATATATGGGAACTGGATTCCTTATAGAAGGAACTGCTCAATTCCTTAAAGAGGGAGAGTATTTTAACATGATGAGAGAAAAATTTTCTTTCTTAACAAGAGTATTAGAAATTACTGTAACTTCTTGCAAACAAACACTTTAATATAGGGAGGAATATTATGTCAAAAAAAATAGATAAAAATATCTGTGTTGGGTGTGGAGCTTGTGAAAGGGTCTGTATAGTTGGATGTATTTCTGAAAAAGAAAATAAAAAAAGAGAAATTGATGAATCTGCATGTGTTGACTGTGGAGCTTGTGTAATGACTTGTCCTGTTAAATGTATCTCATAAAATAATAATATTTTTTTAATTAAAAAAATTTAAAACAAGACCTCTTTAATATATAGCTATTCATTCCTGAGTAAAGAAATTTTATTATATAATTTTCATTGATTTAAGTGTATAATATTAAGGAAACACTAAAAATATTATATATCAAAAACATTATAATACGTTAAGGGGGATAAATGTTAGCTAATCAAGTTAAAAGCGAGGGTATTTTAAAGAATTTTATAACTTTAAATAATCTAATTCAAAAAGAAATTAACGATATTCTAAAAGATTCTCCAATAAATTATTTAGAATACAGCATTCTAATGTATTCTAGCCAAAACACTGTTACACAGTATAGAATCTCTAAAGAGTATGATATATCTCCTCAAAGAATAAATCAATTTATAAACAATTTAGAAAAACATAATTTTATTGATAAAGAGGACGATAAAGTTAACGGGAGAGCTGCTAAGAAAATACTTGTAACTCGTGCCGGAAAAAAAATTCTAAAGGAAGTAAATAATGAAATTGTTGAAAGAATTGAAGAAAAACAAATTCTTCCAGAAACTTTAAAAGCACTTAATGCTAATTTGAAATTAGTTATTACAGGATTATCAAAATAGTACAAGTGCAATTTAATATTCTTATACAATTTTTATCTTTTTCATTTTCGCACAAAATTCGAAAAATTTTGTGCGTTTTTTTTATATACAATTGAAAAAAGCTATAAACCTCTATTTTAAAGTTCATAGCTTTTTTTATTTAATAATCTTTAATTACTTTGCAGTTGTAGTTGCTGGTGCTTCTGTAGTCGCTGCTGGTGCAGTTTCTGTAGTTGCAGGTGCTTCTGTAGTTGCAGCTGGTGCAGCTTCTGTAGTTGCTGGTGCAGTTACTTCTGTAGTTGCAGCCGGTGCAGCTTCTGTAGTTGCTGGTGCAGTTACTTCTGTAGTTGTAGTTGCTGGTGTAGCTTCTTCAGCTTTTTTCCCGCAAGCACCTAATAAAAGTGTAGATAAAACAACAAGAGTTAATAATAATTTTTTCATTGTAGCCTCCATAAATATTTTACATAAATTTTAAACACTACTTTATTCTAGCACAGTTGTTCAGATAAAACAATACATTCTCTCAAAGATATTAGAGTATAAAATTAGTGTAGTATATTAGTACGGGACTATAGTCAAAATTATATAGTTAATTGAAGGCCTTTTACTAAAACGGCCATCTAAAAATCAAAAAAATAATTAATTATTTTCTATATAAATACCTTCTACATAGACAGAAACAAAACCTACTTTGTTATTTACAACATATTTTAATATGATTTTCATTGGTAAGTTAAGATTTCTGCTTCCTACTTTAATAGTCAGTATTTCTCTAGGATTAAGAATTATATCATTTATATCTTCATTTATAGGCGTTCTAGCTTCAACTATAATTGGTGCTGGGACATAATAATCACGATTTTTATCATCCTTATGCTTTTTATCATGCTTAGAATAGTTATAATTATAGTCATTATTGTAGTTGTAATTATTGTTATTTGCATAATCATTAGTTGACATTTTATTAACATCTAAAATTTTTCCATCATTTAAAGTAGACTCTGTTAACTTCAACTCAACAATACTATTACTCTTGTTTTGTAATTCAAGATAAACTTCTCTCCCTACTATTCTTTCCACTCTAGCAGAAATAACCTTAGAAGGTTGAACTACTTGAGTTCTTGTTTGTATAACTGTAGGTGTACACCCTACAAATAAAAATAACAGCATAAATGTAAATATGAAATAGATTTTTTTCATAAAATACCCTCCTCAATAAAAAAAATGATATAATCAAAATTTATTATTCTCAATTATAAAATATTTACTTATAAAATTTGTATAATCATTTTTATTTTTTAAAAATTTTATTTTTTTAATCCATAAAAATGTTAAAAACTGGTATAATATATGTAATGCATATATTATATTATCCCTTATAAACAAGGAGGTGTTGAAATGAAGCGTACAATCGTCCACTATGATATGGACTCATATTTTGCCTCTGTTGAAATTAGAGAAAATCCAAAATTAAAAGATGTTCCTTTTGTTGTAGGAGAAGGGGTTATATGTACAGCTAGTTATAGCGCGAGAAAATTTGGTGTTAGATCTGCTATGCCTGTATTTTTAGCTAAAAAATTATGCCCTAACTTAAAAGTTGTTCCTGTAAATAAAGAACTTTATTTCAAAGTCTCTGAAACGATACAAGAATTAGTAAAAAAAATTACAGATAAAGTTGAGTTCATTTCTCTAGATGAAGGTTATTTAGATTTAACTGGTATCATTGAAAAATATCCTTCAAAACTTTATTTTGCAAATAAATTTAAAGAAAGGTTAAAAGAGATAACAGGTTTATCTTGCTCAGTAGGTATAGGTTATAACAAATTAAGTGCTAAAATAGCTAGCGACATAAATAAACCAGGTGGGATTTACATTTTTAATAATAGTGAAGATTTTGTAAAATATATGGAAAATAGATCTATAAGAGAATTACCAGGTGTTGGAAAAAAACTAGAAGTTGAACTTTTAAAAGACGGAATTGAAAAAGTAAAAGATATTCACAATATACCTTACTTCCAATTAGAAAAAAAATATTCATCTTCAAGAGCTTTATTACTATATTATTACTCTAGAGGAATTGATGACAGTGAAGTAGAAAATGAAAGAAAAGCCCACTCTATTGGTACAGAAAATACCTATAGATTCCCCCTTTCTACAGAAGAAGATGTTAGAAGAGAACTTGACGATGTTTTCCAAAAGGTATATGATAAGTTAATAGAAGAAAAGTTTTATGCTAAAACACTTATACTTAAATTAAAGTATAGTGATTTTACTCTAATTACTCGCTCTACTTCTCTAAACAAACATACAAATGATAGGGTTATTCTATATGATATGTTTGAGAATCTTTTCAGTGAGATAGAAGACTTTACCAATATTCGATTGGCAGGGTTATCAGTAACAAATCTGACTAAAAATATCTACGATCAACTTACGTTTTAAAATTAATTTTTAATTTTATAAAAAATACCACTGAACTATAAAATATTAAAGGAGTTTTTATGAAAAAGCAGTTTGTAGAAAATTTTTTAGAGTTTACTCATAAAAGTAAATCAGTTTTTCACACAGTTAAACTACTAGAAGATCAATTGAAAGAAAAAAAATATCAAGAATTAAAACTTAATGAGAAATGGGACATATCTTTAGGCGCTAATTACTATATAAAAAGAGGAGATTCTGCTTTAATAGCTCTATCTATTCCAAATAATTTAAATGACTTATTCTTTAAAATTACAATGAACCATACAGATACTCCAGGGTTTAAAGTAAAACCAAATCCTGTTTCTACTGTTGAAAATTCATATATCAGATTTAATACTGAAGTTTACGGTGGACCAATTCTTAATACATGGTTAGATAGACCTCTTTCTATTGCAGGTAGAGTTCTTGTTAAAGGTGACTCTATTCTAAAGCCAAAAACAATTTTATTTGATGTTGATAGACCTCTTCTTGTTATTCCTAATGTTGCTATTCACCAAAATAGAGAGGTAAATGAAGGGATAAAATTAACTAAACAAAATGACATGTTACCTTTAATATCTCTTATAAATTCTAACATAAATCAAAATGATTTACTTCTTGATTTAATTATAAATAATTCAAATATACATAAAGATGATATCTTAGATTCTGAATTATTCCTTTATGATATTTCTAAAGGGATAGTTTTTGGTAATAACAATGAATTTATCAATAGTCCAAAAATCGACAATTTAGCATCTACTTTTGCTGGATTATTTGCTATTTTAGAAACTCCTTCTACAAATGGAATCAATGTTCTAGGATGTTTTGATAATGAAGAGTGTGGTTCTAGATCAAGTCAAGGTGCAGATAGTAATTTAATGCTAAATATCTTAGAAAGATTATCTCTAGCTCTTGGTAAATCAAAAGAAGATTTTTACCAAGCGATATATAACTCATTTGCAATTTCAGTTGATGGAGCACATGCAATTCACCCAGCTAAAACTGGAAAAACTGACATTACTAATAAACCTAAACTTAATAATGGAGTAGTAATAAAACATAGTGCTAATAAATCATATTCTACAGACGCTTTTTCAAGTTCAATTATAAAAGCTTTAGCTAAAGAAAATAATATTAAAATTCAAGAGTTTGTTAATCACTCTGATGAAAGAGGTGGAAGCACTTTAGGACCTCTATCTATTGGGCATTTAGATATAGCTACAATAGACCTTGGAATTCCTATGTTGTCTATGCACTCAATAAGAGAAACAGCAGGTACAGAAGATATTTATGACTTGAAAGAATTATTAAAATCTTTCTACTCTTTAACTAAATAGTCTTAATATATAAATTATTAAATTTAAAAAGGTGGAATTATGAATTATAAAATCGACTTACACATTCACACAAATGTAAATCCTCATGCTTACAGCACATTAGAAGAAAATATTAGATCAGCAAAAAATAAAGGCATGACAACTATAGCTATTACAAACCATGGTCCAGCACTACAAGATAGCCCTCACTGGTGGGGACTTGCTAACATGGATGTTATTCCTGAATACGTAGATGGAGTTCGTATTTTAAAAGGTGTTGAAACTAATATTTTAGACGACAATGCTAACATTGATATTAACCAACAAATATTTAAAAGAATGGATATTATCATTGGTGGCTTTCATGATGTTCCACAGTACGGCGAAACTCTTGATACAGAGAGAAATACTAGAGCTATTATCAATCTTATGAGATCTCAAAAAATTGATATTGCAGTTCATTTAGGAAATCCAAAGTTTCCTATTAACTATGAAGAAGTTGTTAAAGTCGCTAAAGAGTGCAATGTTGCTATTGAACTTAATAATACATCTTTACTATCACCAGGTTCAAGAAAAGGATCTACACCTAATTGTTTAAAACTTGCAGAACTTGCTAAAAAAGAGGGATGTTTTATTTCTTTTGGTTCTGACTCTCATTTTTCTCTTCAAATTGGTGTCTTTAATGAAGTAGAAAAAATAATTGAAGAAGTTAATTTCCCAGAAGAATTAATCATCAATTCATCTGAAGAGAGACTAAATAATTTCTTGAAATTAAGAAAATCTTTAAGACCTTTAGAAATATAAAATTAATTAATTTTAACTGTATTTTTTATTAATTGAGCATTTAATTAAACCTTTAATTAAACTTTTTTTAATTAATCAATTTTTATAGGAGGAAGCATATGGGAGTTATCTTTTTAGCCGGTGGTTGTTTTTGGGGAGTAGAAAACTATTTCCAAAATTTAAATGGGGTTACTGATACTGAAGTAGGATATGCTAATAGTTCAGTCACTAATCCCTCATATGAAATGGTTTGTACAGGTAAAACCTTTTCAACAGAAGCAGTAAGAATCACATTTGATGAAACTATACTTCCATTAACTAAACTTTTACATCATTTTTTTGAACTTATAGACCCAACAGTTATTAATAGACAAGGAAATGATATTGGATCACAATATAGAACAAGCATATACTACTTAACAGAAAATAACTCATACAAGAGTATTATCGAATCTTTCAAAGATGAAATTCAAAAAAACTATTCAAAAAAAATAGTTACTGAAATTCTTCCTCTTGAAAACTTCTACATTGCAGAAGAGTATCACCAAGACTATCTAATAAAAAATCCAAATGGATATTGCCATTGTCTTTCTGAAATAGAAACACTCAAAAAAAGTAAAGATGCAAAATCTAAAAATATTACTTCTATCTAAATCTATAATTATTAAAAATCAATTAAATTAAATTAAGCAACGAACCATTTTCAAAACTAATTTATTTAATAACTACTTTATTTAATAATTAATCAAAAAACAAAAAATCTTGTAGCAATTAAACTACAAGATTTTTCTATTTTTATATAAATTTATTATATCTCTAATCTCTAAATCTTGGGACTTAGACATTTTCTAAGAAAATAATTGCGATAATCCCAAGTGCATTGTACGAAGTACACCAACGCAAGGGTGGTAGCACTATTTTCGTGAAACTGTCTAAGTCTGCCCTAAGTCTTACTCTAAATCTACCCTCTTATTCGTTATAATATAAGTTCTCAGTAGGAAACTCAGGATCACATGTTACATCTATTCCTAATTTTCTAAATATCTGCTCATCATTCTTTCCTAAAATAGTTGTTGAATGAGCTTGTCCACCTTTAAGTAAAGATAATTTATCCATAGCTAATTGAACTGCTGGATTTGTTGCTGCACAAATACTTAACGTTATTAATATATCTTCACAATCAAGTGAAGTTACTCTGTTTTTCAATGTTACTGATTTTAGTTTTAAAATTGGATTTAAAACAATTGGTGATAATATATGTAAATCGTCATCTAAATGTGCTAAATACTTAATAGCATTTAATATTGCTGCTGAAGGGGCATCCATAGTTTCAGAATGTTTTCCTGTAACAATATGACCATTTGGTAACTCTAATGCTAAAGTTGAATTAATTCCATCACATTCAGAATTCTCTTCTTTAACTCTTTCTAATGTTTGACGAGCTATTTCAACAACCTTTCTATCTGTTTCTTTTAAATTTACATCATCCATTATACGTTTTGAAATGTTTAATGCCTCTTTATCAATATAACCTTTTTTATACTCACATCTTGTTTTGAAATATCTTCTGATTATCTCTTGTTCTGATGCTTCTCTTACAATAGCATCATCTGTAATTCCGTATCCTACTCTATTTACTCCCATATCAGTTGGAGATTTATATGTTGATTCTTTACCTGTAATTTTCTCTATTATTCTTCTTAAAAGTGGGAAAGCTTCTATATCTCTATTGTAGTTTATTGCAACCTCACCATAAGCTTCTAAGTGGAATGGATCGATCATATTTATATCTTTTAAATCTACAGTTGCTGCTTCATAAGCTATATTTAATGGGTGCTTTAAAGGTACATTCCATACTGGGAAAGTTTCAAATTTTGAGTATCCAGAGACTCTACCTTGTCTGAAATCATGATATAACTGGCTTAAACAAGTTCCTAATTTTCCACTTCCAGGTCCTGGTGCTGTAACTACAACTATTGGCTTTGTTGTTTCTACATAAGGGTTAGCTCCGTAACCTTCATCACTTACTATAGTATCTACATCTGTAGGGTACCCTTTTGTTGATTTATGCTTATATACTTTTATCCCTCTGTGCTCTAATTTATTAATAAAAACATTTGTAGCAGGTTGATTGTCATATCTAGTTATTACTACACTATTAACCTCTAATTCATATCCTCTTAATTCATCTATTAATCTTAAAACATCCATATCGTAAGTTATACCAAAGTCTCCTCTGATTTTATTTCTTTCGATATCTCCTGCATAAACACAGATAATAACTTCTACCTTCTCTTTTAATTTATGAAGAAGTTTTATTTTTACATTCTCATCAAATCCAGGCAAAACTCTCTTAGCATGAAGATCTTGTAATAATTTACCTCCAAATTCAAGATAAAGTTTATCATAATTATTAACCCTCTCTAGTATATACTTCGATTGCTCCGCTAGATATTTTTCATTATCAAAACCAATTTTCATAATTCCTCTCCTCCATAATAATACATTTTAAATTACAAATAAAAAAGGCGAAAAAAAAAATCGCCTTGGAGTTTTTGTTTATATAAATATGCTTTTTTTATATAAAACGCATATTAAATTAAATTTTTTACGAATTATTTTATTCATTCGCTAGTGTAGATTATACAAAACTTATCTAAAACTGTCAATAGTTTTTCTTATTTATTTTCATAAATTATTTTAAATGAATATTTAGATTAACTAATTTTTAGAGGATAGGTCTCACTCTAATATCCCTTATTTTAATGCCATTTTCACTATTTATTACCTCGTTATCATAGCATAATTTAGTTGTTGCAAGCATGTCTATAGTTGCTATATTATGGTAAAAATGCGTTCTTGCACAAAGATTTAAATAATCACCTTGAGCTGTCTCATCTGCTACTTCACTTGTGAATAAAACAGATGTAATCCACGGATATTTTATATTAGTATATTTATGATTAAAATCAAATTGGAATGGAATCCAATACATAATTAAGTTCTCAAAATAATCTGCTGGAAATAAATTTGGAAGCCATGAATTTGCATATTTTTCAAATCTATTTCTCCAATCTGTATTTAACACCCTAATCTCTTCATGAGCATTAATTGACTTTGCAACTATACTCTCCATTTTTTTAGATAATTTTTCATTTCCTTTAAACATCTCATCTTTTAGCCACCAAAAATATCCATAAATAAGAGATCTTGGCAACCAAAACCCTTTAAATACTGGAGATGTATATCCTGAAAATTGTTGTGACCACTCGTGACTTGGTACTCCATGATTGTCTGTTATTACATCAGGTAGCCATTCTCTCCACACCTTTGTAAAAGCTTTTGCTTCTGTGTGAATAGTGTCATCCTTATGATATTCTGCTGCGAATTCTTTTCCAAGTGAATTAAACCTTGCAATGTGAAGAATCCAGTTTGGATTATCTTTTTGAAGTTCATAATGAATAGCTGCTCCATCTGCATTTTCAAAAGGTATTATTACTAAGTTTAACTCTTCTGTTAGATTCTTATATTTTTCATTTTTAAGTATCTCTCTCACTAGCATAAACGCTGTATTTGTTGATGATAATTCATTTGCATGATGACGACAATTAATAAAAAATACAGGTCTATTGTTTATTAATTTATTTCTTGAAACATATCCTCTGTATTTAGGTTTAAACTCTATAGAATGAATCTCTCTATTACCATAACTTACACCTATTGTTTTTACTATTAGCTCCTCTACCTGTTTTAATTGCTCTATTATTTCTAGATACTCTTTATATCCAATAACTGAATTTTCATAAATATCTATATCAGCAATATCTATTTTCCTATTTTTCTTATATTCAGTATTTTTATCAGGCTTAGTACTTCCAACAAATTTATTTTCTAAATTTTCCTTTATCTCTTGATTATATTTTACTAATTCAATCCTATTGTTAGCAATTAAAGTTATCTCTCCACCTATTTTCATTTCATCCATTTTAATACTTTTAACTTTAACTGTATCTTCTTTTTCTTGATTTTCTTGATTTTTATTCTCTTTTAAATCTTCATTATTTTTTTCAACATCATAAAGAGTAAATTTTAAATAAGGAGCCCCATCTTTCTCTTTTATTATAGGAAGAATTAGCCCAGGTGCATCCAAAATTTCACCTGTAATATTCTGTCCTAATTGCTTAAAAAAATCACTTCCTACAAAGTATATATCTTCATGAAAAGCATCAATAGAAGATATTAAATCCTCTCTTACATTTAACTTTATATTTGGTTCACTAACACCAATATCTAACCGTAATTGAGAAAAAAATGGCTGTAATGAAGTACTTGGTACCCCTCCTGTTTTTTCAAGAATAAAATTTTTACAAAAGGGTAGTATATCTCCTTGGTAAATTCCCCAAATATTCTCTAAATCAGTTTTTATATTTTTATTTATTATTAATTCATCGTTTTTATATATTTTTATGTAACCTGTGCAAGGGTGTACAAGTCCCAAGTTGGGATAACTATCTAAGTAAGATCTTTCCGAATTTTCAGCCTTATAACCCTCTTGTAAAACTATATCACCTTTATCATCATATACCGTTACTCTATATGTTATATCCTCTTCCCCTTTATACAAAAGGAATTTTATATCATCTCTACTCATATTTAATTTTTCACTTAAAATATCATCTATAGGATAAAGCTCTTGCAAATATCTAAGCGGAAGGTCAAACCATTTATTTGGAGTATCTTTGCTAGAAATATTATACGTTGGCATAGCACCACTTTCATCTAACCACTGAGTCTCTCCCTTTGGTAAAAAAGCTTTAAATTCTATATCTATTTTTGAAATTTTAGTTGAAGTATTATCAGTTATTTTCTTTACTATTTTTTCATCTAACCAGCTATATCCTTGTTTATAAGCACAATATAAATTAAAACTCTCTATTTCACCTCCTGCTTGGCTTAATATATTTTTTAATTGAATTTTTAACTCTTCCCTAACTTCTATGTTTTCACTTAATGCTGCCTCTATTCTTACTAAATCGCCTTTTTTAATTTGTGGAATAAACTCTTTTTCAAATATAGATTTGATTTCGTCCCCTTCCCACTGCAATTTATATTCTTTTTCATGTATTTTTTGATTAGTCTTTGAAATATTCAAAGCATTTTCAGATACATTATTTTTTACTTCTTCTATCTTTTTTTCTTTATTTAAATCTATAGAAAAACTCTTATCAAAATCAATATTATTATATTCTTCACATATATAACTTGAAAAAGGAATAAGCTTATCTAAAGATTCACATAAGTAAATTTCAGTTCTTTTATTTCCATCTAATTTTAGACCTTTTTCCTCTTCTTTATCAGTCCCTTTTACCAAAAATATATTATTTATAGAATCGTCACTCTCTATTGTAATGGGATAAGAATAAGCTGTAACATCCATAGCCAATCTTGCAGCTATATTTGAGAGAGCTATAATCTCTTCTTTTTTTAAAGTATCATTCACTATTAATTTTATATCTATCTCATCAGGTAATAAGTCATTATCTTCGTCTTTATTTAAATATCCATTTTTAAATAAAGATTCTAATCCCTCTTTTCTAATGTTTTCATATAGAGATATTTTGTTTTCATATCTTATTTTATCAAGCTCTTCTGTAGAAAAATCTAATTCCTCTCTTGTTATTCTTCTATCATCTTTTTTTATTTTAAAAATCTCTTTGAAATCTTGAGCTAATTTCTTTATTAACTCTTTCTCATCATTTCCAACACTGATTTCAATGGTATTTTTCTCACAGTTAATACTACTTTTATCATTGATATTAGCTTCTTTTATATAAATAAACTTCTTGTCTTCACTATTTATACAACTATCTTTCCTTATATGATTACATATATTCCCCTCTATATTTTCTTTTAGTTCTACAATAGGAAATTCCATTGCTACTGAATTAAATCCTAATAGTGCTGAGATTTCTACTACAAAAGAGTTTAATTTTTTATTAAAATTTTTATCTAAAATTATTTTAAAATTATTCATATCATCACCTAACTTATTTTTATTTTTTATCTGATTCATGTTTGATTTATGCTTATTTTATAACTTTTTCGTAATTATTACATGTGCCAATTATACTATAATTAATGTATAATGACTAGATTTAAAAAAATTTTATAAGAATTCATCATTAGTATTATTCATTGCTTTTTTCTATAAATAATTTTATAATCATTGAGTACTACCAAATTTTTTATGGAGCTGAGAAATGATGAATAGATATTACTCTTTAAATGATTATTTTAAAAATACATTTAATGAAAAAGTTTATAAAGTAAGTATAGATGCTGGTTTTTCATGCCCTAACCGTGATGGAACTATAAGTACAGGAGGCTGTATCTTTTGTAGCGAAAATGGTAGTGGTGAATTTGCAGGAACTCGACACAAATCTATTACTGAACAAATTGATGAACAGTTAGAATTTATAAGCCATAAATTTCCAACAGGAAAAGTTATAGCTTATTTTCAAAACTTTACCAATACATACGGCGACATTAACCGTTTAGAAAAAATATATAATGAAGCAATTAGCCATCCTAGAGTTTTAGGTCTGTCTATTGCAACAAGACCTGATTGCCTTCCTGAAGAAGTTCTAGTCCTTTTAGATACTTTAAATAAGAAAACAACATTATGGATAGAATTAGGTTTGCAAACATCTAATGATTTTGTTGCTCAAAATATAAATCGTGGCTATAACACAAATATTTATAATGATGCAATGATTAAATTAAAATCTTTAAATATAAAAGCTATAACTCATATTATTATTGGTTTACCTTTCAGTACATTTAAAGATGAATTAAATACTGCTATATTGGCAAGAGACCTTGGGACATGGGGAGTTAAACTTCACTTGCTCTATCTTTTAAAAAATACAAAATTAGAAACTTTATATAATACTGGAGCATTTAATCTTTTAGAGCTAGACGACTATATTCAAAGAGTTATATCAATTTTAGAAATTTTACCCCAAAATATAGTTATTCACCGTTTAACAGGGGATGGAGATAAAAATTCACTAATCGGACCTCTTTGGAGTCTAAATAAGAGGAATGTTCTAAATTCAATAGTTAAAGAGATGACTATTAAAAATACTTATCAGGGAATAAATTCCACTATTCTCTAATTTTTTTAATTGAATTAATCCGTATTAAATGATATAATATTCCTGTTGTATTACACACGAAAAACAATTGTGTGTTAAAAAAGAATTTCATTACTTTTATAGGGGGATATGAATCATGATAACAAAAAAAACTCAAGGTGTTTGTGCTAAAGAGATTAGCTTTAAAATAGAAGATGGTAAAATTGCTGCGGTTAAATTCCACGGTGGTTGTGATGGAAATACTACAGGACTTGAAAAAATTCTAGTAGGACTTGATAAGGATCTTGTAATAGAAAAATTCTCTGGAATTAACTGTGGTGGAAGAGGAACTTCATGTCCAGACCAGTTAGCTAGAATGCTTTCTGAAAAACAATTTATAAATTTCGTTGACAAAAATTTTTTGCCGTGATAATATAATTAAGTCTTCAAAAGAGTCGGAATATAGCGCAGTCCGGTAGCGCACTTGCCTTGGGAGCAAGGGGCCGCAAGTTCGAATCTTGCTATTCCGACCACTTAATAAGATTATAATTTAAAATATGGTCGCATAGCTCAGTTGGGAGAGCACCTGCCTTACAAGCAGGGGGTCACAGGTTCAAGTCCTGTTGTGACCACCATATATTATGCCGCTTTAGCTCATCTGGTAGAGCAACTGACTTGTAATCAGTAGGTGATTGGTTCGACTCCGATAAGCGGCACCACTATATAAAACTTCAAGAGTAAAATCATAAAGATTTTGCTTTTTTTTATTTTTATTTTTATTATATATAAAATATTATTAACAAAATAAAAGTCGCTCCTAAAAGCGACTTTTATTTTATACTCTATTTCTGTAAAAACAACTAATTTTAATAATTTTTACTAAAATAATTTTTTTTATTAATTATTAATTTTATCTTTTTTTAAGAAGTTTACTACAGCTGCTGTAACTAAAACTCCAACTACGATTGCTAAAACAAACATTAGTTTATTATCGACTACAGGAAGAACAATTGGTCCTCCATGAGGTGCATGGTCCCCAACCCTTCCTAAAGCTGCTATAATAGCTCCTGACACGCTTCCAGCCACTATTGCAGGTATAACTCTAATTGGATCTGCTGCTGCAAAAGGTATAGCTCCTTCTGTTATTCCTATCATTCCCATTGCAAGAGCCGCTTTACCAGCTTCCCTTTCTCCTTCTTCATACTTTTTAGGCGCTAATAATGTTGCTACTCCCATTCCAATTGGTGGAACACATATTGCTACTGCTATTGGCCCCATTATTTCTGGAACACCTTGAGTTATCATTGCTGATCCAAATAAGAAAGCAACTTTATTTATTGGTCCCCCCATATCAAAGGCTACCATTCCACCTAATATAGCTGCAAGTACTATTGAACCACTTTGCATTCCTTTTAATCCAAGTGTTAAGAAATCCATAAACCCTTTTATTGGAGCTCCTATAAAATACATTACAAGCCCTATTATACCTGTAGAAACAAGTGGAATTATAAAAATTGGCATAATTGGTCTTAACCCATCTGGAACTTTCCAATCTCTTACCCATTTAGCTGCGTATCCTGCTACAAAACCTGCTATCATACCACCTAAGAATCCTGCTCCTACTTGATTAGCTAAAGCTCCTCCTACAAGACCTGGTGCAAGTCCTGGTCTATCAGCTATACTCATAGCTATATATCCTGCTAGCACAGGTACCATTAATCCAAAAGCTGTTGCTCCTAAATTTAACATCTCCTTAAAGAATGGATTCGTTACATCTGCACCTGCACCTGCTTTTATTCCACTTAATGCTATTGCTACAGCTATTAAAACACCTCCACAAACAACTAGAGGTAGCATATTTGATACACCATTCATTAAGTGTTTATAGATTCCTGTTTTCTCTTTCTTTTCTGATTTAACTTGAGATTTTGAATTAGAAGCTAACTTTTCACCTTTTCCTTCTAAAGCATTATTAATTAACTGTGCGGGGATTCTAATAGCTTCTTTTACTGGTACTTGAATAATTGTTTTTCCACTAAATCTATCCATCTCTACAGTCTTATCTATAGCTAAAATTACTCCTGTAGCTCTTGCTATATCTTCCTCTGTTAATTTATTCTTAGTTCCTACTGATCCATTAGTTTCAACTTTAATCTCTACTCCTAACTCTTTTGCCTTATTCTCAAGAGATGTAGCTGCCATGTAAGTATGAGCTATTCCAACTGGACAAGCTGTTACTGCAACTATAAATCCTTTTGTTTCACTTTTATTTTCTTTATTTACTGCTTGTTCTTTAACTTCATTTTGCTCTTCTGAATTGCAAATAATTTCTATTAATTCTTTTGGAGTTTTTGCATTTTGTAAATCATTTATAAATCCATCTTCCATAAACTGACTAGTTAATTTTGATAAGATTTCTATATGTGTATCTCCCTCTTCAGCTTTTGGAATTGCTATTAAGAAAACTAAATTTACCTTATTATCTTCATCTATTGACTCCCAATTTTCAATTGGTGAATTTAATTTTGCAACTGCTATTCTTGCTTCTTTTACAGCTGTTGATTTCCCATGAGGTATTGCAAGTCCCTCTTCTAAACCTGTAGGAGATTGTTTTTCTCTATCCATTACCACATTATAAAATTCACTTTCAGAAGTTACCACTCCATCACTGTGTAATTTTTTTATTAACTCTTTTATTACTTCCTCTTTAGTTCTTAGATCACTATTTAATAATATTAAATTTTCATTTACTAAATTTTTAAATTTCATCTTTCCCTCCTAAATTTTATGTTAAACTTCTTTTAAATATACTTATTAAATACTTTTTATCTGTTATACTAATACATTAACAGATAAAGAACTTTTTTTAAACTTACATTTTTATTCAAAAAAAATGTTTTTATTTTGACCATATAAACTATTTTATGTACACTTAACTTGTTAGGCGAATATTAGTTGTGTTTTTATCTAAAACAATATATTATATTAAGGAAATTTAATATAAAGGAGGGGATACTGTGAATAAAAGAATTTCAGGTATTTTAGAATATCTTCTAAAAAATAATGGAATCTCAGCACTATCTGATATTGCATCATCTGTAAATGCTAGTGAAAGAACTATTAGATACGATATATACAAAATTAATGAAGAATTAGAAAAAAATAGTTTTCCCCCTATAAAACGTATCAGTAAAGGAATCTTTCAAAGTGATATTGAATCACTTAATTTTATAATTAATAGCTACTCAAGCAATACAATACCCACGCAACAAAAATATAAAGATATTTTAATTCTAATTAAGGTTTCATTTGATGAAAAAATAAATATTGCTAATCTTTGTACAGAGTTTGATCTCAGTAGAACAACTATTAAAACATCGCTAAATAGAATAAAAGAAATCTTAAATTTTTACTCTCTTACTCTAATTATTGATCCACAAAAAGGGCTTAAACTTACTGGAGAAGAGGATAATTTAAGAAGATTACAACTCAAATTATTAAACCAATATAAAAAAAATCATGATGACAACTCTTTAGAGAACAGAGTCATCTCTAATTATTTAACAGCATATTTAAAAGAATATTTAGAAGATATTGAAAATGTAGAAACGATAACTCTATTTATTAAATATGTTACAAATTCCTTCAAAAGAGTTATTGCTGATGATGATTTCATTATTTTAAGTAACTATATCTTAATTACTATTATAAGAATAAAAAAATCCAAATCTCTTTCCAATGGAAAAAATGAGAATTTTTTCTCCAATACTAATGAGTATGAATTTATAAATAAATTTATTCCTCTAATTGAAAACATGTATAATATCGATTTTAATAAACATGAACTATTAAAATTAACTGATTATTTTTTAGGAAGTCACTCATACTCTCTTTCTAAAGACAATTTCAATAACTGGATTGAACTAGATATTCTTACTCAACAGCTTATAAATGAATTTTCAAAAATAAGTAACTATGATATTTCACACGATTCATCACTACTAGATGGACTGTCAAATCATATAAAACCTGCACTTTATCGTACTAAAAATAAAATAGAATTAGAAAATTCTATTTTGGATGAATTTTTAAATCTTTATCCTGATATTTTTGATTTTACTAAACAAGCATTAATTTTATTTGAAGATTTTTTAAATGAAAAGATTGGTGATGAAGAGGTTGCTTTTATTGGAATGCACTTTAAAGCTGCTATTGATAGAATTAACTCAACAAAATCTGAAATAAAAAATTTACTTATTGTTTGTGGTTTTGGATATGGTACTTCTAAACTACTTTCACAACAAATTAGAGAAATTTATAACGTAAATATAGTTGCAACAATCCCATTTAATCAGGTTGAATTTTATCTAAAAAACAATAAAATTGATATGATTATAACTACACTTACTAATTTTAATTTTGTTACACCTATCCCTATAATTTCTATAAAGACACTACTAAACAATGATGATTTAGCAATTTTAGAAAGCTATAATTTACCAAAGTATAGTAAAAGAATATTTTTATCAGATATTTTAGAAAAATTAGATCCATTCCTTAATGTAGCTGATAACAAAGAACTTATTGCTACTCTAAAAGATGCATTAAAAGAAGTCTTAATTGATGATATAAAACAGCCATTACAGAAACTTTCTAGTACTCTTAAAGATAACATGATTATTATAAATTCTGATATTTCTTCATGGGAGGATGCTATCTCTACTTCTGGAGAAATCCTCGTAGATAATAATTTTACAGACGTGAGCTATACTGAAGATATGATTGAAAATATTAAAAAAAATGGTCTTTATTCTATTCTTTCAAACAATATCGCTATACCTCATGCTAAAAACAACGATAATGTTTTTAAGACAGGGATATCTTTAATAGTTTTTAAAAATCCTGTTATTTTCCCAGGGAATATTCCCATTGATATAATATTTGCTTTTTCATCTTATGATGGCAAAGAACATTTACCACTTTTAACAGAATTTATTGAACTATTGAAAAAGACTGATTTTATAAAAACAATTAAATCACTTAATAGTTCTAAAAAAGTAATTAAATTTATTCAAAAGTTTGAATTTTTAAATTATTTTGGAAAGTAAAACTATTTTACTATCGTTTAGTTGTAAAATCTGTGGTAGTATTTAAAATACGATGGTTTAATTGTAAAGAAACAATTAAAGCCTATCTAATTTTAATATTTTTTACTAAACTACGAGGAGGGTTACATGTCAAAAGAAATTAACGATTTTATTTATGGTTTAAGTTACGATCCAAGAAAATTACTGGCAATACCTGGAGAAAGTTCGAAAGTATCAATTCCATTTTTTTCAGATGAAACACAAGGAACCCAATACATACTATGCACTAACACGCCTAAAGATATATCAGCTGATTTTTATGATATATCTATTCTAAACGGAATAGAAGGCATTATATACCCTGGAGCTCTTGTTAGAGTAAATCAAGATTTAGCAATGGGCAGACCATCTCCTGTTTCCTCAAAAAGAAAAGAGATTACTCTTAACGTAAATTTACCTGGTTTACAAGAAAATAGTAAAGTAAATATTAAAATCCCTACAAATTCAGAGGTACATTCAGCAATTGATAAATCTCTAGACTACTGGTTTAATAATTGTTCTGAATATTCTGTTATCTCAAAACAACAGATAACAACCTCTAATTCTTTTTCAGATGAGCAAACTGCTATAAATTTAGGATTTCACCTATCATGGGCATCAGCAGACATAAAATCAAATCTTAAAAAAACTTCAAACACAACAAAAACATGTGTAATCTCTATGTATAAACAAATATTTTACACAGTTTCTTTGGATACTCCTACTGAACCTTCTGATTTTTTTTCAGATGATACAAAAGTAGAGAATTTAAAAGCATCAATAAATAATGACAATCCATTAGGATACGTAAGAAGTATAGATTATGGAAGGACTTACTTTATTAAAATAGAATCGAGTAGTGCTAATAGTGAGCTTTATTTGCAAAATGCATTAAAAGCAAGTATTGCTGATAAAAAAATAGAAACAGATTTTGACATAAAAACTCAAGAGATACTAAAAACATCAACAATAAGTATTATTATACTAGGCGGAAATGCAACTGAAGGTGCTCGAATTATAAAATGTGCAACTTTATCTGAATTAAATACTGTATTATCAGAAAATGCTGAATTAAAAAAGAATAATTTAGGTATTCCTGTATCTTATACTGTAGCTTTTGCAAAAGATAATTCAGTTGCAATCGTATCTGCAACTACTTCTTATGTAGAGAAAAAATATGAAATTTTTGATAAAACAAGTTTTTCCTTTAATCATACAGGTGGATATATAGCTGAATTTATATACCAATATAATGAGAGGACAGTAAGCCAAGATGGAAAGCTAATAATTAATCCTCAATACATAAGTACTGGCTATATAACAGCACCTTTTAGCAAATCATTTGATATTCCTGGTAATTGCTGTGATATTAAATTAAGTGCAGGAGAGATGACTGGTCTTATTTGGGATTATTGGGGTGATCGTAGTTCATGGCGTGAAATTTTTAATAGATATGTAAGTACTTCCTCTAATATTGAAATCTCAATTTGGGGAACAACTCTATCACCACAATATGAAATCAAAAGTTAAGTTAAATTAAGTTTTTAAAAGGGGATCTTAATTTCTTTAAGATCCCCTTTTTTTTATTTGAATATTTTCTCAAAAACTCTTTTAAAATTCTTATGAGCAATTAACTCAATTTCACTATCAGAATACCCTCTCTCTCTCAGAACTTTTACTACATTTTGACTATCACTTGCATTTCTTAGCCCTTCTAAATTTAGATCTTCCTCTTCAGATGGTAAATACTCACAAAAATCAAAACCTATTCCTACAGAATTTATTCCTCCAACAGATATTATATGCTCTATATGATCTACATATCTCTCTACAGTCTTATTTTTTTCAATATTATCTAAAAAATTTCTGTAGGCATTAACTCCAACTACCCCTCCTGTTTTTGCCACTGCTATTATCTGCTCATCAGTTAAATTTCTAGCGTGTTTATACTCTTTGCTCGAAGCTGAATGTGAAGCTATAATCGGATTTTTAGCTACTTCAATAACATCCCAGAAGCTTTTTTCATTTAGGTGAGAAACATCTACAACCATTCCTAATTTTTCCATTTTAGAAATACACTTTTTTCCTAATTCAGTTAATCCTCTCTCTTTATTTCCTCTTGTCCCTGTGGCTAAAATATTCTCCTCATTCCATGCTAAAGAGCAAACTCTATATCCTAATTTATAAAGCTCATCTATTAAATCTATAGACTCTTCATTTCTAATAGCTTTTAATCCCTCTATTCCTTTGACTATGTTTATACTATCATTCACAAAAAAGCTCTTTAAATCTTCTTTTGTTTTTATTATTTTTATTGTTTCATCAAAACTTTCTATCTCTTTTTCTGCTGAATTTAGCATATCTTTAAATAAAGGAAGTAGTCCCTCCTCAGGTATTTTTATCCCATTATTATATTTTTCAGGAAGGTATATAACGAATATCCCACCATGAACTCCACCTTTTTTAAATCTTTCATAGTGATTGTTTTTAAAAATATTTTCCTCTTTCTTTTCTCTTCTATCATGCACGTCATTCCATATGTCTGCATGCCCGTCAAATATTTTTATCATAATTATCCCCTCTCTTTATTTTAATTTTATTTTTTACTTAGTATAGAATAATATTTTTTTCAAAATTTATCCACTTTATTTTCAATTTCCTATTTTTTATTCTGCATAAAATGTATCTATCCTAAAATTTTTTTATATTAAAGCTTTTAAATATAAAAAATATATGATATATTACTAACTAAATATAAAGAATATATAATAAAACGGCAATTAGATATAATTTATAGATACTCAAAGAGGTTTTACATGCTTTTTGCTGAATAATATATTCAAATTTAGATTATTTTTATGATTTAAGGAGGAAAAAAATGTTGCATTATATTTTAAAAAGAATTTGGATAACTCTTTTAACACTCTTTACGGTAGTTACTCTAACTTTTTTTCTCTTAAGACTTATGCCTGGGGGGCCTTTTGATGGTGAAAAAAACTTACCTCCTAAGATAAAAGCAAAAATAGAAGAAAAATTTGGACTGGATAAACCTGTTTTTACTCAATACACTAGTTATATGACTAATCTTCTAAAAGGAGATTTAGGTCCTAGTATGAAAAGAGAGGGAAGAACTGTTAACTGGGTTATAAGCTACTCTTTCCCAACTTCTGCAAAATTAGGTGGTGTTGCTGTCCTACTTTCTCTTGCTTTAGGACTTTTTTTAGGAATAATCTCTGCTCTTAATTTTAATAAATGGCCAGACTCTCTCTGTATGGTACTATCAACTTTAGGAGTAACTATTCCAAGTTTTGTTATTGGAGTCTTTCTTATGTATATCTTTGGAGTTTACTTTAAAGTTCTTCCTATAACAGGTTTAAAAACTATGCAATCATATATCTTACCTTCTATTGCTCTTTCTGGATATTCAATTGCATTTATTTCAAGATTAACTAGATCAAAATTAGTAGAAGTCATGAAATCAGACTATATTAGAACTGCAAGATCAAAAGGGTTAAGCAGAGAAAAAATAATTATAAAACATGCTTTAAGAAATACTTTAATTCCTATTGTTACTTACTTAGGTCCACTAATAGCAGCAATTTTAACAGGAAGCTTTGTTATAGAATCAATTTTTGCTATCCCTGGACTTGGTAGTGAATTTGTAACAACAATAACTAATAGAGACTATACGGTTGTTATGGGAGTAACTATTTTCTATAGTGCATTTCTAATGATATGCAATCTAATCGTAGATATACTTTATGTTATTATTGATCCAAGAATAAAATTAGATAATTAAGGAATGGTGTTTATGGAATATAATTTTACAGTTGTTGATAAGAGTCAAAAAGAAATTGAAAAAATAAATCGTGAAACTTTAACCTTTTCACAAGATGCTTGGCGTAAGCTTAAGCAAAATAAATTATCAATTATTAGTTTATGCTTTATTATAGTGATTACTCTTTGTGCTATATTTGTGCCTATGTTTTCCCAATATAATCCAGTATCTAATGACCTTATGCTTACTAACTCTCCACCAAGTAGTGCTCACTGGTTTGGTACTGATCAACTTGGAAGAGACTTATTTGTAAGAGTACTTTATGGTGCTAGATACTCTCTTGCTATAGGTTTTATTGCCTCTATTCTTAATCTTTTTATAGGAATTATTTACGGAGGAACGGCTGGATATTTAGGTGGTAAAGTAGATTTAGTTATGATGAGAATCGTTGACATTATATACTCTATTCCAATGACTATATATGTTATTTTAATTATGATTTCATTTGAAAGTGGTGGTTTATTTAATATTATATTAGCTCTTGCAATATCTTATTGGATTGGAATGGCAAGAATTGTTAGAGGTGAAGTTTTGCAATTAAAAGAACAAGAATATATTTTAGCTGCTAAGACAATAGGAGCCTCTAATATAAGAATATTACTTAAACATCTGATTCCTAACTGTATAGGTTCTATAATTGTTACTTTAACATTACAGATTCCATCAGCTATATTTACAGAAGCATTTTTAAGCTTTATAGGTCTTGGAATCTCTCCTCCAGCTGCTTCATGGGGAACTCTAGCAAGTGACGCTCTCGGTGGTTTTAGATTATATCCTTCACAAATTCTATTTCCAACTGCTGCAATTTGCCTAACTGTTCTATCATTTAATCTTTTAGGCGACGGTCTTAGAGATGCACTGGATCCAAAAGTAAGAAAATAAAGGAGATATGGAAAATGGAGAAAATACTTGATGTTATAAATTTAAAAACATCCTTTGATACTTATTTCGGAGAAATACAAGCTGTTAGAGGTGTAAGTTTTGATTTAAATAAAGGAGAAGTTATAGGAATAGTTGGAGAATCTGGAAGTGGTAAAAGTATTACTATGATGAGTATTATGAAACTTTTAGATGAGAATGGAAAGATTAATTCTGGAGAAATTCTTTTTAATGGTAAAGATATTTCTAAATTAACTGATAAAGAGATGAATAAGATAAGAGGAAATAGTATGTCTATGATATTTCAAGATCCTATGACATCACTTAATCTACTTTTAACTATTGGTGAACAAATAATGGAACCATTGCTAGAACATAAAGGAATGAGCAGAAAAGAGGCGTATAATAGATCGGTAGAACTTCTAAAAAGTGTTGGAATCCCTTCACCTGAATCAAGAATGAAGCAATTCCCTCATGAATTTTCCGGTGGTATGAGACAAAGAGCTATGATTGCCATGGCACTTGCATGCAGTCCTGAACTTTTAATAGCTGATGAACCTACTACTGCACTTGATGTTACTATTCAAGCACAAATTTTAGATCTTTTAAAAAAAATAAAAAAAGAATTTAATACATCTATCATTTTAATTACTCACGATTTAGGAGTAGTTGCCGATATTTGTGATAGAGTTAATGTTATGTATGGGGGAATCATTATTGAGCAGGGCCATAAAAGAGATATTTTTTATAAATCTCGTCACCCTTACACTTGGGGACTACTGCAAAGTGTTCCAAACCCAATTAAACTTCATAAGGAGAGATTAAAACCTATTGAGGGGCAGCCACCTGATCTTTTAAATCCACCTGAAGGGTGTCCTTTCTTCCAAAGATGCAGCTATTCTATGGAAGTTTGTAGAAAACATATGCCTCAACTTTATGATTTAGAAAATGGTCATAAATCGGCATGTTGGTTAAATGATCCTAAAGCTCCTAAAGTTGAATCACCTTTTGCTAAGGAGGCTTTATAAATGAATAAAACATATAATGATGAAATTTTAGTAGAGATTAAAAATCTTACTAAGTTTTTTCCACAAAAGAAAAAACTATTTACGAAAAAAAGAGATTTATTAAAAGCTGTGGATGATGTCTCCTTAGAAATTAGAAAAGGGGAAACATTGGGATTAGTTGGAGAATCTGGTTGTGGAAAAACTACACTAGGTAGAACAATTTTAAAATTATATGAGCCTACATCTGGAGAAATTATCTATAATGGAAAAAATTTAACTAATCTAAGCTTTGCAGAAATGCTCCCTTACAGAAAGAAGATTCAAATGATATTTCAAGATCCCTACGCTTCATTAAATCCTAGACAGACTATAGGAGATATCATTGGGGAGCCTATGGTTATCCATAATCTCTATCCTCAATCAGAGATTCCTGGTAAGGTATTAGAACTTTTAGAGATGGTTGGATTAAATTCATCACACTTAAGTAGATACCCTCATGAATTTTCAGGAGGGCAAAGACAAAGAATTGGAATAGCACGTGCACTAGCTGTAAATCCAGATTTTATAATCTGTGATGAACCTATCTCTGCACTTGATGTATCTATACAAGCTCAAGTTGTTAATATGCTTGAAGAGTTACAAAGTCGTTTAGGGCTTACTTATCTATTTATAGCTCATGACTTATCTATGGTTAAACATATTTCAGATAGGGTTGGTATTATGTATCTTGGTAAATTAGTTGAAATTGCTGAAAGTAATGAGGTTTATACAAATCCATTACATCCTTATACTTCGGCACTTCTTTCAGCTATACCTATTCCTGATCCTGATTTAAGTGAAAAAAGGGAAAGAATTATTTTAGAAGGAGATATTCCTACTCCAATTAATCCTCCCCCTGGTTGTCGTTTCAGAACTAGATGTAAATATGCTAAAGATATTTGTATTTCTGAAGAACCAACTTTAAAAGAGATTAGACCGGGTCACAAAGTTGCATGTCATTTATATTAATTTAATACTAAATTTAATTTATAACTGGAGGTTTCTATGAAGAAAAAATTACTATCTATTATCTCATCTTTATTTCTTTTAGCATCTTTTGTTGGGTGTGGTTCAGAAAAAGAGGCTACTGCTTCTAATAATTCTGCCCCTGCTCAAAAAATATCATTTAATTTAGCAGCAGATCCTAAAACAATCGATCCTCAACTTAATACAACTATTGATGGTTCTATTGTTGCTGGAAATGTTTTTGAAGGATTGTATTTTGTTGGTATCGATTCTAAAACTGTTCCTGCTGCGGCTGAAAGTGTTACAATCTCTGAAGATGGAACTGTTTATACTTTTAAATTAAGACAAAATGGAAAGTGGTCTGATGGAAAACCTGTAACTGCAAAAGACTTTGTTTATGCTTGGAAAAAAGGGTTAAATCCAGATACTGCAATGGAATATGCATACCAATTATTCTATATAAAAAATGCAGAAAAATTCTATAATCATGAAGTAAAAGAGGATCAATTAGGACTTAAAATAATTGATGATTATACATTAGAAGTTACTCTTGAATCTGCAACTCCTTACTTTTTATCTTTAACTGCTGTTCCAGCATACTATCCTTTAAGAGAAGATATAGTTGCTAATGATAGTGCTTGGGCTACAAAAGTAGAAACTTATATTGGAAATGGTGTATTTAAAATTAAAAGTTGGTCTCCTAAAGAGGAAATTGTTTTAGAAAAAAATACTAATTATTGGGATATAAAAGATGTGAAACTTGATGAAGTTACTTTAAAGATGATCGTTGACCAAAAAACATATTTAGGTGCTTTCAAAAGTGGAGAAATTGATATTATTGATGCCCCTCCTGCAGCAGAGATCCCTTCTCTTTTAGCAGATGGAACAGCTAAATCATATCCATTTTTAGGAACATATTTCTATGTTATTAATCTATCTGATAATCTAAAAAATAATAGCCCTGAGGCTCAAAGGTTTTTATCAAATCCAAAAGCTAGACAAGCTTTATCTGCTGCAATAGATAGAAAACTTTTAGTTGAACAAGTTACTAGAGGTGGACAATTACCTGCAACTGGATTTGTTCCAAGAGGGGTAGTAGATACTGCTGGTAAAGAATTTGCAACTAAAGAGTATATTAAACCAACTGCTGATGTTGAACTTGCTAAAAAATTATTAATTGAAGCTGGATATACTGATCCATCTAAATTACCAAAACTTGTATTTACATATAACACTAACGAAAATCACGCTCTTGTTTCTCAAGCTATCCAAGACATGTGGCTTAAAAATCTTGGAATTAAAGTAGAGCTTAAAAACCAAGAATGGGCTGTATTCCAGACTACTAGAAAAACAAAAGATTATGAAATTGCAAGGCATGGATGGATAGCGGACTATAATGATCCTATGACTTTCCTTGATATGTGGTTAACTAATAGTGGTAATAATGATGCTGCTTATAATAACCCTAAATATGAAGCTCTTGTTAACGCTGCTCAAGTTGAGCTTAATCCTGATAAGAGAACTGCTCTTTTACACGAAGCTGAGGACTACTTAATGGCTGATATGCCTGTATTACCTCTATACTTCTATGTAAAAATAGCATGTATTAATCCTAAGATTAAAGATGTTGTTGTGTCTCCTTTAGGTCAATATTACTTTAAAAATGCTTATGTTGAAAACAAATAAGAAGAATTTTCAACAAGCAATTACTGATTAAAGTGAATATTTTTTCAATATTATTATGAACTATTTTTTTATTATTTCAAATTATTTTTAAAAGAAAAAGGTATCTTACGAGGAACAGTCCTAAGATACCTTTTTTTCAATAATATGATTAATTTGTTTTACAAATTTTGTCTCTTAATTTTTTTAGATATTCAGCGCCTATTTTGGCACCTTCTAATTGATCCTTCATCATTTGTTCAAGAAACGCTTCATCTACTGCTTTATGTGGATAATAATATTGTAAAGGTTTTATAATATTTCTATCATAGAAAGGTTCTCCTATTTTGAAAGCACCTTCTCCTACTTTATTTACTCCCCCAGCTCCCGGTTCTCTCTTGAAATCTGTACAGTATGGGAAACACATCTCCATATTTATTCTCTGTAATGGAGATTTTTCCACCATTATTTTAAAAGCTTTTTCTAAATCTAAATTTCCTTGTCCAACTGGTACTCCTGCTACAACATAACCATATTTTGATTCTTTATCCTCTACAATTATATGATCTTTAAAGTGTGTTGTATAAGTATATGGTGCCATTTTCTCTGCTGCTTCAATTGGATCTTCCCAAGCCATCATAGCATTACCAAAGTCATAATGAAGACCTACCCAATAAGAATTAACTTCTTTTACTATTTCTATAATTTCATCAGAAACCTCATACTCATGGTTTTCTAAAGCTATTTTTATTCTATATTTTTTTAAAAGTGGAACTATCTCTTTTAAATCTTTTGTAGTTTGTTCATACACTGTTGCATCAAACTTATCGAACTTAATATATGTTCTAATAACATCTGCACCTATATGATGTGCAACTCTTAAAGCTCTAGATAACTCTTCATAACTTGTTCCATTAGTATCTATTTCAGCATATAAATTATATTTTGCAATTTCATCTCTTACTTTATCTAAATGCTCTACAGTATCGTCTCCAACCTGTCCAAGAGCTTTATCTATTCCCCATCCTGGAATTATATTTAACTCAACACCTTCAAAACCTAGTTCTGCTGCTTTTCTTATAAAATCTAATACATCCATCTTCCCATATTGAAAGTATAAATGAAAGCTTTCTGTTTCTATTCCTATCTTCACTTTAATCCTCCTAGACTTACTTAATTTATTTATTTATTTTTTTGATTTCTAAAAATAAAATAACACAAAAAATAAAATAAAGCAACATTTTTATGGAATGTTTTGTATCTTTAAGTACTCTTATTCTACACATAATACAAAAAGCAACATATTTTTGTTGCTTTTTGTATTTTTTATGTTTATAATTGCTTTATATTAAAAAGTTTTAAATAAAGGTGGAGGTTTCAGATGAACAAAAATTTTAAAAAATGGTTTACGTTTTGTATACTTGTATTAGGAGGGGGGAGTATTTATAAATTATCTTCTCTTAAAGATGCATTTTATATCCCTATGCAAGAACATTTTCATTTAACACATACTCAAATTGGAAATGCTATGTCTATTTACTCTACAGTTGCAACTTTTGGATTTCTATTTGCTGTTTACTTTGCTGATAAATTTTCAAAAAAAATTACTTTACCTATATCTCTTATAGCTACAGGTTTACTTGGAATGTATCTTTCAACTTTTCCTAGCTATCATGGTATTTTAGTTGTGTGGGCACTATTTGGAATTACATGCGATATGACATTTTGGCCAATTCTATTAAAATCAGTTAAATCTTTAGGTACTAATGAGGAACAAGGTAGATTATTCGGTTTCTTAGAGGGGGGTCGTGGAGTTGTAGATACTGTTATCGCTTTTACAGCTTTAGGAATTTTTGCTTGGCTTGGTAAAGGAGCTTATGGTTTAAGAGGAGCAATTTTATTTTTCTCTTTTACTGTAATAGTTGTTGGAATTATTTCATACTTCTGTCTTGAGCATGATGAACCAGTAAAGAGAGAAGGTTCAGGACTTAAAGCTGAATTCCAAGGAGTTTTAGAGGCTTTAAGTAGTAAAGAAATATGGGTAGTATCATTCTCTATATTCTCGGTTTATGCGGTTTATTGTGGTTTAACATATTTTATACCTTTCTTAAAAGATATCTACGGGCTTCCTGTTACTTTAATTGGAGCTTATGGTATAATAAATCAATACGGACTTAAAATGATAGGTGGACCTATTGGTGGATACTTAGCTGATAAAAAGTTGAAATCCCCAAGTAAATATCTTAAATATTCATTCCTATTTTCTATTGTAGCAATGGTTATTTTCATTATGTTGCCTCATCAATCATTAAACCCTTATTTAGGAATGTGTCTTACTCTTGGTTTTGGATCTATTGTTTTTTCTCAAAGAGCAATATTCTTTGCACCAATGGGAGAGATAGATATTCCTAATAATATTTCAGGTTCTGCAATGGCTATTGGTAGTTTTGTTGGCTATGCTCCTGCAATGTTCTGTTACTCTTTATATGGAAATTTACTTGATAAATACCCTGGGTTTTTAGGATATAGATTAGTATTTATAGTTATGGCTTGTTTTGCTGTTTTAGGATTATTAATAACTAGCTATTTAGTTAAAATGATTAACGATAAAAAAAAGAACGTTTAAATTTAACTATAAGTTTAAAATATCTACTAAAGTATTGTAAAAATCTATCATTTATCCTATAATTACTTAAGAGGATGGAGGTTCTTCATGAAAAATTTAGAGTTTTTTTTAGTAAATCTCTCCAACCTTATTTGGGGAGAATGGCTAGTATATTTACTTTTTTTTACAGGAATTTTTTTAACATTTTCTTTAAAATTTATTCAAATAACTAAGTTTCATTTATCAATAAAACAACTATTTAAAAAGAGCGATCCAAAAGATAAAAATGGTAATATTTCATCTTTTCAAGCTTTAGCTACAGCTATGGGTAGTTGTGTTGGAAACGGTAATATAATTGGGGTTGCTACAGCTCTAACAGCAGGTGGCCCTGGTGCCCTTTTTTGGATGTGGATAGCTGGTATTTTTGGAATGGCTACTAAGTATTGCGAAATTGTTTTAGGTGTCCATTTTAGACACAAAACTCTTTCTAGCAAGTACTTAGGTGGTCCTATGTACTATATATCCAAAGGTCTTAACATGAAAAAACTTGGTTTTCTCTATGCTTTTTTACTATTTTTTCAAAATGCAGGGGGGACTTTAATTCAAAGTAATGCAGTCAAAGAAGTAATAGTTAATCTATTTTCTCTTAATAAGTTTATTGCATCTTTACTTCTCATAGTTACAACATTGCTTATTATAACAGGAGGAATAAAAAGACTTGGGAAAATATCTCAATTTTTAGTTCCTTTTATGACTTTTTTTTATATCATAGGTGGCATTCTAGTCATTATCTACCATAAAAATATTTTTGCTGATACTCTAAGTCTTATATTTAAATCAGCATTTACTCCTACTGCAGGAGCTGGAGGTTTTGCAGGTTACTCTATTAAAAGTGCTATGAGATATGGAATTGCTAGAGGACTTTACTCTAATGAAGCAGGTGAAGGAACTGCTGCTGTAATACATGCAGCAGCTATAGTAGACCATCCTGTAAAACAGGGGCTTTTAGGATTTATAGAGGTAGCTGTGGATACTATAATAATTTGCTCAATTACTGGACTTGTTATTCTTACATCAGGAGTGAATTTTTTAGAAATTTCTCCAGCAATAATGGTTAGTATAGCTTTTGCTAAAATCCACTGGTCTTTTAAATATATTGTAGGTATTAGTATGTTGCTTTTTGGTTTTTCTTCAATTATTGCTCAGTGGTATTTTGGTAATACAACACTTAATTATCTTACTAATGAAAAAACAGGAGAATTGTATAAATATCTTTTTCTAGCCCTTGTAACTTTAGGCCCTTTTTTATCATTAAATCTTGTTTGGTATATTCAAGATATATTTTTAGGTCTTTTAATAATACCCAATATATTTAGCTTATTTATGCTAAGTCCATTAATAAAAAATTTAACGTTTAATTTTTTTAAACAAAGGAGTATTTAATTTGTTAGGAGAAAATCGTAAAGAGATAATCATAAAACTTCTTAATAAGCAAGGTACAGTTAAAGTTGCTGACCTTCAGAAGATTTTTAACACCTCTCTTCAAACTGTAAGAAGAGATCTTGAAATTCTCGAGAAAGAAGGAATTATAAAAAAAGTGTATGGTGGTGCTATTTTAAACAAAAGCTTTTTACAACCTCTTTCTCTTGAAACTAGAGAAAAAGCATCTTTAAGTGAAAAAGATGAAATTTCTAATACTGCTCTCAAATTTATAGATGAAGGGGATTCTATCGCTCTAAATGACAGTACTACAAACTTAATGATTGCAAAAAAATTAAGTGGCTATTTTAAAAATTTAACAGTAATCACTAATTCTTTAGAAATTATAACTACTCTTTCAGATGTTAAAGGATTCAATGTAATTCTTGCTGGTGGAATTTTAAACTCTGAAAATAAAGCTTTTTATGGAGAAATTACTGAAAATATTTTAGATAAATTTGTTATAAATAAAGCTTTTATCTGTGTTAGTAGTTTTTCTTTAAAAAATGGAATAACTGATTATCCACTTGAAGAGGTTAAAATTCAGCAGAAGCTTATGGAAATAAGTCAAAAATCTTTTATAATTGCTGATAGTAATAAACTTGAATCATCATCCCTTATAAAAGTTAGAGATATTACTGAAAAGGAAATCTTAATAACAGATCACAATATACCAGAAGAGATTGAAGATAATTATAAGAATGCTAAAATAACTATAATCAAGTAATCAAATAAAAAAATGTGACATACTTATAAAAGTATATCACATTTTTTATTTATTTTTAAAAACTACTTAATCTTGGCTGGTGCAATATGCCAAATCTCCTCTGCATACTGCTTAATCGTCCTATCTGAAGAGAACTTCCCTGCATTGGCTATATTTAGCCATGCTTTTTTAGCCCATCCTAATTTGTCCTTATATGCATTATTAGCACTCTTCTGAATATTTCTATAAGCTTCAAAATCTTTTAAAACAAAATATTCATCTGGTTGATGCCAGTCTGTTCCATAAAGTAGAGAATTATAGATGTCTCTAAAGTCTCCTTTTCCACCATCATCAAATGTTCCATCAACTAAAGAATCTATAACTTCTTTTAATCCTTGTGTATTACTATAATAAAATAAAGGATTATATCCCTGTTTTTTAATCTCTTTTATCTCATCCACTGTAAGCCCAAATATGAAACTATTCTCTTCTCCTGCCTCTTCAACAATCTCTATATTAGCTCCATCTAAAGTACCTAAAGTAATTCCGCCGTTAAGCATAAACTTCATGTTTCCTGTTCCAGATGCCTCTTTTCCAGCTGTTGAAATTTGTTCAGAAATATTAGCTGATGGGAAAATCAAATGTGCTAAAGAAACTCTGTAATTTTCCACAAAAATAACTTTTATTTTCTTATTAACCACAAGGTCATTATCTATTTTTTTAGCTACTTCGTTTATTAATTTAATTATTGCTTTAGCTCTTCTATAACCTGGAGCTGCTTTAGATCCAAATATATATGTTACAGGAACCATTTCTAAGTCAGGATTTTTCTTTATTTTATTATAAAGATCAATTATATGAAATACATTTAAAAGTTGTCTTTTATATTCATGTAATCTTTTTACTTGAACATCAAATATTGAATCTATATCAATTGTTTCCCCTTGATGATTTTCTAAATATTTTGAAAATTGAATTTTTTTCTCTTTTTTTATGTCTATAAATCTATTTAAAACTTTCTCATCATTTGTATAAGACTCTAGTTTTTTTAATTCATTTAAATTTTTTATCCAATCATTTCCAATTAAAGATGTTATAAGCTCTGATAATTCTGGATTAGAAAGTAACAACCATCTTCTCTGTGTTATTCCATTAGTCTTGTTTTGAAATTTTTCTGGATATAATTCATACCATTCTTTTAGCACTTCACTCTTCAAAAGCTCAGAATGCAGTGCTGCAACTCCATTTACATATGAGCTTCCATAAATAGCAAGCCATGCCATATGAATTAGATCACCTTGTATTATAGCCATTCTATGATGTTTGGCGTCATCTTCTGGATATGCAGTTCTAAGTTCACCTAATAACTGCTCATTTATTCTTCTAATTATATTATAAATATTAGGCAATATCTCTTCATATAGACCAATCCACCATTTTTCTAATGCTTCTGCCAGAATTGTATGATTTGTATATGAAAAAGTTTTGGTAACTATTGCCCAAGCTTCATACCAAGATAATCTTTCTTGTTCACATAAAATTCTCATAAGCTCAGGTATTGAAATTGTAGGGTGAGTATCATTTAATTGAATTGCTGTAAATTCATCAAACTTTGAAAAATCCTCTCCATGTACTCTCTTATATTTTTTTACAATATCTTGTAAAGAAGCAGAAACAAAGAAATATTGTTGTCTTAATCTTAATTTTTTCCCCTCATTTGTCGAATCATTAGGATAAAGAATTCTTGATATATCCCTAGCTCTATTCACTTCATACAGTGCAGTGTTATAATCTTGTTCATTAAAAGCAGGATAATTAAGATCAAGCATCGGTTCAGCTTCCCAAAGTCTAAGAGTATTTACATTATCAGTATCATAACCAAATATAGGAGTATCATAAGGTATGGCTCTAACTGAAAAATCTTTGAATTTAACTGTTACTTCATCCCCTATTTTTTTTATTGACCAAGGATCTCCATATTTCAACCATGTTTCTGGATATTCAACTTGATATCCATTCTCTATCTTTTGATTAAAAATTCCATTTCTATATCTAATACTATAACCTTTTCCTGGTAAGTCCAGTGTAGCTAAAGATTCTATAAAACATGCTGCTAATCTACCTAACCCACCATTTCCTGTTCCTGCATCTTCTTCTGAATCTTCAATAACATTATAATCTAATCCCAATTCATCAATAGCTAATTTAACACTATCCATTATTCCTAAATTTATAAGATTATTTCCTAAGGCTCTTCCCATTAAAAACTCCGAGGAGAAATAGTGAACTTGCTTATTTTCTAAATATTTTTCAGTAGTATTTAACCAGTTAATGCTTGATTTTTCCAAAATAGTTTTAGCTAATGCTTGATATATTTCATGTTTTTCTGCGTTTTCTAATTTCACAGAAAAATCTAGCAATAAATATTTATTTACTCCCTCTTTTATTTCGTGAGCAGATATTTTCATGTTTAAGACCTCCAACAATTTTTTGTAATATAATCTTATTTAATAATAATTTTCAATATCTTTTATCTATTGAAGATAGTAGTTATTTCCTTTAATCTTTGAGACAATTCTTTTGTAATAAATTTATTTTCTAGCCTCCAGCTCCAATTACCATTATCTGTTGCTGGTTTATTCATTCTAGCTAAATTATCTAATCCTATTAAATCTTGCATCTGAACTATTGATACCACTGAATTACTACTCCACGCGGCCTCAATAAATTTCCAGTTTATCTCTTGTGATCTTATTAAATTTAATTCTTCAAAATATTTATTGCAGTAATTCTTATCATCTATACTTGCATCTTCATACCATCCAACAACTGTATCGTTATCATGGGTGCCAATGTATGCAATTGAATTTTTATTATATTTATGAGGTAGATAATCACTATCAGTTTTAGAATCAAAGGCAAATAATAATACTTTCATTCCTGGAAAACCTGTTTCTAATAAAAGCTCTTTTACCTCTGAGCTTATAAAACCTAAATCTTCAGCAATTATATCCTTTTTCCCAAGAGAGTTCTCTATCTCTCTAAAAAGATCTATTCCTGGTCCTTTTTTCCATGCCCCACCTGTGGCATCTTCTGAATTTATTGGGATTTCCCAATAAGCTTCAAAGCCTCTAAAATGATCTATTCTTACAACATCATATAATTTAAAACAATGTTTCACTCTAGAAATCCACCAAGTAAATTTATCTTTCTTTATTTTATCCCAGTCATACAAAGGGTTTCCCCATAATTGACCCTTTTCACTAAAGAAATCTGGTGGACACCCTGATACCTTTAGTGGTTTTTTATTTTCATCAAGTAAAAACATCTCACTATTAGCCCAAATATCTGAACTATCTAAAGCTACAAAAATTGGTAAATCTCCAATAATTTTTACTCCATTTAATTTAGAATATTTTTTTAGCTCTCCCCATTGAAAATAAAATACATATTGCAAAAATATATAAAATTCTATCTCTTTTTTTTGTTTTTCTTTCTCTTCATTTAGAATTTTACTCTCTCTATTTTTAAATTCTGTTGGCCACTCTTCCCAACTTTTATAATTAAACTTCTTCTTAAGTACCATATATAAAGAATAATCTTCAAGCCAAAACTCATTCTCTTTTTTAAAGTTTTTCATATCGAATCTTTTATTAAGGAAACAATAGTTATCATATGCTTTTCTTAAAACTCTCATTTTTTCTAAATATATAAACCCATAGTCTACTGATTTAGAATTATTCTTATTTTTTAAGTCCTCTAAATCTTCCTCTTTTAAAAATCCTTTTTCCTTTAAAGACTCCAGGTCTATAAAATAAGGATTTCCTGCAAAAGAAGAAAATGACTGATATGGTGAATTTCCATATCCAGTTGGACCTAGTGGTAAAATTTGCCAAAATTTTTGATTTGATGATTTTAAAAAGTTGATAAACTCATAAGCTGATTTACCAAGATCTCCAATTCCCATCTCTCCAGGTAAGGAGCTTATATGCATTAATATCCCACTACCTCTTTCTAGCATCTTCTACCACTCCCACTTACTTCAGACTTTAATTATAAGATAATATCTATTATGATCTTTTATTCATTAACTCTTCTATTTCTGTGTAAAGTTTAGGCATATTCTCTCCAAGTCTTCTTGCTGAATCCTCAGTTATTACAAAGTCACCTTCATATCTCATTCCGCCAAAATCACTATATTTTTCTATTTCTTCATATTTTATATATTCTTTAAATAATCCTTTCGATTTCCAATTTTCTATAAGTCTAGGTATGAAATATATTCCTGGTTCAACAGTAAATACGTGACCTACTTTTAAAGTTCTTGCTAGTCTCAAACTTCTGTGACCTGGTCTTGTATCTCTTTTCTTTCCTTCATCATAACCAACAAAGTCTTCTCCTAAATTCTCACAATCGTGAACATCCATCCCTAACATGTGTCCTAATCCATGAGGGAATAGTATTGCATGAGCCCCTTTTTCAAGTATCTCCTCTGTATCTCCAACTAACACTCCTAATCTCTTCATTCCCTCTATTAAAGCTCTAGATGCAGCTAAATAAGCTTCTCTATATTCTACCTCTGGCTTTAGTTTTGCAACTGACGAATCAAACATCTCTATTAAAATATTATATATTTCTCTCTGTCTATCATTAAATTTACCAGATACAGGAACTGCTGTAGTCATATCTCCGCAATATCCTGATTTTGTTCTAGCTCCACAATCTAGTACAAATAATTGTCCCTCTTCCATAAGATTATTAGAATTATGGTTATGCAGTGTCTCACCACGTACTGTTGCTATAGTATGAAAAGATGTAGAACAACCATGTTGCACAGCAATCTTCTCTACTTCTGCTTTAACTTCATACTCATACATTCCTGGTTTTATTACTGACATAGCCTTTAAATGCATCTCTCTAGTAACATTTACAGCCTTTTCTATCTCTGCTATCTCTTCTGGAGATTTAATATTTCTTTGATCAATAACTGCTTTCTTTAACTTTAATGATGAATAAGTTAAAACTTCTTGAACCTCTATATCTAAAAGTTCAGCTAATTTTATTGTTAAATCTGCTCTATAAGGTTCTATATAAAGAATCTCTTGATAATAATCTTCATCATCTTCATCTGTTCCCTCAGATTTGTCTAAAACGAAATCTTTTAATTTTTTATCTTGAATAAATTTAGAGATTCCGTATTTTTTAGCTTCTTCTAATATAGTTTCCTGAGTTCCCATCCAAATCATATCATCTAAAGTAAAATCTACTCCTGATACATATGTCTCTCCTGTTGAAAAGTCTATAATCCCAACTAAGTTTGCTCTATCTAATCCGAAATAATATAAAAATGTTGAGTCTTGTGAAAACTCATAACAATTATCTGCATAATTTCTAGGAGATTCTCCGTTCCCTAAAAATAATCCTATTCCTTTTGTCATCTTTTTGCATAATTCATTTCTTCTTTCTACATAAATCTTTTTGTCAAACATTTATCCCCCTTAGTTACTTCTTATTTTTATTTTAATGATTTTATTTTAATGATTTTCTTTAGATATATTTAAATATGAAAAAATAGCTTTTTTCCCATGAATATCAACAATTTCTGATTCTACATTGAAAAGATCTTTTATCTTATCTTTTACAAGAACATTATCTTTATGATCCACGGCAATTACTTTTCCATTTTTTAACATTATTATTTCATCACAATAAAGTGACGCTAAATTCATATCGTGAATAACTGCAATTACACTTTTATTTTTTTCTTTAATTTCTTTTAAAATTTCGTGCATAAGTTTATGCGTATTATATAAATCTAAATTAGATGTTGCTTCATCTAAGAGAATGTAATCAGTATCTTGAACTAAAGCTTTTATAAAAAGAACTCTTTGTCTCTCTCCACCACTCATCTCAATTATACTTTTTTCAATTAATTTTTTTATGGAAAATTTAGATATGAAACTATCTATAATCTCTTTTCCCACTACATCTTCATCAGAATTTTTTTTATATGGATAACGCCCCATTTCAATTATCTCTCTTGCTGTATAATTAAAATGAGTATCAAACTCTTGAGGAACTAAAGCTATTTTTTTTGCATACTCCAATATACTATACTCTTCCATCTTAATATTTTCTACTAAGATTTCACCTTTATTTATATTCTTATGCCCAACTATTATATCTAGAAGTGTAGATTTTCCACTTCCATTGGGACCTATTATTCCATAAAATTTACCCTTTTCAAATTCTAAATTTATATTGTGAAGTATTTTTTTATTATCTATGCAGTAATCTATATTTTCTAATTTTATCATTTATATCCTCCCCATTATCTTCTTTCTGAAAATAAAAATAAAGAATGGTGCTCCAAACAGTGCAGTTATTACTCCCACTGGAATTTCGCTTGGAAAGTATATTCTAATGATATTGTCTGCTACCATGGTTATTAATCCCCCATATATAAATGATATTGGAATTACCTTTCTATTGTCACTTCCAATAACACTTCTAGTTAAATGAGGTATCATTAATCCTATAAAACCTATTACTCCTGTTGTTGACACTACTGCAGCTGATAAAAATGAAGCAGTTATTAATAAAATCCTTTTTACTTTTTTTACATCAACACCATTAGCTCTAGCAACTCTATCACCTAATGATATTATATTCAGTGAATCACTGTAAATCATAAAGATTATTAATCCCAGTCCACCAGATAAAAATAATATAAATACATCAATCCAAGTTTTAGATGAAAAACTTCCCATTATCCAAAATATTATCTCCTGAACTCCACTGCCTTTTAAAAATTGTAAAAAGCTCAATCCTGCAGAAAAAAATGAAGATACTATAACTCCTGATAAAATTAAGGTGTTTGAATTTAGTGTCCCATTTTTTTTAGAAATACTTAATACAAAATATAATGAAATCATTGAAAATATAAAGGCCATTATGACTACGGTAAACTCTTTAAATTGATTTAATCCTAAAACCATAGATAAAGCTGCTCCAAAAGAGGCCCCTGAAGATATCCCTAGTATATAGGAATCTGCCAAAGGATTAAAAAGAACCCCTTGAAATATAACTCCACTCATACTTAAAATTCCACCTGCTAATATTGCAACTAATATTCGTGGAACTCTTATATATTGAAATATTCTAAATTGACCTTGTTGTTCTAAATCTAAATTTTTAAAATTAAAAATAAACTCCAACACATCTATTTTAAAATAACCTCTCTCAGAAAAAAATAATGCCAGTGTAACAATTAGAAGTATCCCTACAATTAAAATTTTATGATATTTTTTCATTTTCCCCTCTACAAAATATTTAAACTAATTATAAACTATATATTATCTATTATAATGCATACCTATGTTTTTTCCTAATAAAAACTAAAAAAAGGCCATAAACAATTACGTTTATGGCCTTTTAACTTATTATCTTAAATATTTTAAATATTTAAAGTATTAGTTTAACTCGTCTACTAATTTCTTTCCTGGTTTGAATTTGATAGCTTTCTTAGGATCTATTTTGATCTCTTCTCCAGTTTTAGGATTTCTTCCAGTTCTAGCAGCTCTCTCTACAACTTCAAATTTTCCAAAACCTATAAAATTTAAATCCTCACCAGATTTAAATACTAATTCCATCTCACCAAAAATAGCGTCTATCTTTCTTTCAGCTTCTGCTTTTGAAGCGAAAATTCCTTTATCAGATAGTAATTTTGTAAAATCTTTTTTTGTCATGTTTGTGTTTCCTCCTAATAATAAATTGAATACCTTAGAATTTATACCACATAAATTAAAGAAATTCAATTTATTTTTTTACTCTTATTGATTTTTAGCTACTTTTAGGTGTATAATCATAATAAATACATTTATATGGAGATTATATGAAAAACATTAAAAAATTCATTTTTATTTTTTCGACTATTATTTTATTTTTAGGATGTTCCTCTACTGGGCCTAATGGAATTCGGACTTTTGATATTGATAATACTTCTTATGTTGCTAAAAATAAAGATTCCCGTATTAAATTTATCGTTTTACATTATACTGCTGCTAATGATGAAAGTTCTCTTAAAACTTTAAGCCAAGACAGCGTAAGTGTCCACTACGTTGTAACTACAAAAGATAGAGATCCTATTTACTCTTTAGTTCCCAATAATGAAAGAGCATGGCATGCTGGTAAAAGTTCTTTTGATGGAAGAAGCAATATAAATGACTCTTCAATAGGGATTGAAATAGTTAATTTAGGTTATAATACTACTAAGCCTTTCAAAGCTAAACAAAATGGAAAATTAGCTTTTAGACCTAGAGAATATTACTATGGATATACTGATGTTCAAATTGAAAAAATTGTATTTCTTATAAATTATTTGAAACATACTTATAGAATAAGTGACAAAAATATTATTGGGCACTCAGATGTTGCTCCTCTTAGAAAGCAAGATCCAGGTCCACGTTTCCCATGGAGAGTTCTTTACTATAAATACGGTATTGGACAATGGTACGATGAAAATGATAAATATTTCTTCCAAAGTAAATGGGAAGCTTTCCATACTATGTCTCCAAAAGAGATAAAATGTGAATTTAAAAAATACGGATACGATATAAATGATACTGATGAGTGGGATGATGATTCTAGAAAAGTTATCTATGCATTCCAAGCTAGATTCAGACCTGAAAAAGCTAATGGAAATATGGATCTAGAAACTTATGCTATCATAAAGGCTTTAAACAAAAAGTATTCAAATTAGGAGTAGTTTTATGAGAAAAAATAAATATAACTTAACTATTTATTTGGCATATATTTTTCTTTTCCCTCTTTATATCTTTGGGATTATTGCTAAATTTTATGATAAGCATACGGGGAAGAAGAGCTCTAAGCCCTCTTCCCATTTAAGAGAAAAAGAGGATTTACACTTTTAAGTGTAAATCCTCTTTTTTCTATTTTAATGCTTCAAAAAATTCTTCTCTTGTTACATCATATCTATTTAATTTTGAAAGTAACTGCTTTGCATTACAGTACCCTATTGAAAGTTTTTTCCCTAACTTTTCTCTTAACATTTTAGAGTTCTCATGACCAACTAAACAAGTATCTACTAAATCGTCAAAAGTAAAAACTTCCTCTTTTTTCTTATCCAAAATTTCCGATTTAACATTTTCTAAAGCTCTAATTATTGACTCCGGAGATGCATTCTCTACTCCAATATCCCCTTCCTTAAATCCTTCATCTTTAGAAATATAAGCATTTTTTGAATTAGGGTATCTCTTGCATATAGCTCTTCTTATTTGCTCTCCTGCATAATCTGGATCTGTAAGGACAATTAATCCCATATTTTCATATGCTTTTTCCAGTTTATCTAGATTACTATATTTATTAACTGAGAATCCATGAACTGCTACAACTTCAGCATCTACTGCAGCCTTTACAGCTGATATATCATCACGTCCCTCTACAACTATTACCTCTTTTATTATTTTCTTCACTATATCTCCCTTTATTTGGTATTATCACTAAAATATTTTAAGAAATTCTTTAAATCTCTAGCTACATAATCCCAAGTGTGCGCTTCTCCTTCGTAAAGATAAGCTTTAAATTTATAATTAAACTTTTTCATTCTACCAATACAATCTACCCATTGAGAATACATCCTATATGGCTCATTATCCAGCGTTCCTACACTGGCAAAAAATTTCTTATCTTTTATCTCTTCATACTTCAATTCTTTTAACATAGTATAAGGATCTTCTTTTATAATATCTAAACCTTGAGATCCAAAAACTCTTATAAAGTGCCTTTGATCAAATTTATTAAATAGAAACTTAGGAATGTACATATATCTAAAAATTTTTAAAACTCTTCTTTTTAAAATTAATCTTATTAGACTTATAGCTCCTGCCATACTTCCTATCACTTCAAAATAACTAAGATTTTTAAGACCAAGTTTATAAGCTCCATATCCACCCATGGAAAATCCTATTATTCCTAATTTTGAATTATTAAATCTATTCTTTATTAAAGGCAGAAGCTCTTTACTAAAAAAATCTTCATATCTAAACTCTTCTAGCTGATAAAAATTTGTGTACCAACTTTCACCGTTATAACCAGAACTAGGGAGAATAAAAGCTATTCTCCCTATTTTCCCCTCTTCTAAAAGTTGAATATAATTTTCTAAAAGCCTTCCTTTTTCTATCCAACAATCTTTAGTATCTCTAATTCCATGCAATAATATTAATGCTCTTTTTACTTCAAAATCTTTAATTCCTTTTGGTAAAATTATATCAAAAGGAATATTTTCTTTTGTGTATTTACTTTTTATTATTATTGTTTCTTTACTTACATAGTTTTCTATATTTTCTTTAATAATAAACTCATCAATAATTTCTCCATCTTTTTTTACAAAAACAAATTCTGGATAACTAAAAATTTTTTCAAGTTTATACTTTGTTCTAATTTCATCTTTAAATATAATGTAAGGGATTAATAATAGAACTACAAAAAGAAATACTTTTATTACCATTATTCACCTCAATTAATTAAAAATCAGCGTTTTTAGGTGTTCTTGGGAATGGGATAACGTCACGAATGTTAGTCATTCCTGTTAAATACATTATCATTCTTTCAAACCCTAATCCGTAACCAGAGTGTGGGAAACTTCCAAATCTTCTTATATCTAAATAGAATCCGTAATCCTCTTTATGTAATTTCATCTCTTCCATTCTTTTAAGTAATAACTCTAAGTTATCCTCTCTTTGAGAACCACCAATGATTTCTCCAATTCCTGGAACTAATAAGTCCATTGCCTTTACTGTTTTTCCATCTTCATTAAGCTTCATGTAGAAAGCTTTTATATCTTTTGGATAGTTTATTAAGAATACAGGTTTTTTAAAGTGTACTTCTGCTAAATATCTCTCATGCTCACTTTGTAAATCTATTCCCCATTTTACTTGATAATCAAATTTCTCTCCACAGTTTAATAAAATATCTATTGCATCTGTATATGATAATCTTGCAAAATCATTTTCAAGAATATTATTTAGCTTATCGAATAATCCTTTTTCTATATGAGTGTTAAAGAAAGCCATCTCTTCTGGACACTTTTCCATAACGTATTTGATGATGTACTTAACCATTTGTTCTGCAAGTTCCATATTTGCTTCTAAATTTCCAAAAGCAATTTCAGGTTCTATCATCCAAAATTCTGAAGCATGTCTTGAAGTATTTGAGTATTCTGCTCTAAATGTTGGTCCAAATGTATATACATTTTTAAATGCTGCACAATATGTTTCAACGTTTAATTGTCCACTTACTGTTAAGTTAGTTTCTTTACCAAAGAAGTCTTTAGAGTTATCTACTTTTCCATCCTCTGTTCTTGGTGGATTGTTTATATCTAAAGTTGTAAGTCTAAACATCTCTCCTGCACCTTCACAGTCTGATCCTGTTATGATTGGTGTATTAACGTATACGAAATCCTGATCTTGGAAGAACTTGTGTATTGCGTAAGCTAACACTGATCTAACTCTGAATACTGCAGAGAATGTATTTGTTCTTGGTCTTAAGTGTGCTATTGTTCTTAAATACTCGAAAGAGTGTCTCTTATTTTGTAAAGGATAATCTAAATCAGCCTTTTGATAAACTTCAACGCTTTCCGCTATAATTTCGAATTGCTGTCCTGCTCCTGAAGATTTTTCAACTTTACCTCTTACGTTTATTGTTGACGAAATAGAAACTCTAGATATTTCATCAAAATTATTTAATTTATCTGAATATACAACTTGAATTCCATTAAAGAATGATCCATCATTTAACTCAATAAATCCAAACTCTTTTTGTGCTCTTATTTTTTTTACCCAACCAGCTAAATTTACTTCAGAACCTATATACTTTTCATAGTTTCTTTGTAGTTCTCTTACTGAAATTGTCTTCATAAAAATGCCTCCCATGTATGCTTTAAGTTTATTGTTTCTCTTTGCTAATTTTTTCTTTTTATTCTTCTTTTATACTTTGCTTTCCAAATTAATTAGATATAAATTAGTTTAATTTATCTACAATTTTTACGTTATCTAAATGACCTTTAACCTGAGCTTTAAATTGGTCTATATAAGCTCTTCTGTACTCTTCTCTACTTTGCTTTTCTTCTATTGTTAACTCTCTAGTTTTTGCAAGTTTAGAGTAGTAATTAACTTTTTCTATTATATTTTTCATTTCCATAATTTTACTCCTATTCCTTTCTACATTACTTTATATATTACTTTCTATTATATAATATATAACGCTTCCTTGTCAAAATAAAAAATAATATCCAGATAATATAAGAGGAGTATTTTTCAATACCCCTCTACTTTAATTTTAAAGATTATTTTCTCTTTTTATTTTTAATGCATTTTGGTAGTTTATATTCAAAATTATTCCAAAGGAGAAAAAAAGGCTCACTAAGGAACTTCCACCAAAACTCATTAGTGGCATAGGTATACCAAATACTGGTAAAAGTCCTATAGCTACTGATATATTTATTAAAAATTGTAGTAAAAAATATCCACCTATTCCTATAGCTAAATACTTTCCAAACTGATCTTCACAATCTATAGCAGTATATTTTATTAAACTAAATAGTGATATCATTATAAAAATAAGTCCTAAAACTCCTACAAATCCAAATTCTTCAGCATAAGATGTAAATATAAAGTCTGTATGGATTTCTGGTAAATAGCTATATTTTTGAATACCATTTCCATATCCCTTTCCAAATATTCCACCGCTTCCAACCCCTATTAGAGATTGTCTAACTTGATATCCTTTGTCATTATCATAATAATTACTAATTAATCCTACTAAGAAACTTTTTATTCTTAAAATTTTATATCCACTTGCTGTAAAATCAGTAAAATATACATACAACATAGATATTACTCCCACTACTCCACCAATACCTGCTAACCAAACTATATATTTCATTGCTATTCTAGTCATAAAAAGCATAAACACATAGATTAAGAAATAATGAATTAATGTTCCTAAGTCATTTTGAAAATGGATACATACAGCAAAAATAACAGGAATTACCCAATTAAACTTTATTATTTCAAAATCTTTATGTCTTTCTTTTTCACTTATACTAAGACGATGAGCAAATAGCATTACAAATACTATTTTAAAAATCTCTGCTGGCTGAATCCCCCCAACTCCTGGAACTCTTATCCAACCAGTAGCTCCATTTATCTTGGGAACTATCTGAGGGGCTACATAAGACAATACTTTCATCGCCGCAAATATAATAATTACAATCAACAGCATTGCTCTCATTTTATTATCACTATTATAGGTATTATAGTGAATTCTGCAACTAAAAAGTAAAAATGCTATGGCGCATATTATATAGTAGAAATGCTGAAGCAAATATTTATTCTTCATTCCTACATTATAAAAACTAGCACTATATATATTAATTAAACTTATCACAATAGCCGCGGCTAACATTATTACTATAGATAAATTTCTAAACATATATTTTCTATATTTTTCCAATATTTCTTTCTTTTTCTTTACTTCGATATGTTCTAAATAAATATTTTTTTCTTCCACTTAGTTATCTCCACATACTTTTATTAAGCTTATAAAAAAGAGTGAAAAATCACTCTTTTTATCTTTTATTATCTACGATTAGGTCTTATTTCCTCTTCTTCATCATAACGAGGATCAATTAAACTTGATGTATTATTTCTATAATCCATTATATACTCTTTTGATTTTGGTAATACGCAGAAAACACTCTCTCCTGGCGTTACTATAATTGCATCTTTAATATATGCCGCTCCACTAACAAAGTCTAAAACTCTTTGTGATGTCTTTGCATCTAAATCTTGAAAGTTAATATGTAAAATAACATCCTCACTTATATAATCCATGTACTTCATTATGTTTTCAAACTTATTAGGTTTTACAAAAACTATATCCATTTTATCCCCTTCTTATTTATCTTTTTTTTATTCTAATACAGTCTACTCTATTTTTTATAAAATTTCTATTATTTTTTTTACTATTTCTTGAAAAGTTAAATCAGAAGAAAACCCTGCAGCCTTTTTATGACCTCCACCAGAGAAAACTTTTACTATATCATTTAAATCTAATATATCACTTTTAGTTCTCATGCTTCCCTTTATAATTCCATCTTTCTCTTCTCTTAAAAATAATGAAATTTCAGCTGTGTCACATTGCAATATAAACTCTACAATCCCATCAGTATCAAATTTATCTCCAGAAAATTCTTTAAAGTCACTTTGAGATATATAAGAGTATATAAATTTTTTATCATCTATCATCTTAGCATTTTCTAAAGCTCTTCCATATAATTTTAAAGCAGAATATTTCTTTCTATCTAAAAACTCTCTAACAATTTTTGTATTATTAACTCCAACTGAAATTAGTTTAGATGCCTTTTCAAAAGTTTCTGGCAATACATTTGAATGCTTAAAGTTCCCTGTATCATTTAAGAAACCTGTATATAAAGCTTCCCCGATTAAAACATCTATCTCTATTCCCATAAATTCTAAAAGTTCATAAATTATTTCACATGTAGAAGCTGACTTAGAGTCTACATAGTTTATTATACCGTATTTTGTGTTACTTACATGATGATCAATATTTATAATATTCTCACTCACATCTTTTACTGCACCTACTCTCTCCAGTGTTCCTGTATCAAGAGCTACTAAAAGGTCAATGGGATATTTTGTTTTAAAATTTTCATATTTTTCAATCATTTCAGAACCGAATAAAAATTTTAAATTACTAGGAACTTCATCCACAATGGCAATTCTAATATTTTTATCTTCTAATCCTTCAGTTTTCATATATCTATTAAGTCCTAAAATTAAGGCAATTACAGCTCCTATTCCATCTCCATCAGGATTTAAGTGAGTTGTTAACAAAATATTTTTACTCTGTTTTAATTTATCAACTATGTCTTTAAATATTTTTTCTTTCACTTTTCTCTCCTTATATTTCTTTCATATCGTTTGGTTCATATCCTTCTTCTAATTCTAATCTTTTTATTCCTTCTCTATAAGATTTTTCAGAGTCATATCCTAATTTCTTAGCCATTAAATTCATAACAGCTATTTCAACCATTGCCGCTGCATTTCTTCCAGATGATATATATAATAAAACTTTATCAAAAGGAACTCCAATCAAATCTACCTTTTGTGAAAAATCCATTTCAGTTAAGTATTCATCATCTGTTATTGATTCTTTTAACTCAATTATTATATCAAGTCTTTTATCAATTCTTACGGATCCTAACCCATATAAAGTTTTTACATCTATTATTCCAAGTCCCCTAACTTCCATAAAATAAGGAAGTTTATCTGCTTTTCCTATTATATCCCCTGCTGGATCCTTAGTAAACTTAACTACATCATCTGCAACAAGTCTGTGCCCTCTATGAATTAATTCAAGAGCTGTTTCACTCTTTCCTATTCCACTTTTTCCCATTAAAAGAACTCCAAAGCCATGTAACTCTACAAATACACCATGCACTGAAGTACTAGGAGCAAATTTATATTCTAAATATGAATTATAAATAGCCACAACTTGAGCTGATCTTTGTAAACTTGTTCTTACTAAAACTAAGTTAGCAGCTTTTACTTTATCAATAAAATATTGTGGAACCTCAACGTCTGATGTTACCATTATCAAAGGAAAATCATATCTAAAATATTTCTCTAAATTTTTCTCTCTCTTTTCTGAAGGTATCTTCTTTTCTAAAAAATTAAATTCTATTTCAGAAAACAGTTGAATCCCATCATATCCTTCTTCTTCATACATATCAAAATATCCAGATAATGCTAATGAAGGTTTATGTAAGTTAGATGTTTTTATATATTTATCTTCTATATACTCTTCACCAACTATAATTTTTAAGTCAAATTTTTCTATTAATTTTTTTAAAGGTAATCCACTTTTATCTTTATATTCCATATTTTCTTTTTTCATTTTATTTTCCTGGATCAATTTTTTAGACTCCAACCAAAAATATTGTGCAGAATTCACCCCCATTTTCTTCAATCTACGATTCATAGCTCCAGCTTCAATTATTACTGCTAAATTTCTCCCTTTTTTAACAGGAAGTGTTATTTTATTTAAATTTACACCTAAGATACGTTCATAAAACTCATCTAATCCTAATCTGTCGTAAAATTTTCCCTCTTCCCATCTTTCTAAGTCAATGATTATATCAATTCTTTTACTTGTTCTAGTTGATTTTATTCCAAAATGGCTAGTAATATCAATTTTTCTACCATTGCTATCTAAGAAAAAATTCGCTTCATTATAAATTTTATTGAGCATATTATACCCAACTAATTCATTCATCTCATCTTTCATAACTATAATATTGTTATCTGTTATAAATTTATGACCTCTTTCTAAGAGTTCAACTGTAACACCCATTTTAATGTCCTCATTACCTGTTAGCAATACACCAACACCATGAATTTCCATTAAAACATAACCATTCATAATTATCTCTTCACCTAAAATTTTACTTAAGTAAAATTTTAATTCTCTTATTGTTTCTGCTGTTCTTAAATTTGATTGTAAAACAGTTTTTTTATGCTTTCTAGCATAATATAAAAATTCCTCTGATACATCACTTTCACAACTTGCCACTACAAAAGGAAATGGATAAGAAAAATATTTATCCAATATAGATTCTTTTAATTTTAAAGGTAATTTTTTCAAATATAAGCTCTCTTTTTTACCCATAACGTGAATACAGTTTTGTAATTCATCCAGCTCACACTGGAAAAATCCTGCAAACTCATATCCTATTCTATATATACCTTGACTAAATATTTCAATATCTTTTTCCACTTCAGTTAAAGGAATTAAGCTCATTTTTTCTATAATTTGTGATAAAAAAACACTTTTACTTTTTTTCTCCATTGTGTTCATTGAATTCTATACCCCCCACATTTTTATTACTCCACTCTTTTTCTATACGAGTGTACTTCTCTAAATATGTAGTGTTATTATAGAATCCCTTTTGTCTAACTAATAATTGGTCATCCATAATAGATAACTCTTTTTTCTCTTCCATTATTCTTGTTGTAATTCCATTATCAGCTTTTTCATAATAATTAAATCCTAATCCTAGCACTATAATTGATAAAAAAAATTGAAAAGAATTTTGCCTTCTTTCTTTCATTAGTTGTTTTTTACTTTTGCTCATTTAGCACAACCTCTTTAAATTTTGAAAGAAGATAGAATGAACCACAAATAAGAACTACTTTGCTATTACTAGAAAGAGCTTTGCTATAAGCGTTTGTTATGTCTTCTTCCACTGTAATTGTATTTTTTACTCCATCAAAAAACTCTACTAAATCTTGCCCTGTTCCGCCTCTTTTATTTTCAGATAAAGATGTTAAGATTATATCACTAGAAATTTCTTCCAATAATTTAGCCATATTTTTTCTATCTTTATCTTTTAAAATAGAAGTTATTACAGTTATTTCTTCTGGCTTATAAGCCTTCAATATCGTTGTTTTTAATTTTTCTAATCCATCAATATTATGGGCACCATCTAATACTATTATTTTTTCTCTTTTTAAAACCTCAAATCTACATGGCCATTTTACTTTTTTACAAGCGTTCTTTATAATATCATCGCTAATCCCTAACTCTTTTAAAATAGCATAAGCAGTTAAAAAGTTATTATATTGATACTCTCCAAAAAGAGAAAATTCATAAGCATTACCATTTATTGTTACCTCTGTAGTAAAATTATCAAAGTTTAATTTATAAAATGAGTTTGAATATATGTCCTCTACACAAATTATTTTTTTAGGATTAAACGAAGCTGCATTATTTATTAGTTCTGGTATTTTTTGACCTATCACTAAAGTTGAACAAGGTTTTACTATACCAAGTTTTTCTTTTGCTATCTCTTCTATCGTATCACCTAAAAATTCACAATGATCTTTTGAAATATTAGTTACCACTGCTATCTCACTTTTAGATAGGTTAGTTGAATCTATTCTTCCGCCTAAACCTGTTTCTAAAACTAAATATTCCACACCATTATCTACAAAATATTTATACATCATTGCTGTCATTACTTCAAAGTAAGATGGCTTCAATTTGTGTTTTTGAATACTTTCTTTTACCATATAATAATATTTAATTATATCCTCATCACTTATATCTTTTCCATTTAACGCTATTCTTTCATTTAATTTTAAAATATGTGGTGACGTATATTTTCCTACTTTATAACCTGCTTCTAATAGGATTGTCTCTACAGTTGTAGAAGTTGATCCCTTCCCATTTGTGCCAGCTATATGAATAGTTTTTAGTTTATCTTGAGGATTCCCTAAATCTTCACACATTTTTCTTATGTTCTCTAAGTACATTTTTTCCGCAAACATTCCATAATCATAAAGTTCTTGCGTTATCTTCTCAATCATTTCTATCTCCTAGAATTTCTATAATTTTATAAGATTTATAAGTTAATTTTTTTCAGCATCTCCACTACTACATTTTTAGAGTTCTCAGCTGCTAATTGCACAAATTTGGGAAAATCCATATGTGCAGATCCATCAGCTTTGTCTGATATAGCTCTTAAAATAACAAATGGCACTTTGCAAAGATAACATACATGAGCAACTGAAGCTCCTTCCATCTCTGTACATTGAGCATTAAATGTATCTCCTAACCATTGAATTTTTTCTTTATTAGCTATAAATTGATCTCCACTAACTACAACTCCTACTTTAGTTCTGTGCTCTCCAAGAATTTTTATTACAGATTCTTTTGCTATTGAAACAAGTTTCTCATCTGATTTAAATACTGAAGTATCCATTCTTGGTATAACACCTGGTTGCATTCCAAAAGCTGTGCAATCAAAGTCATGTTCAATTAATTCTGAACCTATAACAACATCTCCAATATTTAAAGTTCTTCCTACTGCACCTGCAACTCCTGTGAATATAATGCAATCTACTTTAAAAACTTGTATTAAAAGTGTTGTACATACTGCTGAATTTACCTTCCCAATTCCAGACTCCACTAAAACAACATTTTTTTCTAAAATCTTTCCTATATAATAATTAAATCCGTGGATTTCCTCAGTTTTTTCTATTGTCATTAAGCTTTTTAACTCAACAACCTCTTCATTCATAGCTCCTATAATACCTATTCTCATTTTTACTCCTTCTCGTAACTATTTTTACCTTATAACTAGTAGTAATTATACCACATTTTGCCTTCTAAAATCAAATTACTCAATTAGTCAGCTAAATAATATTCTACTGTACTTACTACTCTTACTCTTTTTATTTGTGGGTTATGCATATCTCTATCTTCAATTATAAACTGACCTTGATTAGCTTTTTTTATTTTACCTAATTTGCTGTTTGAATCTTTAGCAAATTTTTCTGCTACTTCTCTAGCGTTTTTAGCTGAACTTTCTACCATTTCAGGTTTTAATTCATTTAAATTTGTATAAAGATAATTAGCAGATGAGGCTTCTCTGTTATCATTATTTAAAGATATATTCTGTTTTAATAATTCACCTATTTTATTATTTAAATCATAGATTTTATCAACTTTTTCTGAATAAACAGTTATTGTTTCATTTGCTAAATAACGGAAAACTGATTTATTTTCACCATATTGATATATTAGTCTATCCTCTATATTTGGTGATGAACTTGTAATTTCATTTTCTTCAATTCCATTTTCTTTTAAAAATGCTATAATTTTCTTATTGTCATCGTTTAATTTTTTATCAACTTCAATTAAATCATTACCTGTTACTCTAAACTGTATAGGCCAAACTACTAGATTAGCTGGAACTTCTTTTTCTGATAAACCTTTAACTGTCACACTACGCTCTGATGCTCTGTATTCTTTTGTTGCTCTTTCAAGAAAATATCCTGAACCTATAAAACCTAAAAATATAAACATTCCTAAAACTTTAATTGACGAATTTAAATTTTTACTCATATTGTCATCTCCCTTTACTCTTTTGTATAATTATTTTATTTCTTTTTATATCATAACTATGATATAATATAGGGGCACTATATAAAATAAAACATATTATATTCTCATATATATATTATACACTTATACTGGAGGTTTATTCAATTGAAATTAATGAAAACTTTTAACTATAGAATTCAATATTGCATTATTATTTTCTTTATGTACTTAATAAAGCTATTCCCTGAGAGATTAAGATTTAGTTTTGCTTCAAAACTAGGGGAATTATTCTTTAAATTTGAGAAAAAAAGAAGAGCTATAGCTATAGCAAATTTATCTCTTGCTTTTCCTAATCTATCTTTATCAGAAAAGGAAGCCATTATTTTAAAATCTTATAAAGTCATGTTTAAAGCTTTTATGTCTACGATTTGGTTTGAAGACTATTTACAAGAGGAAGGAAAAGTTAAAATAGTTAATATAGAGGAACTTAACAGACTTATGGCTAACAAAACTGCTGTTATTGCGGCTTGTATGCATATGGGAAATATGGAAACACCTCTTAAAATCGCTAGTAAATATCCTGTTACTACTGTTGCTAAAGCACAAAGAAATCCTTATTTAGATAATTTAATCACAAAGAATCGTGAAAAAATTCCTAATGTTACACTTTTAAAAAAATCTAAAAGAACTGCTGTTCAGTTAAAAAATAGTTTAAGTACAAACTCTATTATAGCTCTTTTCTCTGATCATAGAGATAAAGGTGCAGAGGTAACATTCTTTGGACGTGAAACTGTTTCTCCAACTGGTGCTGTTTCTCTAGCTATGAAAAATAACTTACCTTTATTTTTAAGTCATACTATTTTGCATGATGATAATACTACAACAGTTTATGTTGGAAAAGAAATAATTCTTACTAATACAGGAAATTATAAAGAAGATTTAAATAAAAATATGCAACTTCTTATAAATGAAATTGAAAAAGTTATCCTAGAACACCCTGAGCAATGGATGTGGTTCCATGATAGATGGAATTTATCAAGAGAGTTATTTAAAGATAAAAAGAATAAATAATACTAAAAAATAATCAAAAATTAAAAAGAGAGAGTCTACACTGAATTTACAATGTAGACTCTCTCTTCTTTTAACCAATCATTTTTTACAAAATAATTAGATTCTATTATTTTTATTAAATTTTATTATTTTACCTCTTTATAAAAGAATAAACCTGTAAGTGTTATTGCAACTCCTACTAACATATAAGTAAATCCACCACATAGAGCAGAATAAACTATATATAATCCACCTAATATAGCTAAAATTGGTAATACTGGATATAATGGAACACTATATGGTCTCTCAATTTCAGGGAATTTCTTTCTTAAAACAAATACTCCATAGAATACTAATAAGTAGAAGCAGAAGAATAATGCTACTGGTATATTAGATAGTGTATCTGGATCGTTTGTAGCCCACATAATAACTAAATATGTCATTGATACTATATACATTAACCATGAAGATCTTACTGGCTGCTCTGACTTCTCATCGATAACTTTAAAATAGTCACTCTTAGGAAAACTTCCTTCTAAAGCTAGTGCATAAGGTACTCTAGTTGAAACTAAGATATTACCATTTAATCCACCGAAAGCTGATATAGTTATACCTAATAATATTAATTTTGATGCTCCTGATCCAAATAATACTTCTGCAACTTTTGATAATCCACCTTGCTGAATAAGTTCACTAGCTGGGAAAACTTTTAAAATTGCTATATTTAAACCTGAATAACATAATGCTACTATTCCAATTCCAAATATTATTGCTTTTGGAAGAGTTTTCTTAACATTTTTTAAATCTCCTGCTATTGTACCTACTAACATCCATCCATCGAAAGCAAACATAATTGGAACTAAAGCTAGCCCTACTAATGTTATAGTATTTCCTGATGTAGCTTGAATAACTTCTGCTGGCATTCCAAATGGTTCTGGGTTATTATTTGATAATAATCCAAATATAGTTATTGCAATTAACGGGATTAATTTTATCATAGTTGATACAGTTTGAATGTATCCTCCACCTTTTTTTGTATAAATATTTACAAGATATACAAAAGTTACTGCTGACATAGCTATTAAATATTTTGTAGAATCGGATGCTTGTGTTCCTAAATAATCAAACATAAATACAACAAAATAATATGCAAGTACAGCTACAAGCCCTGGTGTATATATAAACGCTTGTGCCCATCCTACTAAAAACCCTATTTTCTTTCCATAAAGTTTTCTAATCCAAGCGAACATACCTCCAGCTTCTGGAATTGCTGCTCCTACTTCTGCTGCTGTAAGTCCAGCTATAATTGTCATCACACCACCTAGTATCCAAGCTATAATAGCTATCTTCGGATTTCCTTGTGCTGCAACTAGAACTGGTTTAGCTTTGAAAAATATTCCAATTCCTATTACAATTCCAATTACTGTTGAAAGCGCTACGGGTAAACCATATCTACCTTCTTTTCTTTCTGTCATATTCATTTCCTCCTTAGTTTACAAAGTGTTTGAAACACTTTAAGTATGATAGCACAAGTTCTTAAAAATGTCCTCATTTTATTTTACATTATACTATAATTTTAAGTAAATTGTAATAATAAAATATATTTAACACTTATACGGTACACAACACTTTTTTTATTTTATATAACTAGTAGCATTATACCATATATTTTTTTTATTTCATTCTATTTTTTTATATATTGACTAAATATATAATATTTTTTTCAAAAATAAAAAATTCCAAGAGAATCTCTATCTTTTATTTCATTTTTTCTCATTATTTATTTAATCTTTTATTCTCTCACTCTTTTATTCTTTCAATCTTTTAATCCTTAAAATAATCGGAGATCTATTTTATTATAAAGAAAACGGTAGCTGCGGAGACAAGCGCACACAGTAGCGTAGCCGTAGCGCGTGTTTTCGTATAATCAAATCGATCTCTGTCTTTTGACCTTAAATCTTTTGATCTATTATTCTTTTAATCGGTAAAAATAATCGGGAATCTATTTTATTATAAAGAAAACGCTAACTGTGTAGGCAAGCGTACACAGTAGCGTAACCGAAGCGCGTGTTTTCGTATAATCAAATCGATCCTTATCTTTTAACCTTCAATCTCTAAATTTTTTCCAAAAAATAAAAAAAAGCTTGGCAAATTCCTATTCTCCCAGGCAGCTTCCCACCAAGTACCTTCAGCGTTTACGGGCTTAACTTCTGGGTTCGAAATGTGACCAG
>JBOFJQ010000042.1:0-59854 GCA_051656905.1 Fusobacteriaceae bacterium | reverse complement strand
CCATATTCCAATCCCCAATAGAATCAAATCCAACATCAGCACCTAATAATTCAAACATTCTTTTTGAATTATTTCTTAAAGCACCCATATGAAGTTGCATTACCCAATTTCTTTTTGAGTATTCTTTTCCAAAAAATTGCATTAGTTGCCCTCTATATTTTCTTATTTCATTTTCTGTAAGTTCTTCTTCACTCAATCCTTTTTTAAAAATAATCTCTAATTCTTCTATTGACGCTTCTAAATACTGAGCTGTTTCTAGTCCATGATCTGATACTCTGCATCCAACATTGTGAAAAAAATCTATTCTCTCTTGCATAGCATTGCAAAGTTTTAAATAACTATCAACTTTATAACCTACACTACTTCCTAACTTTTCTATATATTGGACAAATCCTTTTTTATTTATATTAACAACTTTATCTGGTCTAAAAGTTGGTAGTACTTTTGTTTTAAAATCTTTATCTTTTTTTAGTTCAATGTGATATTTTAGATCATCGATTGGGTCGTCTGTTGTACACAATGCCACTACATTAGATTTTTTTATTAGTTCTTTTGCAGAAAAAGTTTCATCTTCTAGCATAACATTGCATTTATCCCATAACATATCTACATTATTTAAATTTGCGACCTCTTCAATATTAAAATATCTTTGAAGTTCTAAATGTGACCAATGATACAATGGATTTCCTATTGATGTAGATAAGGTTTCAATCCATTTCATGAATTTTTCTTTGTCTTCTTTTTCTCCAGTTATATACTCTTCAGAAATTCCAAAGCTTCTCATTGCTCTCCATTTATAATGATCCCCTCCTAGCCATATCTCTGTAATATTTCTATATCTTTTATCTTCAGCTATCTCTTTTGATGATAAATGGCAATGATAATCAAATATAGGCATCTCTTTTGCATATTCGTGATATAATTTTTGAGCTACTTCTGTTTCAAGTAGAAAATTATCATCCATAAATTTCTTCATAAACTCTTCTCCTTTTTTCTAAATTATAATATTTCCTCTAAAACTTTTTTAATTCCATCATTTTGAATTTTAAAAATATATTCCCCTACAACTTTTGTTAAATACTGTACTTCATTTAAATCTTTATCCCAATGATCTTTCATCCCCAATATTTCCCTAGCAATTTCATTTGATTTTTCCTTTGAACTATCATAATCTTTCCATATTCTTGAATATACCTCTATGAATCTATCTTCATCTTTAATTGGGATAAACTCTTCTCCTCTTATACCTCTATAAAAACAAATTAATGATGCTAATGAAAAAGCAATATACTTGGGAAATTTACTTAACTTATCAGTATTTGTTAAAAGCTGGGGAAGAATCCTAGTTTTAAATTTAAACATAGAGTTTAAAGATATTGATAGTAGCTGATGTCTTATATATGGATTATTAAATCTATCCATTACAGAATTTGCAAATTCTTCCAATTCTGTTTTATCCATATCTAATGCAGGAATAATTTCATCATTCAAGAGCTGCTCTAAATATCTTTTTATTAGCTGATTATCCATACTTTCTTTAACTGTATCATTACCATAAAGATACGATACAGGTACCAAAGCTGTATGAGCCCCATTTAAAATCCCTACTTTTCTCTCTTTATAAGGCTTTATATTATCTACAATTTTTATATTTAAATTCGTTTTATTAATTTTAAATTCTTCTTCTAACCACTTAGGTCCCTGTATTACAAACAAATGAAAATATTCCCCCGCTACTATATAATCATCACTATATCCTAGTTCTTTTTCTAAATCTTCCTTTTCATCTTTTGGGTACCCTGTTACAATTCTATCTACAAGTGTTGAACACCATGTATTTTCTTCTTCTAACCATTTTATAAATTCTGATTCCAAGCTCCATAATTCTGCATATTTTAAAACTATCTTTTTTAATTCCTCGCCATTATAGTCTATTAATTCACACGGTAGTATTATTAATCCTTTATCTTTTTCACCATTAAAGAAACAATATCTTTCAAAGAGTAATTTAGTTAATTTACCTGGGAAAGAAACTTGAGGTCTATCTTCTAATTTGTCATATTCATTAAAAACTATTCCTGCTTCTGTCGTATTAGAAAATAGATATTTTATATTTGGATTTTTAAATTCTTCTACAACCCTATCATAATTTTTATAAATATTTACCTCTTCATTAACAGAGGTAATTATCCTTTTTTCATTTATTAGTTCTTTATTTTCATTAATTCCCCTTATAATTGACGTATAAAGTCCATCTTGACTATTCAGCAGTGGCAAATAATCTGTATCTATCGGTCTAACAATAAATATCCCTGCCTCTAAATCTGTTTTTTCATTTATTATGTCTAATTGCCAATCTATGAAGCATCTTAAAAAATTCCCTTCTCCGAATTGTATTACTTTATTTGGATATTTTTTTAAATCTGGAAAATTTTTTCTATTTAATTTTTTCATATTATTTTTATCTCCTATTTCTATAAAGTTACTCCTGTTTTTAATATAGCTAAACCTTTGAAATTATTTAATTCATTATTACATTTTTTACCATTTATAACATCAACTACATATTCAATAAATTCTTTTAATAACTCTTCCATCGTTAAATTTTCACTTATTAATCTTCCTGCATCAAAATCTATCCATCTTTTTTTCATATTTCCTAATTTGCTATTTGTTGATATTTTAACTGTTGGTATGAATCCACCATATGGATTTCCCCTCCCTGTTGTAAATAGTACAAGATGGCATTTTGCAGCTCCTAAAGCGCTTGTTGCTACCAAATCATTTCCTGGTGCTGATAATAAATTTAATCCTTTCTTCTTTATCATTTCTCCGTACATTAATACATCTACAATTTTAGTTGTACCTGATTTTTGAGTACACCCTAAAGACTTATCTTCTAATGTTGAAATTCCACCTTTTTTATTTCCTGGTGAGGGATTTTCATATATTACTTGCCCATGAGTCTTAAAATTATTTTTAAACTCATTTATTAATTTTACTGTTTTTTGAAAAATCTCTTCATTCTCACATCTCTCCATGAGAAGAGTTTCAGAGCCAAACATTTCTGGAACTTCAGTTAATACTGTAACCCCTCCATTTTCTATTATATAATCTGAAAAGTTTCCTAACATTGGATTTGCTGTAATTCCAGAAAGTCCATCAGAACCTCCACATTCTAAGCCAAAGTTTATCTCTGAAAGTTTCCCTTCAACTCTTTTATCCTCTCTCATTTTTAAATAAAGTTCCATTAATAATTTTTTTAGCTCTTCTACTTCATCGTTTACATCTTGAGCAATCAAAAATCTTGTTCTCTCCTTATTATATTCACCAAGAGTATCTCTAAATATACCTACTTGATTATTTTCACATCCTAACCCAAAAACGATCACCCCTCCTGCATTTGGATGCTTTACTAAATTTTGAAGAATTTTTTTTGTATTTTCATGATCTTCTCCCATTTGTGAGCAGCCATATTCATGACTTAAGATATTAATTCCATCAATGCCTCTTAAATCGTTTTCTTTCATAAATTCTTCCACTGCCAGCTTAGCTATTCCATTTACACAACCTACTGTTGGTATAATCCAAAGTTCATTTCTTATTCCTGTATCGCCATTCCATCTTCTATATATATTAATTTTTTTATCTTCTAAATAAGATTTTTTATCTTCTAGTTTTAAAATATATTTATAATCAATAATATCTGAAAGATTAGTCTTTAAATTATCAGTATGAATCCACTCTCCAACTTCAATATTTTTCGTAGCATGTCCTATTGAATATCCATATTTTATTATATTTTCATTTATCTTAATTTCTCTTAATGCTATTTTGTGACCTGAAGGTATGTCTTGCTTCACTATTATTCCTGCTATATTCTCACCTTTTTTTATATCTTTAAGTGCAACAATGACATTATCCTTTTCATTAATTTTTATATACTTCTTCATAAATATTTACCGCCTATTTTTTATTATTTTCAATTAAAAACCAAATTTACTCGGCAACCATAATGAGATTTCAGGAATAAATGTAAGCATCATTAAAGTAAAAAATAATGTTGCATAAAAAGGCCATAATTTTTTAGTTAATTTTTCTATTGGTACTCTTCCTATAGTACTTCCTACAAATAGAACTGTTCCAACAGGAGGAGTTATAAGGCCAATTGAAAGATTTAACATCATTACTATTCCAAATTGTATTGGACTATATCCTAACTTCATTATCACAGGATATAATATCGGAGTCATAATTATAATAAGAGGTGACATATCCATAAACATCCCTAATATTAATAGGATAATATTAATAAGTATTAGTATTATTATTTTATTATCTGAAATATTTAACAGTCCATTTGTAATTAATGTAGGTACTTTTAAGATAGCCATATAATAAGCAAATGCTGAAGATGCAGCTATTATTGAAAGTACAACTGATAACGTCTTTAGAGTATTTTTTAAAATAGTAGGAAATTTTGATACAGGTATATCTCTATAAACAAAGAATGTTACTACAAAAGCATAAACTGCTGCTATTGCAGCTGATTCTGTTGCTGTAAATTTTCCAGTTAAAACTCCACCTAATATTATTACTATTGTAAATAAACCTAAAAAACTATCTTTACAAATTATAACAGCGTCTTTTGTTGAAATTTTTTCTCCTTTAGGATAATTTCTTTTTACAGCCATATAGTATGAAACTATCATTATCATTAATCCTAAAAAAATTCCTGGTATGACTCCAGCCAAAAATAAAGACCCTACACTTAGTCCTCCAGCTGCCATAGAATAAATTATTACATTATGACTTGGTGGTATTAAAACTCCTTGAACAGATGCTGTCATTGTAACATTAACAGAATAATCGTCATCATAACCAACTTTTTTCATCATTGGTATTAATACTGATCCAATAGAAGAAGTATCTGCAACTGCTGAACCTGATATACCCCCAAAAAACATACTTGCTAATATATTTACCATGGCTAAACCTCCACGCATTCTCCCTACAAATACATTAGCAAAATCTATTAGTCTTCTTGAAATTCCACCAACACTCATAATTTCTCCAGCTAAAATAAAAAAAGGAACCGCTAATAAAGTAAAACTATTTAATCCATCAACCATTTTTATAGGAATAATTGCTATATTATCACCCAATAGAACCGCTGTTAAAAGTGTTGAAAAAATTAAAGATATTGCTACTGGTATTCTCATTATCATAAATATAAATAGGCTTCCTATTAATATATATATAGCTATTGTTTGAGATATCATTTATTCCCCCTCCTTTAAAGATATTTTCTTTTCTAAAGTTTCTTCCATTATTTTTTCTGCTTCTCTTATATCCTCTTCTAACATTGTTTTCATAATCGTTTTATTTATAAAAAGATTGATAATATCCACTGTGCTGTATAAAATCATTAAAGTTCCTGAAACTGGAAACATTATATATTTAATGCTCTGCGATAATCCAGTAGCCGACATAACAACATCTAAGTTTTCTGTTATGTTAAAAATTCCAAAGTGAAATAAGATATATCCAAAAATAGCCGACACCAAATACACTATAAAACTTAAAACAACCTTACTTTTAAATTTTGCTTTTGAATAAAAATACTCTATTGCTACATGATTTTTTCTACCAACGGCAACAGCCATTCCTAAAATTGTAAACCAATTTAATAGAATAAGAGGCAGTTCTTCACTCCATTGAAAAGATTGGTTAAGAAGTGCTCTCGACAGTACGTTAGCAAAAACAACAAGTACTATAGAAATTAAAACAATCATACTAAAGTTTTCTACTAATTTTTCTAAAAAATTAATTATTTTTTTAATTTTTTTCATTTTCCCCCCTTTAAAATATAAACCACATTATTACATGTGGCTTATATTTTAAATATCTCATATTTTCATTTTTTTATCATTTTACAGCTTTTATTCTATCTATTTCAGCTTGATATTTAGAATATTTTTCATATACCGTTCCCATCTTATCAGCAAAAGCTTGTTTTTCTTCTGGTGTTAATACTGTAATTTTTACTCCAGACTCTATAGCTTTATTTTTCGTCTCCTCTGAATAAGCTTTCCATAATTCTCTTTCAAAAATAGCTGCAGCTAAAGCAGAATCCTTTAAAATTTTCTTGTCACCTTCCGATAATTTTTGCCATACCTTTTCACTAATAAATATTCCTTCAGGTACTCTAGTATGCTCATCCTCTGTATAAAATTTAGCAACTTCACTGTGAGAACCAGAAACAAAAGATGGATAATTATTTTCTGCTCCATCAATTGTTCCAGTTTGCATAGCTCCATAAGTTTCGTTATTAGGAATTGGAGTTGGGTTTGCACCTAATGCTGTAACCAAAGCCATCATTAACTGAGAATCTTGTACCCTAAATTTTAGACCATTCATATCATTAGGAGTTCTTATTTCTTTTTTTGTATTATAAAAACTTCTAGCCCCTGAATCGTACCAAGAAAGACCTCTAAATCCTTGATTAACAGCCATTTCTAAATATTCCTCACCTATAGGACCATCCAATACTTTCCAATATTGCTCTTCACTTTCATATAAATACGGCAAACTTAAAACAGAAAGTTTTTCCGAATATTTTGTCAATGGACTTATGCTTATTCTAGTCATTTCAATTGTTCCTAGTTTAACTTGTTCTGCTACAGAAGATTCCTCTCCTAGTGCTGCTCCAAAGTGCACCTCTACTTTAATTCTTCCTTTTGTTTTCTCTTCCACTAATCTAGCAAATTCCTTATCTCCTTTAGTTGTAGGATAATTTTCTGGGTGATTTTCTGCAATTCTTATTTTCATAGATTTTTCTTCTATTTTCGCTCCTGAATTTTTTTCACAAGCAATTAAAGAAAGTAATGTTAGTGATAATAATGCCAATTTAAATAATTTTTTCATTTTTTTCTCTCCTTATACCTTTATTTAATTTTTCCTGTATACCAGTTAGAAAATAAAAACATAAAAAAGTTTTATTTTAAGTTTTTTTGTCTTATTTTAAAACTATTAAACCTAATTTACACTATCGACAATGTTTTTGTCAACTTTTTTATTGATTTTTTTAAAAAAATATATTACAATAACCTGTATACAACTTTAAAAGAGGTGATTATGTGTTTTTACTAAATTCTATAAAAAATATCGATGAAACAAATACTCAGTTTGCATATAGAGTATTAAAATATAATATAATGTCTTTAAATCTTCGACCTGGTATTGCAATAAGCGAAAATGAAATATCAGCACAATTAGGAATAAGTAGAACTCCAGTAAGAGAAGCTATCTCGAATCTTAGAAAAGAAAATTTGATTGAAGTTTACCCTAACAAAGGTACGTTTATTTCTAGATTAGATTCTAACTTAATAGAAGAAGCACAATTTATGAGAAGTATTTTAGAAAGTGAAATTATAAAATTAGCATGCATCAACTTCCCTGAATCTTTCTTAAAAAAATTAGAGGATAATATTAAACATCAAAAACATATTGTTGAATTAAATTTTTCTCCTTTGGAATTTTTTTCTTTAGATAACAAATTCCACGAAATAATTTTTGAAGGGTGTAATAAATTAAATATTTGGAATCAAATAAGTTCAATAAGCTCACACTTTAATAGAATCCGTTTGCTAGATGCTGAAAAACAAACTACAACTTTACTTTCATATTCACAACATGAAGATATCTTTAATGCTATAAAAAATAAAGATATTAATAATTGTGATTCTATGATAAAAAAACATATTCTTAGTTTTAAAGATAGAATTAATGAATTATCATGTACGTTCCCAACATTTTTTAAAGAACAATCTTAATAAAAATTATTTTTAACTAATAAAAAAAATAGTAAGAAAAGAGAGTTATCACAACTTCATCTTTTCTTACTATTTTCGCTTTTCTTATTTTAATTAAAAAATCAAGAACAATACATTCTTCTTAAAATATTTTCTCTACTTTTCTTAACTAATTTTTAAAAATTTTTCTAAAATTTCCTTTGTAACTTCAACAGTTAATCCTTGAACATTTGGAGCAACTAGTGTTGCTTCTATCATTTCATCAAATTTTTCTTTGTAATTTTCCGCTGAACACATATCTGTTATTTCTATTGGTAATCCTATTTTCTTATACATTACTTTTAATTTTTCATACTCTTCTATTTTTCCTTCTATAAGTAGCTGTATTAAAATTCCATAAGCAACAATATTTCCATGAAGAACATTTTTTTCAATCTCTTCAACAACAGTTAATCCACAACAAACACCGTGAGCTATAGCTCCGTTATATTCCTTATCAATTAATATTGCAACTTTTCCTGTAACTACGATTATACAATTAACTATGTTTTTAAAATCATCATTTAACTCTTTTGTTTCTAAAGCTTTTTCAGAATAATCAATAATCATCTCTCTACAAAGCTCAGATATTTTTTTACCTAGTAATGATTTAAAATTTATATTTTTTCCATTTGTTGCTAAAAATACCTCATAATATTTTGCTAAAGTATCCCCAATTCCTGCTAACATATATTTTTTAGGCGATTCAAAAATCACTTTCATATCTATATATACTTTCTTTACTTGCTGTTTCATATCATAAATACTTTGGAAACTTCCCTCTGGAGTATATATAATTGATATTGCAGAATATGATGCACATGTTGCAGCTATTGTTGGAGCAGTTACAATATCTATTAATAATCTGTCTGCCACTGCTTTAGCTGTATCTAGAGCCTTTCCTCCTCCAACACCTATTACAAGATCTATGTCTTTATTTTTTATCTTATCAACGCAATTGTTTATGTTCTCTTCAGAGCACTCTCCACCATACCAAACTATTGTTACATCTTTATTTTTAAATACATCTTGAAATATATTCTCCATTTTTTCTAAAGCTGTTTTTCCTGTAATAACACATATTTTATTATATTTTTCTACTTCTGATCTCAACTCTTTTTTGATGCACTCTCCTGAAATAACTTCTGGCAATCTTATATTTTCCATATTAACACCCCTTTTTATTTTTTACAAACATAGATGTATCTTTTAAATTTTCCTTTTGGTAAGGTACATCTATCAACTATCTTAAACCCTGTTTTCTCTACCATAAATTCTAATTCTTCAAAACTCACAAGTATTAAAAGATTAGAAATCTCCGTCGCCTTATTTATCAAACCTTGCTGTTCTTCTTTTGTTATATGACTAAAAATGCCATAAGGAATATCTAAAATTGATGAGTCAAATTTTTCTTTTATATTATGCATATCATCATTTATTACAATAGGAGAATACCCATAGTGAATCAAATTATTGTTTGCATCATCTGCTATACTGGGATTTATTTCATATGCACTTATATTTATTCCCATAAATAAAGCTTCAATTGCTATTGTTCCTACCCCACAACAAGTATCTATTACTTTTTTATTTTTATCCCCACCAGTTGCAATATTCAAAATACTTTTTGCTAACTTAACTCCTAAAGACTGAGAATATGAATGAGGTTTATCTATATGATTATTCCATAAAAAACAGTTCTTTTCATATACTCCAAAAATCCATTTATTATTGAAAAAGGTTAATCCAAAAAGTATATTTGGGTTATACATCTCTGGAACTCCTATTATTCTAAGCCCTATATCTTTCACTTTCTCTAATCTTTCATCATAAGGTATATTACCACTGTCTAACCTCATATATTCCACTTTAAACTTTTCATATTTCATAGGATTTTTTTCTATCTCTTGTAAGATATCTTGAAAATTATCCTCTTCATATATAATTTTCATTCTTGATTTTATAAAAGCACTGTCTGAAGGATTAATAGACCTCTCAGATATAAAAGTTTTATCCTCTGTATTTATTCCAAAAAGGTGCCTGACCTCTAAAAGTGCCAAGTCTTTTTCAAGAATCGGATAATTTATTAAATATAGATATTTTTTCAAATTCTTTCTCCTTTTTTTGTATATAACAGACATTATACAACGTTTAATTTAAAATTAATAGCTATTTAAAAATAAAAAAAATATTCCTAAAAACAAACTTAATTGTCTCTAGAAATATCTTTTTACTACTATAATTATTTGATTATTTAATTATTTAACTATTTTCCTGACTTGTACTCTGATATAACCTTATCTGCCATTGGCCCATAAAACTCATTATAGTGTGCAAATTCAAAATTAAAACTTCCTCTACCTTGAGTCATAGAATTTAAATCTATTGCGTATTTTAATATTTCATTATATGGCACTTCAGCTGTTATAAGTTGTTTTCCTTTTTTACTTGAATCTATTCCTCCAATTTTTCCTCTACGCTTATTTAAGTCTCCCATAATATCCCCAACATATACTTCTGGTACTTCTATTTGCATTTTCATAATAGGCTCTAGTAGAATAGGTTTTGCAACTTCCATAGCATTTCTAAATGCTAGAATTCCAGCTAATTTAAATGCCATATCACTTGAATCCACAGGATGATAAGAGCCATCAAAAAGTGTTGCTCTAAAGTTTATCACTGGATACCCTGCTAAAGAACCCTTTTGTTTTGCTTCTAACAATCCTTTTTCAACTGCTGGTATATAAGACTTAGGGACAACTCCACCATGAATATTATCAACAAATTGAAACTCCTCCATACTAGGATCAAATTTAATATAAACATCTCCAAATTGTCCCGCTCCACCAGTTTGTTTTTTATGTCTTCCCTGCACCTCAACACTCTCTCTAATTGTTTCTCTGTAAGCTACTTTAGGTTCATCTATCACTGCATGAACTCCAAACTTATTTTCAATTTTACTTATTGCAATATTAAGATGCTTTTCACCTCTACATCCAAATAGCATCTCTTTTGTTTCTGGATTTCTTTCCACACTAAATGATGGATCTTCATCACATATCTTTTGGAAAGATGTACTTAACTTTTCGTCATCACTCTTATTCTTAGGTTCTACAGAATAAAAGATACAAGGTTTAGGAAAAGGTATTGCTTCATAGACTATTGGACTATCCTTACAGCATATAGTATCTCCTGTTTTTGTATATTGCAATTTTGTTGTAGCTCCTATGTCCCCTGCTCTGACTTCATCTCCTGGTATTTGAGTATTACCTCTTAAAAATATTATATTAGATATTTTTTCTTTTTTATTTTTACTAGAATTTAATACTTCCATATCTTTTTTTATTATTCCAGAATTTACTTTAAATAATGAAATTTTTCCTATAAATGGATCTACTAATGTTTTAAATACAACTGCAGAAAATGGTTCCTTCTCACTTACCTCTCTCTCAATTTCACTATTATTTTCTAAAGATTTTCCATATCTTTTCCCCTTGTCCATTTCATTTGGCGTAGGCATATATTTATACATCATATCAAATAATGTTAGCAGCCCTACATGATTCATTGAAGAGCCCATAACAACTGGAACTATATCACCACTACACACACCTCTGTGAAGTCCATCACAAATCTCCTCTAATGTAAACTCTTCTCCGTTAAAATATTTTTCCATATACTTTTCATCAACTTCTGCCACAGCCTCTAGAAGCATTGATCTTACGGAGTCAACATCTATATTACTTGGAATAGGTGCATCTACACATTGAGTTCCATCATAAATTCTTCCAATTTTATCCACTACATTAACAAATCCCTTAAAGTTTTCATTTTCAATTATTGGAATACAAAATGGTGCTATTTTTTTACCAAAAGTATCTTTTAACTCTTCTAATAATTTATTGTAATCTTTAACCCCTTTATCCATTTTATTTAAAAATATAATTCTAGGGGTTTTTTGCTCCTCTAATACTTCCCAAACTTTCTCTGTCCCCACTTCAACACCAGCAGTGGCGTCTATAACAATAACCGCTCCACCTATAACTCTTACAGCTGACATTACTTCACCTATAAAATCAAAATAACCTGGTGTATCTAATATATTATATTTATGATTTTTATATTCAATAGGAATTATTGATGTATTAATTGAAAATTGATGTTTCATCTCTTCTTTATCATAATCGGAAATTGTACTTCCTTCCTCTATACTTCCCTTCTTCTTAATATTTCCTGCAGTATAAAGTAATGCTTCTGCTAAAGATGTTTTCCCACTTCCTCTGTGACCTAAAAATGCAATATTTCTAATCTGACTCATTTCATAATTAATCATAAAATAACCTCCTATTAAACATATATTATCTCAAACATCAAAAATTCTTTTATATATTTTTCTATTGAAAATTATAGTTATTATACTCTAAAAACTAAAAAATTCTTTTTTTAATTTTTTAATAAAAAGCAAAATAAAAAAAGCTTAATTATAAATCAAAAGAGGAGTAATTAGATTTTTATCCAACCACTCCTACTTATGTTATTAAACACTCTGTATTACATTGCGTTTTTAAATATTTGAATTATTTCTTCTAATGTTGCTTTTTGAGGATTTGTAAATCCACATGCATCTTTAAGAGCATTTGCAGCTAATATAGGTAAATCTTCCTCTTTGGCTCCTAAAACTTTTATTCCAGAAGGAATTCCTACATCTGCCGAAAGTTTTTTTATCTCATTTATGCAAGCTAATGCTCCCTCTTTATTTGTCATTCCACTAACATCTACGCCCATTGCTTTTGCACAATCTCTTAATCTTTCAGGAACTACTTTTGCATTATATTCTTGAACGTGAGGTAATAAAATTGCATTACAAACTCCATGTGGAAGATCGTAGAATCCACCTAATTGGTGAGCCATTGCATGAACATATCCTAAACTTGCATTATTAAATGCCATCCCTGCTAAAAATTCTGCATAAGCCATTTTATCTCTAGCAACTACATTCTTTCCATCTTCAACTGCTATTCTTAAATGCTCAGAAATTAGAGTCATAGTTTGAGTAGCACATGCATCTGTTATAGGAGTTGCAGCAATTGAAACATAAGCTTCTATTGCATGAGTAAGTGCATCCATTCCTGTTGCAGCTGTAAGCCCTTTTGGCATAGCTATCATTAGTTCTGGATCATTTATTGCTATCATTGGATTTGTATTTTTATCAACTATAGCCATTTTTACATGTCTATCTTCATCAGTAATTATACAAAATATTGTCATTTCCGATGCAGTTCCTGCTGTTGTATTTATAGCTATTAAAGGAAGCTGTGGTTTTTTAGATTTATTAACTCCTTCATAATCTTTAATACTTCCTCCATTAGTTGCCAATAAAGCAATTCCCTTAGCGCAATCATGTGGAGACCCTCCACCAAAAGACATTACAAAATCACATTTTTCATCATTAAGTATTTTGAATCCTTCATGTACATTTGTTACTGTTGGGTTAGGTTTTGTTTCATCATATATTGTGTAAGCAATTTTTCTTTCATCTAAAAGTTTTGTTAAATTATCTATTAACTTAATATCTACCAAAACTTTATCAGTTACTATTAAAGCCTTTTTAAAGCCTAGTGAAACAATTTCATCACACCCATCTTTTAAGCATCCTGGTCCCATTAAACTCATAGGTGGCATATAAAATCTAAAACTCATAATAACATCCCTCCATCTAATTAAATTATTAATCTTTTACTATTGTTTATAGTGTACACTATATTTTTTTCTAGCGCAACCCCTTAAATAGCTATTTTTAGTTCTATTTATATATATATTGTGTTTTTATAGTATAAATTTTATATAATAAAACATTTTTTTTGAATAATGATAAAAAAAGTGATTTCTAATATAGAAACCACTTTCTGTTTTTTAAGAGAATAAATCTTTTAATTTATCTATAAACCCTTTTTTATGTTTATAATTTTTATCTTTTAAACTATCATCAAACGCTTTTAATAAAGCTGCTTGTTCATCGTTTAAGTGTATTGGAATTTCAATAAATACTTCAACAATTTGTTGACCTTTCTTTCCAGTTCTCATATTTACAATACCCTCTTCACGCATAGAGAATCTCTTCCCATTTTGAGTTCCTTCAGGTATTTTTATCGTTTTCTTTCCATTAAGAGTAGGAACTTCAATATCTCCACCTACAGTTGCTATATAGTAACTAATTGGAACTCTACAGTAAATATCATGACCGTCTCTTTCAAAGAAATCATGTTGTTTTACTTTTATGAAGATATATAAATCTCCATTTTCTCCACCTTGTGTACTTGCTTCTCCCATGTCTGAAAGTTTTAATTTTTGACCATTATCTATTCCAGCTGGTATTTTTATTGTTTTTTCTACTGTTTCACGAACCACTCTATTTCCATGACATTTTTCACATTTGTGTTCTGGAATTTCTCCTGTTCCATGACATTCATCACAAATATCTTCAGATTGGAAGTTTCCTAACATAGTTCTTTGAATTTTTCTTATTTTACCTGTTCCACCACATTTTGGACATTTGTTAACTTTTGTTCCAGGTTTAGCTCCAGTTCCACTGCAAGTTCCACACTTTCCACTTCTAGCATATTTAATAGTTTTCTCTACACCTTTTGCCGCTTCTTCCAGTGTTATTTCAACTTGATAACTTAAGTCATCTCCTGGCTCAGGTCCTCTAGGTCTACCTCTTCTACCACTTCCACCAAAGAAAGAACTAAAGATATCTCCTAAATCATCTCCTCCAAAGCCACCAAATCCTCCAAAGCCACCGCCGTATCCACCGGCTCCGCCTCCTCCATTTTCGAAGGCTGCATGACCATATGCATCATATTGCTGTTTCTTTGTAGCATCTGATAAAACTTGATAAGCCTCATTTATCTCTTTAAATTTAGCTTCTGAATCAGCTTTTTCTTTATCACTAGCTTGGCTAAACTTATCTGGATGATACTGCATGGCCATTTTTCTATACGCTTTTTTTATCTCAGCATCAGAAGAACCTTTTGTAACTCCCAATACTTCATAGTAATCTCTTTTTGACTTTGACATAAAATAATTCTCCTTCTCAAATAATTTAAGAGAGGGATAGCTTTTAACTATCCCCTAGCTCCTTATAAAATACCTACTCTCTCTTATCTGTATTTTCTTTAGAGAATATTAGTCTACTACTTCTGCCTCAGCAACATCATCATTTGATTTCTTTTGAGACTGTCCAGCATCTGCTCCTGGTTGTTGAGCTTGCTGAGCTTCTTTGTATATTTCTTCAGCTAATCTGTGAGCTGCCTTTGATAAATCTTCTATTGCTTTATCAATAGCTTCTTTGTCCTCTCCATCTTTAACTTTCTTTAACTCTTCTAAAGCTGCATTTATAGCAGTTTTTTCCTCTTCTGTAGCTTTTGCTCCATGCTCTTGTAATGTCTTCTCAGTTGAAGAGATTAACATATCTGCTTTATTTCTAGTTTCTACTAACTCTTTGAATTTCTTGTCATCAGCTTCGTGAGCTTCTGCATCTTTCTTCATTCTTTCGATATCTTCAGCAGAAAGATTAGTTGATCCAGTAATAGTTACTCTGTTTTCTTTTCCTGTTCCTAAATCTTTAGCAGAAACGTGTACAATTCCGTTAGCATCTATATCAAATGTAACTTCGATTTGAGGTACTCCTCTTGGTGCTGCTGGGATACCATCTAGATTAAACTCTCCTAATTTATGGTTATCTACTGCTTTTGCTCTTTCCCCTTGAATTACATTAATTGTAACTGCTGGTTGGTTGTCTACTGCTGTTGAGAAAACTTGAGATTTCTTTACAGGAATAGTTGTATTTTTATCTATAATTTTAGTTGATACTCCACCTAAAGTTTCGATTCCTAATGATAATGGTGTTACGTCAAGAAGTAATACATCTTTAACATCTCCCATTAATACTCCACCTTGAATTGAAGCTCCTGCTGCAACAACCTCGTCTGGGTTGATTCCTTTGTTAGGTTTCTTTCCGAAGAATGATTCTACCCACTCTTGAACTGCTGGTATTCTTGTTGATCCTCCAACTAATAAAATCTCATCTATTTCAGTTGGTTTTAATCCTGCATCTTGTAAAGCAGTTTTTGTTGGTCCTTGAGTTGCTTCAACTAAAGATTTTGTTAATTCGTTAAACTTAGCTCTTGTTAATCTTGTCTCTAAATGCTTAGGTCCTGTTGCATCCATTGTGATGAATGGTAAAGATATTGGAGTTTCCATCATTGTAGAAAGCTCTTTTTTAGCTCTTTCTGCAGCATCTTTTAATCTTTGGTAAGCCATTTTATCATTTAATAAATCTAATCCGTTTTCTTTTTTGAACTCTTCTGCTAACCATTTAATAACTACTTCATCAAAATTATCTCCACCTAAGTGGTTGTTTCCGTTAGTTGCTAAAACTTCTATTACACCATCAGCAATTTCAAGAACTGAAACGTCAAATGTTCCTCCACCAAGGTCAAATACTAATACTTTTTCCTCTTTTTTCTTTTCTAATCCATATGCTAAAGCTGAAGCTGTTGGCTCGTTGATGATTCTTTTTACTTCTAAACCAGCGATTACTCCTGCATCTTTTGTAGCTTGTCTTTGAGCATCTGTAAAGTATGCTGGAACTGTGATTACAGCTTCTGTTACAGCTTCTCCTAAGTAAGCTTCAGCATCTTTCTTTAATTTTTTTAATATCATTGCTGATATTTCTTGTGGTCCGTAAGCTTTTCCAAATACGTTTACTTTATAGTCAGTTCCCATATGAGTTTTGATTGAAGCTATTGTTGAAGTTGGATTTGTTATAGCTTGTCTTTTTGCTATTTCTCCTACTATAATTTCACCATTTTCTTTGATGTTTACTACTGATGGAGTAGTTCTAGCTCCCTCTGCATTTGGTATTATTGAGAAGTTTCCTCCTTCCATTACTGCTACACATGAATTTGTTGTTCCTAAGTCAATTCCGATTATTTTAGACATTGTTTTCCTCCTAATTTTTCATATAATTATATTCTAAATTTTTTTATTAACATTTTATTTTAATTACCCTTTTTTACAAACCTTAACCATGGCAGGTCTAATTACCTTGTCTTTCATTTTGTACGCCTTTTGAAAAACTTGAATAATTTGGTCATTTTCGTGACTGGGAGAATCCTCAACCATCACCGCGTGGTGAACATGTGGATCATATCCTTGTCCTTCAGATTCTATCTCTTCAACACCTTCTGATGCCATAATACTTTTCATTTGAGATAAAGTCATCTCAACACCTTTTATTAAAGAATCAAAATCTTTTGTTTCAGTAGATGCTGCTATTGCTCTTTCTAAATTATCAACATTATCTAGGAGCTTAACCATTATTTTTTCTGATGCATATTTTCTAAGCTCTTCTAGCTCTCTTTCTTGTCTTTTTCTGAAGTTTTGGAATTCAGCATTTTTTCTTAAATAATCCGCTTTTAATTCTTCAGTTTCTTTTTTTAATCTATCGTTTTCCTCTTTAAGTTTATCTGTTTCAGATAACTCTACTTCAACCTCTTTTATCTCTTCTTCTGCCACTCTATCTTTCTCTTTTTCTAGTTCATTTTCTTTTTCAGACATTAATTCACTTCCTCTATATCTATTTTTTTTATTACTTTATTTACCTCTTTACTCACATAGTCTACTAATCCTATGGTTTTAGAATAAGCCATTCTTTTTGGTCCAATTACTCCAACTATTCCTTCAGAATCTCCTACTTTATATACCGAATACACAAAACTATAATTCTCTAATCCTTTTTTATTAATTTCATCTCCGAAAATAACATTTACTGCTCCGTAATTTTTTTCCTTTGACTTTACTAACTCTTCAAACAAAGCTTTTACATGTCGGTCATCTCCAAAAATTTTCATAACCTCTTGAGCATCTATTCCTTGAGTATCAATAATACTTGAAGCATTATTGAAGAACATTTTACCCTCTACATCTTTGTATATCTCTTTCTCAATAGCATCTTCAATCTCTGCTATCTTACTAGTAAGAGGTTTAGTTTCTTCTAACATTTTAGATAAATCTACTTTAGAAAACTCTCCGCTAGATATTTTTTCATTTATCTCATCAGATAGTTGTATAACCTCTTTTCTTGTTAGTCTTTCTTCTAAAACTATATTTTTAGTTCTTATAGCTTTATTTTCCATAACTATTACTGCCATTACTAAGTGGTCATCTATATGAACTAGTTCTATCTTTTTTATCTTATTTTTATTGTGATTTGGTTCAATTACTATTCCTGCGTATGACGTCATTTTAGATAATAAATCTGAAGTTTCTCTTAACATTGAGTCTAACTGATCGATTCTTTTTTCATAAGCAACCTCTATACGTTCTTTTTCCATTTTAGTTAGCTTTTCAATTTCTAAAAGCTCATCTAAATAATATCTATACCCTGCATCTGTAGGTATTCTTCCTGAAGATACATGTGTTTTGGCTATGTAGCCTAAGTCTTCTAAGTCAGCCATTACATTTCTAATTGTAGCTGATGAAAAGTCAATTCCATATTTTTTCACTAGTGCACGTGATCCTATAGTTTCTCCAGAAGTCAAATAATAATTTACTATAGCACTTAAGACTAACTTTTCTCTATCTGTTATCATTATTACCCTCCTTCTCGTTCATCCATTTGTTAGCACTCATCATCATGGAGTGCTAATCACTATTTAAGTATACTTATTTATCTAAAAATTGTCAATAATTTTTTTAAAATATTTTTTGTATTAAAATTTTTTTATAGAAATATGTTGACATTCTTCCCTCTTATATATATACTATACAAAATTCAAAAATAAGGAGGAGCGTCGTGAATAAAATATTTAATTTAGATTTAATTGTCATATCACTTTTGCTGGTAATAATTATTAATATTATTACTAATATTTTGGTATACACAAATAAATTCAAATTAAATTATTCTATTAGACACTCCTTTAAAATACTCACTTAAATTTTAATTTAAGTAGCTTTATTTTAATATAATGATACACCTAAATAAAGGTTCATCGAAAGCAGTCTAATTTTATATAGGCTGCTTTTTTTTTATAAATAAATTTTAATCCGGGGAGTGATTTTTTATGTTTAGTTATTTTTTCAGTGTATTTTTACTTGTTGCAGCGTATTTTACTTATAGTAAGTATTTAGAAAAGAATTTTGGTGTAGATGAAAGAGACACACCTGTTACCTTAATTAATGATGGAGTGGATTATGTTGAGATTGGATGGAAAAAAGGATTATTAATACAATTTTTAAATATAGCAGGACTAGGTCCTGTTACAGGGGCTATTGCTGGAGCTATGTGGGGAACAGCTAGTTTTGTCTGGATAGTTTTTGGATGTATCTTTATTGGCTCTGTACATGATTATTATTCTGGAATGATATCTATGAGACATGAAGGTAAAAATATTCCTGATTTAATCGGAATATACTTAGGGGAGACTGCTAAATCTTTAAGTAAGTATATTATTGTTTTCCTTTTAATCATTGTTGGTATCGCTTTTATAACTGGTCCAGCAGAGATTTTAAAATCTTATACAGGTGTTTCTACTGTTTGGTGGTTACTACTTATTAGTGCTTACTATATGCTTGCAACTATTTTACCTATTGATAAAATCATTGGAAGAATCTATCCTTTTTTAGGTGTAACTCTTATTATTATGGTTGTTCTTCTTATGGGTTCTCTTATATTTAAAGGGTATCAACTACCTAGTATAACTCTTGCTAATATGCACCCTAAGCAGATCCCTATGTTTCCATTTTTATTTGTTGTTATCTCTTGTGGTGCTGTTTCAGGTTTCCATTCAACACAATCTATCCTTATTGGTAGATGTATAAAGAGCGAATATCAAGGTAGAAAGACTTTCTTTGGTGCCATGATAATTGAAGGAATTATTGCTCTAACATGGGTTACTATATCAATTGCTTTCTTTGGTAGTACTGAAGGTATTGCTGCTAGTGGTGGTGGAATGGTTGCAATAAGCAAAATTTCAACATCTCTACTTGGTAAATTTGGGGCTATTTTAATAGTTTTAGGTGTTGTTGCACTACCTATTTCTACTGGTGATACTGCCTTTAGAAGTGCTCGTTTAACAATTGCAGATGCTATTAATCTTGAGCAAAAATCTCTTAAAAATAGATTTTTAGTTTCTATTCCTCTTTTTATAATAGCAGGTTTCATGTCACAATTAGGATTTAATATTTTATGGAGATATGTTGCAGTTACTAATCAATTACTTGCAACTATTACCCTATGGATGATTACAGCTTACCTTATAAAGCATAAAAAAAATTACTTAGTTACAGCTATTCCTTCTGCATTTATGACAGGGATTATGGGAATTTATGTTTTAATGGCTCCAGAAGGGGCTAATATGAAAGGAAATATTCCATATATCTTTGGTGGAATATTAATGATATCTACATTAGTATTCTTTACATTTAATAGTATAAAGGAGAGATTCTATAATAGAAAAACTGTATAAAAGATAAATAATAAAATAAAAAAGAATGCTCATATAATCTAATATACGAGCATTCTTTTTTATTTTATTCCTAAAACTATATTCACTAAGAGTATAAATTACTCATAAGATTATAAAGCTTTTAAATCATTAGCGATGAATTGAGCTTTTGCTCCAAATATTACTTGAACACCATTTGTTCCTACTTTTAAAACTCCTGCTGATCCTAATCTTTTTAACTCAGCATCATTTACTAAAGAAGAATCTTTAACTTCAAGTCTAAGTCTTGTAATACAAGCATCTATTGACACTAAATTATCTTTTCCACCTAATGCATCTTGCACTAAGATAGCCAATTCTTTATTTCCAAGAGTAACTTTCTCTTCTGTAACAGTCATCTCTTCTCTTCCTGGAGTCATTAAGTTCCATTTTCTAATTGCAAATCTGAATCCAAAGTAATAAACTACTGCAAATCCTAATCCTATAACTACAGCTGTTATCCAGTTAGTTTGGAACCCTTCTGTACCTGGTAAAATTCCAAAAACAGTAAAGTCAATTACTCCTCCTGAGAAAGTCATTCCAATTCTTACTTTAAACATATTCATTAGCATGAATGATAATCCTGCAAACACACAGTGGAATGCATATAATATTGGAGCCACGAATAAGAATGAGAACTCTAATGGTTCTGTTATTCCTGTTAAGAATGCTGTTAATGCAGATGAGAATAATATTCCCCCTACTATTTTTTTATTTTCAGATTTTGCTTCATGATACATAGCTAAAGCTGCTGCTGGTAATCCAAACATCATGAATGGGAATTTCCCTGTCATAAACTTTCCTGCTCCTGAGTATGTAGCACTATCAAATGATTTTACTCCATCTTTAAGCATTGCAAACCATATAGCTTGGTCTCCATTTACTACTTGACCAGCTGCATTTGTATAATCTCCAAACTGGAACCAGAATGGTGCATAGAAAACGTGGTGTAATCCAAATGGAATTAATCCTCTTTCTATTACTCCAAATATAAATGTAGAAACATTTGTGTTTCCACCATTAGCTATTTCAGATAAATTTGCAAGACCTGTTTGAACTGGTCCCCAAACTACAGGAAGTCCTAATCCTACTATAAAAGCTACAACTGCTGTTACTATTGGAACTAATCTTTTTCCTGCAAAGAATCCTAAAAATGCTGGAAGTTCTGTTTTATAAAATTTATTATAACATACTGCTGCTATTATACCTGCTATTAAACCACCAAATACTCCTGTTTGAAGTGTTGGTACTCCAAGAACCATAGCATATTTTCCACCAGCTGCTGCCATTTCTGGTGTAATCCCTACAACATTTCCAACAGTTATATTCATTATTAATATTGCAACAACTGCTGCTAAAGCTGCTATTCCATCTCCACCTACTAAACCTATTGCTGCCCCTACTGCAAATAATAATGGTAAGTTAGCAAAAATTATTCCCCCTGCCTGCTCCATCATTGGAATGTCTAATTTATTTCCAAAAGCTAGAAACAATCCAGCCGCTGGAAGAATCGCAATTGGTGTCATTAATGCTTTACCAATCTTTTGAACTTGTGCAAATAGTTTCATTTACTTTCCCCCTAAATATAAAATATAAAATATTATTGCCTTTAGTATATACCGTATCATAATTTATAAATTAATTCAATTTCTAATTTCTAATTTTTTCTCTTTTTTTGTTTTGTTCAAAAAAAATTTTTTAAACACTCATTTTTTAACCAAAATATCTTAATTTTATACAATTGACTTTAAAATAGCTTACATAATTTCAGAAAATCCGAAACTATGCAAGCTATTTTTTATAATATATTTCTTTTAGTATGTTTTTTTATTAACTTATTTTTTTATTAACTCTAATTCAACTGGCATATATGCTTCAACTTTTTCTTTCTTTAAAACTCTATCTGCAACTTCTACACCTTTAGCTCCAATTTCGAAAGGTTTTTGAGCAACAGTTGCTGACATTTTTCCTTCTTTTACAGCTCTTACTGCATCATCAGTAGCATCGAATCCAACTATCATAACATTCTTTCTTCCTGAAGCTTCTAAAGCTCTTACAGCTCCTAAAGCCATCTCATCATTATGAGCAAAAATAGCGTTAACTTCTGGTTGTGCTTGAAGAATATTTTCAGTTACTGTTAACCCTTTACTTCTATCAAAATCAGCAGCTTGTCTTGCTACAACTGTTAATTTTCCATTTACTGAATCATTAAATCCTTTTCCTCTATCTCTTGCTGGCGTAGTTCCTGGAATTCCTTCAAGTTCAACAACTTTTCCTTTTCCACCAAGCGAAGCTACTATAAAATCTCCTGCCATTCTTCCACCAGCTACATTATCAGATGCAACGTGAGAAACAACTTTACCACCATTAGCTCCTCTGTCTAGAGTAACTACTGGAACTTTTGATCTGTTAGCTTCTTTTACTGCTGCTGTTACTGCATCAGAATCTGTTGGATTAATTAAAAGAATATCAATCCCTTTTACCATTAAGTCTTCAACATTAGATAACTCTTTTGATGGTGTGTTTTGTGAATCTAAAACGATAATTTCATGTCCTAACTCTTTAGCTTTTTTTTCAGCTCCCTCTTTTAAAGTTACGAAAAATGGATTATCTTGTGTTGATACTACCAATCCAATTTTTGCTGCATTGGCCATTGAAAACATTCCTAATACCATTGAAAATAGTGCGATTTTTCTAAAATTCTTTTTCATACTTTACCACTCCTTTTATTTTAATGTAACTTTAATTAACTTTTATAAGTTTATACCTTACTTTGATTTTTTATCAATTAAAACTGCTGCTAAAATTACTGCACCTTTTATCATCATTTGATAATAAGAAGATACATCTAAAAGATTTAAAGCATTTCCTAAAACACCTATAATTAATGCACCTAGTGCTGTTCCAGTTATTTTTCCAACTCCACCAGAAAGAGATGTTCCACCTAAAACTACTGCTGCTATTGCATCAAGTTCATATCCAGCTCCAGCTGTTGGTTGTGCTGATGATAATCTTGATGTTACTATTATACCTGCTATTGCAGATAAAATTCCACAAATTCCATAAACAAAAGTTTTGTATTTTTTAGTATCTATTCCTGAAAGCTTAGTAGCTTCTTCATTTCCACCAATAGCATAAATATATCTTCCAAATTTAATATTTCTTAAAACATAAGCACCTATAATGAAAAGAATTACCATTATATATATTGGAACAGGAATATCAAAAAGATATCCTCCACCTATATTGTCAAATAAATCTCCACCTTCATTAACAGGAATAGGCTTTCCATCTGTAAATATAAGTGTTGCTCCTCTTAACATTGTCATTGTTACTAAAGTTACAATAAACGGTTGTAAGTTAGCGTATGAAATTAATGCTCCATTTATCATTCCAAAAATTAATCCTGCTACTATTGCTATAGTAATTGCAAGGACAGGGCTCATTCCTTTAGATATTAAACTTGCACAAAAAGCTCCTGATAGAGCCAATATTGATCCTACTGATAAATCTATACCACCAGTCAATATTACCATAGTCATCCCTATTGCTATAACTGAATTTATAGACGTTTGTCTTAATACATTTAAAAGATTATTTGTTGATAAAAATCTAGGATTTATTACTGCTACAATAACAGAAAAAATTATAAGTCCTATTAAAGGTTTATTACTCCATATTTTCTTAAACATTGCTCACTCCCACTGCACATCTCATTATTTTTTCTTGAGTCGCCTCTTCTTTTGTTAAATCACCAGTTACTCTATGCTCATGTATAACTAAAATTCTATCACTAAGCCCCATTACTTCTGGCATTTCAGAAGATATTATAATGATACTTAGTCCTTTTTTCTTTAGCTCATTAATAACGTCATAAATCTCTTTTTTAGCTCCTACATCTACTCCTCTTGTAGGTTCATCTAAAATTAAAATTTTAGGATTACTTAATAAAGCTTTAGCTATTGCTACTTTTTGTTGGTTTCCACCAGAAAGATTTTTAATTATTTGCTCCATAGTAGGAGTTTTTATGTTAAATTTTTCAATAAATTCTGTTACGAAAGATTTCTCTTTGTTTTTATCAATACCAATTAATCTATTAATATTATCTAAAGATGATAAAACCATATTTTCTTTTACACTTAAAGACAATACTAACCCATCGCCTTTTCTATCTTCTGATACATATGCTATTCCTGCTTTTACTCCAGCTTTAGGAGAATTTATCTCAGTTAATTTACCATCTATGTATATATTTCCAGATTCTTTTTTATAATAACCATAAATTGTTTTAGCAAGTTCAGTTCTTCCAGCTCCCATAAGTCCAGCTATTCCTAATATTTCACCTTTCTTTAGTGAAAAATTAACATCCTTTACATAACGTGAATTTAGTTTTTCTACTCTTAAAACTTCCTCTCCTGCTTCTACAATAACTCTTGGGAATTGCTCTGCTAAAGATCTTCCTACCATCTTTCTTATTATATAGTTTTCGTCTATGTCTTTTACTTCTTTTTCAGTTATAAATTTACCATCTCTCATTATAGTAATATCATGACAAATTAGAGGAATTTCATTTAGTCTATGAGATATATAAACAATACTTTTTCCCTCTCTTGCAATCTCTTTTATAACTTTAAATAAAGCTTCACTCTCTTTAGTTGTCAAAGCGTCTGTTGGTTCATCCATTACTATTACTTTTGCATTTTGAGATAAAGCTTTTGCAATCTCTACCATTTGCATTTTTCCAATAGTAAGTTCTTCTACTAACTGAGTCTCTTTCTCTTCTACACCTAAGATATCAAGTAACATTCTTGCTTCTTCATTCATTGTATTCCAATCAACTTTTCCAAAAGAATTAACTTTTTCTCTTCCTAAGAATATATTTTCAGCTATACTCATATAAGGTATTAAATTTAACTCTTGATGGATTATGGCTATACCAGCATCCTGAGACTCTTTCGTATTAGCGAAAGCTACTTCTTTACCCTTATAACTAATAAAACCAGAATCTTTTACATAAACTCCAGTCATAATTTTCATAAGAGTTGATTTTCCAGCTCCATTTTCACCCATAAGTGCCATAACTCTACCTTTATATAGATTTAAATTCGCACCATTAAGGGCTTTTACACCTGGAAAGGTCTTTACTATATCTTTCATCTCTAATATTAATTCTTTATCCATTAGAACACTACACCTGACTTCAGTATTATGTTAGCATAAGGAGTGCACTCTCCTGTTCTAACAATTGCTTCACTAGTTGATGTAATACCTTTAAACTCTTCATGAGTAACCTCTGTTATTTTAGGGTTTACATTATGAGCTTTAAAAAGTTCAAGTATCTCTTCATAAACTTTTTTATTAACAGTTTTTATCTCTTTTGCAATTATAACTTCTTCTACTTGCATCTCTGATAAAATGGTATCTAAAGTTTTTACAAAACTTGGATATCCTGCTTCAACTGCTAAATCAATTCTTTTTACACCTTTTGGAAATGGTAATCCCGCATCACAAAGAGTAATATGAGATGTATGCCCTATCCGAGCGATTTCATAAGAAAGCTCACTATTTAATAATCTACCTTTTTTCATTACTACTCCCCTTTAAAATTTAATACTTCTTCTAATGTTGGTATAGAGGTTTGAGCCCCTACTCTAGTTACTGAAATTGCTGCTGTTGTTATTCCTCTTTTAATAGCCTCTTCTAGTGGTAAGTCTAGAGATAATCCATTTACAAATCCACCTATAAAACTATCCCCTGCTGCTGTTGTATCAATAGCTTTTACCTTATGAGCTTTAAACTCTATTTTTCTATCCTTATCTATATAAATACACCCTTTACTTCCAAGAGTTACTATAAGACCTCTTACACCTTGATTTAAAAGTTCTTTTGCCGCAGTTTCAACTCCTAAATCTGTATCAGTTTTAATACCAGTTAAAATTTCTAATTCTGTCTCATTAGGAATAATATAATCTGAATTTTTAATTATTTCTAAATCTAACTTTGCTGCTGGAGCAGGATTTAAAATAGTTATTTTTCCTAACTCTTTAGCTATTTTTAAAGCGTATTTAACTGTTTCTAAAGGTATCTCCAGTTGAGTTACAATTATATCTGAATTTTCAATCTCTTTAATATGTCTATCTATATACTCTTTATCTACTTCTCCATTGGCTCCTGATACTACTAAAATTCTATTCTGTCCTGAATCTTCTACAATTATTTTAGCTATCCCTGTAGTTTTTTCTGCTTTTTCTATGTTTTCTACTTTTACGCCATCTTTCTTCATTGAATCAATTAGAATATCTCCCATTCCTTCTGTTCCAACTTTACCTAGCATAACTACGTCTGATTCTAACTTCCCCATAGCTACAGCTTGATTAGCTCCTTTCCCTCCTGGAATTTGTAAAAATTCTTTTCCGAAAAGTGTTTCTCCTCCTCTTGGTGCTCTTTCACAAAAAGTTACTAAATCCATGTTTATACTACCTATTACTAAAATTTTTTTCAATTTTCTACCTCGCTATTTATTAAAATTGGTTTTATATATTTTTTACCTATTTCCCCATCTTCTAAACTCTGTAGTAAAGCTTCACTTATAGTATTTGCTGGAATTTTACACGCTAGAATCTCTATCCCTAAAGATTCTAAAACCTCACTTTTTTCAAAACATGCTAACCTTAACTCTTTATCTATTTCTAATTTTTTCTTTAATACCCCTAATATTATCTGATTATTTACCGCATAAAGAGCTGTTATATTTTTGTCTTTAAAATACTCTACGGCATTTTCACCTGTTTCTATATTAAACTTACCTATATATATATTATCTTCATTTATTTCTAAACCATAACTCTCTATAGCATCCTTATAACCTCTAAGTCTCTCATTAGAACTTGTTATACTATTATCTCCTGTTATTATCCCTATATCTCTGTGTCCCTCTTTCAAGAGCTCTGTTGTTATCTCATAAGATCCCGAATAGTTATCTAAAAATATTCCGTTAAAAGTATAGTTATCAACATCTCTATCAAGTAACATACAATTTACTCCTAAATCCTGTAATCTCTTTAAAGGATTATTACTATAATTGCTCTTAACTAATATTGCTATTACAAAGTTCACTCTTTGAGCTGCTATATTTCTTATAGCCTCTCTTTCTAAATCTCTACTCTCATTAGTATTATATAGCATTACATTATATTTCTTTTCATTAAAGACTTTACAAATTTCTTCTATTAAGTTTGAAAAGAAACTATTTGTTATATTAGGCACTAATATTGCTATATTTCTAGTCTTCTGTTTAGACAGATTTATTGCTATGGCATTAGGGGTATACCCCACTTCTTTTATATAATCTAAAACCTTTTTTTTAGTCTCATCTTTTATTTTACCTGTTCCATTAATCGCCCTTGATATAGTTGCAGTTGAAAGATTTAAATTTTTAGCTACGTCTATTATAGTCATATTCTCTCCCACCTTAAGTCATATTAATGAAAAAGTAAACGTTTACTTTTTTATAATTTTATCTATTTTATGATAAAAAGTCAAATATTTTATTTTTATTCGGTTTATTTTTAAGCAAAAAATATGTAAAAAAAACTAGAGTCACTACAACTCTAGTTTCATATCTCCCTCTTTTATCCAGCCTATTTTCCTCATAATCTCAGCGAAAATATATGTTAAAACAGCTGGGGCTAATATATGTAAAATAAAAATTAAAATATATAATTTTATATCACTCATTCCTTTATTACTCATTGCCGTTATCGTTCCAAACTGTCCAACAAGTCCACTTGTTCCCATTCCTGCTCCTATTGGAATATTTTCCATTTTAAATACTTTAGTTGCAACAGGTCCAAGTACTGCAGATGTTAATATTGGTGGTATCCAAATCTTCCAATTCCTTATAATATTTGGCATTTGTAACATTGAAGTTCCTAATCCTTGAGCTACAAAACCACCCCATCCATTTTCTCTAAAACTCATAACTGCAAAACCTATCATTTGAGATGAACAACCTACAGTTGCAGCTCCAGCAGCTATCCCACTTAATTTTAACATTATAGCTATTGCAGCACTACTTATTGGAAGTGTTAAAATTATTCCCATTATAACAGAGACTACAATTCCCATATTTATAGGTGAAAGTTCTGTTGCTTTCATTATTATAAGTCCTAAAGCTGTCATTAGTTTTTCTATATATGGTCCAACTAATCCACCCATAGTTATACCTACTAATATAGTAGTAATAGGAGTTACTAAAATGTCTACCTTTGTCTCTTTAGACACCATTTTTCCAAATTCAGCTCCAAAAAGAGAAGCTATTAAAGCTCCTACAGGTCCTCCAACTGCATTTCCTGCTGCTCCTGTTATAACAGAACTAAATACTACAAGAGGAGGTGCTTTTAAAGCATATGCCACTGCTACACCAATAGTTGCCCCTGTCATACTCCTACATAACGGCCATACTGTATCTGTTAAAAATTTAATTTGAAATTTCATTCCTATACTATTTAATATAGTACCTATTAATAATGAAGAGAATAGTCCCAAAGCCATAAATCCAAGAACTTCTACAAGATATCTTTTTACAGTTATCTCTATGTTTTTTCTTTCAAGAAACATTTTTATTTTTTCCATAAATTAAATAACTCCTATAAATATTTTTGACACATTATAGCACTTATTTTAATTTATTTCTTTATTATTTATTTCTTGTTGCTTTATTATTTATTTCTTGTTTTTTATTTCTCTATTTATTTAAAATTTATTTTTTAAACATTAAGTCTCTTAACTCATCTCCAACAACTTCAACTTTATCTTTTTTACATTTATTTCTCATAGTTTTAATCATTGGAAATCCTGCTTTATACTCAAGTAAAAAATCTCTAGCAAAAACTCCAGATTGAATATCTTTCAAAATTTTCTCCATATTTTTTTTCGTATCTTCTGTTATAATTTTTGACCCTGTAACATAATCTCCATACTCAGCAGTATTTGATATAGATTTTCTCATACTAGCAATCCCTGTACTATAGATCATATCTACAATAAGTTTCATCTCGTGAATGCATTCAAAATATGCTAACCTTTCATTATAACCTGCATTAACCAAAGTGTTATAACCTGTTTTCATCAATTCAACAACTCCACCACAAAGAACAGCTTGTTCTCCAAAAAGATCAGTTTCTGTCTCCTCCTCAAAAGTAGTTTCAAGAGTATATAAATCTAGGCAAACTCCCTTAGCCCACTCTTTAGCAAGGTCAGCCGTCTCTCCACTATTATCTCTATAAACTGCAACTAATGCTGGTACTCCCTCTTTTTCTAAAAATTTATCTCTAACTTTATGTCCAGGAGATTTAGGAGCAGTCATAAAAATGTTCAAATCTTTTCTAGGCTCAATCTGATTATAATGAATATTAAAACCGTGTGCAAATCCAAGATAAGCCCCTTCTTTCATCTGATTATGTAAATATTTATTATAGATTTCTGGTTGAACCTCATCTGGAAGAAGAATCATTACTACATCAGCTTGAGGAATTACACTAAAGTCAGAAACTTTTAAGCCATCCTTTTTAGCTTTTTCCCAACTCTCACCATTTTCTCTTACACAAACTGTAACATCCATTCCACAATCACTTAAATTTAAAGAGTGTGCATGTCCTTGTGAACCATAACCAACAACAACAATTTTTTTACCTTCTAATTTTTTTAATTCCATAATAAAAAACCTCCCAATTTAATTTTAATTTATATTTATATTTTTTATATTTCCATTCCTTTATTCATTCCAATTGATCCTGTCCTTAAAATTTCCAAGACTTTAAAAGCCCTCATTGAAGAGATTTTATTAGAAATTTCAATAGGATTTTCAACAAATTGTACAATAGCATTTTTATCTGTTATTTCTAGAATTTTCCCATTTAATTTTTCTGCCAACTCCTTTATTTTAGATTCTTCACAACCATTTTCTTCAGAATTATTTAATTCTATTTTTATAAAAGCTAACTCCTTTATAATACTATTTTTACTTTCTAACTCTTTTACAAACAATACATCAAAAAGTTTTTTTAATTGAGCTATTAGTTGATTAGTTGTGTATTCATCCCAAATTCCTGTAACAGTTATTCTAATTATATTTTTAAGATTGCACTCTCCACTATTTATTGTTTCTATATTTATCCCTCTTTTTACAAATAATCCAGTTATTTTATGTAAAACACCTGCATTATTCTTTACAAGAAGTAAAATATATCTATGTTCACTCATAAAACTCTTACGCTCCTTTCAATGTGTCTTTAAAATCTTTTCCTGGTGGAATTATAGGATAAACATTAAAATCTTTAGATACCAAGACCTCTATAACCATTGGCTTATTATTTTTAATAGCCTCCTCTATTGAAGAAAGAGATGATCGATCTGATATTTTCAAACTTTCTATTCCATAAGCATCTGCCAGTTTCATGAAATCAGGATTTATTGACAAATCTATTTGAGAAAATCTTTTGTTATGAAATAATTCTTGCCACTGTCTAACCATTCCCAAAGCATTGTTATTAAGTATAATAACCTTAACTGGTAAAGAGTACTGGTTCAATAAAATTAGCTCTTGCTGAGTCATTTGAAACCCTCCATCACCTACAATAGCAATAACCTTTTTATCAGGATTTGCTATTTGAGCTCCAATGGCAGCAGGAATTCCATAACCCATAGTTCCTGCACCAGATGATGAACAAAAATTATAAGGTTTCCCAAATTTCAGATGTTGAGCTGCAAACATTTGATGTTGTCCAACATCAGTTACTATAATGGTATTATCATCAATAAAAGTATTTATCTGATTTAATACTGAAACCTGATTTAATTGATGAGCCTCCTCTGTTTTTCTTTTAAAAATAGAATTTTTCCATTGAGAAAAATCTTTCTCAAAATCTAGGGATAACAATTTATTTAAAATTTCTCTAGCATCTCCTATGATGGAAAAATCAGGAATAATATTCTTACCAATTTCAGCTTCATCAATATCCAAATGAATTATTTTGGCATTTTTAGCAAAAGAATTTTTATTCCCTACTATTCGATCATCAAACCTCATTCCTATAGCTATAACTAAATCTGACTCCTCCACTGCTTTGTTTGCAGTATATATTCCATGCATACCTATCATTCCCATATAACCTGGAAAATTAGATGGAACCACTCCCATACCCATAAGAGTTGAAACTGATGGTGCACTTACACGTTTCAGTAGCTTTTTTACAGTTTTAGTAGCTCCAGAAGATAGTATTCCTCCTCCTAAAATAAACACTGGTTTTTCGCTTTCTAAAATCATATCTCTAAAAATTTCAATATCTTTTTCAATATATTTTCTTTTAAATTTATCTAATAATTTTTTTTGATATAGCCAATTTTTCTCAAACTCCTCTATTGAAATTTTTTGAAGTTGAATATCCTTAGGTATATCTACTAATACCGGTCCTGGTCTCCCACTTTTTGCAAGAGAATAAGCTTCTCTAATTATTCTAGGTAGTTCCTGAATTGTTTTTACTAAATAATTATGTTTTGTAATAGGAGCTGTAATTCCACAAATATCTGATTCCTGAAAAGAATCTTTCCCCAATGATTCACTAGATACTTGTCCTGTAATAGCTAAAATTGGTATTGAATCCATATACGATGTCATTATCCCCGTAACAAGATTAGTTGCTCCAGGCCCTGATGTTGCAATGCAAACTCCAACTTTATTTTTTGTTCTTGCATATCCATCAGCTGCATGAGCCGCTCCTTGTTCATGCCTAACAAGATAATGCTTAACCCCTTCAAAATCATATAGAGCATCGTAAATTGGAATTACTGCCCCTCCTGGGTAGCCAAAAATATCAGTTACTCCTAATCTCTTTAAGGTTTCTAAAACAATAGTTGCACCATTTATTTTCATTTTTTCAGTTCTCCTTTTCCCTAAGTTGTTACAGCTCCCTCACTGGCTGAGCTAACTAATTTTCTATATTTTAACAACATTCTGTTAGTAACTTTTTTTTCTTTCAAGACTAATTTTTTCAATCTATTTTCAATCTCTTCATCTGTTACTTTTAAATTTATAGTTTTATTTGGAATATTAATCTCTATAATATCTCCTGTTTCTACTATAGCAATCTCTCCTCCTGCCATAGCTTCTGGGGAAATATGCCCAATTGCAGCTCCTCTTGAACCTCCAGAAAATCTTCCATCAGTAATAAGAGCACAGTATTTATCTAGATTCATTCCCACAAGTGCTCCAGTAGGAGAAAGCATCTCTCTCATTCCAGGTCCTCCCTTTGGTCCCTCATAAAGAATTACAATGACATCTCCTTTTTCTATACAACCAGTCAATATTGATTCAGTTGCTTCCTCTTCAGAATAAAATACCTTAGCTGGGCCAGAATGAATCTGCATACTTTTTTCTACAGCACCAGCTTTTACTACAGCACCAGCTTTTGCAATATTTCCCTTTAAAATAGCGATTCCTCCTGTTTCCAAATATGCAGTTTTAAACTCTCTAATTACATCTGTATCCAATACTTTTCCTAAGTCTGCAATTTCAAATATTGTTTTTCCTGTAACTGTTAAATTATCAACTAACAAGTTATTTTTATATAAGATATTTAAAACAGCACTAATACCTCCTGCTTCATTTAAATCTTCAATAAAATACTTTCCTCCTGGGGATAATTTTACAATTTGTTTTGTTCTATATGAGATAGAGTCAAAGTTTTCCAAATCAAATTTTATTCCACTCTCATATGCTAAAGCTGGTAGGTGCAATGTTGTATTTGTAGATCCTCCCAGTGCCATATCAAGTGTTACTGCATTTGCTAAAGCTTTTTCATTTAAAATATCTTTAAATTTTATATTTTTATTTAAAAGGTCCATTATTTTAAATCCAGTTTCTTTTGCAAGTCTTATTCTCTCTGAAAATACAGCAGGTATAGTCCCATTTCCAGCAAGTGATACCCCCAATCCTTCAAGTAGACAATTCATAGTGTTTGCAGTATACATCCCTGCACAAGAACCACATGTTTTACAAGCATTTTGCTCAGCTTCTTTTAACTCTTCATCATCCATCTCACCAACTGCATACTTTCCCACATACTCAAACATATCAGACAATGCTATTTTTTTATTTTTAAATTTTCCTGCAAGCATAGGTCCACCACTTATAAAAATAGATGGTAAGTTTAATCTAGCGGCTGCCATTAACATTCCAGGAATAACTTTATCGCAATTTGGAATAAAAACCAAAGCATCAAAAGGCATTGCAATAGCGCTTGCTTCTATTGAATCAGCTATAATCTCTCTAGTTGGCAAAGAGTTATTCATCCCTTCATGATTCATAGCTATTCCATCACATACAGCTATAGTATTAAATTCTAATGGAACTCCTCCTTTCAGCAATACCCCTGTCTTGACCGCTTCAGATATCTCCTTCAAATGCTTATGTCCTGGTACTATTTCATTAAAAGAATTAACTATTCCTATTTTAGGTAAATTAATCTCCTCCTCAGTTAAACCTAATGCATAAAAAAGTGATCGATGAGGTGCTCTTGTAAACCCTGATGTAACCTTTTGACTTCTCATAACTGCCTCCTAAATGTATTTTTTCTAATTTTTGATTATAAAAAAAAGCAACCTTCAAATTAGGCTGCTTTTATTAAAACTTAAGTTTAAAATATTGTCATTTTATAAAACAAAGTTTGATTCTTCGTTGTACAATTTGTATTTCAATTTTAGACTCTCAAAGTTTAGAATAAATTTAAAGTAGCTTTCATTTGTCGAATATTTTTTCATAAGCAAAAACAGACATATTCTAATAATAGATATGCTAATAATTATGCTTATAATAATAATATCCAAGACTGCTACATTAAAGTTTCTCATTTTCTCTTTTCGACTCCTTTTTTTATTTCCATATTTTTTTATGTTTATTTTTAAATAAAGTTTTATGTTAATTTCTATGATTTTTTAGAGTATAGACCATTTAAATAAAAATAGCAAGCTTATTTTTTTAATTTATTTTTATTTAATATTTTATTATTAACCACAAAATTCAATCAAAAAATTTTATATTAAATTTACTTGACTTTATTTTTTTTTATTTATATACTGTTTTAACAATTAAAATACCTTAAAGGAGGAAATAATGAAAATAGCATTTAATTTTGATTTTATTATTATTATACTGTTGCTAATAATAAGTGTCCAAGACATTATTATTAGCATTTTGTCATACATAAATAAAATAAAAATTAACTCTATTATTAGACACTCCTTTAAATATTTTACCTTAACCTAAACTTAAGTGAAATATATTAAACACAATAGAACTCCTGAAAAGGGGCTATTATGAAGCAGTCTACTAAGTAGGCTGTTTTTTTTATAATTTTTTCTAGGAGGAGTGTGATAAAAGATAATTAGCTTTAGTTTTAACAATTAATTTATCAGTAGAATTTTTTTATATTCTTAATTATTTTTAAATATTAAAACATCTAAATAACAATAATTTTAAAGGGGAGATATCATATGAAAATAGAAACTATAAAAAATAACAATTTAAAAGAAAAACCAGACTTTAATACTTTAAGCTTTGGAAATCAGTTTGCAGATTATATGTTTGAAATGGATTACACTCAGGAGAAAGGATGGCACAATTATAAAATTACTCCACATGTTCCCCTTTCATTAGATCCTTCTATGTGTTCACTTCACTACGCACAAGAAGTTTTTGAAGGTTTAAAAGCTTATAAAAACACTAAAAATGAAGTTTTATTATTTAGACCTGATATGAATGCAAAAAGATTACAAAGTTCTTGTTCAAGATTATGTATGCCAAAAGTTCCTGAAGATATTTTTATAAAAGCTGTTAGTGAACTTGTTAAATTTCAAGAAACTTGGATTCCAACTGTAGAGGGAAGTTCTTTATATATAAGACCTTTTGTTTTTGCTACAGAAAATTTTTTAGGGGTACGTCCATCTAATAATTATAAATTTATAGTTATTTTATCCCCTGTAGGTGCATATTATCCTGAGGGAATAAACCCAGTTAAAATCTATGTTGAAGACCACTATAGTAGAGCTTCTAAAGGTGGAACAGGAGATATCAAATGTGGTGGAAACTATGCTTCATCAATCATTGCACAAGAAAAAGCATATAAACTTGGCTATACTCAAGTTTTATGGCTTGATTCAGTAGAAAAACGTTACGTAGAAGAAGTTGGAACTATGAATGTTTTCTTTAATATTGATGACACTATTTATACTCCTGCCCTAAATGGAAGTATCCTTCCTGGAATAACTAGAGATTCTTGTATTCAACTTCTTAAGGAGTGGGGATATAATGTAAGTGAATCACTTATTGATATTAAAGATGTTATGAAAGCTGCATCTGAAGGTAGATTGAAAGAAGCATGGGGAACAGGAACTGCTGCAGTTGTATCTCCAATAGGTGAACTTAATTACAAAGGAGAAGTATCTAACATAAACAACTCGAAGATTGGAGAAGTTACTAAAAAACTTTACGACTCTTTAACTGGAATTCAATATGGAAAAATAAAATCAGACAATAACTGGAGTGTTCTTGTAAAATAAAATAACAGAAATTAACTAATTTCTTGTTAGTTAATTTCTGTTATTGCACCGGACCTAATACAATTATAATTTAACAAAAAACATCTTAAAATAATAATTTATGAAAGAAATTTTTAACTAAATAATACTCTTAATTTCTTTCATAAACTATATTTTTTATATTTTTTATATTTTTAAAGTGTATTTTTATTTAAAATATACTTTAAAGTGTTAAATTTTTTTCTGTTTCATAATCAAATATATGAGATTTTTCCATATCAAATGTAAATTTACTCATAATTCCAAACTCTAGTTTTTCAACTTTTTCCACTGATATTCTAGAAGTATATTGTGTATTCCCTAAAACAAAGTGAATATACTCTTCATTCCCCATCTGTTCTACAATATTTACTTTTCCATTTACAACTGATGTTGAATTAGGATTTGAGTTTAAATTTCCTATATTTTCTGGTCTAATTCCAAACCATATCTTTTGACCGATTTTATCTTTCACTTTTTCCGCTTTAGACTCAGGTAAAGTTATAAAATTTTCACTATCTAATTTTACAGCAATTTTATCTTCTAATTTTATAAGTTCAGATTCCACTATATTCATAGCTGGAGAACCTATAAATCCTGCTACAAACTTATTTTTCGGAGAATTATATAATTTTAAAGGTGTGTCTACCTGCATTATTTTCCCGTAATTTAAAACACAAATTCTATCTCCCATAGTCATAGCTTCAACCTGATCGTGAGTTACATAAATCATTGTAGCTGTTTGTCCCTCTCGCTGTAATTCTTTATGTAGTTGAGTTATTCTTACTCTCATAGAAACTCTAAGCTTTGCATCTAAATTAGATAAAGGCTCATCAAATAAAAACACTTCTGGCTTTCTTACTATGGCTCTTCCAACTGCAACCCTTTGCCTTTGTCCTCCCGACATCTCTTTTGGCTTTCTATCTAATAAATCCGATATTTCTAATTTGTCTGCTGCTGCTCTTACTCTTATATCTATCTCATCTTTTGGTACTTTTGCCATTTTTAATCCAAAAGCCATATTTTCATATACTGTCATATGTGGATATAATGCATAGTTCTGAAAAACCATCGCTATCCCTCTATCTTTAGGAGGTAATTCGTTAACTATTCTATCCCCTATAATTATCTCTCCACCTGTTATATCTTCTAATCCTGCTATCATTCTTAATGTTGTAGACTTGGCACATCCTGAGGGTCCTACAAAAACCATAAACTCTCCATCGTTTATATGAAGATCTATACCATGCACTGCCTTAAATCCATTAGGATATTGCTTTTCCACTCCTTTTAATATTACCTCTGCCATAACCAATACTCTCCTTTGCCACCTAAGTGTCTTATATAAATATCTTTTATATTTGAAAAGTATATCATTTCATAACATTGATGTCTATTATAAAAACAGACTAGTTATATATATACGTCTTCATATTTTTAGTAATAAAAAAAAGAGGAGTTGTAAGATAATTTTATAATTTATCTCACATCTCCTCTTTTTAGGTATTATTTATTATTAAGTGCAAGTGCGTTGTTGCTTCATTTATTTATGCTAAATTTTTTTATTTAAACATATTCATAAAGAATGTAATTATTCCTGCATTTATAAAGTCTATAAACATTGATCCAACAATTGGTAAGATGAAGAATGCTTTTACTGATGGTCCATTTTTAGCTGTAAAAGCTTCTATATTTGCCATTGCATTTGGTGTTGCTCCAAGTCCAAATCCACAGTGTCCTGCTGACATTGCTACTGCATCGTAATCTCTTCCCATTATTGTGAAAGTTACGTAGTAAGCATATACTGCCATTACTGCTGTTTGCACTAATAACATTATTAATAATGGTCCTGCTAAAGCTGCTAAATCCCATAGAGCAAGTGTCATTAATGCCATTGATAAGAATATAGAAAGTGAAATATTTCCAACTATTGATAATTCAGCCTGAGGAATCTCTTTCTTCTGGAAGTCTAGAATATTTCTAATAATTGCTGCTATTAACATAGCTCCTATATATACTGGAAGAACTACTTTAGTCCCTTTTAATGCCATTCCTAATAAAGTTCCAAGTCCCATTGAAATTGAAACTAATATTATTACTTCAAACATTGAATTTTCAGTAATCTGTGCTACTTCTCCCTCAAGAATTTCACCAGTTTCTGTTCTTTCTACTTCACATTTTAAATTATATTTTGCCATTAGTTTTTTAGCAACTGGTCCACCAATAGCACAACCTGCTACAAGTCCAAATGTTGCTGCTGCAATTGCTACTGAGAATGCTCCTGTTGCTCCTGCTGCTTCTAAAACTGGTCCAAATGCTCCTGCTGTTCCATGTCCACCTGTTAATGGAATTGAACCTGCTGCTAATCCTATTAATGGATTTAATCCAAATAACTTAGCAAGTGCTACTCCTACAGAGTTCTGTATAATAACTAAGATTACTGCTGCCACTAAGAAAGTTAAAACCTGTAATCCACCTTGTCTTAAAGTTTTTAAACTAGCTGAGAATCCTACTGTTGTAAAGAATGCTAGCATTAGTAAATCCTTTAAAGATGTATCAAATTTAAATTCAAAAAGTTGCATATTATGAGCAATTAAAGTTAATATTGAAAATATTACACCTCCAATAACCGGAGCCGGTATAAAATATTTTTGAAAAAAGTTTACCTTATCTTTTATTTTTCTTCCCACCACTAATAAAACTATTGCAAGCGCAAGTGTTTGTGCCATATTTAAAACTATCGGTTGCATTTTCCCCTCCTAAAATCACCTTAATTTTTATTAAAGAGTATCTTTATAGAACACATCAACTCTTATTTGTAGATAATAACAATTAACAGTACTATTGTCAACTTGAATACATCAAATTTTGAGTTTGATATATTAATTATATGACAAGTAGCATATCTCATAAATGATATATATATTTTTATATTATACACTTTTTAAAATTTTTTTCCATTTTTATTTTATTTCCATACTTTTTCCTAATATACTTGAATATTTTTCTGTGAATGGTATACTTTAAAATATATACAATATATAAAATAATATTCAGAGGTGTATAATTCATGACTCTTAATAAAAATGAATTTTTTAAGGAATTTAATATTACAGATGAACATTTTGAATCTACAGGTTTAAAATGGGAAGAACTTAATAAAATATACTTTAATTATAAGAAGTTAGTTCCTTTTTTAGAAAAAGAAGCAGAACATGTTTTTTCTAAACTTATTGATTTAGAAAAAGTTCACTCTGTTAGAAGAAGAGTAAAAAAACCAAAACATCTTATTGAAAAAATTATAAGAAAAGGTGCAAAATACTCTCAACTTAATATATCTGTTAATAATTATAGAGATATAATAACTGATTTAATTGGTATTAGAGTCTTACATCTTTTTAAAGATGATTGGCGTAATATTCACCAAGAAATTATTAAACTATGGGAACTTATGGAAACTCCTCAAATTAACATTAGAAGAGGGGATTATAATATTGAAACCCTACAAGAGAACGTTAATGATTTAGGATGTGAAGTTGTTGTAAGAGATCATGGATATCGTTCTATTCACTACTTAATATCAATTCCTGTTACTAGAGAACAAAAAGTTTTTATTGAAATTCAGGTTAGAACTGTTTTTGAAGAGGCTTGGAGTGAAATAGATCACGTTATTAGATACCCTTATGATAGTGATAATCCCATTTTAGTTGAATATCTTGGTATTTTTAATAGAATAGTTGGAAGTGCTGATGAGATGGGAACCTTTATAAAAAAAATGAAAACAACTCTTTTAGAAAAAGAGAATGTTGTTGATATCCAAGATTTGGAAAATAAATTTAAATAAAATATTTACATAGGAATTTTTCTATAATTTTTTACTATTTAAATAAAAAAAATTAATATTCAATTTTTTTTATTATAGTAACTGCCAATGTCTTGATTTTATCAATTTTTTCACTTATAGAGCATCTTTAACTTGAAAATGTTTATTTTTTTTCATTTTTTAAAAAAATAATATTTTTTTTCAAATTCTATGCTATAATATCAAAAACCCAAAAGGTTTAAATCTATCATAGGACTAGGAGGAAATATTTATGTACAAATCAAAACTTGGCATCATTGAAACTGAGATTGCAATTAAACAACTAAAAAATCATTTTGAGGAGTCATTAGCAAATGAGCTTAACTTAATAAGAGTTACTGCACCATTATTCGTGAAACCGGAAACAGGTCTTAATGATAATTTAAACGGGGTTGAAAGAGCAGTTACTTTTGATGTAAAACACGGAGATACAGTTGAAATCGTTCACTCTCTTGCAAAATGGAAGAGAATGGCTTTAAATAAATATGGATTTAACGTTGGAAGTGGAATTTATACAGATATGAATGCAATTAGAAGAGATGAAGATTTATCTCCAATTCATTCATTTTATGTTGATCAGTGGGATTGGGAAAAAGTTATAACAAAAGAGCAAAGAAGCTTAGACAAATTAAAAGATATAGTTAGAAGAATTTTTAAATCTTTTAAATTAAGTGAAGATTATATTACTGAGTTATATCCTACTTTAAGTAAGAAATTACCTGAAGACATCTTTTTTATAACATCACAAGAGTTAGAGGATAAATACCCTACACTTACTTCAAAAGAGAGAGAGCATGCTATTGCAAAAGAGCACAAGGCTGTATTCTTAATGCAAATAGGTCATAAGTTAGCTTCGGGAGAAAAGCACGATGGTAGAGCTCCAGACTATGATGACTGGAACTTAAACGGTGACATTTTATTCTGGTATGAGCCTTTACAAATAGGATTAGAACTTTCATCAATGGGAATTAGAGTATCTGAAAAATCTTTACAAGAGCAACTTTCTATTTCGGGACTTGAAGATAGAAAAGAACTTGAGTATCACAAAAATCTTTTAGAAGGAAGATTACCATACACAATAGGTGGAGGAATTGGGCAATCAAGAATATGCTTATTTTTCTTAGATAAAATGCATATTGGAGAAGTTCAAGCTTCTGTTTGGGATGAAAAAACTCTTGAAGATTGTAAAAACAAAAATATCAACTTACTTTAATAATATTTGACTAATTAATAGCAATAATAAAAAGAGAGGTTTTTAAAAGAATTATGTTCTAATTCTTTAAGAAACCTCTCTTTACTTTATTAATCTTTTTTTATTGAGTTTTATTTATTAATCTCAAATAATTTTATAATTTCTAGCTCTTAGTTTTTGGCTCTTAATTTTTTAATTCCAAAATATATAAGTATTATTCCTACAATTAAATTCAGTATATTTAAAGTATTTTTAGGTAAGAAATCGTTTGTTAAACTTCCTAAGAATGCTACAAAATTTAAGAAGATTAGAGTTGCCATTAAAGCACCTAAAGCAAAATAAAACGTCTCTTTTTTACTACTTGCTTTATCACTTATCTTGGTAGAAAAAATTCCCATCCAAAATAAAATACTCATAGGATTTGCTGCTGTAAGAATAAACGCTTTTAAAAATGGTAAATCTGATTTTATATCCCCAAAAATATTTATCTTAGGAACTATAGAAAAACCAAAATATCCTAAAACTAATTCTAATCCGAAATACACAATAATTAAAGATCCAAGAATATTAAACTTCTTTTGTACCTCTGCTGATTTAATGAAAGAAGATAGTCCCATAATAGCCAAAACTATATAAATTCCATCTGCTAAAACAACTCCCCATACTCCTGAATGAGCTTTAAAAAAATTCCCACTAGTTCCTAAAGAAAAAATATACATACAAACTGGTCCTACTGCAATTTGCAGCAACATTCCAAATTTAAATCCTTCTAATAAAGACACTTCTCCCCCTTATTTAACAAAATAATTTTATTTTGTTACTTTTTTATTTTTACATTCGTTTTTATATTTATTTAGTATTTTTCAAAAGCATTTTTTATTCTTACTAATCCTTCTTCTATTAATGCTCTAGGAGAAGCAAAGCAGAATCTCATAAAATTTTCTCCACCAGAACCGTACTCCTCTCCACCTTTTAATCCTACATGAGCTTCATCTAATAAAACTTTTTTATAATCTATATCTTTATATTCATTAAAATCTAAAAATACCATGTATGTCCCTTGCGGTTTTATCATTTTTATTTTAGGTAAGTTTTCCTCTAGATACTTTTCAATAAAATCTAAATTTCCCTTTAAATAAACTAATAATTCATCTACCCACTCTTCACACTCATCATATGCAACTTTTAGCCCTTCAATACTAAATGAACTATGTTCTCCTGCTGCTATATTTTCCATAAAATTAGTAATTTTATCTCTGATAGCTTTATTTTTAATAATTGCATAAGCACTATATAATCCCGCTAAATTAAAAGTCTTACTTACTGAACGACAAGTTATAATATTATTCTTTATTTCTTCTGAAATATCAGCCATTACTACATGTTTATAAGGATGAAATACTACATCTGAATGAATTTCATCTGCTAAAATTAAAACATTATTTTCTACACAAATTTTCCCTAACTTGGCCAACTCTTCCTCTGTAAAAACTTTTCCACTTGGATTATGTGGGTTACAAAGGACAAATATCTTTGTTTTAGAATCTTTAGCAAAACTTTCAAACTCTTGGAAATCTATTTCATAACTACCATTTACTAGTTTCAATGTATTTTCAAGAAGAACTCTCTTATTTTTATTTATGCCCTGAATAATAGGAGGGTAAACTGGATTTTGAACTATAATTTTATCTCCAACTTCTGAAAATATTTGAATAGTATAATATAACGCTGGAACAACTCCATTCATAAAAACTATATCCTCTTTACTTACTCCTGAATTATTTCTTCTTTTATTCCATGAAATTATAGCTTTATAAACCTCTTCTGATTTATATGTATATCCATATATTCCATTTTCTGAAAGCCTTTTCATAGCATTAATAATTTCTGGGGGACATTTTATATCCATATCTGCCGTTGTAAAAGGGAGATAATCAGGATATTTTCTCTGTTCATCACACTCCCATTTTCTTGCATAAGTTCCTGCTCTGTTAACTATTTCATCAAAATTATACTTCATTTCCTCCACCCCTGTTAACCGTTTTAAATAACCTCTATGATTTCATAATTTCATACAGTATACTACATTATTATTTAAAAAACTATATTTGCAATGAGGTTAAACTTTTTATTTAAATTATTTTTTTTTTATCATAAATTTTATTTTAACTTGAAGATATAAAAATAGTACTATATAATAAATGTGCAATAGAAATGTATTAAAATATGGAGGGGATATCTTGAAGTGATCAAACTGATTTAAAAAAACTCTTAGTTTAAGAGAAAAAAATTTGTTAAATGAAAGGTTTTCCATGTCTCCTTATTTTGCTCTATTCTCTTTTTAGGCAACTCTTAAAATATTTACCCATTCATTTAACTTCAAAAATTTGCAAAGTGCTGCATATCTTAACAAATAAATATTAGAATTTTATATCGCATAATGTGCGATTCTTTTTGTTTTACACAAATAATATTATATAAAAAAGGAATTATATGTCTAAAATACTTATTGAATATATTGACGCTTGCGCTTGATGTGCAAAATATAAAGGTTTCGTTGAAACTTTAATAAAAAACTACGGTGATCTAATAGAACTAAAAGTATACAAAGTAGGAAAAGATTTTTCTTATATTCAAAAGTATGGTTTTATTAGTAAATCTATTCTTATATTAGATCAAAAGATTAAAATTACTAATCTTACAAATAGCAATATCGAAAAAACAATAAAAGAATATATGGAGAAAATATAATGGAATTTATAAATTATTTACTGAAAATAGGAAAAATTTCTCTTTCTATTTTAAATAGCTCATCTCCATGGCTTTTCATGAGTTTCATTCTAGCAGGAATACTTAGATATCTTGTTAGTGGGGAGACTCTTCAAAAATCTCTTGGAAATAAGAGTTTTAGCGCTATTATGAAAAGTACAGTATCAGGAATGTTACTTCCTATTTGTAGTTGCGGTGTTATCCCTTTAGGATTAGGGCTTTATTTTTCTGGTGCATATTTAGGACCTGTTTTGGCATTTATGACCTCTACACCTATTATAAATCCAGCTGCAATAATTTTATCCTACGGACTTTTAGGAAAAGAAATTACTCTTATTTATCTAATTTCTGGCTTTCTTATTCCTATGATTGCAGGTTCTTTAGGAAATTTATTAGGAGGAGATGAAGTTATTCCACCAACTTCTAGTGAAAAAATTAACTTAGAAGAGAGTCAAATGTCTTTTTACGAAAAGGTTAAGCTTGGTCTTTTCTGGTCTTTTAAGGACTTAGCACTTATAGTCTCTAAGTATGTAGTTTTAGGAACTTTTTTTGCTGCCTTTTTATTCATAGTTTTTCCCAGAGACATCTTCCTAAAATATCTTGGAAACCCTGGAGTTTTATCTCTTTGGAGTATAACATTTATAGCGACTCTTTCCTATGTCTGCGCAGTAGGTCATATTCCATTTATAGCAGCACTTGTAGCTAGTGGTGCTTCACCAGGGGTAGCTCTAACTTTTTTAATAGCAGGTACAGGAACAAATCTTCCAGAACTTATTAGTATATATAAAGTTATCGGAAAAAAATCAGCGATACTTTATGGAAGTATTATGTTAGTTACTGCTTTTATAGTTGGGTATCTTACTAATTACCTCTTAGGTGATAATTTCCACCCTGTTTTAGAGTATGATACTATAAGCAATTCTATAAAAACTGCGAATTTTCTTTTGATTTCTTTCCCAGAGTGGCTACAAAATACTTTTTCAATAGGAATATTCTCTTATGGGATATATGGTTGGGTGAAAAAATAGATGAAAAAATTAATAATTAAACTTTTTTTAGTGATTTTTATTATTTTAGGAGGCTTCATACTATCTAAAAATAATAATAAAATTATGGAAAAAGAGACTGCAAATAAAATTGAAAATAACATTAATAAAGATTTTATACTACTATTCAATAATACTTTTAACAGTAGTATTATTCTTTCAAAAGAGATGGATGTAGATAAAGATGGAAATATCGAGAGTTTCATAATCTATAAAAAGAATGATAAGACTTGGCTTACCGTTGGTTATAGGCTAGATGGGCAAATAATGTTCTCTCCACCTATTCCTGCTCCTATGGAAGGGCAAGAGATTATTTTTAATGATTATGATAAAGATGGCATTGTTGAATTTATAGTTTCTGGCTATAAAGAAGATAAATTAGGTTACGGAGTTTATAAATTTTTTAATTTTAAAATAATAGATATATTTTCAGAGGGGATGAAAGAATGTTGTTAAAAAAATTAATATTATGTGCAATGGTTTTAGTGGGGTTTAACTTTTCAAAAGCCGAAGCAAAAAGTAAAGAAATTATCTTAGGTTATTATAATTGTGATCATATGATCGCTGCTCCTGTTGGAGAAAAAGCAGGTATTTACAAAGAGATGGGACTTGATGTAAAAGTTTCAGGAAACGGTAACGTTCCTCAAGCTATGATTGCTGGTAGAATGGATGCTGGTTATATTGGAATTGGAAACGTATTTACATCAGTTCATAAAGGTGTTCCTCTTGTAGTAGGAGCAAACAATCATAAAGGTGGGGCTTTTTATTTTGTTGTTTCAAATAATATTCACGATCCAAAAGATATTATTGGAAAAAAACTTGCCATTGGCACTGACCCTGAAAAAACTACTGGTTGGACTCAAATAGCTGAAAAATTAGGTGTTCCTAAAGAGGGGAAAAATTATCAAACTATCGCTATTGGAAGTGGAATTGATAAAGTTACTGCTCTTCAAAGAGGTCTTATTGATGGATTTACAGATTGCGACCCTTGGGCATCATATGCTGAATATTTAGGTGTTGGAAAAATAATGGCTGTAGAACAAGAGCTTGGTCATGGAGAATGGGGAATTTGCTGTGCATTTACTTTAAATAAAAAATTTATAGAAGAGCGTCCAGAAGATGCAGTTAAACTTATTCAAGCTCATCAAAAATCTATTGAATATGTATATTTACACCCAATTAAATCAGCTAAAATATTCGCTGAAGCTTATAAAATTCCATATGAAGTTGCTCTAATGACAATCTATAAAAAAACTGTTGCAGAAGGTAGAACATTAACTTGGAAACTTGATAGAACTGAGTTTGAAAATGAGTTAAAATTTGTTCACGAATACAAATTCCAACCTGAAGATGTTACATATGAAAAAGTTACTAATGAAGCTATATATAATAAAGCTAACCTTAAAGATTTTGATAAATTTATTAAGAATAATATAGACAAAAACTTCCCAGTAGGTATGAAATATGATGCATGGTTAAAAAAGGCAAATGAGATTGATGGGTAAGTTTTTCAAATTATTTTTTTTCTTTATTGCTCTTATTGCAATTTTCAAATTTTTCCCTAAGGAAGAAAAGAAAATTGCAAAACTCAAAATCGCTGCTGCTAAAGATGTATCAGGAGAACTACTTTCTGAGATTGGAAAAAATATGAAGTTAGAAAAAAGAGAACTTTCCGATACTCTAATTGGAGATTGCTGAAACTCTTCTGCTCAGTGGGCACTGAGTTCAGATGAGATTGATGGGGCATTTTTGTGCCCTTATGCAGCCAAAGCTTTAGTTGAGAAAAATCATGATTTTGTAATATTAGGAAATAGTATTATGAATGGTGATGTTATTTTAAAGAAAAAAAATCATATTTTAAGTAATATGGCTTTTACCAGCGGGAAATTAGAGCAACTTCGAATGATTGTAGATAATCTTCCTAAAGATATTTGGACAGTATCTCTTACAGCTTCAGCTATCCCTTACGCTCTTGAAAAAGGAGAGATTGATGGAGCAGTTATAGATTATTCAAAATTTCTAAAGCTTAAAGGAGATTATGAAATAATACCCTTTAGCAATAACTATATAACCTATGTATTTGTTATAAAAAAAGATTTGATTAACAGTGCTATTTTTAAAAATTTTTTAAAAAGTTATAATCAAGTCGTACTAGAAAAAAATTCAAAAATAGAAAAAGAAAAGGAGATACTTAAATGGAAACCAATATATATTCCCTTAGAGCTATAAAGAGAACTTTTTTTTCTGAAAATTCTTTTTTAGTTTCAGTTGGATATAAATTATTGTCATGTCTGTTAGTTTTTGTCATTTGGCATCTAGCAGCATCTCACTATGATAACTCTTTATTGCTACCTAAACCTTTAGCTGTGTTAGAAAAGTTTTTTCTAGCAATAAAAGATCAAAACACATTAACAAATTTAGGTATCACAATGGGAAGAGTACTAAAAGGATTTTTTTATGCTCTTATTATTGGTGTGCCTCTTGGGTTTTTTATGGGATATGTAAAACCTGTTGAAGAGCTTTTAGGTTCACTGATAGATTCCCTTAGACAAGTCCCTATTATGGCATGGGTTCCTCTTACGATAGTATGGTTTGGAATAGGAGATGGCCCTACAATATTTTTAATTGCTTTTGGAGGGCTTTTTCCAATAGTACTCAATACTATCCACGCTGTTAAATCTGTTCCTAAAAATTATTATCATGCTGCAAAGAGTATGGGTGCTAGTGAAGTTAACATGTTTTTCAATATAACTCTTCCCTCTGCTCTCCCTGATATTCTAACAGGATCTAGACTTGCAATCAGTACTGGTTGGATGTCTGTTATCTGAGCGGAGTTCGTTGCAACGAGTGCCGGTCTTGGTCACTCTATGGTTCAAGCGCAATCATTTATGGATACAGAACAATTGATTGCTCTAATGTTTTTAGCAGCCCTAGTAGGGGTTATAATTGATAAACTATTAACACAGTTAAATAAAAAAGTTACCAAATGGAGATACATATAATGACATTAAAAATAAAAGGTATAAATAAATCATTTGAAAATTCAGGTATGTCTACTAAAGTGCTAGAAGATATAAACATGGAAATTCAAAAAGGTGAATTTGTAACATTACTAGGTCCTTCTGGATGTGGTAAAACAACTCTTCTTACAATTGTTGCAGGTTTTAAAAAACCTTGTAGTGGAGAAATATTTTTAGGTAATAAAAAAGTTGAAAAACCTGGACCTGATAGAGGTTTTATGTTTCAAGACTACGCTCTTTTTCCGTGGATGACAGTGAAAGATAATATACTTTATCCTATGAAATTAAAAAAATTAGATAAAAATAAAATGCAGGAAAAACTTGATTGGCTTTTAGATATCGCTCATCTTAAGGGTAAAGAAAATCATTTCCCTTATGAGATTTCAGGCGGAATGAAACAACGTACTGCTTTTGTAAGAGCACTAGCTGGGGATCCAGAAATTCTTTTAATGGATGAACCTCTAGGAGCTATTGATTTTCAAATGAGAAATGAGATTCAAAAAGAATTTGAAGCAGTGTGGTTAAAAACTCAAAAAACAGTTTTAATGGTAACCCATGACATTGATGAAGCTCTTTATCTTAGTGATAGAATTATTGTTATGTCTAGAAATAAAGGGGAAATCATTGATGAGATAAAAGTTACTATTCCTCGTTCTCGAGATAAAAATTTACCTGAATATATTACACTTAAATCAGAGCTTACTCTTCTTTTAGAGAGAGCATTAAAAGGATAAAAATGACAAATTATGGTATAGGATTTAAATATAGAGACCTTTCTTCTATAGAACAAGAAGCAAGACTAGCTCTAATAGAAAAAGTAATAAAAGAAAAAAGACAACTATCAGTTGAAGAAGCTATAGACACATGTGGTGGAAAAGAGATTTTCCAAGTTTTAAAAGATAAAAATATATTTGCTTTCATGGATGAAAAAATAACTTTTCTCTATCCTGTATCTGCAGTACCTACAAATCACCAGGTTAAACTTGCCGATGGTAGAGATTTCTTTTCCATGTGTGCTGTTGATGCTTTAGGAGTTTCTTCCATGTTTCATTTAGATGTTGAAATTAACTCTATCTGCAGTAAAAGTGGAGATGAAGTATATATTAAAGTCTCCGAAGATGAAATCTTAGAATATTCACCAAAAACTTTAAGTGTCCTTCATGTAGACCTTACAAAAGAAAGCAATTGGGCATCTGAGTGCTGAAATATCATGAATTTCTTCCGTGGGGAGAATGATATGAAACAGTGGGTTAAAAATATGGAACTAGATGAAGAAAACCTTTTTTATTTAGATATAAAAACAGCTTTTCAAGTAGGAAAAGAAATATTTAAATTAGAAAAATAATAAAATAATAAAATAATAAAAGCTCCTTTAAAAATTTAATTAAAGGAGCTTTTATTTTACTGTATCTCTATTTTTCATTATTTCTTTATTATTTTTTCAAAATCTTAATTTTATAGATTTTCTTATAAAAATATAAACCAACAAAGAAAGTTAATATCTCACTAAATAGGAAAGATAGCCAAATAAATTTAGCACCTAGAATTGCAGGAATGATCATAAGAAAAAATATTATAAAGACTACACTTCTTAAAAAAGTAAGTATATTTGCTAACTTAGGACTTTCGATAGCTTGAAAGAAATAATTCATTTTAAGATTAATACCTAAAAAGAATAAAGCCATAAAAAACATTGGGAAACCTTGTGCTGTGATGTTTATCACTTCTAAATTATCTTTATTAAATAAGTGAATTAGAGGCTTCGTAAATTTAATCATTACTATAAAAAATAAAACACTTAAAATTATTACTGATTTTAATCCTAAAATAAGAGTCTCTCTAATTCTTTTAAATTGATTTGCACCAAAATTTGTACTTATTAGAGGTTGAGCTCCTAAAGCTATTCCTGAAAACACAAGATAAAGAAGAAGGTTAATATTATAAATTATTCCATAGGCTGATACACCATTATTTCCTAAGTATTTATAAATTTGGTGATTTGTTATTACCAAAACTGAACCTAGTGCAATTTCTGTCATAAAGCAAGACAAGCCAATGGAAACTATTCTTGGCAATAAATTAAAATTCAAAGTTTCTAGTCTAAATTTTAATGTTGATGTTGGTTTTTTAAAATGTGTTAACAGTGTAAGAGTTCCTAATCCCTGTGCTATTGATGTAGCAAAAGCTGCTCCAAACATCCCCCACTTAAAGACAAATATAAAAACATAATCTAGTACAATATTGGCAACACTAACTATTAAAAAGAATATCATTGGTAATCTTGGATTATTATCATTTTTTATAAAATTATTTAAAATATGAGGAATAATATAAAAAATAATAGAGAAAGATATTACAGCTATATATTCACGACTTAAAGAAAAAATATTTTCTCTAGCCCCTAACAACATTGTAATCTCATCTAAGTATATATATAGAAAAACACTAAAAACAACAGATAGAATAACTCCTATCGTGACAGATAACGTAAATACTGCATCCCTTTTATTAAAGTCTTTACGCCCCAAATCAATCGAAGAGGCTGTTGCTCCTCCAATTCCCAGCAACATTCCAAAGGCAGTTAAAGAAAAAACTGGAATAGCAATATTTAATGCTGCAATCCCATCTACCCCTATGCCTTGACCTATGAATACTGTATCTATAAAAATAAGCACTCCATAAGCTAGAGACCCTACTACACTAGGTAAAATATACTTAATATACAATTTAGATATTTTTTCAGTTAATAAATTCATGATTTTTTACTCCTAATATTTTATTGATAAAAAAAGTTCATAATTATCTCTACTAAGACCTATAGAGATAAAAATGAACTTTATTAAAGTTCCCGTCCGGTGACAGTAATTTATATTTTGATTTTTGTATAATTAATATACCATAAAAAATTTAGACCGTCAACTTTATTCAAATACCGTGTTTTTGATAAATATCTTATTTTTGACGAATACTATATTTTTCATTTAACTTATTCCTACAATTCAAAATGAGTTGCCCCTTTAGGTTTTTTAGCTAAAAATACTACAGGAATTAATATTAACATGCCCACTCCTGATAATACCATCATGTCATTAATTCCCATAATGGCTGCTTGATTTCCTATAATTCTATCCAAAGTCTCAAGCTTTTCAACAGTTGATCCTGAAAGCATATCCATCCATTGTAAAAAATTTGTATTTCCAGTATTAACACTTTCAATAATACTCTGATGATTTATTGCCTGTCTATCATTCCAATAATTAACAGATAAAGATGTTGCCACACTATTCCCTAAATTTTTTACAAAATTAAACAATCCTGAGGCTGAAGCTATATCACTATCTGCTACTTCTGATAACGCCAATAGACTTAAAGGCATAAAAAATAATCCTAAACCAAAACCTGAAAAAAATCTATTTCTAGATATGTACCCTTGAGTAATTTCAGAGTTATAGTTTGCACCAAAAATTGATACTAATGAAAAAATAAAAAATCCTAATGCAATTACTTTTCTTGAATCTAATTTTGGTAAATATATTCCTAAAAATGGTGTAACCATTAATATTGCTACTCCTGAGGCTGCAACTGTTAATCCACTTTGTGTTGAATTATATCCCATGAAATTTTGTAACCACATAGGTATTGTTACTACGCTGGAAAAATAAATACTCAAAGATATAAATAAACAGATAGAGGCTACTAAAAAGTTTCTATTTCCGTATAATCTTATCTTTACTACTGGGTTTTTATGATTCCATTCCCATATAACTAAACAAATCAAAGATATTATACTTATTATTGTTAGTATAATTATAAAACTACTAGAAAACCAATCCAAATCATTTCCTTTATCTAGTAATAATTGAAGAGACCCAACACCTAGAGTTAAAAAAAGTAATCCTATCATATCAATTGGAACCTTCTCTATTTTTTCCTCTTTCATCCTTTGTTTAAAAAGTTTATATACTATTGCACTGGAAAAAATTCCAAAGGGTAAATTAATGTAGAAACACCATCTCCAAGAAAGTTGATCTGTTATCCATCCCCCTATTATTGGACCTAAAATTGGTGCTACAATTACTGTCATTGACCATATTCCCATAGCTAAAGATTTTTTTTCTTTAGGATAAATACTTAACATTAAAGTCTGTGAAAGAGGAATCATACTTGCTCCTACAACTCCTTGAAAAACCCTTGCACAAAGTAAAAATTCAAAAGTAGGAGCAATTCCACAAAGAATACTTGCAAAGGTAAATAACACTGTAGCTCCTATGTACTGCCTTACTATTCCTAGCCTTTTCGTCAACCATCCTATTAAAACAAGGAAAATAGCTTCTGAAACTGCATAAGATGTTATTACCCATGTCCCTTGTGATGGTGCTATTGCAAAATCACCTGCTATATGTGATAGCGAAACATTTACAATTGTACTATCTAAAACATTCATAAAAGAGCCTATGGATAATGCTATGGTTGCTATTATTATTCCTGTCCCCATATTTACACTCTCCTATTATTTAACATTTACATTATCTACTAAATTTTCTTTTATTATCTGTTCTATTTCATTATCAATCTCTTTTTCTTGTAGAGAATATAAATTAGACTTTAAAGATACAGGTTCTGATTTATAATCACTACTACTTTTTAAAGATACTGTGGCTTCCATTGAAGTTCCTATTGGTAAAACACCATTTTCTTTTAAAGAATCTTTATCTAAAATAATTTTTACTGGAACTCTTTGAACTATCTTTATCCAGTTACCAGTGGCGTTTTGTGCTGGCAATACTGATAATGCACTTCCTGTTCCTCCTGATATTCCTTTTACATATCCCTTATATTTTTTACCATTAAAATCACTTCTTAGTTCTACTTCATTTCCTATTTTTACATTTTTAAGTTGATCTTCTTTCATATTTGCATCTACCCAAATATCATCTAAATTGATGATAGAAAATATATTTTGATTAGAAGTTACTCTTTGTCCTATAAAAACTGATTTCTTAGCTATTGTACCAGAAGTTGGAGCGTAAACTTTAGTTCTTATTAAATCCAGTGATGCTTTTTTATAGTCTACTATAGAATCTCTTACATCAGGATGATTTCTAATATTAATTTGGATTTTTGCCTTATTTTTAGAATTGCTAAGTTCTTCTTTTCCTTGCTTAAGTGCAGTTAATGCTACATCATAAATATTTTGTGTATTATCTAAATCCATTTTACTAATCAGACCTAATCTATAAGACTCTTTATCTCTTTTTAAATCCTCACTTGCTTTTCTTGCATCTGATTCTCTAGCTACTAAATTTTCTTTTGCTTTTTCCACATCTGTAGTAAGTGAAGAATAACTTCTAATCACTTTTGCTAAGTTAGCAGAAGCTTTCTCTAAATTTATTCTATAATCTGTATTATCTATTTCTAGTAAAAGATCCCCCTCTTTTACAATTTGGGTATCTTCAATATTTAAATTAGTTACATTTCCTTCAACTTGAGATGTTACTATTGTTTGTGAACTATTTGTATAGGCGTTATCTGTACTTTCATAGTTTCTTCCTATTAAAAGCCAATAAGCTAAATAAATTATTCCTATTCCTAGAGCTACTATTAACACTAAATAGATTCTTTTCTTAGAGTCCCTATTTTCACCACCACTTTCAACTTCATTCAACTCTTTGCTTTCATTTAATTCTTTGCTCTCTTTTACCATGACTAACTCCCCTTATCTATTTTCTAGTACTCCACCTACAGAGTTTATTAATTTTAATTGTTGATTATATAATGAATATTTAGCTTGTAATAATTCTAAAGATTTTTCTACGAAACTATACTCTGAATTCAATAAACTGTTTTTAGATATAGAACCATTTTTTTCTCTTTCTGAAGCTAATTTATATGTTTCGCTTTCATAAGCAAATCTTTCACGAGAAATCTCTAAACTTTTTTTACTATTCTTTGTTCCTAGCATCTCATTGTTTATATCATTAAAAGCACTTAGTAAAGCTTTGTTATAATCTTCTATAAATAAATTAAGATCCATTCCACCAAGCTTATAGTTTGCTTTTATTGCTCCCGAATTAAATATTGGAAGAGATAATCCAACTCCTAAAATTCCAAACTGCGAACTTTTCTTAAAAGGATTCATAGGATCTATAGCTTCAAATCCTAAATCTCCTTGTATTTTTATTTGAGGATAAAAATCAGCTTTTAATGAATTTAATGTCTCTTTTTGTGAGTCTATTAATTTTAAATAATATTTTATATCAGGTCTATATCTTACAACTTCACTTGAAATCTGATTTGGTATAAATATTTTTTTAAATATTATACTATTTTCACTTTCTTTATCACTGTTAAAAACATCTGATAAAATATTATGAATTTCATTTTTATATCTCATACCTGTCATTAAACTCAAATTATTTTCTATTGTTTCTCTATTTAGCTTATTATTTTCTATTTGAATATCTAAACTTTTTAAAGTAGAAGACAATTCTAATTGAGTATCTTTTGTCGCTTTTCCTATTTTTATTTTATTTTTTTCCATTTGAATTAACTGGCTTAATATCTCTTTTTTCTTTAATAGATAATCATTTTCAAGCTTTAAATAGCAGAATTCACCATATAATCCAGTAACATTATTAACTATGTTTGTCTTTATCCAATCAGCTGAAAACTCCATAGCTTCTTTTTGATTAAGTGCAGCTTTTACTTGAGAGCTATACTTATTAAAAAAGTCTATGTTATAACTACTTTCTAGACCTATTTTTTTATCATTTACTATTTCGTAACCTGGAAGCACTGGCATTGCCCCATTCTCTGAAAACTTTTCTCTTGTATATGCAGATTTCAAATCCACTGTTGGTCCTAATTTTGAATTAGCAGAAGATATTCCTATTTCTGCTTTCTTTATATTTAATTCTGCAATCTTTAAATCTTTATTCGCGTCTAACGTGTATTCTATTATTTTATTTAATCTTTGGTCATTATATTTTTCCCACCAATTATTTGAATTATAGACTAGTTTTTCACTTTCTATCCCCTCTTTTGAAATTAAATTATCGTCTTTTAAACTACTCTGAATATTAGGTATCACAGAACAGCTTATTAATAACGTTGGCAAAATTATTATTGCTAATTTTGATAGCTTCATCTTCACTCCTTATGTAAATTAAATGCTTTCTCACTTTAGTTGTAGTCTACAACTAAAGTACAATTTATATAATAACACACTTTTAATTTATATTCAATTTTTTTAATTCAATACCTACAAGAATTTTATAATATTTTTTTACCTTTATATTTTTTAAAATAATTGGCTCTAAATAATATAGATAAATAAGAGTATAAATTTATACTTCGTGACTGCTTTTGAATCTTTTTGATTGTTTATGATTGAATTTTATTTTTTTATATGCTACACTACTTATGAGGTGATGAATATGCTTACTTATGAAAGACATAATTCTATTATAAAACTTTTAAACAAAAATAAGAACATTAAAATCGTAGATATAATTTCTGAATTTAATATTTCAGAAGCTACTGCAAGAAGAGATTTAGTAGAACTTGAAAAAAAAGGTATTTTACTTCGTGTACATGGTGGAGCTGTAATTCCTAGTTTTAAAGAGCATGATATGCCTACAAAAGGAAAAATGAATGTTGAGAATAAAAAAGTAATAGCAAAAAAAGCTTCTTCATATATTAATGATGGAGATACAATTTTTTTAGATGCTGGTACCTCTGTTGGTTATTTAATTAATTATCTTCAAGATAAAAATGTTACTGTAATTACAAATGGAATTAGCCATATACCTGAATTACTAAGTTTAAATATTCCTACTTATTTAATTGGTGGAAAAATAAAAACTACAACTTCAGCAATCGTTGGATTTGATGCTGTAGAATCATTAAAAAGATATAATTTTTCAAAAGCTTTTATTGGATCAAATTCAAAAAGCGACAAAGGATACTCAACTCCTGACCATGAAGAAGCTATCATTAAGAAAACTGCTATAACTCAAGCTGCTTCAGTTTATTTTTTATGTGATACCTCTAAACACAATACTGACTCACTAATTAATTTTGCTTCTTTAGAAGATGGAATATTAATTGATGAAAGCTAATTAATTCAATTTTAAGTTTAATTTATAATAAAAATTTTAAAAGGTGGTTAACTTATGTTAAAAGAAATGTTATCAAAAGAACTGATTAACTTAAATCTTTCGGCTACTACGAAAGAGGAAGCTATAAATGAACTTGTAGATTTACTTTTTTCTGCAGGAAAAATAAGCGATAAAGATATTTTTAAAAAAGGAATTTTAGAGAGAGAATCACACTCTTCAACTGGTCTTGAAGAGGGAATAGCTATTCCTCACGCTAAGAACAGTGCTGTTATATCTCCTTCAATTGCATTTGGAAGATTAGAAAAAGGTATTGACTATAACTCTTTAGATGGGGAGCCTACAACACTTATATTTATGATTGCCGCTCCTGAAAATGCAACTAATTCACATATAGACACACTTTCTAAATTAACTACTACTTTACTTGATGATGAAGTTAGAGAAAAGCTTTTAACTTGTTCAAGTTCTGAAGAGGTTTTAGCTCTTCTTCTTACTGAAGATAAAAAAGAAGAAACTATTATTAAAAAAAATTCAAATGATAACTACGATATACTAGCTGTAACTGGTTGTCCTACTGGTATAGCTCACACATATATGGCTGCTGAAGCCCTTGAGAAGAAAGCTAAAGCTATGGGGCTAAAAATTAAAGTTGAAACTAATGGATCAACAGGAGTTAAAAACAGATTAACTGATGATGATATTAAAAATGCAAAAGGAATTATTATCGCCGCTGATACTGCTATCTCTATGGAGAGATTTAACGGTAAAAATGTTGAAATTACATCTGTTAAAGATGGAATAAAAAGACCTGAAGAATTGATTACAAATGCTATTGAACAAAAAGCTCCAATATACACTGCTACTTCAAATGGAAAAAATCCTCAAAATACTAGTGGTGAAAGAAAAGGGTTCTATAAACATCTTATGAATGGGGTGTCAAATATGCTACCTTTCGTTGTTGGTGGAGGAATTTTAATTGCTATTTGCTTCATATTTGGTATAAAATCTTTTGATCCTGCAGATCCTAGTTACAATAGTTTCTCTAAATTACTAATGGATATTGGTGGAGGAAATGCTTTTGCTCTTATGATTCCTGTTCTTGCTGGATTTATAGGTATGAGTATTGCTGATAGACCAGGTTTTGCTCCTGCAATGGTTGCTGGTTATATTTCTGCCAATAATGGTGGGGGATTCTTAGGAGGGCTTATTGGAGGTTTTATCGGAGGTTATGTTGTAGTTTTACTGAAAAAACTTTTCTCTAAACTCCCTAACTCTTTAGAAGGAATTAAACCTGTACTTCTTTATCCACTTTTTGGAATATTTTTTACTGGTGTAATAATGTACTTAATAGTACTTCAACCAATATCTATCCTTAATAGTGGGATGACTAATTTTTTAAATAATCTTGGTACTGGAAACTTAATTCTACTTGGAACTATTCTTGGTGGAATGATGGCTATTGATATGGGTGGTCCGATTAATAAAGCTGCCTTTACTTTTGGAATAGCAGCTATTGCTTCTGGAAATTATGCTCCTCATGCTGCTGTTATGGCAGGAGGAATGGTTCCCCCTTTAGGAATTGCTCTTGCAACTACAGTTTTCAAAAATAAATTCACAAAAGAGGAAAGAGAAGCTGGAATTACTTGCTACATTATGGGAGCATCATTTATAACAGAGGGGGCTATTCCTTTTGCAGCAGCTGACCCATTAAAGATTTTACCTGCTTCAATAATTGGTTCTGCTCTTGCTGGAGGACTTTCTTTGGCATTTGGATGTTTACTTCCTGCCCCTCATGGTGGATTATTTGTTCTTCCAATTATAACTAATCCAGGAATGTACTTTTTGTCAGTACTTATAGGGTCTATAGTTACTATGCTTATTTTAGGATTTACAAAACCTACTTTAAAAAAATAGAGCAACTTATATTAAGTTTATTATAATAAAATCAAATTATATCTATATCGGAGGAGATTATGTTTTCAGGAAAAATTTATACAGTTACTCTTAATCCTGCCATTGATCATTATATATCTTTTAAAGAAGAAAATAAATTTTGTGAAGGTAAGTTAAATAAAGTTACAAACTCTTACTCTCTTGCTGGAGGAAAAGGCATTAATGTGTCAAAAGTACTTAACAATTATACTGTACCCTCTACTGCATTAGGATTTGTTGGTGGGTTTACTGGTGACTTTATAAAAAATAATTTAATAAAAGAAAAGGTTAACTTTGATTTCACAACTCTTGAAGAGGAAACAAGAATTAATATTAAAATGAATAATTTGGGTGTAGAAACTGAAATTGCTGGAAAGTCACCTTTTATTTCTGAAACTTTATTTAAGGATTTTTTAAATAAATTTTCTAACTTAAAAGAAGGAGATATTTTAGTCCTATCTGGTTCTGTTCCAGATTCTCTTAACGCAAATATCTATAGTAATATTCTTGAGATTCTTCCTGTGGGAGTTAAAGTTATTTTAGATACAAGGGATAAACCTTTTGAAGAAGCTCTAAAAAAAGGGGTTTTCCTTGTTAAACCCAACAAAAAAGAGTTGGAAGAGTTCTTTAAAAGAGAAATATTAACAGATGAAGATCTATTGAAAGCTGGAAAAGAATTACAAAAACTAGGAGCCAAAAATGTTTTAATCTCTCTTGGTGGAGATGGTTCTTTACTTATAACTGAAAACAATGTTTTAAGAGGAAAAGCTCCAAAAGGTAACGTAATCAGTACTGTTGGTGCTGGTGATTCTATGGTTGCTGGTATCATATACGGTCTATCTCAAGGTAATTCATTAGAGGAATCTCTTAAATATGGAATTGCTTCTGGGTCTTCCACTGCATTTTCAAAAGGCGTTACAACTCTAGAAAATATGAAAAATCTTTTACCTAGTATAAAAATTAATTCTTTTTTGTAAAAAAAATTGAAAGAAAATTTAAATAATAGTAGAATAACATCTATATAGTATTTAATACTGGGAGGTAAAAATGAAATTAAAAAATCTTTTTGCAATTGCTACTTTATTTATTTCAACTTATGGAGTTAGCTTTGCTGATGAAATTCAACCAATGCAATCAATGAAATCTGAAACTCAAAGAGATAGGGAAGTAGAAGAGTCTCTAATTAAAGCTTTTTCTCTAAAAAGAGGGGAAGATGTCGTTTATTACTATTACAATAAAGTTGATTTGAATGGAGACAGTAAACCTGAAGTTATTGTTTATGCTTATGGTCCTATGCTAGGAGGTTCTGGTGGTGACTCTGGACTTGTTCTTAAAGAAATTAGTGAGGGTTATCAAATTATCTCAAAGTTCTCATTAATGCATACTCCTGTAATCGTTAGTGATGAAGCATCCCACGGATGGAAAGATATTATATTAGATGTTTTTGGTGGAGGAATTGTTCCAGGAAAAGCAGTTATGAAATTTGACGGAAAAAAATATCCTTCAAATCCTTCAGTACAACCTTTAGTTTCTAATGGTTACCCTTTCAAAGGTATTAAAATTTTAGATGATGATGCTAATGTTAATTCAGGAATTAGATTAGATTAAAAAACTTAAATTAAAAAATAGAAAAAGGTGGGAATTCCCACCTTTTTCTATTTTCTTCTTATAACATGCCCTGGAGCAATTTCTTTAAACTCTTTGTTATCAATTATTGGAGTTCCGTTTACTATTACGTAATCGATTCCTACTGGGAATTGAGTTGGATTTACATAATCACCTTTATCTGATATTATCTCTAAATCAAATATTGTAATATCTGCAAACATTCCAGCTTTTAATTCTCCTCTATTTTTGATTCCAATTGCTGTTGCTG
>JBOFJQ010000041.1:0-20600 GCA_051656905.1 Fusobacteriaceae bacterium | reverse complement strand
TATTTCCACAGTTTAAAATTATCTCTGCTATTACACCTTTATCTTGGGAATAAATAGCTACTGCACCTACTTTCGTAGAAGTATCAATTGCTAAAATCAACATTTTTAAGTATCTCCTCCCCTTTTTCTTTATTTCCTATATAATTCATTTCAATTAATCTACTATCTTCATCATCATAATCGAACTTTATCTCTAAATATTCCTTAGGTAATTCGCTCTCAATTATGTTTGCCCACTCAATTAGGATTATTCCATCACTATTTAAACAATCTTCGTAACCTACCTCATATACCTCTTCTGGGGCACTTAATCTATATACATCAAAGTGATACAGTGGTATTCTTCCACTTCTATACTCTAAAAAATAATTAAAAGTAGGACTCTTTAGATTTTCTTTAATTCCTAACTCCTTTGCAAACTCTTTAACAAAACTTGTTTTTCCAGTTCCCAAATCACCTATAAGAGCTACTACTGTATTTTTAGGTAATATTTGAGCTAATTTTTTAGCAATTATATTTATCTCATTAAATTTTAAAATTTTTTTCATATTATCCCCTACTAAGTAAAAAATTAATTGCAACTAATTTTATTTACAATATTAGTTGTTGATTTTCCTTCTACAAAAGTTAATATTCTAACTTCTCCACCATGTTTTTCTACAATTACTGTTTCAGGTAGGTCTTCTTTCTTATAATCTCCACCTTTTACATGAATACTAGGCTTGATATCTTCAATTAAACTTATTGGTGTATCCTCTGTAAAAATAACTGTAAAATCTACAGCTTCTAATCCAGAAAGCATCTCAGCTCTATCATTTTCGCTATTTATAGGTCTCGTTTCCCCTTTTAATCTTCTTACTGAAGCATCTGAGTTTACACCTACAATCAGTACATCACCTTGTCTTTTAGCTTCATTCATATATCTTAAGTGTCCTACGTGTAAAATATCAAAACATCCATTAGTAAATACTACTTTTTTTCCTTGAGATTTTAATTCCTCTACTAATTTTACAGCTAATTCTCTACTTAAAACCATTTTATAAGCTCCTCTATTTCTATATAAATTTTTAGTGTGTTAATAATATTTTTCCTTTGTATCTATTATACATTAGATACAAAAAAAATAAAAGGAATATCATCAACTTTGTTATTCTGCGCCATGTCTTATTCCAATATAAAAAAACTACACCGTTAAATATTAGGATTTTTCCATCATATTTAAAGTGTAGTTTTTTATGTTTTATACTCTATTTTCATAGTTATAAATTATTCTATTTTTAATTATTTAGTTCCAAATATTCTGTCTCCGCAATCTCCAAGTCCAGGATAAATATATCCATTTGAATCTAATCCTTGGTCGATTTTAGCTGTATAAATATCTACATCAGGATGCTTATTTAAAATTTTAGCAATCCCTTCTGGAGCTGCAACTAAAGATATAAATACTATATCCTTACAACCATTTTCCTTTAAGTAGTCTATAGCGTAAACAGCTGATCCTCCTGTAGCAAGCATTGGATCTAATAATAAAACTTTTCTCTCAGATATATCTAGAGGTAATTTACAATAATAGTAAACAGGTTCAAAAGTCTCTTCATTTCTATATACACCAATGTGTCCAACTTTAGCTGTAGGAATTAAATCTAACATTCCTTCTACCATTCCTAGTCCTGCTCTTAAAATTGGTACAATTGCAACAGCTTTATCTTGAAGAGTTACCCCTTTTGTTTCCATTAAAGGAGTTTTTACTACGATATCATCTAGTTTTAAATTTTTTGTAGCCTCATAAGTCATAAGCTTTGCTATCTCATTTAAATTTTCTCTAAATGTTTTTGTGTCTGTTTTTTCATCTCTTAGTATTGTAAGTTTGTGTTGAATTAATGGGTGATTGATTTCAATTACTGCCATTTTTGCCTCCTAATATATATATAATTACATAAAAACTTTAATAACATCAATTAAATTCTTAAAAAAAAAGAGGCTGGGCCTCTTTTCATGAATTTTAAAAATATTCTTACTTAAAAGAATATTTTTAACAATTCGACTATTTAAGATTGTATTTTTTCTGGAACTTATCAACTCTACCAGCAGCATCGATAAACTTAGCTTTACCAGTATAGAATGGGTGGCAATTTGCACAAACTGCTATTTTAAGTTCATTTGACTTAGTCATAGTTGATCTTGTTTCAAATTTATTTCCACATGTACACTCAACTGTTATAACGTCATATTTTGGATGTATATTTTTTCTCATTACCCCTGTCACCTTCCTTCTCTAATTATCTTTTCAATATCACAATAGATATTACCACAGTTTCCTTTTTTTTGCAATAATTTTTTCTATTTAATAATTTTCTTTATCTTAATTTTTTATTTTACTTTTTTTTATAAAAAAAAGTATTTTAAATTTTATGAAATCCTAAATCTGCTGGGTTAATATCCCCTGAAACATAGTCTATTTTTCCGCCTTTTTTTTCAAATTCTTTTCTTTTTTTAGTAACAACCTCTATGAGTTCAACTGTTTTTTCTGGAAGAGATTCTTTGTTGCATTTTCCTTGAGACCAAAAGAAAAGAATAAGATTACTATCTCCATAAATCTCGTAAACTTTTTCTTTTTCAGCTACTTCAAGTGCACAATATAAAGCTACAAGTTCCCCATAGTTATTTGTTTTATCTTTCCCTAAATTAATATTCCCAAATTCGTTTACTCTTTTAGGAAAATAATCATAAATATATGAATCCCCCCTTAAGTTTGTAACTCTTGCTTCTACCCCTATTCCACGTCCTGTTCCAGCATCAAAGTAAATAGCTTCTTTTAATTTTTCTCTATCTTTTTCATTTTTTAACCTTTTCTTTTGAAGCTCTTCACGACGCTTTGTATTCTCCTCATATACAGCCCCTCCATCTATCCAAGATTTTGCTTCTTCGTAGGATGAAAAGCTTTTATATCTACTCTTTAACCCCTCTACTTTTTTCTTACATAGATCCCAAGAGTTTAAAACTCCTCCCTCTTTACTATCTATTATATAATATCCATAAAATTTTTCTTTTGCCATGTTCCACCTTTTTCATCATTATTAGTTTTAATTTTTTTATTTCTACTTTTTAATCGCTACTTATTTTAACTACTTTTTATTTAAAGAGTAACTAGCAAAACGCCAAAAATATTTTCTAACTGTTTTTCTGCTTCTTTAGAAAGATTTACACTATACGTAACTCTTTCACCATAATTTTTCTCTATAATTTCTACATTGTTTATCTTTAGAATCTGATCTACATCCTGAACTTTATCATAATCAAAATCTACCAAAAAACTGTTTGTTGCTATGTATTCCTCTGTTTCAGACTCTAGTATTGATAGCTTTGCTGTCTTTGCATAATTTCTTACTAGACCTCCTGCACCTAATTTAATTCCACCAAAATATCTAGTAACTACAATTACTAAATTACATACCTCCATGAGATTTATAACTTCTCCTATGGGTTTCCCAGCTGTTCCAGAAGGCTCTCCATCATCATCAAACTTATAATACTCTTGCCCTTCATAGATAACTTTATAAGCACTACAATTATGTGTAGCATCAGGGTGTTTAGATTTTATCTCTCTGATAAATTTTTCCCCTTCCTCTTTACTTTGAATTGGCTTTATATATCCAATAAATTTTGATTTCTTCTCTTCAAATTCTATTCTACACTGCTTTTTTACTGTTTTCATATTAATTTCAACCTTTATCTTATTTTTAATCTTTTTTTGTTTTGTATTTAAGTTTATTCTTTTTTACAATAAAAATCAATATTATATTTCAAGAAAAAAATTCCATCCCTTTTATTAATATTGTATAAACTATAGTAATTATAGGAGAAATTGGAATTATTATCCCTATAAAAGCTACAAAAATATATAGACTCCCTATGGGGGTTAAAATTATACTGGATATGATTGCTAATATTGAAAATTTCCCAAAAATTATATATGAAATTGGAGTCATCATTACTTGAATATATATTGCAAAAACTATATATATAACTATTTTCTCTTTTACTCTTAATAATATCCTTTGATTTTTATTACTGCTTAGTTCAGCTTTTACCTTTAAATATCTGTGAATTTTCTGAATGAATGGCTGAAATAAAATTATGCATAAAACTGCCCAATAACTCATTACAAAAGAGGCACTTCTATATGCTATAGGATTAATTAAAAGTGACAATATAAAGGCTGTACAAAAAGATTTTTTTATAGATGCATTTTCATAAAGTATATTCCCTAATAGATATATAAATACCATAATGTAAGCTCGTTGAACCGATGGGGTTATTCTGATAGAAAAACAATATAACGATAAGGCTATTAATATCACTATATTTTTCCATCTTTTATTCCATGGTATCTTCTCTCCTATAAATTTCAAAATAAATACTACTATTCCTAAATGAAGTCCTGATATCGCCAATAGGTGCATAAGTCCTGTTTCTATAAAAAGTTTTTTAGTTTTACTAAATATACTCTCTTTTTTCCCTAGAACTACAGCTTTATATAGATTTTTTTCAGCATAACTCATATTTTCTATTCTATTATCTATTAATTCCTCAAATGTTTTTTCTATTAAACTCGGCTTATTTTCTATACTTTCAATATCTTTTAAAATATAATAATTATCAAATGTTTTTTTTGTAACTTCCCCTTGTATTAAGTACTCTCCATTTTTAGTATTATTAACTAAAATATACTCTCTATTTTTGGGATATTTCCCTTCTCTTTTTAATACTTCTCCTCGTCCTTGAAATATTCTAGATATTACCGTTATTCTATCTCCTAACTGAACTTGATGGTCTTCTATTTCTGTATAACTCCTAATAAAAAATAAAATAGGAATTACATAAAGAAGAAGTGATTTCTCCTTTAATGTAACTCCTATAAAAATCAAATATACAATTCCTACTAAGATTCCTAAATTTAAAGATAGTAATTCTAATATACCTATTGAAATTAACAACTGTACAGTAACAAGGTATATTATACCCATAATTACTCCTTATACTTCCAATAAAAAAATATACCTAGCATAAAAGTTAGCGTTGAAAAAACTGTTGTAAGATATATACCAAACTTTCCTACTACTCCATTATTGCCATAGGACAATAATACTGGTAAAACTAATATTGATAAAAAAAATGCCATTTTTAGAAAAAATCCTTGTATTCCAAAGCATATTCCCTCTATATTCTCTCCACTCTTTTCACTTATTCTTCTACTTATATCACTTAGCATTGCTGGTGGTAAAATAAAAGCTGCTCCAGAAACTGGGACTCCTAAAAGTGCAAAAATTACAAATCCATATTTTGGTTCTATACTTTTTCCTATAAAAAACATAGTAATAGTTAATATGCAAATAAGTGCCAGTGACATTATCATAACTTTTCTATAACCTATTTTTTTACAAAGCTTACTCACTGGATAAAAAAACAGAGCAGATACTATAAATAAAAGAGCTGAAGATATTGTTATCTCTACAGTTGTATATCCCATAATCTCCTCTATATAGTAATTCATAGTAGCTCTTATACTATTAAACCCTACAAAGAACATTAAAAGTCCTAATAAATAATAGATGAAGTTTATATCCTTTATTAATAATTTTATAGCATCTTTAAAATTTACACTTACCTTTTTTACACTGGCATATTTTTTTTCTTTAACTCCAAAAATTGTAAAACAGCTACCTACAAAAGATATCACACTCAGAAAAATAACCATCTCTCTTATTCCTAACAAAGAGTCACCCTTTCCAAAATAATTTATTAAAATACCAGGTGTAATCATTGCTATAGCACTATAAAGTAATCTGAAAACTGATTGCCAAGTCGAAAGTGACAGTTGCTCCTCTTTATTTATTCCTATCTCTGGTATTAGGGAGTTATAAGGTCCCCCTACAACTGTATAAAAAGTAAAAAATAGAGATCCTACTATTAATAAATATACAAAATTACCTGTCTCTCCTGTATTAGGAGGATAAAAAAATGCAATAGTTGTAAGACTTAATGGAATAGTTCCTAAAGCTATAAAAGGAACTCTTCTTCCCCATTTACTATTAAATTTATCTGATAAATACCCTACTAAAGGATCTGTTATAACATCTACAAATCTCGAGAAAGAAAGAGCTATAGAAATCAATATTGGAGTTAATAAAGGCTTTAATCCCGAACTAGCTGGGGGCAAATAAAAATATAATACCCATTGAACAAAAATTTGATCTACTACAGCATAACTTACTCCCATTCCATAAAATAGTTTTGTTTTTAAATCTATTCTTATTTTAATCACTCTGCCTTTTAATTATTAAGCTTTTTATTTAGTTATACCATTAAGGGTATTTTTCTCTCTTCATAATTAGAAATCATCTTATAAATTAGAGAAGCTTTTTCATTAAATTCTATAAGCTCTCTCTCTTCATGAGTTAAGTCTCTTCTAATATTAGAAAGGGATGTTAAAATACAAGGAAGTCCTTCCCTATCTTTTTTTATTTGTTTCAGATAATTTCTTCCATTTTCACTAAAACCCAAAACTCTTATGTAAGGAATTTTATCTCTATTCTTTACCTTAGATGTTAACTCCTTAGATATTCCCAATAAAATATGAATAAGAACTCTTTGAATTCTTCCCTTAGTATATCTTTTAGTTGCCAAATTAGCTATAAAATCATTGAAATTACTGAATTTAATTGCACATTCATACAATCTTACATCTAATCCCTCTTCTACATCTTGGATTTGAATTAAAGTTTTGCAATTATTTATAATTTCATATCTAATTAAAAAATAAAATTTTTCTAATTCTGCTATAGACTCTACCTTTATCTTTCCTAAATGATTATATGTCTCTTCAGGTACAATATTTTTTATCATTTCCAGATTTAATTCACTTGCTATATTTTTACTCTCAACATTCTTAAGAATTTTTCTTACACCAGTAGCAGAGGCTATTTCCCCCACTATACTAGTAGAATGATAACCTGTTCCTATTCTTTTTATAGGTAATAATTTTAACCTTTTATTTTGAGCTGCTCTCACATATTCCATTCCTAGTATGTCATTAGATTGAGAGTTCGAATCTATCCCTAGCTTTTCTAAGGCTATTGCTGAAGCTCTAGGATAAGCCACTCCATTTTGCAATTCATTTTTTATAATAGATTTATACTCATCCCTTTCTGTAGCTAAAACTATCTTTTCTAAATTTTTTAAATCTGACGTTTCTGAGCCAAAAACTACGTTTTCTACTCCAAGTTCTTCTAATATTTCTATAGCACCCTTGGCAAAAATTTCTGCATTTTGTGTAGAATAAAAAACAGGTAACTCTACGATTAGATCTACCCCATTTTTTAATGCTATCTCTGCTCTCTCCCATCTATTAAATGCTGCAGGCTCACCTCTTTGGACATAGTCTCCACTCATAACTCCAATTACTACATCTACTCCAGATACCTCTCTTGCCATTTTCAAATGATGTTTATGCCCATTATGAAAAGGGTTATATTCCACTACAATTCCTACACTTTTCATATTTCACCTCATCTTAGAAAACAATTTATCTGTTTTATTTTTTATTCCTATTGTATAAGCTGTATAAGCCTTTTATACTCATATCTGAGTCATAGTAGTCTATTTCCTTTATCTCAGCTGAAAGTATCTTTCCAAGACCTCCTGTAGCTATTATAAAGGGATTCTCTATCTCTTCTTTTATTTTTTTAATTATATGTTTTATCTGTCCTGCATATCCATAGAATATTCCAGCTTGAATCTGCTCTGTTGTATCTTTACCTATTATGCTATCAGGAGTTGAAAACTTTACCTTTGGAAGTTTTGCTGTATTTCCAAATAGAGCATTTATAGACATCTCTATTCCTGGAAGTATCCCTCCACCTAAATATTTATTATCTTTTATAACTTCATATGTTGTTGCAGTTCCAAAATCAAAAATAATAAGATCTCTATTTGGATACTCTAAAACACCCTGTGTTATATCTATAATTCTATCTGCTCCAAAACCTGTTGAATTCACACTTGGAGAGAATGTAAATGGTAAGTTTAAGTCTAAATCTACTACCATTATATCTAAATCAAAATATTTTTTACCTAAAAATTTAAATAAATTTATAAGCCCTGGAACAACTGATGAAACTATTATTCCTGTTATTTTTTTTATTTTTATCTCATTAAATTCTGATATATTTCTCAAATATGAAAAATACTCATCCTCTGTCATTTTTTCATTTGAAGCAACTCTAAAAGTTAATAAAACTTCTCCTGAATTATTTAAAAGTCCTGTTACTATATGAGTATTCCCTACATCTATTGCTAATATCATTTAAAATCCTCCTAAATATATGCATTCTTACTTACAATAAGTAAGTACATTTTACGTATGAATTATTATAGCTTATTTAATAATAAATAACCATAATTAATTTTATATAAAGAAAGAAGAGAATTAAGTAATTTAATTTACTTAATTCTCTTTCTATTAACAATTCATTATATCTTTTATATAAATTTTACAGAGATGTTATCGATAGACCCTAATTTGAAGCTCTCATCTTTTATCTGAGCAAGATGTGGTTTAACTATATACAGATTATATTTTATTTTCACTGTTGAACTATTTAATATTTTGTATTTTTCTATAAGTTTACCTTTTTTATTCCCAATTTTTATCTCTATTTTTGAAGCTATATCCAAAAACTTTATAAGTCTATTTCTATCTAAATCTAATAGGTCATCTAAGGAATTTTGAGTAAATATCAAATCACCTGTTTTATCAAAAGATGTGTGAAGATACCAATATAATTTACATATTAGATGTTCATTATCTTTCTTATCCACCTCTTTTATTTTTTTTAAAATAGTCGTTGAATAAATATTCAATTTTTTCAAAATACTCTCTGTTTCATCAGAATCATCAATATCATGCCTATTTATTGCTTTTTCTTTTTTTCTTATCTCTTTATGTAGTTCATATGTAAATGTTTCAAAAATTTCTCTAACTTCATCATAGTATTCTAACTCTTCATTATTATCATTTTTTTCTACCTCTAAAGTCTCCATAAATTCTTCGAATATATCTATAAATTCATCATCTAAGTACACCAACAATTTTCTAGCTTCCTCTAAAGATAATTTTATATTAAAATTCATTTTTTTATTCTCATCTTTCATCATATCAATCACCTCTTATTTACTACTATACCATAAATTCAAATATTTTCTTCTAAATTATAAAGAAAAAAATAGGATTTGCAAAGCTTACACTTTACAAACCCTATATTATATTAATCATTAGCATTTAGTTTTAGTTTTAGTTTTAGTTTTAGTTTTAGTTTTAGTTTTTAGCATTTAGTATTTAATATTACAAGTTTATAATTTGTTTATTAAATTAGAATTTATAATCGAAAGTAGTTCCTACTCTTCCTTCAAATCCAGCATACATTTTTTTATTAGTATGTACATCATATCCATAAACATATCCTGCTCCGATAAATGCATCTATAGAAACATCATCTGAAACTTTATATTTTTTCTTAAGTTTTGGCATTAATACTAACTCAGCTTGGTTGTGATCGTTAGAAAGAGGTCTGTTTCCTTTTTCCCATAATGGAACTTCTCCCCATGCTGTTGCTTCTGTATTAATTGAATAACCATTTCCTAATGGATATTTATGACCTAAAGTATAGTTATAATCCCATTCTCCATAATTTCTTTGCTCTGTAACATGTTGTCTTAAATATAATATATTTTGTAATGACATGTAGATTGAATCAGTAAAGTCATGATCAACTGTTGTTGTAATCCAATGTCTGTGTTGATATGTATCACGTTTACTCTCATCTAAATATTCATATTTTCTATAGTTATATAAGTAATTTAAATCTAAAGTTGTTTTTTCTGTTAAAGCTGTTCTCATATTAGCACTTGCTAATAGTCTTTCTGAATTAAATCCTCCATATACATCATCATTTCCTGAAGTAAGAGATGACTCTCTATATTTTCTAACTCCTACCCAAGCATTTGAATTCCAAGTTGTACCTAAGAAATCAAAAGGTTCAAATGTTCTTATTAATCTTACTGTATGCATTTGAGTATTTGCCTTATCATCATTTACTTTTTTATCTTTCGAGTTAAAAGATTCAATATCAGTTATATAAGCATAAGCAAATTTATAATCTACTGCCCACTTATCATTAATTTTATAACCTAGTGTTGTAAAGAATTCTGAAACATCTCCATCTTCTCCTAAGTCATCTGGAATTCCCCAATTATAACCATTACTATTAATTCTTCCTTGTTGTCTCTCTGTGTGGTTCACTCCTGTTTTGAATACCCATTTCTTTGCTTCAGGCGTCTCAACTACTGGCGCTGCTGTTTCTACTACTACTGGCTCTGCTACCACTACTGGCGCTGCTACTACTTCTTTAGCTGAAGCTGTTGCTGCGATTAATAGCGAACCTAATACTAATGCGATTCTTTTCATAATATTCTCCCCCCTGTTTTTCTATATACATTTTAGCGGATGTATAGAAACTGTCTTTAGCTGACTGTTGGAGTTATTATATATTCTTTTTGTTAATTTGTAAAGTTTTTTTTATTTATACTATATATAGACTTATATGTTAGTCATTAAAATAATTTTATTTATAAAAAGAGAAGAATTTAAATGCTTTTTTTAGCATTAAACTCTTCTTCTTTTTTTATTTATTCATTATTTTTTTAATTAAACAATTTATACGTGTTTACAGATGACTCAATATATCTCTTCTGCTCGTAGTAGTTATTTGGATATAATCTTTCTGCTTCAGCCTTATAGTGATTCATCATTTTAGCTGGTACAACCTTTTCCGCTTCTTTAATTACTGTTACTAATTCAGTTTTACTTTCTACATTTCTATCTGCTACTTTTTTCTTTTCTGTTGCTGCCCTTGATACTGTTGTATAATACTTTATTTGATCTTGAACCTCTCTAGTTTGCTTCGCATAGTTAGCACCATACATTGTGTTTAATCTTTTTCTTACAGCTACCTTTTCACTCTCTGTAATTCCACTTTCATCTAGTTTCTTTTCAACATACAAATAAGATTCTTCTTGCCACATTCTAAAATCTACTCTTTCTTGACCTCCATCTGTATTAGTTACTGCTAAATCAGAGATTCTTTGTCTTACATCTTTCGGAATCTCCTTCTTTTCTTGAGCTAAAGATAGTGTTGAAAATAAAATTGTCATTAGTATTATTAAGTATTTTTTCATTTGTCACCCTTCCATTTTTTTATTATTTAGTCCTAAAATTATACTCTTTTAGTATCTAAAGTGTCAATATTTATATATAAAAAACCCCTGAAAAATTTCAGGGGTTAATATATTATTTTTTTAGCAATTACTAGAATGTAGTTTTGATTTTAGCAGTTGCCATTGGTTGCCATTCCCAATCTTGTGCTGAATCTTTGTTAGTTTGGTTGTTCTCATAGTAAGCTCCTGCTCCAAGAGTTACTTTAGTTGCTGGGTTTAATCTCATTACTAATTGTAATTCTGGCCAAGTATAAAGAGTATAAGAACCATTATCTCTTCCAAAATCAACATTGTACGGATCTAATCCGTTCTCTAAGTAAGCGTTAACTTGGTAGAAGTTGTCTTCTGAGTTCCATAATTTGTAAGTGATATAAGTATAAGCCTCTATTGCAAGGTTATCTCCACTTTTGTATGTTCTTCCTGTTGTTGGTTTATGAGTTCCTGTTCCATTTCCACCGTTAGCTATAGAGTAGTCTCCTTCCCCCATTTCTACGTGAGTATAGTACATATTGTATTCCCACTCAATATTAAGATCTCCAAGATTAGTTTGTCCTAAGTGATATAAGTCCATTCCTGCACCTGTTGAATAATCATTAGTTGCACCATTTGTTCCGCTTAAATCAGTATAGAAAACTTTTGGAGCTAATGTTAATAAAGTTGTATCATAGTATTTGAAATCTGGAACATAGTCAGCGAAATCAAATCTTAATTGTCCTTCAACTTTATCATAGTTATCAGTTTGCTTTAACTCTAATCTTGTAGCAAATTTAACTTTTGAATCTGCTATAGTACCAAACTTGTGTACCCATCTGTATCTTGATTCTGTATCTTCAGATTTTTGTGGTGTATCTGAACCAGTACCATTAAAATCATCATAAGACGTTACTCTGAACTGTAAAGTATCATTTTCAGTCATGTTTACAGCACCTTCAAGTCTTGTTCTTAAATAGTTTGATGCCGAATTTCCTTTCTCTTCTTGACCGTAGTATCTTTCTCCTAATTGGATCCATCCAGAAGCTTTAAACTTTGGTACTTCTACTGGTGCTACTGCCTCTTCTACTACTACTGGCTCTGCTACTACTACTGGTGCTGCTACTACTTCTTTAGCTGAAGCTGTTGCTGCGATTAATAAAGAACCTAATACTAATGCTAATTTTTTCATTGTGTTTCCTCCCCAAAAATCAATTTTTAACTTTAAAAAATTTTTTTTAACAGATATATTTCGAAATAAATTTTCCCCTTTAATTCAAACCTCTGTCCTACATATTATATCTATATTTTTTATATTTGTAAAGGACAAAAAATACAGCCATACACAAATTTTTTTTATATAAAAAAATATAAAATAAAAAAGAGGCTAATCTTTTTATTTATCAAAATTAACCTCTTTTTATACTGCTTTATTTAAACATTTTATAAGTGTTTATAGATGATTCTATATATCTTTTTTGTTCATAATAGTTATTTGGATATAATCTTTCTGCTTCTGATTTATAATGTTTCATCATTTTTTCTGGAACAGTAACTTCTGCCTCTTTAATAATTGTTGTAAGTTCCTCTTTACTCTCTATGTTTCTTACTTCCATATCTTTTTTCTCTTTAGCGGCTCTTGATACAACAGTATAATATTTAACCTGTTCTTTTACCTCTTTAGTCTGCTTTGTATAGTTTGCTCCATACATTGCATTTAATCTTTTTCTTACTGCTGACTTTTCACTCTCTGTAATTCCACTTTCATCTAATTGCTTTTCAACATCCCAATAAGCATCTTCTTGCCACTTTTTAAAATCTGTTCTCTCTGTTCCTGAATCAGTATTATCTAGTGTATACTCCATAATTCTCTGTCTATCCTCTTTTGGAATCTCTCTTTTTGTTATACTGAAAGAAATTGTTGATAATATTAATAATAATCCTATTAAGTACTTTTTCATTTTTCACCATTCCTTAATTATTTAATGTATTTAATTATACAATTTTATAGGACATTATGTCAATAAACAATATAAAAAACCCCAGAACAAGTCTGAGGTTTTGTTTTTTTTATTAGAAAGTAGTTTTAATTTTAACTCTTCCATATGGTTGCCAAGTAAAGTCTTTGATTGAACTCATTTCATCATCATTCCAGTTTCTATACTCTGCTCCACCTGCAACTGTTATTGCTGTAGCTGCATTGATGTTCATTACTAATTGTAACTCAGGCATTACATACATAGAGTTGTTGTTAGTGTCTCCACTTCCATCTCTATAAGTAAGTGCATCTAAACCACCCTCTGCATAGAAGTTAACATTGTAGAAGTTATCTTCAGAAGCCCATAATTTTTGAGTATTATATAAGTAAGCTTCCACGTCTATGTTGTTTCCAGATTTTGTGTAGTTTCCATCTTTTAAGTCAGTCATTGACTCATGTCCCCATTTGTTTCCATTTGGATATTGTGAAGAGTTGTAGTATCCATCAGCACTATTATCATTATATAAATAGTAAACTGTTAAATCCCACTCAAATCCCCATGGTAAGATTGCGTAGTGAGATAAATCCATTCCTACACCTGTAGCTGAATCATCAGTCTCTCCGTAAGATACATATCTAACTTTTGGAGCTAATGTTAAATCAGTTGTTTCAAATCCATCAAATTGAGGAACGTATTGAGTGAAGTTAAATCTTGTTTGTAATTCAACTTTATCATAGTCATCTCTTTGTAATAACTCTACTCTTGTAGCGAATCCAATTTTAGAATCCCCGATGTTTCCAAATTTATGTAACCATCTATATCTAGTTTCTGTATTCTCAGATTTTGATCCTCCAGCGTTAGCTACATCAGAATTGCTTCCATTTAAATCATCGTATGATCTTACTCTGAACTGTAAAGTATCTGCTTCAGTCATAGTAACTGATCCAGAAAACTCTGATCTTAAATAGTTTTGAGTAACATCATCATGCTCACCAGCACCATAATATTTCTCCTCAAATGCTACAAATCCAGATGGTTTGAATTTTGGTACTTCTACTGGTGCTACTACCTCTTCTACTACTACTGGTTCTGCTACTACTACTGGAGCTGCTACTACTTCTTTAGCTGAAGCTGTTGCTGCTATTAGTAATGTTCCTAAAACTAATGCTAATTTTTTCATTTTGTTTCCTCCCCATTTTTTTATTAAGAAATATAATTTCTTAATTTAAATTAATTCGAACAAAATTTTAATTTTTTGCTATTTTAAAATTTCCCTATTTATATTTAAACTTTTTAAATACTATATACGTACTCTTTCTATTTGAAATTATAACTAAATTATTTTTGTTTGTAAAGTTTTTTTTAAACTTTTTTTATATTTTTTCCGTACCTTTTATTTCATTTTATTACTTTTATATATAGATAACGTTCATTTTACTAATACTTGACACCATATTATATATTTTCCTCTTTATTTTTTCAAAGAAAAAACCCCACAAACATGGTGTTTGCGAGGTTCTTTGTATATATTTTGTATATATAATTATCTTTTTGAGAATTGAGGAGATCTTCTTGCTTTTCTCTTTCCGTATTTCTTTCTCTCAACCATTCTTGAGTCTCTAGTTAAGAATCCAGCTTCTCTTAAAGCAGCTCTTAAAGTTTCATCAGATACAAGTAAAGCTCTTGATATTCCGTGTCTTATAGCTCCAGCTTGTCCAGAGTTTCCTCCACCATTTACATTAACTTTTACTCCGAATTTCTCCATTGAAGATGTTAATACTAAAGGTTGCTCAACTATTCTAGATAAGATTTCTCTTCCTCCAAAATACTCTTTCATAGATTTTCCATTTATTTCAATCCCTGTTGCACCTGGGATAAGTCTTACTCTTGCTACAGAAGTTTTTCTTCTTCCTGTTCCTAAATATTGAATCATATTTGCCACTGTTGTTCCTCCCTAATTATAATGCAGCCTTAGCTGGTTTTTGAGCTGTATGAGTATGTTCTGCTCCTACGAATACTCTTAATCTAGTTAGTTGATCTGCTCCTAACTTGTTCTTTGGAAGCATTCTTTTAACAGCTAACATTAAAGCCTCTTCAGGTTTCTTTGCCATGATTTCCCCTAAAGATCTCTCTTTAATTCCACCTGGGAATCCTGTGTGATGGAAATATTTTTTGTCTGTTAATTTCTTACCAGTTACTACTAATTTTTCAACGTTTGTAACAACTACGAAATCTCCACCATCAATATGAGGTGTGAATGTAGGTTTATTTTTACCCATTAATTTTTTTGTGATTTCTACTGCTAATCTTCCTAATACTAGATTCTCAGCATCATAATGATACCAATCTCTAACTACGTCCTCTTTTCTTTGCATAAAAGTATATTTTTTCATTTTTCCTCCTAAATTTAGTGTTATATCATTCAAATATAACGCAACGGTCCTTTGTGGGAAAGGTTAAATTTTACCTATTAATCTTATCAGAATTCTTATATTGTGTCAAGTAATTTTACTTGCTCATCAAAATATATTTTTTCTAACTAAGTAACCCCTCTGTCTCATCATTTTTTATCTCTTTTTCCTCTTCGTTTTTAGGAATTGGTCTTCCATACATCCATTCAACTTGTCTTCTAAGTCCAGTTAAATCGTATGTTTTTCCATCCAGTTCTAGACTGTTATTTTCTGGACAAGCTATATAACCCTCCTCTACTGGTGTAGTAGGATCTAAAGAGATTTGAACCTTGATTATTTTCTCTGGATTATCAAAAGGTCTAAATTCTGTTTTTACCTTTTTAATAACATCCTCTTTTTCTAAAATTTCCGACACTATTTGCTCGCTGAATTTTCTTTTTGGTGGATATTCTGCTATAAATGCTCTTTGACTCGATAAAAATTTAATACTATCTCCATCTTTTTCAAAAAGCTCAATAGTGTATATCCCTCTATCTTTTATCATAATTTTTTCTAAATCAATTATTTTTTTTCCTACTCCAAAAGGATCAACTATTGGTAAAAATTCCCCTTTTGTTATAAGTTGCTCATCTGGAGAGTTAAATCTCACTTCAAATTTTGTTGGTTTTGTTATTCCTTCTATTGTTAAAACTATTGATAAATTTAACATTGGATATGGAAATAGTGGTTGAATTAAGTTATCAAAAGCTCCTATTATATCTATACTTCCTGGCATTTGTGGATTCATTCTAGCTTTGTGTGCTACTATTACATTTTTTAACTTTGGCATTGTTCCCCCTACATTTTTTTATTTTTGAAGTTTTTTAACTTTCTCTATTTACTAAATATTCTAATAAATCTATTAATAATTTCGAATTTTCTGGTTCAAAATTATCTTGTAAAATTTTCTTAGATTTACATATAACTTCTCTTAAAATCTCTTTAGATTTTTCCATTCCAAATATTGATGGATATGTGGATTTTTTTAAAGCTTCGTCACTACCTATTGTCTTCCCTAATTTTTCAAAGTCACCCTCAACATCCAATATATCATCTTTTATCTGAAATGCCAGTCCTATTAAATCTCCATACTCTTCAATTGCCATTCTCTGTTTTTCTGTGGCATTACCTATTATGCAAGCTACTTCTAAAGGTAACTTTATTAATTTTCCTGTCTTATTTTTATGGATATATTTAAGAGTATCATAGTCTATATCTTTTCCTTCACTTTCAATATCTACCATCTGTCCACCAATCATACCATTAATTCCTGCATAATCTGATGTTTTTCTTACTATTTCTAAAATTTGTTCGGCTTTTAGCCCTTTATTCTTTTCAATTAATATATTAAAAGCATGTGTTAATAGTGCATCCCCTATTAAAATTCCCTGAGCTTCTCCAAATTTATAATGAGTTGTCAGTTGCCCTCTTCTAAATTTATCATTGTCAAGTGCAGGTAAATCATCATGAACTAAAGAGTAAGAATGAATCATCTCTATTGCACATCCTGAAGGTATCCCTAACTCTTCATCACATCCTAAAAGATTTAATCCCATTAACAGTAATAAAGGTCTTAATCTTTTCCCCCCATTTAAAACTGAATATTTCATCCCTTCTGCTATGACATAAGGTTTTTTTAGCTCTCCTAAGTACTCTTCTAAACTTCTATCGATTACATTTTTTCTATTAAACATATATTGTTTTAGCATCTATACCTCCTCAAACTCAATTTGATTATCTAAAGTTTCTGTTATTTTTATAACTTTACCTTGTGCTTTATTTAAAATATCAGATGATTTCTTTAAAAGTTTCATAGCTTTTTCATACTCTTTTATGCTTTCTTCCAATGCTAAATCTCCAGACTCCAATTTTTCTATTATTTCATCTATATTTTCTAGATTTTTTTCAAAACTATCATCTTTCACTAATTTCTTTTCCATCTCACACCTCTTTTGTATAAAATCACTACTTTTATTAATATCATTATACACATTCTATATAATATTAGTCAAATTAAAAAAAGAGTGGATACCACTCTTTTTATCTAGTAAAAAATGTCATTGTCTTCTTACCATATTTTCTACAGTCAGCTTTTTTAAATCCAAACATCTCATCATCTAAATCTTCTAACATATGGTGCTCACAAATTATAAGTCCACCCTCTGCTAAAACATCTGATTTCTCTATTGCTCTTAAAGTCTTCTCACATAGATTTAATTTATAGGGAGGGTCCATAAAAATTATATCAAATTTTTCACCCTTTCTTCCTAATATTTCAACAGCTCTAACAACATCATTTTTATAAGCTCTACACTTATTTTCAAAACCTAAATTGTTAATATTTTCTATTATAACTTTTAAAGCCTCTTGATCTTGCTCGATCATTATAGCTCTTTCTGCTCCACGACTTAAAGCCTCTAAAGCTATGTTTCCTGTTCCACTAAACAGATCTAAAAATTTACATCCATCTATATATGGAGCAATTATAGAAAAAAGTGATTCTTTAACACTTCCTAATGTAGGTCTAGTATCCATCCCTTTTCTACTTTTTAATCTTTTATTTTTAGCTTCTCCTGCTATTATTCTCATATTTTCACCTCTCTTATTTTTTATTATTATTTAATAAATAAACATTGCATCTCCAAAACTAAAGAAGTGATACTCCTCTTTTACAGCTTTTTCATAAACATCCATCATAAACTCTCTATTAGAAAATGCTGATACAAGCATTAATAAAGTCGATTTTGGAAGATGAAAATTTGTAATAAGAGCATCCACAATTTTAAATTTATAACCTGGATAAATAAATATCTCAGTATCGCCTGTTACTGCTACAAGATTCCCCTCTGAATCAACTGATGATTCTAAAGCTCTTACTGTTGTAGTCCCAACTGCAATTATTCTTCTACCTATTTTTTTAGCTTCATTTATTTTCAGTGCTACCTCTTTTGGAATTTCAAACATTTCACTGTGCATCTTATGATCTAAAACATCTTCTGTTTGTACAGGTCTAAAGGTACCTATTCCAACCTCTAAAAAAATGTCTAGTATTTCTACACCTTTTTCTTTAATAGCTGTTAAAAGCTCTTCTGTAAAGTGTAAGCCTGCTGTTGGAGCTGCTACTGATTCTCCACGAATAGCATACACTGTCTGATATCTATCTTTATCTTTTAAAGTTTCCAGTATATATGGAGGCAGAGGCATACTTCCTAGTCTATCCAAAACTTCCTCAAAAGCCCCCTCATAAGAAAATTTTAAAATTCTGTTTCCATCTTCTTTTATCTCCATAAGTTCAGCTACAAGTTCATTATTTTCACCAATATATAGTTTTTGACCTATTTTTAGTTTTTTAGCTGGCTTTAATAAACACTCCCAACTTGTTAAATCTATTCTCTTTATCAGAAGAATTTCTAAAACTCCTCCACTTTCTTTTTTTCCAAAAAGTCTAGCAGGAATTACTTTAGTTGAATTTCTAACAAGAATATCTCCTTCTTTTAAATAGTCAATTATATTATAGAATTTTTTATGTTCTATTGTATGATTCTCTCTATTTACTAATAAAAGTTTTGAACTATCTCTTGGTTCTCTTGGAGATTGTCCAATAAGTTCATCAGGAAGGTGATAATCGTAATCACTAAGTTTCGTTGACATTTTAATACTCCTTAAATTCATTTAAAACATCGAAAGATTTAAATCTCCTTTAACTCTTTCATTCCAATTACTATTCTATCTATTCCACAGTAATCTTTTATAATAGTTACACCATTAAATCCATTTTCTTTCATAAATTCAGATACTTTTTCAGCTTGGTTATACCCTACTTCAAAAGCTAAATATCCCCCATCTTTTAAATAAGGTTTTGACTCTTTACTTATTTTTTCATAGAAAAAATATCCATCTCCACCATCAGTTAAAGCTCCACGAGGTTCGTACTGCTTTACCTCAATCATAAGCTCATTATATTCACTCAATGGAATATAAGGTGGATTAGAAACTATTAAATCATATTTCTCTTCAGAATTTTCCAAAGCTGTAAATACATCAGATAATAAGAAGTTTACATTTTCAGCTTTATTTAAAACTTTATTCTCTTCTGCCATCTCTAGAGCTTCAGGACTTATATCTAGTCCTGTTACCTTTGAATTTTTAAGTTCTTTTCCTAAAGTAATAGCTATAGCTCCACTTCCAGTACCAACATCTAATATATTGGAACTCTCTCTATCCAGTAGCAAATGCTTACAATTTTCTACTAAATTTTCTGTATCACTACGAGGAATTAGAACATTTTCATTAACTTTAAAAGGGTAACCATAAAATTCCCACTCACCTAAAATTTGCTGTAGGGGTTTTCTATATTTACCTCTTTGAATTAACATCTTCTTTATTATCTCTAACTGTTCATTAGGTATCTCTTTAGATAGTTGGATACTAAGTAAAGTTCTACTTACATTTAAGACATGAGCAAAAATATATTCTGTATCTAGTTTATAATCTGCCACACCTTTTTCTTTTAGATATTCTATACTTTTAATAAAGAACTCCATATTTTTTTCTTTGTAATTAATCTGAGGTTCTTTATTTATTTTATCAAAACTGTCACCTGAATCTGCCATTTTTTTCAAATAAACCTTTATCTCCTCTCTCTCCTTTTGAGAAATTTCAAGTTCAAAATTAGTATATAAACCAAGTCTATCTAGCTTTAAAATATAAGCAATCATTTTTTCAGCTTCTAATCTAGGTTTTGAAAAGGAGTATTTTAACAAATACTCCTCAGCAAATTTTAATATTTCTATTAATTTCATATTAATCTTCCGAACTAGTTAACATCTCTGCTTGGCTAAATGTGATTAATGAATCTATCATTTCA
>JBOFJQ010000040.1:0-6873 GCA_051656905.1 Fusobacteriaceae bacterium | reverse complement strand
CTGGTCACATTTCGAACCCAGAAGTTAAGCCCGTAAACGCTGAAGGTACTTGGTGGGAAGCTGCCTGGGAGAATAGGAATTTGCCAAGCTTTTTTTTATTTTTTGGAAAAAATTTAGAGATTGAAGGTTAAAAGATAAGAATCGATTTGATTATACGAAAACACGCGCTACGGCTACGCTACTATGTGCACTTGCCTACACAGCTACCGTTTTCTTTATAATAAAATAGATCCCCGATTATTTTTAACGATTAAAAGATTTAAGGTCAAAAGATAGGGATCGATTTGATTATACGAAAACACGCGCTACGGTTACGCTACTGTGTACGCTTGCCTACACAGTTAGCGTTTTCTTTATAATAAAATAGATCCCTGATTATTTTAAGGATTAAAAGATTGAAAGGATGAAAGATTAAATAAATAGAGAGAGTTTTGCTGATAATTTTTTATTTTAGTAGAATTATAGTGGAAAGTATAGTAAAATAAGAAAAATAAAAAAAAGGAGAATTATATGAAAATAAAAAATTTAATAGTAATATTGTTTATTTTATGTGGTGTAGCCTCTTATTCTGAAGCTTTAGAATTAGGGTTTATATCACCAATGCAATTACAAAGTCCAAATACAGATATTCAAGGGGTAAGAGTTGGATTAATTTACACTGATAATGATAATGTAGAAGGATTAGATTTTAATTTGATTGCAAATAGTAAGAGAAACTTTACAGGATTATCTATAGGATCATTTTATGATGAAACGAGAGGAGATTTTACAGGGATAAGAATACCTTGGTTTTTCTTTATAGCTTACAACAGAGTAGAAGGAAATTTAACAGGGATTCAATTAGGTGGAGTTAATCATGTACAAGGTGACATGCAAGGATTGCAAATGGGAATTATTAATTTAACTCAAACAGCTACAGGTCTTCAAGTTGGAGGATTTAATAAATCAAGTTATTTTAAAGGTCTACAATTAGGATTTGTAAACTATGCTAGAAGATTAGACGGATTACAAATAGGTCTTATAAATATTGCTGATAATAGTGAAGTTTGTGAAGTTTTACCATTAGTTAACTGGAACTTTAGATTTTAATATAAAAAATAAGAATTTTTTAAGAGAAGCACCTTAGATAGATAATATATATCTAAGGTGCTTTTTTCTAAATAAATTAAGAGGAATTAATGTAAAATATGGTAAAATATTAAAGAAATATACTAACTAAGTAACTATGATTATAGAGAGGTAAAACTTGAAAATAAATAAGAATGGAAATTACAAATCTAATACAATTAAATTCTTTGATAGAGTAGCAGAAAAAAATCATGGTGATTCCTTTAAACATTATAAAATTGCATTAAAGTGGATGGAATCAATCAAGGTGGATAAAGTTTTAGATCTAGGTACAGGAAGAGGAGATTTGATAGAAGAGATAAGAAAAAATCCTAATTATAAAAATTTGGATATATATGGAGTAGATATCTCTGAAAATATGATAAAAAAATCTATTTCTAAAGGAATAGATGCAAAGTTTAGTGTTGGAGATAGTGAAAATATAAAATTTAATGATGGATATTTTGATTTAGAGCTTTGTATTAACTCTTTTCACCACTATGAAAATATAGAGAAATCAGTAAAAGAGATGAGTAGAGTATTAAAAAAAGGTGGAGTCCTAATATTGGGAGAGATATATTTGCCTAATATACTAAGTTATTTTATAAACAAATTACTTCCTTATGGAACTACAGGTGATTACAAGATATATTCAAGTGAAGAGTTAGAAAATATTTTTAAAAATGAAAATCTATATTTGGAAAAGCAAGTTTATACATTTCCAAGTATAAAAACATATATGTTTAGAAAAGGATAGGAGGATAAAATGAAAAATTTATTTGATAGTATGGAGATAAAAAATTTAAAATCTAAAAATAGAGTTATAAGATCTGCAACAAATGAAAGAGCTTTTTGTAGTGAGACAGGGGAGGTAACTCCACAATTATTAGAAATATATAAAGATTTAATAGAAGGGGATACTGGAACTATAATAACTAGTTTTGCAAATATAATGAGAAATGATCAACCAGCACAATATATGTTAGGAATTTATGATGATAGTCTTATAGAAAGCTATAGACCTATAATAGATTTTGCAAATGAAAATAATTGTAAAATGATATTACAAATTGTCTATGGAGGAAGTCAAACATCATATAATGTAAATAATAGAGTTATATTAGGACCATCATCTATTGAGAATATATCTTCAAAAGTTATACCAAAAGAGGCAACTATCGAAGAGTTAAATGAAATTAAAAATGCATTTGTACAAGGGGCATTAAGAGCAAAAAAAGCAGGATTTCATGGAGTTCAAATACATGGAGCTCACGGATATTTTTTAAGCCAATTTATGAACCCTTATTATAATAGAAGAGAGGATAATTATGGTGGTTCTCTAGAAAATAGAGCGAGATTAATTTTAGAAGTTTATGAAGAGATTAGAAAAGCTGTAGGGGAAGAATATTTTGTTTCAATTAAGCTTAACTGTGAAGATTTTATGGAGAATGGATCTACTCTTTCAGATAATCTTTATTTATCAAAAGAGTTATCTAATGCAGGAATTGATTTAATAGAGATAAGTGGTGGAAGTGGATCATCATATAAAGACCAAGGTGTAATTAGAGCTATAAAATCAATTGAGGAAGAATCATATTTTTATGAGCAAGGGAAATTGATTGCAAAGGAGATAAAAACACCAATATCACTTGTAGGTGGGCATAAAAGGTATGAAGAGATAGATAATATTTTAAATGACTCTCAAATAGAGTTTATATCTCTTTCAAGATCTTTAGTATCTGAACCAGATCTTGTAAAAAGATGGAAAACAGATAAAACCCCTTCAAGATGTATATCTTGTAATAAATGTTTCTTTAGAGGAAAAAGATGCACTCTATTACCAAAAATAAAAGCCCTGTAATAGGGCTTTTATTTATCTAATTTTTCTCTTCTTTTAGTTGATTTTCTAAACTCACGTTTTAGAAGATTACTATTCTCAGATTCAAGTAAAATTTTAAGTTTAGATAGCTCATCTTGAAAAACTTCTATCTTATTTATTAAATTATTTTTATTTCCTAAAAAAAGTTCACACCATAAATCCGCATTGATTTTAGAAATTCTAGTGAGATCTCTAAAACTATCACCTATAAACTTAGAAATATCATTTTTTTCATCATCTGAATTTATAAGGGCTACTGCAAGTATATGAGTAAGTTGGCTAGTAAATGCAATAGTTTCATCGTGCTCTCTAGCAGTTAAATAATTTATATTTTTAAAACCTAATCCTTTTATTATTTTTTCCATTAAAATAAGATTTTTTTCCTTATTTTTTTCTGATTTTATAAGAATATAATTAGCATTCTGAAAAACTTTTAAGTCAGCATATTCAATACCTTGTTTTTCTTTACCTGCCATAGGATGCCCATAGATAAAATCTAAATCTTCTCTTAATAGACCTTCTACTTGAGAAATAATACTCTCTTTTATACCAGAAACATCTGTAATAATAGCATTTTTCTTAAAGTAAGTTATATTTTCAATAATAAAATCTTTAAGAAGACTTGGGTATAGACTAATTATTACAATATCAGATTGCAATAAAGGTTCTTTCCCTAATAAAAACCCTTCATCTATTATCCCTTTTTCTTTTGCAAATTCAAGAGTTCTCTCATTGATATCAACTCCATAGACTGTTGCACCAAGGTGTTTAAGCCCTTCTGCAAAAGCTCCCCCTATTACACCTAATCCAACAACTGTAATCTTAAAATCTTTCATTTAGTATCTCCCTAATATTCTGAATTCTATACTGTTTGTCAATAGTTCCTCTATTACTTCCTCTGATAGCTCATTACCTTCTATTTCAATATAAAAGTAATATTGCCATGGTTCAATTTTATTTGGCCTAGACTTAATGCTAAGCATATTAAAATTATATTTTGAAAATGTTAATATTATTTTTGAAAGAGAGCCAACTTCATGAGAAAGACTAAAAAGTAATGAATACTTATTTCCTACATTAGATAGCTTATTAGATATAATAATAAATTTTGTAAAATTATGATCATTATCATTGATTTTCTCTTCTAGTATATCTAAATTATAGAGAGAAGCTGTTTCAATACTACCTATTGCTGCATATTCAGGATTATTACTTTCATAAACATGTTTAGCACTAATGGCAGTATTATGAAAAGGGGTTTCCTTCCATCCTTTGTCCTTTAAGTAAATTTTACTTTGAAGGAAACCTTGTGGATGAGAAAAAACTTCTTTAATATTTGAAACTTGGCTACCTTTTATCCCTAAAAGATTTTGATCTATTTTTAAAATATAAGTTTTTTCGATGTAGCAATTATAATATTTTAAAAGATCTAATACATCGTTGATTTCTCCAGTGTTTGAATTTTCAACTGGAATAATTCCATAATCAACATGCCCTAGTTTTACAGCTTCAAATACTTCTTCAAAAGATAAAAATGAAACTTCATCAGAATTTTCAAAATTATTCTTTAATACTTTATGAGAAAAAGCTCCAGGTACTCCTTGATATCCAACAATATATTTTTTCATCTATTTCTCCTCTATATAAATATTTTTGAATTTATTAACTCCACTAGGATGAATATTTAAACCTTTAACTCTTTTATTAACACCAACAATTACATCTCTAGTGAAAGAGAAAGCCATAACTGAATCTTCTTGAATAGTATTAATAGCCTCTTTATAAAGAAGTGCTCTTTTTTCAGTGTTACTTTCTTTGCTAGCCTCATCTAATAATTTATCAACAGATGGATTATCATAAAAGAATCTATTTCCACCACTACCCTTAGATTTACTATTAAAAACAACTAAAGATTCATTTGCATCGTTTGTAGGAGCAGTTCTTCCTAGATGAAACATTTGTTGTTCACCTTTTGAAGTACTATTGATAAAAGCACTCCATTCTAGAGGATTAACTTTAAGTTCTATACCAATCTCTTTTAGTTGAGCTTGCATAATTTGAGCTATTTGCTCACTAACTTGGTTACTATGATAAGTTATTTCAACAGTTAGTCCATTTTCATAACCAGATTTTTTTAGATATTCTTTAGCTTTTTCTAAATTCTTTGTATAAGTAGGTCTATCAGTAGTATAACCAAAAGCTGATGGAGCTAAAGGGGAGTTTATATTAGTCCCATAAGTAGATAAGACAGCCTTTAAAATTTCATCTACATTTAGTGCATAAGTAACAGCTTTTCTCAAGTCTTTGTTGTTAAAAGGAGCTTTAGAAGTATTAAAACCTATAAACTCTATAGCCGAAGGACTTTTACTTATTATATCCAAATTATTATTTTTTATAACTGTAGGAACATCAATAGGTGATACAGTGTATGCAACATCTATCTCTCCAGTTTCAAGACCAATAACTCTTACGCCAGCTTCAGGAATAGCTTTAAAAATTAGTTTGTCAATTTTTGGTTCCCCTCTAAAATAATTTTTATTTTTTTTCAAAATTATTTTATCAATATTACTCCAATTCTCCAGTATATAAGCCCCTGTTCCAACTGGTTTTTGCCCAAAACCTTTCTCGTCAGATATAACAGCTTTCTCACTTACAATAGAAGCACTGTAATCAGATAGATTTAAAAGAATAGGCGAATATGGATATTTTGTTATAACATCAATTATTTTATCATTTATGATTTCTACTCTATCAATAGGTTCACCAACAGTTCCCACAACAGGTGAATTTTTCAATCTATTAAGAGAAAATTTGATATCATTAACAGTTAATAAATCTCCATTATGAAATTTAATATTGTCTTTAATATAGAACCTAGTCCTTAAAGAATCAATTTTTTCCCATCTTTCAGCAATGGCTGGAACAATGACACTATTTTCATTTAATTCAACTAGAGAATCATATAGTTGGGCTATGACTTCTATTGATCTTTTGTCATTTGTCATTTGAGGATCTAAAGTTTTTGCCGATCCTACATAGGCAACAGTAACTGTTTTTTCAATTTTTTTAGTTTCTTTTCCGCAACTAACGAAAAGAAGTATAGAGATAATTCCAAGTAAAGCTAATTTCAATTTATTCATGTGTATTCCTCCTAAAAAAAAAGACTCTTAGTTATCTAAGAGTCTTTTTTAAAACATAATTTTCTTATAGTTTAAAGGGCTCAGATATAACTTCTTATTTTTACAATCACAAAGAGGTTTATATCTGTAGTAGATATAAACCTTATCTAAAGTAAAAGTAAAAATAGAAAGTTGCCCCTTTAGTTTTCATAATTAATCATGCTCCTTATTTTTTATAATTTTATCAAGTATAGCCTTTCTTTTTTTATTTGTCAAGAAATTAAAATTTAAGAAATATAAACATAGAAAAAAACATAGAAAAAACATAATAAAGACATTAAAAAAATTGACATAAAAAAATAAAAGTGATATAATAATCTGCAATAATAAAAAACAAATATTCCACTTTATTCTAAATAGTAGAGTAAATGAATATCTCAGGAGGAAGCAAATGAAAGAAAAATTAATCCAATTAGTTGAGCAATCTCAATTAAGAAATGACATTCCATTCTTTAAAGCAGGAGACTCAATCAACGTTTACTACAAAGTAAAAGAGGGAAACAAAGAAAGAGTTCAGTTATTTGAAGGAGTAGTACTTAGAGTAAATGGTGGAGGAATCGGAAAAACTTTCACAGTTAGAAAAGTAACTAACGGTGTAGGAATCGAGAGAATCATACCTATGAACTCACCTTTAATCGACAAAATCGATGTAATCAAAGTTGGAAAAGTAAGAAGATCTAAACTTTACTACTTAAGAGGACTTTCTGG
>JBOFJQ010000039.1:0-38792 GCA_051656905.1 Fusobacteriaceae bacterium | reverse complement strand
ATGGATGCAAATGTAGCTACAGAAAATATGTTTATAATAAGTCCTTTTTCAGGGGAAAATGTAAGAAGATTATTTAGTACTCACCCAGCCACAGCTGATAGAATTAAAAAACTAGAAGAGATGAGAGAAAGTGGAGAGTATCTTTTATAAGTAAAAACTAAAAAAGATAGTAGAAATGTCTGTTCTAGACACTTCTACTATCTTTAATTTATAACTATGGTTTTTATAAAATTTTATTTATTAGTGACCGGAACAACTTTTAGAATCGGGAGGTGTATTTACAATTGTAATGTCTTCCCCTAAATTTTTAACTCTTTTTTTATCGTAAAAATATAAAATTCCAAAAGAAATTACTAAAAATAAAAAAGAACCAAATATAGAAACCCCTTCACCTAAATTAAAAAGATTTAAAATGAAATAACCTAAAATCATGAAAATAGCCGGGAAAATATAAGTGATAAATGATAATTTTAGTAAAATGGTATCATCAAGTTCTATGGAGATTTGATCACCAACGCTGTAATTAGAAGCTAAATCTGATGAAATTTTAATTAAAGCACCTAACTTTCTATCGGCACTACATGCTGAACAATGAGCACATGCAGAATCTTTAAAAAAGTGGATAGTGACCTCATTTTTTTCTATTTTTTTTATAATACCAGTACTTATCATAGGATTACCTCTCTAAATAATTTTAATTGAATTATAACATGCTTTATAACTGCTTGAAAACTCTTTTTTTATATGATAAAATTATTTATTACGTTATATTTTTATAAAAAATATTATTAAAAAATTAAAAAAATAAAATTTTAAAAAGTGAGAATGATAAATGGCAGAAAAAAATACGAAATATAGAATTATATACAGCATTATTTTATTTGGAATTATTTATTTTTATTTTGATGGAGTTACATATTCTGAAAAAAAAATATCTGAAATAGTAAACACTTATTTTGGAAGAGGGAGATATGTAATTTTATTTATATTAGTTTCCAATTATTTTACTATCTCTATTGAAAATAAAAGAAAAAGAGATATGATTACAACTATTTGTCATATGAGCTATCCCTTCTTTTTGTCGGTATTCAATTTAGTTATATTATCAAAGCTAGGAATATTATTTAAACTCCCAGTAGGTAATATCCAATATGAGTTTATTCAATTAAGTATTTTTAAATATAAATTAGGATTGATAGGGTCTTATATCATATCTCAAATGATTTTTATTCAGAATTATTATATTTATATGGCAGTAACAATTTTAAGTATTATAATCACTGTTTTAATGAGTATAATATTTTTCAATTGGATAATTTTAAAAAGAGTAAAAAAGCTTAGAGCTGTTTTTGAAAAAAAGAGAGATATTGAAATGCAAGAAAAGAAGATTCTTAAAAAGATAGAGATAAAAGAGGAATTGGAAAAGATTGAAGTGGAAAAAATTAGTAAAATAAGAGAGTTAGAAGAGCAACAAATAAAAGAAAAAATTATAGAGATGAATCCAGAAATAAAGAAACGTATTATGGAAGTCAATCAGGAGATAGAGGATGATAGTGAAATTGAACCTATATCTATTATAAAATTAAGAGATGAGGTGAAACAAGGATGATTTTAGCTTCAAAATCTCCAAGAAGAAGAGAGATAATGGAAAGTTTTGGTTTTAATTTGGAAATAATTACTCCAGATATTGATGAAGTGAGTGATGAGATAAAAATTGTAGACCAAATTATGGATATTGCAAGAAAAAAAGTTTTAGCCGTAAGTAAGAATTTTAAAAGTGATTATATATTAGCTGCAGACACTGTAGTAGTTTTAGATAATAAAGTATTTGGGAAACCTAAAGATAAATCTGAAGCAAAAGAGATGTTAAAATTATTATCAGGTAGAACTCATGAAGTAATAACTGCGTATTGCTTACTAAACTTAGATAAAAAAGTTGAGATTGTATCTCACGACATAACAAAAGTTAAATTTAAAGATTTAACAGAAGAAATTATTGAATGGTATTTATCTACAGGAGAACCTTTTGATAAAGCAGGTTCTTATGGAATTCAAGGAAAAGGTGCTTTGTTAATTGAAAATATAGATGGAGATTTCTTTTCTGTTATGGGATTGCCTATTGAAAGAATAGTTTCTGATTTATTAAGTATAGGATTAAAATTAGATGAATTAAATACATTATAAAAATAAAGTATTAAAAAAGAAAATGAAATAGTATTTTTTTTAAAGAAAAAATAAAAAAGAAAAAAATATTTTAAAATAAGGGAGAGTATCATTAATGAATAAAAAAATAAAAAATATTTTAGGAATTTTTTCAGAAGATATAGGGATAGATTTAGGAACTTCAAATACTTTATTTTGTAATAAAAACAAGGGAATAATATTGAATGAACCATCTGTTGTTGCTATAAATAACAGATCAAAAAATATAGAAGAAGTTGGAACAAAAGCAAAAAAAATGATAGGAAAAACACCAGCTTCAATGTCTACAGTTAGACCACTTAGAAATGGAGTTATTGCAGATTATGAAATTACAGAAAAATTAATAAGAGAATTATATAAAAAAGCAAGTTCAAAAAAAATATTTAACAGCCCAAGAGTAATAATTTGTGTTCCAGCAGGGGTAACACAAGTTGAAAAGAGAGCGGTAATAGAGGTAACAAGAGAAGCTGGAGCAAGAGAAGCTTTCTTAATAGAAGAGCCTATGGCTGCAGCAATAGGATTAGGATTAGATGTTTTTGATCCAAATGGACATATGATTGTAGATATAGGTGGAGGGACATCAGAAATAGCTGTAATATCTTTAGGTGGAGTAGTAAAAGCTAGTTCATTTAGAGTTGCTGGAGATAGATTTGACTCTGCAATAATAGACTATGTAAGACAGAAACACAGTGTTTTAATAGGAGAAACAACTGCAGAAGAGATAAAGAAAACTGTGGGCGCTGTACAGGTATTAGAAGAGGAATTATATATAGAAGTAAGTGGTAGAAGTGCTTTAAATGGACTACCTAAAAATATAACAATAACATCTAATGAGTTAGTAGATACGTTAAGAGCTTTAGCAATGGAGATTGTAGAAGAGATTAGATTAATACTAGAAAAAACTTTACCAGAATTAGCATCAGATATAAAGAGAAATGGAATCTGCTTAACAGGTGGAGGATCTATGATAAAGAATTTAGATAAGTTAATCGCTTCATATTTACACTTAAATGTTTATATGGCAGAAGAGCCTCTATTCTGTGTAATAAAAGGAATTCAAAAGTTACTTCAAGATTTTGATAAATATAAAAAGGTTTTAGTATCTTCGGAAGTAGAATATTAATTATGAGTAAAAAGAAAGTTATTATTGTCTTACTATTTTTATTGTTTTTTTATAAACCTTCTAACAGTGCCCAGTTAATTACAAATGGGCAACTTTCTTTTTATTATAATAAAGAAAAAAATGAAATTATTAATATAAAAGGAAATCAGTTAGGAATAGTAGATATTTCAAGATTAGACATAGGGATAATTAAGAAAGATAAATTCTACTCATTACAAGATTTTTATAAAGATATTAAATATGATTTAGAAAAGTCCAAAATTGAAATTTTAGGTGATTTTTATGGAGAAAAATTTTTTTTAACTGTTGAAATTTTAGATAAAGTATTAGAAGAGATAGAGTTTAAAATAGTCTTTGAAAATAAACCTAATAATTCTAAAGCGAATGATGAACTAAATAAGGAAAGTTTGAAAATTGTATATCAAATAGATTTTGAAAATGAATATGAAGGATTAAAAAGGACTTTAGAAAAGAATTCTTCTAAAAAAATAAATTTTTCTGATAGAAACAAAACTGGTGCTTTTTATCTGTCGAGAGACAGAGAGTTATTAGATAACACATATAATTTTGTAAAGATTGACAGTGGTGAACTAGATTTAAAAATGAGGAATTTATATCCTTTTTACATAACTGATGTTCAAGATGGTGAAAGTTGTTTTGTAATTAATTTTAGAGATCCTAGTGAAAAAATAGGGACTTTAAAAGGGGAAAGAAGAGATTCAGCACTGTTAACAAATGATTTTGAAAATAATTCTGAGATAAGAATTAGACAACTTCAACATTTAGATATTCTCTTATCTAGGGGAATAATAATTGATAAAATAACGCAAAACAGAGCACATATTTCATACGAAATGGAATTAAAGATGAGAAAAGAGGCTTATGAAGAGGGAATAATGCCTGCTAATCAGATTATCCCTAAAGAAGAAATAACAGAGTTTGAAAGATTGTATTTAGATTATATTGTCTATGAAACGGTGGAAAAGAATGTAGAGTTTTCTAATTATGAAGCTATATTAAAAGAAAAAATTGAAAAGTATATAGATGATAATTTTAAGAGAATATACGATAATGGAAAAATTAGTGAGGTATATTATTTAATAAAAATTATAGAATTAGTTGATAAAGATGAGAAAGGAAAGTATACTGATCAATTAGAACAATTAAAAGCTTTAGTCAATACTGAATTACTATTAGATAATAAATTAAAAAATAACAAAAACTCAAGGATTGGTAACTTAAAGAATTTAAAATATTTAGATGTTATAGAGAGTTTAAAATTAAAAACTATAGTTTTAAATGAGTATAAGGAAAAATATGATAATATTTATGGAGTATTAACGTCAGAAAAAAATAGCGTTGATATAGAGTATAATTTAGAAATGATTAAGTTATTAAGGGTAGTTGGGGAAAGAAAAAAGGCAGATATGTTATTGGCTAAAATAGAATATATAATTAAAAAAAATAATTGTTATATTCCTAAATACTATAATTTTAATGGGAAGAATAACCAGGAGATTTATGGAGATCTTATTAGTAACTATTTGGCATTAGTAGAGTAATTAGTAGAATAAAAGGAGTTAGAGATGAAAATAAAGCAGGATATAGAAGCTATTATATTTTTGTCAGGTGACGGAGTTAAAGTAAAAGATTTAGCTAAGTTTTTTTCACTTTCATTTGTTGAGACTATGGATATTTTAACAGAGATGAAAGCTGAAAAATCTGATACAGGAATTAGTTTAATATTTGAAGATGAAAAGGTATGTTTTGTCACTAATCCAAATTGTGGAGAGACAGTGTCTAATTTTTTCGAACCTGAATCAAAACCTAAAAAAATATCAGCAGCAGCATTAGAAACAGTTTCAATAATAGCCTATAAACAGCCTGTTACAAAAAGTGAAATAGAGGCAATAAGAGGGGTTGGTGTTGAGAGAATAGTCCAAACCTTAGAGGAGAGAAAGTTCATAAGAGTTTGTGGGAAAAAAGAGAGTATAGGAAGACCAAATATTTATGAAGTAACCGAGAATTTTTTAGCATACTTAGGTATTAAAAGTGTTGAAGAGTTACCAAACTATAAAATTATAAGTGGGAAGTAATATGGAAAAAATAAGAATAAACAAATTTTTAGCCTTAAAAGGGATAGCTTCAAGACGTGAAATAGATAGATTAATCGAAAGCAACGAGATAAAAGTAAATGGAGAGCTTGCAACTTCTGGAATGAAAATATCAGAAGATGATAAAATAGAAATATCTGGAAAAAAAATAAAATTCCAAGAAGCACAAGAGAAAAAAGTATATTTTTTACTGAATAAACCTGAGAAAGTTTTATCTGCATCGAAGGATGATAGAGGAAGAAAAACTGTTATAGACTTAATTAAGTGTGAGCAGAGAATATTTCCTATAGGAAGATTAGACTATGATACAGAAGGTGCAATAATATTAACTAATGATGGGGAGCTTTTTAATAAGATTATCCACCCAAGAACAGAAGTATATAAGGAGTATGAGGCACTAGTTAGAGGGTATATAGATGACAAGAAGCTTTCTAAGCTTCAGGAAGGTGTATCTTTAGAAGATGGTGTAACTTTACCAGCAAAAGCTTCTATTTTATCGAGAGATACATTAAAAAGTGCTGTTATAATTGCAATTAGAGAGGGAAGAAATAGACAAATAAGAAGAATGTTTGATGCTATTGGAAATAGAGTTGAAAAACTTAAAAGACTAAAAATTGGTGAAATAGGATTAAAAGGATTAAAAGTAGGAATGTATAGAGAGTTAACAGAAGAGGAAGTTAAATATTTATACTCTTTAGGTGAATAAACTAATATAAATTAAGAGAATAAAGAAGAGTAATAAAATTAAGAAAAAGAGAGAAAGATATAAATATATAGGAGGAAAAATGGCACTTACAAGAGAAGAAGTTTTAAAAATAGCTAAACTTTCAAAATTAGAGTTTAGAGATGAAGAGATTGTAAAATTCCAAGAGGATTTAAATAATGTATTCAGTTATATTGATGAGTTAAACGAGGTGGATACAGAGCATGTAGAACCACTTGTTCAAGTTAATCATATGCTAAATAACTTTAGAGAGGATATAGTAAAACCTTCTCTTACTCAAGAGGAAGCTATGCATAATTCTCCAAGTAAAGTAGATGGAATGTTAATAGTTCCTAAAGTTGTTGGAGGGGATAATTAATGAATAACGTATTAGAATTAACAGCTTATGAGTTAAGAGAAAAAGTATTAAAAAAAGAGATTACATCAGAAGAGTTAGTAAAATTAACTTTTGAAAAAATAGAGAATATAAATGGAGATATAGGTGGATTTATATCTTTAAGAAAAGAAAAAGCTTTAGAAGAAGCAAGAGTTATAGATAAGAAAATAGCTGACGGAGAGAAAGTAGGGGCTTTAGCTGGAGTTCCTGTAGCCATAAAAGATAACATGGTTTCAATAGGAGAGTATGCAACATCTTGTTCAAATATATTAAAAGGTTACGAGGGTATGTATGATGCTACAGTTGTAAAGAAATTAAAAGATTCTGGAGCAATAATTATTGGTAATACAAATATGGATGAGTTTGCTATGGGATCAACAACAAAAACATCATGCTACGGAATGGCAAAAAATCCTTGGGATTTAGAAAGAGTTCCAGGAGGTTCAAGTGGAGGAGCAGCTGCAGTAGTAGGATCTTCAATGGTTTCTATGTCACTAGGATCAGATACTGGTGGAAGTATTAGACAACCAGCTTCATACTGTGGAGTAGTAGGATTAAAACCAACATATGGAAGAGTTTCAAGACACGGTATAATGGCACTAGCTTCATCTCTTGATCAAGTTGGACCATTTACAAAAACAGTAGCAGATTCAGCTTTAACACTTTCAGTAATAGCAGGTGCAGATGATTATGATTCTACAGTTTTAGATATTCCAGTGGAAGATTATACAAAGTATTTAAATCAAGACATTAAAGGTATGAGAATAGGAATACCTAAGGAATATTTTATAGATGGTATGAGTGAGGGAACAAAAAATATAGTTTTAGATACAATAGAGAAGTTAAAAACTCTAGGAGCTGAAATAGTAGAAATATCATTACCACACACTAAATATTCGGTATCTACATACTATGTACTTCAACCAGCAGAAGCTTCATCAAATTTAGCTAAATATGATGGAATTAGATATGGGCATAGAAGCACAAATGCTAAAAATGTAGATGACTTATATGTAAAATCTCGTAGCGAAGGTTTTGGAGATGAAGTAAAAAGAAGAATAATGATGGGAACTTATGTTTTAAGTGCTGGTTTCTTTGATGCATACTTTAAGAAAGCACAAAAAGTTAGAAGATTAATAAAAAATGATTTTGATACTGTATTTAATGATGTTGATGTAATTTTAACGCCAGTATCTCCAACAACAGCATTTAAATTATCTGACAAAAAGACTCCTGTAGAGCTTTATTTAGAAGATATATTTACAATTCCAGCAAACTTAGCAGGAATTCCAGGACTTGTAGTTCCAGCAGGATTAGATAATGGAATGCCAGTTGGTGTACAATTCTTAGGGAAGTCTTTTGATGAAGGTCAACTTTTTAAAGTAGGATCTGCTTTTGAAAAAGTTCGTGGAGAATGGATATTACCAAAATTTTAATAATGGAAAAAAGAGGAGAAATATAGATGAAAGAATGGGAATCAGTAATTGGGTTAGAGGTTCATCTTCAACTTAAAACAGGAACAAAAGCTTGGTGTGGTTGTAGTGCAGACTACGATAATTCAGCACCAAATACACATACATGTCCAATTTGTTTAGGACATCCTGGTACTTTACCTAAACTTAATAAGAAAGTTGTAGAGTACGCAATAAAAGCTGGACTAGCTTTAAATTGTAAAATAAATAATGAAAGTGGTTTTGATAGAAAAAACTATTTCTATCCAGATACTCCTAAAAATTACCAAATAACGCAGTTTGAAACACCATACTGTGAAAAAGGTAATTTAGATTTTAAATTAAACTCTGGTAGAGAGGTTAATGTAGGAATTACAAGAATTCAAATAGAGGAAGATGCTGCTAAAAATATTCACTCATCAACAGAGTCTCTAATTAACTTTAATAGAGCTTCTATGCCTTTAATTGAGATAATATCTGAGCCAGATTTAAGAACATCAGAGGAAGCTTACGAGTACTTAAATACATTAAAAAATATAATTAAGTATACAAAAATAAGTGATGTATCAATGGAACTTGGTTCACTTAGATGTGACGCAAACATCTCTGTTATGGAAAAAGGTTCAAAAGTTTATGGAACTAGAGTTGAAGTTAAGAATTTAAACTCTTTTAAAGCTGTAGCAAGAGCTATTGATTATGAAATTGGAAGACAAATAGATGTAATAGAAAATGGTGGAGAAATTTTCCAAGAAACAAGACAATGGGATGATGGAGCTCAGGTTACAAGAGTAATGAGAAGCAAGGAAGAAGCTATGGATTATAGATATTTCCCTGAACCTGACTTACCAAGGCTGATTATATCTGATGAGTTAATTGAAGAAGTAAGAAAAACAATGCCAGAAAGTAAAGTTAATAAAATAGAAAGATTTGTAGCAAATTATTCAATTCCAGAATACGACGCAAATGTTTTATGTAGCGATATGGAGCTTGCAGATTATTTTGAAGCTGTTACTAAAATTTCAAAGAATCCCAAAATTAGTTCTAACTGGATAATGTCTGAAGTTTTAAAAGTATTAAAAGATAAGCATATTTCAATAGAAGAATTTTCAATAAGTGCAGAACATTTAGGTGAAATTATTATTCTAATAGAAAATTCAGTTATTTCAAGTAAAATAGCTAAAGAGTTATTTGAAATAAAATTAACAGATTCAAGAGATCCTAAGGTAATCGTAGAGGAAAAAGGGATGGGGCAACTTGCAGATACATCAGCAATTGAAGCTATGGTTATGGAAATTATAAATGCTAATGAAAAAATGGTAGAAGACTACAAATTAGCAGATGAAGGGAAGAAACCAAGAGTTTTAAAAGGGCTTATAGGTCAAGTAATGAAAATTTCAAAGGGGAAAGCTAATCCTGAATTAGTAACTTCTTTAATGGAAGAAAAGTTAAAATAGTTATAAATAAGAAACAGGGGTGGATTATTTGAAAAAAATAAAAAGTATATGTTTGATGTTAATGATTATACTATTAGTTAGTAATACTATTTATGCTTCAAAAGTAAATACAAAAGCAGATATGATGAACTCATTAGATGTTGAGATAGGACTTTTAAAAGAAAAAATTCAAAGATACGAAGAGGCAAAAAGAATTGTCGAAAATAAGAAGGTTGATTTTGCTAATCCTGATTTCAAAAATGAAAATTTAAAAATTGCTTTAGTACTTAGTGGAGGAGGAGCCAAGGGAGCTGCCCACGTAGGGGTACTTAAAGTATTAGAGAAACATAAAATTCCTATTGATGTAGTTATAGGAACAAGTATAGGAAGTATTGTTGGAGGGATGTATTCAGTAGGATATACTCCAGAAGAGATAGAATCTACTATATTAAATATGCCTGTAGATTCTATGATGAGAGAAAAAAAAGATAGAAGTAAAGAATCAGCAGGGCAAAGATTTTCAAAAGCTAGTCAATATCCTTTATCTTTAGGATTTGGACAAGATTTAAAACTATCTGTTCCTATGGGAGTTTTAAAAGGATCAGAGGTATATTTATGGTTAAAAAATATATTTGAAAGAAGTGCTAAAATTCAAAACTTTGATGAGTTACCAAGAAAATATAGAGCTGTAACTACAGATTTACAAAGTGGAGAAGAGGTTGTTGTTAGTAATGGAGACTTAGCTTTAGCAGCATTTAAATCTATGGCTATTCCAAGCTTTGTTGAACCAGTATATGATAATGGTAAGTATTATGTTGATGGTGGAGTTGTAAACAACTTTCCAATAGATATAGCTGCCAAAATGAAAGATGTAGATATAATAATAGCTGTTGATATTACTGCTAATCCGACGGAAATTAATTCTAGTTCTAATATATTAACTGTCATCGATCAGTTAGCTTCCTATAATGGAAATAAGAAAACAGAAAATAATAAAAAAATGGCAGACATATTAATAACTCCTGATGTTAAAGATCATGGAACAGTAGATTTTAACGGACTTGAAAAATTAGTTGAAGATGGTGTACTGTCAGCTTTAGAGGTAGAGTCAGATCTTGAAAAATTATCAAATGAAAAAAGATTTAATGAAATATATGCTAAAGCAAAAGAACTAAAAGGAATGAAAGTTGTTATTAATAGTATCGAAGTAACAGGAGGGAAGTTATTAACTCCTGAGGTTGCAAATTCTCTTAGACCAAAAGCAAAAGGAGAAGCGTTAACTTCTAAGGACTTGGAAGATTGGTCTAAAAATATAGGAGTTTTAGATTATGTGAATCGTATTTTCTATAAAGTTGAAGGGGATAAAGTTTATTTCGACGTTCAAGAAAGTAATAATTATGATCTTAAACTAGGGATGAACTACTCAGATGCAAGAGGAATAGGACTAAATACAGGATTAGCATTTAAGAGCTATTCTGGGTCTGAAACACAGTATCTAGTAGATATAGGTATATCAAAATATCCAGAAATAGCAGTAAGAACATCAAATATATATGATTTTGCTGGAATAAAAATTATTGGAACAGCAATTGTAGGATACGAAAGTGACCCATTATTATTTTGGAAAAATGGATCTAAAAAATCAACTTTAAAATCGGAAACTTATTATGGTCAGTTAGCATTAGGAACAGCAATAAATAAAACTACAGTTTTGGGGATGAGAGGAAAACTTCAAAATACTAAAGTTAATTATCAAGAAGGGGATAGAGACGTTGAAGTTCTTGAGCAAGAAAAAGCTTATTTAAGAAAATCAGCTTTTGTAATACATGATAGTTTAAATAGTAAATATTATGCAACTAAGGGTGTAAAATTACTTGCAGAAGGATATAATGCAGCGAATGATGCTACTGATGATGCAGAATTTACAGGATATACATCAACTGTAGATATGTATTATCCAATAACAAAAGATATATCTATTGGAATTTTTGGGAGCTCAGCTAGAATTTCAGGAGATGATGTTCCAGTAAATGAAGTTCCAAAAATTGGAGGAATTAGAACAGAGCCTGAAAGTAATGCTCTTGCCTTCTATGGGTTATCTCAAATGGAAAAATATGCAGAAGATATTTATATATTTGGTGGTGAGATAAAATATAATCTATTTGGTGATTGTTATTTTGTAACAAGATATAACTACGGATGGATTAAAAATGCAACTCCACAATATCCTCGTGAAGAATATTTAAGTGGATATGGAGCTGGAATAGGATGGAATACAGTACTTGGACCTATGGATATTATAGTGAGTAATAACATAGAAGGAACTGGTTCATTACTTAATGTATATTTAGGTTATACATTCTAAAAACTAATTTAATATTTTTAAATTTAAGGGACCTCTTATTAAAGAGGTCCCTTTTAAATATAAAAACATGTTTGATTATAGAATTTTTACTTTAAACAGAGTATAATGAGAATAATACTAAAAAATATTAAACTTAATTAATAAAAAATAGTCTAATTAAATAGAGGAAATAAACAATATTTTAAAAGTAAGAGGAGAAATTAGTAAATGGGAAAGAGTTTAGTTGATAATTTAAAAAAAGAGATGAAAAAGAAGATTGTTGGTCAAGATGATATGATAGATAAAATATTAATTGCTCTCTTAACAGGGAATCATATTTTATTAGAGGGACTACCTGGGCTTGCAAAATCTCTAACTGTTAATACTATGTCTGAAACATTAGGGATGGATTTTTCAAGAATTCAGTTTACTCCAGATTTATTGCCAAGTGATGTAGTCGGAACTGAAATTTATAATGAAAAAACAGGGGAGTTTCATATAAAAAAAGGTCCAATATTTGGAAATGTTATATTAGCAGATGAAATAAATAGAGCACCAGCTAAAGTTCAATCAGCATTGTTAGAGGCTATGCAAGAGAGACAGGTAACAATAGCCAATGAAACATATAAATTAGAACAACCATTTATTGTTTTAGCAACTCAGAACCCAATAGAGCAGGATGGAACTTATCAACTTCCCGAGGCACAGCAAGATAGATTTATAATGAAAGTTAAGGTAGAGTATCCCACAAGAGAAGAGGAGATGGAAATCTTAGAAAGCTTAACATCTAGTGTAGATTTTGATAGTATAAAAATTAATAAAATTTTATCAAAAGATGACATTTTAAATCTTAGAAAGCAAGTAAAAGAAGTTCATGTTGACAATAAGTTAAAAAATTATATTGTTGATATAGTATTTAAAACAAGAGAGAATTCTCCATATATAACTTGTGGTGCATCACCTAGAGCAACAATAGCAATAACTTTAGCAGCAAAAGCAAATGCTTTTTTAAATAACCGTGATTTTGTAATGCCAGAAGATATTAAAAGAGTAATTTATGATGTTTTAAGACATAGAATATTGTTAAGTTATGAAGCAGAGGCAGAGGATAGAAAAGTAGAAGAGATTATAGAAAATATATTAGATACTGTTGTTCTTCCTTAGGAGTGCTAAATATGGATAAAAAAGAGATTTTAAAGAAAATAAGAGAGATTGAAATAAAAGCAAATATTATTGCTAATGAAGTTTTTTCAGGAACATATCACTCTTGCTTTAAAGGAAATGGTATGGAGTTTGCAGATATAAGAAGATATTCTTTAGGAGACGACGTAAAAAAGATTGATTGGAAAGTAACTGCAAGACAGAGAAAAGCTTATGTAAAAGAGTTTGTAGAAGAGAGGGAGCTTTCAATATTTTTATTGATTGATGTTTCATCCTCTAATATATATGGAAGACAAAAAGATAAAATAGCGGAAATAATAGCTACTTTATGTTTTAGTGCCAATAAAAACAGTGATAAAGTAGGAGCTTTATTTTTTTCAGATAAGATAGAAAAAATAAATCAATTAAAAAAGGGAAGAAAACACTCTTTGGCTATCTTAGATAGTTTTTTTAATTTTAATGAAAAAGAAAAAAAAACAGATATAACAGGTGTGTTGGAATTCTTTGATAAAATAGTAAAAAGACGTTCTATTATATTTTTAATATCAGATTTTTATGATGATAATTATGAAAAAAAATTAGAGATAATAAGAAAAAAACATGATTTAATAGCTGTATGTGTAAGGGATGCCAGCCATCAAATTTTACCGAAAGGAGCAATTTTTACCTTAGTAGATTCTGAAACAGGTGAAGAGATTACAGTTGATAACACAAAAGATGATTTAAAAATAGGTGAAGACTTTAATATAAGAAATAGCATTAATATAAACGGAGAAAATGATTATATTAAAGAGTTTGTAAGATTTTTTAAATCCAGAGGTAAAAAATGAAGAAAAAAATAATTTTATTAATATCTATATTTATGCTAAATTGCATTTTATCATATAGTAATGAAGTGTATAATTTAGGGGATGAGATAATATTAAAAATAAATAATACAAATATTTCAGAGATAAAAGAGGCATTAAAAGATTACCAAATAGATGAGATTATAAATAATGAAAAACAGGAAAAAAATTCTTATATTGTGAAATTTAGAAGTTTTACTTTAGGAGAAAATAAGATAAAAATTTCAAATCAAGAGATTAATCTGAAGATAGAATCCAATATAAAAGAAGATGAAAAAGAGATTTACCTAGATTATAAAAATGAAAAATATAATGAGTTATGGAATATAAAATTTCCATATATAGTAATAGTAGCTTTTTTAGGAATGATTTTAAGTTGTTTATCTTTATGGAAGAGTTTGAAAAAATCTAAAAAATTACAACCACATGAGAGATATTTGCATGGAATTGAAAATTTAGATGAATCAGAATATCTTTTTCAAATTAGTCTTCTTTTAAGAGAATATATAGATTCTCAATTTAATAGTAATTTCTTAAATGGTGTTTATAGAGAAAATATAGTATTAAAAGTGGAAGATATTAAATTTATAGAAACTTTAGATTTTGCAAAATTTTCAGGAAAAGCTCATTTTGAAAAAAATAAAATTATAGAAGAATCTAACAAGATTTATAAAAAAATATTTGATTATAAAATACAGGAATTAGAAAAAATAAAAAGAGGTGATAAGAATGTTTAGATTTTATTCACCGTATTATCTATTTTTAATTCCAATTGTAGTAAGTCTTTTTTTTATAAAGAACAAGAAGAATGGGATAAAAGTCCCAAGTCTTATGAAACTAAAAAAAGAAAATAAGAAAATAAAAAAGCATCATGTAGAAAAAATCTTGATGATATTATCTTTACTTTCTTTAATAATAGCCTTAGCTAGGCCTCAAAATTTATCTCAAAGTGTTAAGATAAAAAAAGATGGAATAGATATTGTAGTTGCTCTAGATTTGTCACAGTCTATGCAATCGACAGATTTTAAACCTTCAAGAATAGATAGAGCAAAAATATTATTAAAAGAGTTTATAAGTAAAAGAGATAATGATAGGATATCATTAGTAATATTTGGAGGAGATGCTTATACAAAAGTTCCATTAACTTTTGATCATAGTGTGATTGATAAAATTTTAGATAAACTTACAGTAAATGATATAACAAGTAATAATAGAACTGCCATTGGAATGGGGCTTGGAGTTTCGGTAAATAGATTGAAAAATGCAACTGCTAAATCAAAGGTTATAATACTAATGACAGATGGTGAAAATAATTCAGGTGAGATGAGTCCACAAGTTGCAGCAGGAATAGCAAAAGAGTTTGGAATCAAAGTATATACTATCGGTATAGGAGCTAAAGAAATTCAAATTCCAACAGTATATGGGATGAAGAGTGTTGCAAATACAGAACTTGATGAAAATCTATTAAAATATATAGCTAAAGTAACAGATGGAGAGTATTTTAGAGCTAGTAGTGAAGAGAATTTTAAAGAAATTTTTAAAAAAATAGATTCTTTGGAAAAAACAAAAATAGAATCAAAAGAGTTTTTTAATGAGAAAGAATTATATGAAAATTTTTTAATAGCTGGAATAATTTTGTTATTAGCGGCATTAATATTTAAGCATATTATTTATATAAAAATACCATAAAGAGGTGAGAAGTATTGAGTTTTGGAAATTTAAAATATATATGGTTGTTAGTTTTTCCAATAGGAATATGTTTGATTGCTATTTATGGTATGAGAAAAAAAAATAAAATTTTATCATATTTAAAACTATACACAGAAAGAAAAATAGAGATATTAAGAGTAATTTCCTATACTTTTGGAGGAATATTCTTATTTTTAGCACTTTTATCTCCTCAAAAATTAATTGAAAACGCTAAGCAAGATGTAAGAGGAACAGATGTGTATATACTTTTTGACACGTCTAATTCAATGTTGGCTGAGGACATATATCCTAATAGGTTAGAACAGGGTAAAAAAGCTGTTGGAAACATATTGAATCAATTGAAAGGGGATAGAATAGGACTAATACCTTTTTCTGATAGTGCTTATGTACAAATGCCTTTAACAGATGATTATGAAATAGCAAAAAATTATTTAAATATAATAAATACTGATTTAATATCAGGTGGAGGAACTGAACTCTTATCAGCACTTAAAATAGCTAATAAATCTTTTGAAGAAACATTATCTAGGAGGAAAGTAGTACTGATAATATCTGACGGTGGAGAAGAGGAAAAAGAGATAGAAAAATATATTAATGAAAATAATATAACAGTTTTTTCAATTGGACTAGGAACATTAGAGGGAAGTAGTATACCTATTATAGAAGAGGGAATAAAAAAAGGATTTATAAAGAATAATGATAAAGAAGTAGTAGTAACGAAATTAAATTCGGAATTTATGAAAAAAATATCAAAAGATAAATATTATGAAATTAATAATTTGAAAAATGATAGTAATAAGTTTATTGATGATTTTTTAAAAATAGAAAGAGAAAAGTTAGGAGAGGAAAAGGCAGCGATCTATAAAAAATATTTTCAAATTCCTCTGTTATTAGGAGTGTTATTTATACTTTTAGCATATTTTTATAAAGGGGAGATTAAAATTGAAAAATAAAATAATAAAAATTTTGATATTAGTTTTATCTCTTTTTATTATTTTCATAAATATTAATAAAGTTAGATTTTTTTATAATATTTATAAAGGGAATAGAGAAAGTAATAATAAAAATTATAAAATAGCAGAAGAATACTATATAAATGCTAGTAAAATTTTGACTAGTAAAGAATTGAAAAATGGAGTTTTAGAAAACATTGTGAAAACAAGATATAAGAGTGAAGATTATGAATTTGTAGTAAAAAATGGAGAAAATGAAAAATTTTTAAAAGCAAATTCAAAAGTTAAATTAGTAGAAAATTTAAACTCCGAGAATAAAAATAAAGAGCTAGAGGAGAGTTTGGATTTATATAAAAAGCAACTTACTATAAAAGATGATTTAAATATTAAAAAAAACTATGAAATAGTAAAAAAAATGATAGAGAACAAAGATCAAAACAATAATAATAACCAAAATAATCAGAACAATCAAAATAATAATCAGAATAAAGATTCTAAAGGTGGAGGCGCCCCTGAAAAAGACCAAGGGTTAACTGATAATCAAAAAGAAGAGATAGGTTATATTCTTAAAAGAATGGAAGGAAAAGAGGCTCAAACTTTTGAAAATAATGAAAAAATAAATAGTAATAATGTAAAAGATAGTTCAAAGGGATGGTAGGTGAAAAAGTGATAAGAAGATTAATAACTATAACTTTATTCTTTAATATATGCATATTTTCTTTTGGAAGAATTATTTTAAGAGCAGAAAGAGACTATGTAAGGGTGAATGATATTGTAAGAATATCAGTTGAATTTACAGATAATAACAGAGAAAATTATGATATAGAAGGAATTCAAAATTTTGATGTTCTTAGAAGAAGCTCTCTAAAAAGAGGGAGAGGCGATATTTTTGTATTAAGAGCTTTAGATGTTGGAAGAAATAGATTGAGAGTCAGAACAAGGCATGAAAAATCTAATACCATTGAAATAAGAGTTTCTGGACATTCTGGGTATTCAAGCGGTTACTCAAATGGTTTTTCAAATAATTATTCAAATGGATATAACTATAATTCAGGAAATTCATCTGGAAGTCAAGCAACTGGCTTAATACTAGCTCTTTTACAAGGACTTCAAACACAACAATCTGAGCCACAACAATCGAGTCAAGCTCAACAGATTTATAATCAACAGCAAGCCCAGCAAGGAAGAAATTATTCACAACAACAAGTACAACAGCAAAGTATTCCAAGAGTACCTAAAAAAATCGAGAATTATTTAGGAAGTAGAGAAGATTTTAAAATAATAAAAAAGCCAAATGAGAAGGTTATATATTTAGGCGAAAAAATAGTTTACGAAGAGACTTTTAAAGCTACAGGACTTTTTAGGAATGTTGAAGTAAAGGAGAGACCTAAGTTTGAAAGTCTTTCATCAAAAGATTATACTCCAGTAAATAAGAATAAAACTCCACAGATAAAAGAGTATGAATCTAATGGGAAAAAAATTATGGAAATACTTATTTATAGAGGAGTAGTTCAAGGTAATTTGTCAGGGGATCAGAATTTTTACTCTAGTAGTGCCCAAGTTACAACTGATTCTACATTTTTAATTCCTTCATCAAAAGTATTACTAAATATAAAACCATTGCCAGAAGAGGGAAAACCTAAAAATTTCCAAGGAATTGTAGGGAAATTAAAACTTGATTATAAATGGGATGAAAAAGAGTTAAAAGTAGGGAAGACAATTTTATTAACTGTTAAAATAAGTGGAGATGTGAATTTAGATAATTTAGATAAATTGAATTATTATACTAACGATAATTTTAATAGTTATGAAAGTCTAAAATCTTCTAAGGAAGAGATTAAAAATGGTAAATATTATTCAGAAAAAGAGTTTGAAATAGCTTTTATTCCAAAGGTAAGTGGCGAGATTTTAGTAAACGAATTTAGAATAAACTATTTTAATCCAAAAACTGAAGAATATGAAATGAAAAAAATACCTCCAAAACTTTTTAACGTGACAGAAAGTGAAAACGTACCATCAACTGAAAATTCAAATGTAGATCCAAATAAATTAAATGAAAATTTAGACAATAAATTGAAAGAGGAAGATTCAAATATAAAAAATGAAACTAAATTAGAAAAAGAAGAAAAGGTAGCCTTGCTAGATCCCACGAAAAGTGAAGGAACAGATAATGTAAACTATGGGTTATATTTATTAGGAGGATTAGGAATAGCAGCTATAGGTGCTCTATATAGATATTTTATTAAAAATAAAAATATAACTGGATTAAAAAAATATGATAGTTATTGGGATTTAAAAAGAGCAAAGAGTGATAATGATTTTTATGAAGCTTATATGAACTATATGGTGGATAAATATAATTTTAATCCAAAACTTCATTCTGAAATAAAGTTAAAAAATGATGATTTAAAAGAGGTTAATTTAATTATGGAAAAATGGAAGTTTAAAGGGGAACCTTTTGATAGAAATTATATTATGGAAAAATTAAAAGCTGTAGATAATTCTAATTAAATTTAATTATTGCTTTAGAGAAAAATAATAAAAATAAAAAAAGAGTGGATTTTAATCCACTCTTTAAACTTATAGATTATTTCTTTTTTTAATAACTGCTAATGCATATTCATGAGCATCAATTAAAGCTGTGCAATATTGAAATCTTGCATTTCCTTCAGTTGAAGCGTTCATTAAAACTGTATTAAATTCAGATATGTTATTCTCTATAGCTTCTAATGTTATTTTACCCTCTTCATATTCAGTTAATAATGCATTGTATGCAGGTGTAAAAGTATCATCGTATAAATGTTCATCCCATGTTGATAAATCCATTTGTATCACTCCTTGATCTCTTTGTAAATCATCATAATTTTGTATATAATTTATTTTACCATTTTATGACAAAATTAGTCAAGAATAAAAATAAAATATGAATCTAAAATAATATGGTATAATTCTAAAAAGTATTATGAGGTGAAGCAATGGAAAATAATTTAAAAAAATATGCTGATTTAATAGTTAAAATAGGTTTGAATATAAACAAAGGTGATATTTTAGTAATAAATTCACCTGTTGAGTCTTATGATTTTACTAGAATAGTAGTTGAAAAAGGTTATCAATCTGGGGCTAAAGAGGTAGTTGTACATTGGAGTGATGAAGTTGTAAAGAGAGATAGATTTTTATATGGTTCTGATGAAATTTTTGAAACTTATCCAAAATGGCAAGTAGAATCTCTAGAATATTATGCTAGTCAAGGAGCTTCATTTTTATCGATTCACTCAGAAGATCCAACTTTATTAAAAGATGTTAATCAAGATAGAGTGGCAAAATATACAACAATTAGAAGAAAAGAGATGAAACATGTGATGGATAGATTTATGACTAATGAAAATAGATGGTGTGTAATATCTATTCCAACAAAATCATGGGCTAAAAAAGTTTTTAATGATTCAGAGGAGAAAGTTGCTGTTGAAAAGCTTTGGGATGCGATATTTAAAGCGACAAGAGTAGATTTAGAAGATCCTGTAAAGGCTTGGAAAGAGCATAATGATAAGTTAAGTCAAAGAAAAGAGTTTATGAATAATATGAATTTTAAAAAATTATACTATAAAAATTCCATAGGAACAGATTTAGAACTTGAATTAGTAAAAGATCATATTTGGGCTGGGGGAGGAGATTTAGATACTAAAGGAACTCCATTTATGGCTAATATGCCAACAGAAGAAATTTTTTCAATGCCATTAAAAACTGGGGTTAATGGGAAAGTAGTAAGCTCAAAACCTTTAATATATAATGGAAATATAATAGATAAATTTACTCTTAATTTTAAAGATGGAAAAGTAGTAAGTTTTGATGCAGAGGCAGGAAAAGATTCATTAGAAGCTCTTTTAAATATGGATATTGGTTCTAGATACTTAGGAGAAGTTGCCTTAGTTCCATATAATTCACCTATATCTAATACAGGAATACTTTTCTATAATACTCTTTTTGATGAAAATGCATCGTGTCATCTAGCTTTTGGAGAGGCTTACTCAACTTGTGTAAAAGATGGAAACTCATTAAATGATGAATTAAAAGAAAATATAGGAATGAATACTTCTCTGAATCATGAAGATTTTATGATTGGAACAGAGGATTTATCAATAATTGGTGAAACATTTAGTGGTGAAAAAATAGAAATATTTAGAAATGGAGATTGGGCAATATAATTAGAAAAAATAAATAAAAATATAAATAAAAATATAAATAAAAAAACTGTAGATAATTTCTACAGTTTTTTTTTAATCAAATTTAAATCGACCAGTTTCAATAAAATCTACAATGTACTCAGCAGTACCTCTTCTTCTTAGAAGTTCAACTCTACCAAAGGGGATATCAAGAATCTCAATATTTTCACCTTTAAGTGTAACTTCATTAGCTTGGAAAATACCATCATTAGGCTCATTAATTAGCTTTTGAAAAATTTTACAACCTGGTTCAACTCCACGAATAATACCTATAGAAATATCTTTAGATAGCGGTAAACTAAGGTATTTATTATTTCTTAAAAGTTTCAAAGGCTTAAAAACCTTACTTAATAAACGGATAATAGGTGATAATTTTCTTGAAATTCTAGATCTTCTACAAGGTGTTGCAATAAGTATAACTTTAATAAATAAGTTATTGATTTTTTTATCATGCAAAACCTTTTTTATGATTGCTCCTCCAAGACCAAATCCAATAAGGACTAGCTCTGAGGCAGTGTTTTCAGCTTCGTTAACTTTAATAATCTCATTCAATTTTTTTTCTAAAGCATTTTCAGTAAAAGAAACATCATTAAAAAAAAGAGGTGTTTCTAAAAGTTCAGCATTAAACCCTAAAGAGGTTAAATGATTTTTTAAAAAATTAAATTTTCTATTATTTTTTGAAAACCCATTAACTAGGATAACTTTATAAAAATCCATGACTTACTCCTAATTTAGAATTAATATATATATATGATATTAATTATATCATAAAATAAAAATTATAGTTATAAAATAGTATTAATTATGCTATAATTTGGAAATAATAAAAAAAAATCAAAATTAGAGGTGAAAAAAATGACTCAATCAATAAGAAATTTTATGGGAATAATGCTTATATTTACTTTGATTTTTACAGGTTGTAGCAGTGTTTCTACTGTGATGAAAAAAAGAGATCTAGCAACAAATACAAAAATGACAAAAACAATTTGGCTAACGCCATCAAACAATAAAAATGTGTATGTTCAAGTTAAGAATACGACACAATATGACGTAGATGTAGAGTTAGGAATAAAAAATAAATTATTAGCTAAAGGCTATCAGATAGTTGTAAATCCAGAAAAAGCAGATTACTGGTTACAGGCTAATGTATTAAAAGTAGAAAAAATGGATTTAAAAGATGAAGGATCACAAGCTGTATCAGGACTTGCAGGAGCAGGAATAGGTGCAGGTTTAGGAGCATATAATACAGGATCTACAAATACTGCTATTGCTCTAGGACTTATAGGTGGAGCAACAGGATTAGCTTTAGATGCCATAACAGAAGATACTCAATATATGATGGTGACTGAAGTTTTAGTAACAGAAACACCAACTAAAGTAAGTAAGAAGGAACATAGTACGCAAGTGTACAGTATTGCAAATAAGATGAATTTGAAATTAGAGGAGGCTGTACCAGCTCTTGAGTCTGAATTAGAAAGAGCAATTTCAAATATCTTTTAAAATATTTGAGGAGTGATAAAATGATAATCCAATTAAGTGAAAGTGTAACGAAAAAAGAGATAGATCAATTAATAGAGTTAATAGAAAAAAAAGGGTTAGTAACTAATTATGTAGTAGGAGTAACAACTTCTGTATTGGGAGTTTTAGGAGAAACAAATAAGATTTCCATAGATGAAATAGAATCTTATGACTTTGTTAAAAAAGTTATATTATTACAGGAACCATATAAAAAAGCTAGCAGATCATTTCATCCGGAAGATACTATTATAGACATCAACGGAATAAAAATTGGTGGTGGGAATACTGTTATAATGGCAGGACCTTGTTCAGTAGAAAGTAGAGAACAAATAGTATCTATTGCAAAATCAGTAAAAGAAGCAGGAGCTAAAATATTAAGAGGTGGAGCTTATAAGCCAAGAACATCTCCGTATGCTTTCCAAGGATTAGAACTTGAAGGATTAGAATTACTTAAAGAAGCTAGAAAAGAGACAGGAATGCCAATAGTAAGTGAAATTATGTCTTCAGATCTTATTGATAAATTTGTAGAGGATGTAGATATAATTCAAGTTGGTGCAAGAAATATGCAAAACTTTGATCTTTTAAAAAAATTAGGGAAAACGGATAAGCCTATTTTATTAAAAAGAGGACTATCAGCTACTATAGAAGAGTTATTAATGGCAGCTGAATATATAATGGCAGGTGGAAATAATAAAGTTATTCTTTGTGAAAGAGGGATAAGAACTTATGAGACATATACAAGAAATACTCTTGATATAAGTGCGATACCTGTATTAAAAAGACTTACACATTTACCAATAATAACAGATCCTAGTCATGCAACAGGAAAATACTGGTTAGTAAATCCACTGTCAAAAGCTTCTATAGCAGCAGGTGCAGATGGACTTATAATAGAAGTACATAATGAGCCAACGAAAGCTCTTTGTGATGGAGCTCAATCTTTAAAACCAGAAAAATTTAAAGAGTTAATGGATGAATTGAAGATTTTAGGTGCAGCTTTAAATATAAAAATTTAATAAATAATAAAATTAGTAAATAAGAAGTTTAGTAAAAAAAAATTAAGAAAGAGATTATACTTTCTTAATTTTTTTTTTAGAGAAGGCTTTCCAAAATGTATATGTTCCAAGTAGGTAAAAAATTACAGTTATATAATAAGGTAAGTTATATGATATACGTTCCATAATATATCCAGCAAGAATAACACTAACACTACGAGTTAAGTAAGAACTGATAGAAACAAAACTACTAAAAAGAGGTCTTAACTCTCTATCAACACATTCCATTGAAATATTTTGAATAAGTGGTTGGTTTAAATTCATTAAAGTAGACCTCATAAAGAAACAAAATGTAACGATTGAAATATTTGAAAAAGAAGTTATTGATAATAAAAAAGGTACTGACAGAACTTGACATAAAATTACAGTAAATTCTTTACCGAATTTTTTAGAAATGTGAGGGACAAGAAGTCCACCAATAACAAGTCCAAATTGTGAAATAGCCATAATTGAACCTACTTTATTTGAATCTATATTTAAAGCAAATTTTAGATAAATACTAAAAAATGGGACAACTAGACCGGCTCCAAATCCAATAAGAGTGTTATATTTTAAAAACTCTAAAGATTTTCCTTTGAAAATTCTTTTTAGATCAATGTAGAAATTTGAACTTAAATTAGTAGTTTTTTCATAGTGTAGATTTAACTTAGAAATTGGAAGAAATCCTATAAATATAGTTATAAATGTAAGAATATAAATAGTTGGAATTATATTTCTTTCTTCAATGAAAAAAGAAAGAAATTTTATGATGCTCCCAGCAGAGTAGCTTCCAATAATAACCCCAATATTTTGAAGTACAAAATTTGTACTAAAAATTTGTACCTTTTTTTCAGGAGGAGCATGATCATTGAGCAGTACGCTTATAGAAGTTAAAGGTATTGAGTAGCCAAAGCCAATTAAAGATGAGAAAAAAATTAGAAAATCAAAATTATTAGAAAGCCCTAAACCTAAAATACCAAGACCTAGGGATAAAAAACCAAAAGCCAGTGTTTTTTTAAAATTGAACTGCTTTATAAAAAAAGCTGAAGATAGAGAACCCACAGCAATAAATATGTTATTAAAAGACAATAAAGTGCCAAAAGAGCCTTCCCCATATCCTAAATTTTTAACATGAATACCTGTGAAAATGCTAAAAATTCCTTGGAAAGCCAGTACCGAAATAAAATTAATTAAAAAGATTGTTCGGATAGTTTTACTATAATTCTCCATTTTAAAAAAATTTATGTTCATTTTATAAACTCCATTTAAATTAAGGTTCAGTATATGGTATAATAATACTATCTTATCTTAAAAAAATAAAGTAAAATATTAGTTTTGGAATAGAATAAATTAGTTAAGAGATTAAGAGGCTGCTAAAATTGGAAGAATTAAGTAATTCAAGATAATCAAAAGTATATTATTATAAATTTGTAAGAGATAAAAAAACTGAATATAAATTAGGAGGAAAAATGATTAAAATAGGAAAAAGACAAAAATTAAAAATAGTTAACTTTTCAAAAGTAGGTGCGTATTTAGATGGTGGAACTGAGGATTCACAGGATAATATACTATTACCAAACAATGAGATAGAAGGGAAGGATTTAAGAGAAGGAGATGAAGTTGAAGTACTTATCTATAAAGATTCTGAGGATAGATTAACAGCTACATTTAGAATAACTGAAGCTTTAGTTGGGACAATAGCAAAATTAGAAGTTGTTGATATTAATGAAAAGCTTGGTGCATTTTTAAACTGGGGATTAATGAAAGATGTTTTATTGCCAATTGGACAACAAAATTGTGAAGTTGAAATAGGTAAAAAATATTTAGTAGGTCTTTATGAAGATAGTAAAGGTAGAGTTTCAGCTACAATGAAAATATATAATTTCTTATTACCTTGTAAAGATTATGAAAAAAATGATGCAGTAACAGGAACTGTTTACAACATTAATGACGAGATTGGAGTTTTTGTTGCTGTTGATGACAGATACTTTGGTTTAATTCCAAATAGTGAATGTTTTAAAGAGTATGAAGTTGGAGATGAATTCTCTGGTAGAGTTATGAGAGTTAGAGAGGATGGGAAATTAGATCTATCACCAAGAGCTGTTATTAGTGAGCAAATGGACGAAGATTCAAAATTCATTTTAGAAAAAATGATACTTTTAAAAGATGCTTTTAAATTTAATGATTCATCATCTCCAGAAGAGATTAAAGATTTCTTTGATATGAGTAAAAAAGCATTTAAGAGAGCGATTGGTTCTTTATTAAAGAAAGAGTTAATAGAAAAAACAGAAAAAGGATTTAAAGTAAAAGAGTAATAACAGGTTATAATCTTTGAAAAAATCTTTCAATATTTTAACGAATAGAAAAAAGAGAAGAGGTAGATAATGAGTAATGTTGTAAGTGGTAATATAGAGGGAATCAAAGAGTACGTTTTAGATGGTTTAAAAACTCTTTATGACATAAAAGTAGAAAAAAGTAAGCTTTTTAATACTGAGATAATAAATCAAATTTCAGAAGTGAGTTTTAGAATAAATAGAGAGATAAATGTAGCTATAGATAGAAAAGGAAAAGTTATTGAAGTTTCAATTGGAGATAGTTCAACGGTTCAACTTCCTATTTTAAATACAAGCGAAAGAAAACTTTCAGGAGTAAGAATTATTCATACACATCCAAGTGGATATTCAAATCTTTCAAGTGTTGATATTTCAGCTCTTATAAAATTAAAATTAGATGCAGTTCTTGCTGTTGGAATAACAGAAGAGGGAATCAATGGTATTCATGCTGGATTTTGTAATATAGTTGATGGTATTTTAGGTTATGAACAGATTGGACCTTTATCAGTTGAAGATGCAGAAAATTATAATTTTTTAGATAGATTAGAAACAGTTGAGCAAGAGCTTAGAAAAAAAGAGGTTATTGAATCTGATGAAGAGATTGCCATTCTTGTAGGAATAGACACGGAAGAAAGTTTAGATGAGTTAGCAGAACTTGCAAGAGCTTGTAATATTGCAGTTATAGATAAATTATTCCAGAAAAAAAGAAGACAAGATTCTATGTTTTTTATAGGATCAGGAAAGGCTAAATCATTATCTCTATTACAACAGGTAAAAGGGGCTAATCTTCTAATATTTGATGAAGAGTTATCGGGATTACAGCTTAAAAATTTAGAGCTTGTAACAGGTTGTAAAGTAATTGATAGAACGACACTTATTCTTGAAATATTTGCTAGACGTGCTAAAACAAGAGAAGCTAAGATTCAAGTTGAACTTGCACAGTTAAAGTATCGTAGTCAAAGACTTATAGGGCTAGGTTCTATAATGTCTAGAACAGGTGGAGGAATAGGAACAAAAGGACCTGGAGAGAAAAAGCTAGAGATAGATAGAAGAAGAATAAGAGAGAATATCTATGATTTAAAAGAAGAACTTGAAAAAATAAGAAAGACTAGAGGTGTTCAAAGAGAGAGAAGAGATGAATCAGGAATACCAAAGATCTCTCTTGCGGGATACACAAATGCTGGAAAATCTTCATTGCGTAACGCAATTGTAGACCTATATCCAGGGGACAATGCAACAAAAAAAGAAAATGTTTTTGCAGAAAACTTGCTTTTTGCAACTCTTGATACAACGACACGTTCTATAATACTACCAGATAAGAGATTAGCATCTTTAACAGATACAGTAGGTTTTGTTAGAAAACTTCCTCATGATTTAGTTGAGGCTTTTAAATCAACACTGGAAGAGGTTATTTTCTCAGATGTTATAGTTCATGTAGTAGATTCATCAAGCGAAACAGTAAGAGAGCAAATAAAAGCTGTTGAAGAGGTTTTAGATGAGCTAGGAGTTGGAGATAAGCCAACAATTTTAGCTCTTAATAAAATAGATATAACTTCTGAAGAAGAGATATTAAAACTTCAAGAGGAGTATAAAAGATACCCTATAGTTCCTATTAGTGCTTTTAGAAATATCAATTTAGAATTATTACTAGATATGTTATGTGGAATGTTACCTAAAACGATAAAGAAATGTGAATACTTAATACCTTATTCAGAGGGAGCAGTAGTAGCATATCTTCATAGAAATTCTATTATAGACAGTGAAGAGTTTGAAGGTGAAGGGACAAAAATAATTGCTAATGTAAATAATGAAGCTTATGGAAAATGTAAGCAGTATCTAGTTAAAGAGTTAAGTAATTAAAATTAATTTACAATAAAAAAAATTAATTAAAAATAGATGAAAAAGACTAAAATATGGGCTTTTCATCTATTTTTTTATTTTTGACTAATTTTATAAAGAATATTCTTGACTATTTGTATAAACAATACTATTATGTATCTATGTAATAAATTATGGGCATACTGGGAGAGTGGAAAAATGATTTACAATAATGTTTTGGAATTAGTAGGGAAAACACCAATTATAAAATTAAACAGATTGGTAAGTGAGAATTCAGCTGAAGTATATGTTAAATTAGAAAAATATAATGTAACAGGAAGCATTAAGGATAGAGCAGCTTTAAATATGATTATTCAAGCTGAAAAATTAGGATTATTAAAAAAAGGTGGAGTAATAGTAGAACCAACTAGTGGAAATACAGGAATTGCTTTAGCTTTAATAGGAAAATTAAAAGGCTATAAAGTAATTATAATTATGCCTGAAACTATGAGTGAAGAGAGAAAACAGATTATAAAATCATATGGAGCTGAACTTATTCTAACAGAGGGATCTAAAGGGATGAAAGGATCTATAGAAAAAGCTATGGAGATGTCTAAAGAGGATTCGAACTATTTTGTTCCACAACAATTTAACAATCAGTTTAATGCTCAAATTCATGAGGAGACAACTGCTGTGGAAATAATTGAAGATATTCCAGAGATATCAGCTTTTGTTGCTGGAGTAGGGACAGGTGGAACTATATCAGGTACAGGTAAGAGATTAAAAGAGTATAATTCTAATATAAAAGTAGTTGCAGTTGAACCTAAAGAATCTGCAGTTATATCAACAGGAAAATTTGGACCTCATGTAATCCAAGGTATAGGAGCAGGTTTTATTCCAGAGATATATAATTCAAATGTTGTTGATGAAGTTGTGCCTATCTCAGGTGAAGAAGCATATAGAATGGTAAAAGAATTACTTGAAAAAGAAGGGTTGTTTTTAGGAATATCTTCTGGTGCGAATGTAGCCGCAGCTATAAAACTTGCAAATAACATGAAAAAAGGTGAAAAAATAGTTGTTATTGCACCAGATGGTGGGGAAAAATATCTTTCAACAGGTGTTTTTAATTAAGGAGAATAAATATATGATAAAAGATTTAAAAGAAGATATACAAAATATAATGAAACTAGATCCCGCAGCAAATTCATTTATAGAAGTATTATTACTTTATCCAACGATTCACGTAATGATTTTTCATAGAATTGCTCATAAACTATATAAGAAAAAACAATTTTTTTTAGCAAGAGCCTTATCTCAATTAGGTAGATTTTTTACAGGAATAGAGATTCATCCAGGTGCAAAAATAGGAAAGAGATTTTTTATTGACCATGGTATGGGAGTTGTAATAGGAGAAACTGCTGAAATTGGAAATGACGTTATTATGTACCATCAAGTAACTTTAGGTGGCACAGGAAAAGATAAAGGAAAAAGACATCCAACTATAAAAGATAGAGTTGTTATAGGAGCAGGATCAAAAATTTTAGGACCTATAACTTTAGAGGAAAATGTAAAAGTTGGGGCTAATACAGTAGTATTAAAAAGTGTAAAAGCTGGTTCAACTATAGTAGGCTTTAGAGGTGAAAGTTTAAAAAAAGTAGTTTAGAAAATAAAATTAAATAAAAAATTAAAAGAATAAATACAAGAAAAGAGAATAAAGAAGAAACTACTATAAATCTAATAGTAGTTTTTTTTAAAATTTAAAGTATAATAATTAATAAAGAATATAGGGGGAAAAGATGAAATTTTCAGAATTTAAATATGAAAGACCAAATTATGAAAAGTTAAAAGAAGAATTTGAAAACATGATTAGCAATATAAAATCATCTAATAGTATGCAGGAGCAATATAAATATATAAGTAAAATTAATGAAATAAGAGGTGACATTTCATCTTTAAAGTCTATAGCAATGATTAGATATACAATTAATACAGAGGATAGCTTTTATGAGGAAGAGAATGACTATTGGGATGAATATGAACCTTTTTATAAAGAGTTGGATTTTAAATTTTATGAAGCTTTAGTAAATTCTAATTTTAAAAGCGAACTAGAAGAAAAGATGACTAAACAATTTTTTCTTTTAGCAGAAGACACACTAAAAAGCTTTTCACCTTTAATAATAGAAGACTTACAAGAGGAAAATAGACTTTCATCTCAATATCAAAAGATAATAGCTACAGCAAAAATTAATTTTCAAGGGGAAGAGAGAAATATATCTGGATTAATGCCATTTGCTTTAAGTAAAGAAAGAAATATTAGAAAAGAAGCATTAGAGGCAAAATATAATTTTTTTCAGAGTAAAGAGTCAGAAATAGATGAAATTTTTGATAAATTAGTAAAAGTTAGAGATAAGATAGCTAAAAAACTTGGATTTAAAAATTTTATAGAATTAGGATATATAAGAATGAATAGAAGTGATTATAATCCACAGATGGTAGAGAATTTCAGAAAACAAGTGAAGGAATTTATTGTTCCAGTAGCTACAAAGCTTTATGATAGACAAAAGGATAGATTAGGGCTGGAAACTTTGAGATATTTTGATGAAAAATTTGAGTTTGAATCAGGGAATCCTACTCCTAAAGGAAATAGCACTTGGATACTTGAAAATGCACAAAAGATGTATAAAGAACTTTCTATGGAAACAAAGGAATTTTTTGATTTTATGGTAGAAAATGAACTTTTAGATCTTGAAAATAAAAAAGGAAAAGCAGGTGGAGGTTACTGCGATTATATTTCAAAGTATAAATCACCATTTATATTTTCGAATTTTAATGGAACTTCAGGAGATATAGATGTTATAACTCATGAAGCAGGTCATGCATTTCAATTTTATAAATCTAGATGGATTGAGATACCTGAACTGAATGCACCAACTTATGAAAGCTGTGAAATTCACTCTATGAGTATGGAGTTTTTAACTTGGCCATGGATGGAGTCATTCTTTAAAGAAGACAGTGATAAGTATAAATATACTCATTTAGGTGGAGCAATTAAATTCATTCCTTATGGAATTACAGTGGATGCTTTTCAACATATAATATATGAAAAACCAGAATTAACACCTGCTGAGAGAAGAAAAGCATGGAGAGATTTAGAAAAAGAATATCTTCCGCATAAAAATTATGAAGGGTGTGATTTTTTAGAGAGAGGGGGATGGTGGTTCCAACAAGCACATATCTTTGAAGTACCATTTTATTATATAGATTATACACTTGCTGAAATTTGTGCTCTTCAATTTTGGAAAAAAATGAATACAGATAGAGAAAGTGCATGGAGAGATTATGTTGAGTTGTGTAACATAGGAGGAACAAAGTCATTCTTAAATTTAGTGGAGTTTGCTAAATTAAAATCACCATTTAAAGATGGGTGTGTAAGCTCAATAATAGGTTCTATAGAAGAGTGGCTATTAAGTATTGACGATAAAAAATTATAATTGAACCAATAAACCAATAAGCTAATTAAGTAAGAAAAAATCAAATAAACAGATAAATTAAAATGGAGGTGTAATAACCTCCGTTTTATTGCTTATTATACATAGAAAAATAAAAACCATTTTTTTCTAATAACTCATGATGAGTTCCTATTTCAACTATTTTACCATCATTTACAACTATTATTAAATCAGCATTTTTTATTGTAGATAATCTATGAGCAATTACAAAACTTGTTCTTCCTGAAACAATATTTTTCATAGCATCTTGCAATTTCTTTTCTGTTCTAGTATCAATTCCACTTGTAGCTTCATCTAGGATTAGAAATCTAGGGTTAGCTACAATGGCTCTAGCAATTGTTAAAAGCTGTTTTTGACCGTAGGAAAGGAGCATATTATCTTCAGATAATGGTGTATCGTATCCTAAAGGTAATTTAACTATGAAATCATGAGCACAAGCTTTTTTAGCCCCTTCTATAATCATGTCATCTGTTACAAGAGGGTTCCCATAAGCTATATTTTCTTTAACTGTTCCTGAAAAAATCCAAGTATCCTGAAGAACCATCCCAAAAAGTTTACGATATTCTGCTTTTGGGTATTCTTTAATGTTAACCCCATCTAAATTTATGCTTCCACAGCTAATTTCATAAAAACGCATAAGAAGATTAACAAGAGTAGTTTTACCAGATCCTGTAGGTCCTACAATAGCAACCATACTCCCATGAGAAACATCAAAAGTAAGATTTTCAATTGTATTTTTGACTACTTTAATGTCAGTATTGCTTTGGTCATAGCTAAAGCAAACATTTTCAAATGATATATTTCCAATAACAGTATCTGGATCAATATTTTTTGAAGAGGTTATAACTTCTTCCTTTTGATTAATAAAAGAAAAAAATCTTTCTGTACTGACAATAACACTTTGAATGATACTATAAATATCAGAAATATTTGCTATAGGTCTATTAAAAAGTTTTGAATAAATAATAAAACTTGATAGACCTCCAAGAGTAATTTCACCTTTAATAATAAAATAAGATCCAAATATAATAATAATAATATAACTAATATTACCAACAAAGTTAATAGATGGATAATTAAGTCCCATTAAAAATTGAGCTTTAATAGCATTTAATTTATATATTCTATTGATTTTCTTAAATTTTTGTATTGCAGTATTTTCGTAAGAGAAGGATTTTACTTCTACCTGACCAAGTAAAATCTCCTCAGTGTATCCACTTAATTTCCCTAAAAAAGATTGTTGAACTCTAAGTTTTGAACGACTTATTTGATTTATTTTTTTTATATAAAAAGCTGTAAAAAGAAATAGCAGCAACTGTGTAATAGAGAGAACTGGACTTATAAAAAACATGATACCCAGTGCAATTACAATTGTTAGAAGACTAGTTATAAGTTGAGTCCCTATTTGAGATAATGAACCACTAATATTATCAACATCATTAATTAGAATACTAATAATATTTCCACTAGAGTTAGAATCAAAATAGTTAATAGGAAAATTATGAAATTTTGTAAAACTTTCTTTTCTCATTTTATAAATAGATTTTTGTGAAATCTGATTCATTTTTATATTTTGAAAAAGAGTAAGAAGCGTACCTAAAATATAGGATAGAACAAGAGCTATAGAAAAATACAAGAGCTCTCTGTATTCTATTGAAGACATATTTGGTTTTATAATATTAATAGCTTTTCCTATAAGGAAAGGTCCTAGTAATAAAAGCATATTGGCTACAATAGATAAAATACTTAAAAAAATAAATTGATTTTTAAATTCAGAAAGATAAAACCATAATTTTTTGAAAATAATAAAATTATTATTCATAAAGAGTCTCCTAAGATAGATTTTAATTTAAAATTTTGAATACTAATTTATAATATCTTGTGAGGCACAAATTTCTCTATAGAGTGGGCAATTATAAAGTAAACTTTGATGACTTCCTTCCCCTATTATTTTGCCGTTATCTAATACAACTATTTTATCAGAGTTTTTTATTTGAGCAATTTTAGGAGAAATAAGAATTTTTGTAACTCCTTTTATTTTAGAATTTATATTTTTTTTAACATCGCTCTCAGTTACAGCATCAAGGGCACTAAAACTATCATCAAAAATCAAAATTTCAGAATTTTTAAGAATAGTTCTCGCTATTGATAATCTCTGTTTTTGACCACCAGAAAAATTATTACCGCCTTTTGTGATTATATTTTTGTGCTTTTTAGGAAGGGTAGATATAAAATTTTCAGCCATAGCTATTTCAAGGGATTCAATAACTTCATCATCACAAGCTTCCCGTTTTCCCCATCTAATATTTTGGTCAATAGTACCTGTAAATAAGAATGATTTTTGCATAACTATACCAATCTTTTTTCTAAGTTCAAAAAGATTATAATTATTTACATTAATACTGTTAACTAAAATTTCACCTTCTGAAACATTATAAAATCTAGGTATAAGGGAGATAAGAGTACTCTTACCAGAACCTATCCCTCCCACAATTGAAACTGTCTCACCTCTATTTATTTTTAAATTAATATTATCTAAAATATAAGGTTTTTTTCCAGTATAAGAGAAACTGACATTTTTAAATTCAATAATAGGATTATTAAGATTTTCATTAAAAATAGATTCTTCATGAGATTGTAGAATACTATCTTGAAGATTAGAGTTACAATCTAATTGGAAAATTTCATGTAATCTTTTATATGAAACAATTGCTTTACTTCCTAAAATAAATAAAAAGGATAGAGGCATAAGTAAAAAAATAATCATAGTAAGATAGTTAATAAGAGCTATAACTTCTCCAATTTGTATAGAACCATAATTAACTTTTATTCCTCCAAACCACAGGACAGTAGCAACGGCAATATTCATAATAAGAGTTACAAATGGAATTTTTGAAGCCATTATATTTTCTGCAGTTATAGCCTCATTAGTGAAAGAAATATTAGCATTATCAAATTTTTCTTTTTCAATTTCTTCTTTAGCAAGGGCACGTACAACTCTTATTCCAGAAAGATTCTCTTTTATAACTTGTGATACTTTATCTAGTTTTTTTTGAACTTTACCAAATAAAATTATAGATTTTTTCATATAAAAATAGATTAAAAAAATACAAAGAGGCAAAAAAGATAAGAAAATAAGTGACAGCTCTGCATTTATATATAAAGACATAATAATTGAACCAATAATTGTAACGATGATTCTAAGAAGGACTCTAGTACTCATCATATACATAATAACAATTTGATCAATATCCTTTGTAGCTCTAGTAATTAAAGAAGCTTGTGAAAAATTATTTAGTTGATTAAATGTAAAAAATTGTATTTTTTCAAAAACAGACTCTCTAAGATCAGCACCTAAATTTTGAGAGGCTTTAACTGAGTAGTAACTACACCCTATAGATGAAGCGTATCCTATTATTATTAAGATAAGCATAAATACTCCAGTTTTTAAAAGATAGTGAGTATTTTGTTGTGCAACTCCAGTGTCTATTATTTTAGCCATTATAAATGGTAAAAAAATATCAGCTAAAGCTTCTATAGATTTAAAAATACCAGCAATAGTAGAATTATTTATATTAGGCTTAATAGCTTTATATAAAAAATTATCTTTGTAAGACAAAATATCACCTCTTATTCCCAAATTTTTCTTATTTTATGCTCCAAATTAGGAGTAAGTTTAAAATCTTCTTCCATTACAGTTTTTAAAGCATTAAATGGCTTGTTTCTATAAGATTTTCTTTCTCTATTTGAGGCATACATCTCCTCTTCAATATCATTGGAAAACTCTATATATTTACCAATTCTATAGTCGATACCGCTTTGAATTTGTTTGTTTTTATGATTAGAATTTTCTATTTCTACTTCAGTTCTCCAAGAATGATTATCTTTATCGTAAACTGCTACATAGGGGATTCTAAAACTATTACATAATTTAGAAAATTGTGGAATTAAACTTTTACTTCCACACTCTACAATAGTATAATCATATTTAAATATTTTTAAAAGTTTTGCAATGTAACTAAGAACCATTTTATCAGTTTGTCCTTCAACTAAAATAACTTTTTTAGCAAAAAAAAGTTCGCCACGGTCTGTATTTATCCAATAGTTCATATTAAAGTTTTTAATTTCATCTCCTGAAAATAGCTTTCCTTTAAATTGAAAAAAATCACTTTGGTTTCTTTGCAGCTGTGCAATAGTTATGGAAGGATATTGTTTTAGACCAACAAATCTACTGGAATGAGTCTCTATTACAATATATACCCCTAAATTGGAAAGTTTAATAAGAATATCATAATACTCTCTTTCTTCCTGTGGATTTAGAAAAATTTCAGGATTTTCTAAAAAAATAAAAATTTTATTAACTGTTTCAATGTTGTTATTTTGAAGAAAATTATTGAAATATTTAATTGTTTCAAAAATAACATGCCTAGAACTAGATTTGTTTATATGAGTATTTTCTAGATTTAACTTTTTTTCCTTTAAAAAATCATGAGAAATATCGATATGTGAATAGTTTACTTCTAAATAATGAATTAATTTTTTTATAAATAAACTAGCACTATCTCTTGGAACTTTTGAATAAGTTGAAATCTCTAAAATTGTAAGATTACCAAGAATATTAAGATATTCTTCATGAGTAATTATTTCTTCAGTACCAGTACTGTTAATTTTAAAAATAAGGATATCATTATTAATCTCTTTTTCTATAATTAACTCAGTTAAAATGTTGTTATCAGAAATAAATTCCAAGGATATTCTGAATGGTAAATTAGGATTATTTAAATAATCTTTTGTAAAATTAACTGGATTAACAAAGAAAATAAGAGCAGACATAAGGGCAGATTTTCCAGAATTATTTGCACCTATAAAAATTAAAAGATTTTTATAAAGAATTTTAGTATGAGTAATAGATTTCCAGTTTGTAACTGTTATTGATTTTAATTCCATGAATGTTCCTCCACTAAAATAAAAATATTTGTTTTATAAACAATACGTAAGTTATTATAGCATTCCTTTAAAAATATTAAAGAGATTATTAAAAAATATAAATAAAATTTATTAAATTTTATTTATATGAAAATTAGGGTATAATATAGTTAACAAAAAAAATAAATACGTTTAGAGAAAAAAATAAGAGATAAATGAGGTAATATTAATGTTAGAAAAAGCTAAAGAAATATTAAAAAAATATTTTGGATATGATAATTTTAGAAAAGGACAAGATGAAATTGTAGAAAGTATATTGAACAATTGCGATACAATAGGAATATTACCAACAGGTGGAGGAAAATCAATTTGTTACCAAGTACCAGGGATATTATTACCAGGAGTGACTTTAGTAATATCTCCTCTTATATCTTTAATGAAAGATCAAGTTGATAACTTAAATGACTATGGAATAAGTTCAACATATATAAATAGTAGTTTGACTTCAAAGGAATTTAAAGAGATAAGTAGCAATATATTAAAAGGGTTCTATAAGATAATTTATGTTGCTCCAGAAAGATTAGATAATGAATTTTTCTTGTCTATTATTTCAAAGACAAAAGTATCTCAAGTTGCTATAGATGAGGCTCATTGCATATCTCAGTGGGGTCACGATTTTAGACCGAGCTATCTAAATATAGCTCCTTTTATAGAATCATTACCAGTAAGGCCTATAGTTACAGCTTTTACAGCAACAGCTACACCAAAAGTAAAAGAGGATATAATAAAAACTCTAAAAGTAAAGGCTAATGTATTTCAAAATGGTTTTGATAGACCTAATTTAACTTTTTCTGTAATTAGAAATATAGATAATATGAAGTATATAAAAGAATTTATAGAGAAGCATAAAGGTGAGATAGGGATTATATATGTAGCAACAAGAAAAGAGTGTGAATCTATTCAAAAAGAACTTTCTAAAAAATATAAAGTAGGAATGTACCATGCAGGACTTTCAGATAAAGAGAGAACAAAAAATCAAGAGGATTTTTTATATGATAGGGTGGATATAGTTGTAGCTACAAATGCTTTTGGAATGGGAATTGATAAATCAAATGTTAGGTGGGTTATTCATAATAATATGCCAAAAGATTTAGAAAGTTATTATCAAGAAGCAGGAAGAGCAGGAAGAGATGGACTAGCCTCTGAATGTATTTTAATTTATGCAGCTAAAGATGTGTTACTTCAAAGAATGTTTATTGATAATGGCAATGAATATACAACAGAGGCAATAAAAAAAATTAAATACGATAAGTTACAAGCTTTGGAAAACTATTGTAGAACAACTAGTTGTTTACGTTCACACATACTTGAATATTTTGGAGATGATAAGATAGAAGATTGCCAAAATTGTAGTGTATGCTTAGATGAAAGAGATGAAGAGGATGTAACTAGAGAGGCTAAGATAATAATTTCTTGTATTGGAAGAACTAAAGAGAGATATGGTGCCAGTACAATATCTCTAGTTTTAAAAGGATCTAGTAACAAACAGGTTTTGCAATTTGGTTTAAACAGTGCATCAACTTATGGAATGCTTAAAAGTTATAAAATTGAAGAGATAAGAATGTTAATAGATTTTCTTATTGGAGATGGATATTTATCTGTAACTCCAGGACAATTTCCAGTTCTGACTTTAACAAAAAAAGCTTATGAATTTATAAAATCAGAGTCAGAATTAAAAAGAAAAGTAAGTAAAGTAGTAAAACATATACATGTAGATTCTAAAGTTAATGAAGAATTATTTGAAAAATTACGTTTCCTTAGACAGGATATGTCGCAAAAATATAAATTACCACCATATATGATATTCCCAGATAAAACTCTTAAAGAGTTTGCTATATTTATTCCAAAAACTAAAGAAGAGATGTTAGATATAAATGGAGTAGGAGAAGTTAAATTTAATAAGTATGGTGAAGAGTTCTTAGAATTAATTAAAAAATATTAAACAATTGTAAAAAATTGTAAAAAATTAGAATAAAAAATGCACTTAACTTCATTTTAGAATTAAGTGCATTTTTATTATTTATTGATTATAATTTTCTGAAAACAGTAGGCATAGGCGCTTCAAAAAGCATCTCTTCCCCTGTTATAGGGTGCTTGAATCTTATTGTACTTGCATGAAGACCTAAACGTCCTAAGAAGTTTTTACCTCTAGCTCCATATTTTTTATCTCCAACAATAGGATGACCAAGAGAACTTAAGTGAACTCTGATTTGGTTTTTTCTTCCAGTGTGAATATCAACTTCTACAAGAGAGTGAGTTCTAGATGCTTTTAAAACTTTATATTTTGTAATAGCTAATTTTCCACCATTTGAATCAGATTTACTAGAGAAAGTAACTAGAGCATTATTTTCTTTTAAGTAAGATTCAATAATTCCCTCTTTTTTCTCTAAAACCCCTTCAGCCACAGCTAAATATTTTCTTTCTGTTACTATTTCATACCAGTTAGCTTGTAATTTTTGTTGAATTTCTTCTGATTTAGCAAAAATCATAACTCCAGAAGTTTCTCTATCTAATCTATGAACTATAAATATTTTGTTCATAAAATCTTTAGCTTTAACATGCTCTTTAAGTATTGAATATGCTGTTTTTTCTCTTTCTTTATCAGTAGCCATAGAAAGAAGACCTGAATCTTTTTCAACTACAACAATATAATCATCTTCAAATATAATTTTTACACCTTTAGATCCTCTTATAGTAACTGAATCTCTAGATTTTGACCAGTTTATAGAAACTTGATCATTTGGTTTTAATGGGTGATTAAACTGTGTAATAGTTTGCTCATTTACTGAAATATGTTGTTTTGATAGTAAAGTTTTTATGTTATTTCTGTTATGAGAAGGCAGATTCTCAATTAGGAACTTCATAAGTTCATTGGGAGCCTTTACTAATAACTCTGTATTTTGTTTTCTCAAAAATATCCTCCTAAAATAATTAT
>JBOFJQ010000038.1:0-7444 GCA_051656905.1 Fusobacteriaceae bacterium | reverse complement strand
ATCTATAAATTCACCAATCTCTTTTTGATAAACTTCAATTGTATTTTGAGATATTTTTTTTTCTCTACTTAATGACTCAATATAGGTATAAATAAGCTCTATATTATTTTGCATTTAATAACTCCTTAGCGTGCTCCATTACTGATTGTGAAGCATTCTCACCTGCAAGCATTCTTGCTATCTCTTTTATTCTTGATTCTTTATCTAATTCTACTACTGAACTCACTGTTTTTCCATCTAAAACAAATTTTTCTATATAAAATTGTTGCTGTGATTTTGCTGCAATAGCAGGAGAGTGTGTTATACAGATAAGTTGTGAATTCTCACCTATCTCTCTAAGTTTATCCCCTATTTTTTTTACAGTTTCTCCTCCAACACCTGAATCTATCTCATCAAAAAGAATCATAGCTAAATTATCCACCTTAGAAAAAATAACTTTTAAAGCTAACATAATTCTACTTATTTCTCCACCAGAAGCTATTTTTACTAACTGTTTTGGTTCTTGTCCTAAATTTGTAGAAATATAAAATTCAACCGAATCCATTCCTGAACCAGTCATATGTTTTAACTCTTCAAATTTTATCATAAGTTTAGCTTCTTTCATATTTAATAAAAATAACTCTTCCTGAAGCTTCTTTTCTATGTCTTTAGCTACATTTTTTCTAATATCTGTTAATTTTTTAGCTTTTTCCATATATTCATTGTAAATCCTAGTCTGCTCTTTTATTAATGATTCAACTTCAAATCCACTTTCATCAAACTCTTTTAATTTTAAGTCAATTTTTTCTTTATACTCTAATATTTCTGAAATTGAGCTTCCATACTTCAATTTTAACTTATTTATTTTATCTAATCTTGTAATAACTACCTCTAGATGATTATTATCGGAGTCTATGCCTTCATCTATATCAGATATAACATCAACTATATCTTCAAGTTCATAGTAGACCTTTTCCAACCTTTCTGAAATCTCTTGAAATTCACTTCCATACTTAGAAAGTAATTCTATCCCTTTTCTTGAATTATTTATAAAATTAAGAGCATTTATCTCTCCATTTTTTAAAAATATACTAGCATTTTCTATCTTTTCTTTTATTTTTCCAGCATTAAAAAGTTTTTTATACTCATCTTCTAAACTAGTATCTTCTCCCATTTTAGGAGCAATTTCATTTATTTCAGATAGTTGAAATTCATACAACTCTTTTTTGTCTGAAATCTCCTTTTTATTGCTCTCAATATGCTTTATCTCTTCGGAAATTTTATGATATTTATAATATTTAGTTTCAATTTCTTTTTTTAATTCTACGCCATTTGCTCTTAAAAATTTATCTAAAAGTCTTATATGATTAGATTTTTGTAATAACATCTGATGAGAATGTTGACCAACAATATCAACAAGGGCAGACATTATATCTTTTAAACTGCTCATTGGCACTCTCAAATTATTTATAGATGCTTTTCCCTTTCCATTTCTATCTAAACTTCTTCTTACAATAACTTCGTTATCATCAATATCTATTCCTAAATTTTTAAGCTCTTTTACCTGTTCATCTGTAATTTCAAAAACACCTTGCGCAAGTAGGGATTCAGCTCCATCCCTAATCATATCTACACTACCTTTATCACCTATAAGTAAATTTATTCCACTTAAAATTATAGATTTTCCAGCTCCTGTCTCTCCAGTTAAAGAGATAAAACCTTCTTTAAATTCTAAATCTAATTTATCTATAATAGCTAAATTTTCTATTTTTAACTCTTTTAACATAATTTATCTCCCCATTTTAGCTTCTCTCTTAAAATCGAGTAATAGTCAGTTTTTTTTGGTAAAACTAGTCTTATTTTTTTATCAGAATATTTTATAGAAACTATATCCTGGTCATGAATATCTATATAATCATCTCCATCAATTACAACATACCCTTTTCTATCTTTGTCCTCTATACGAAATGTCAGTTCATCCTTTCCTGATATTATAAGTGGTCTCATAGAAAGATTATGAGGGGCTATAGGGGTCAAAATAACAACTTCTAAGCCCGGGGATATGATTGGTCCACCAGCTGAAAGAGAATAGGCTGTAGACCCTATAGGAGTGGCTACAATAAGTCCATCCCCTCTATATGTATTAATATAGTTGCCATTATCAAATGCAGATATTCTTAAAAGTTTACTCATAACTCCCTCTTTTGATATAACTGCTTCATTTAGTGCATAATATTTTTTTTCTCTAACATTCACTTCTAGCATTTTTCTAACTTTTAAAATATACTCACCTTTCAAATAGTTCTCTATATGAATGAAGGCTTCCTCTATTTTTATCCCTGTTAAAAAACCTAAACTTCCTGCATTAATAGCTAAAATATCTATCTTGGGATTATTTATAATTTGTTTAGAAGCTCTTAAAAAAGTACCATCTCCACCTATTATTATAATAAAATCTGCAAATTCCATATTATCTACAATTATTATTTCATTTTTTTTCTTTTTTAAATATTCTATTAATTCAAGATAAAACTCTCCTGCTATTTTTTTTTCAGTATTACAAAATATAAAGCATCTCTTCATTCCTTCTCCTTCAATTCCATTTTTTTAACTAAAAAAATGATTCTGGATCAACTGGTTTTAAGTTAAATCTAACTTCATAATAAAGATCTGGTTGACCATCATTTGAATACCCTAATACCCCTATATTTTCTGCTTTTGCTACCATATCGCCAACTTTTACATTAGTGGATATTAAGTTTCCGTAAACCCCTATTAAATTATATCCATACTCGATCATTACAACTTTTCCTAAACCTTGAAAATCATCAGAATATATAACTTTTCCTTTAGATGAAGATTTTATTGTAGACCCTAACTCCCCTCTAATTTCAATTCCATTTATTGATATTCCATTTTTTTTCTGATTATACCCTACAACAATTGGTCCATTTAAAGGTTTTCCTAAACGACCAATCCCCTTCTTTGCAGCTGTATATTTTACAGGTGTAGTTGATTTTTTAGCTCTACTAGAAATAATTCTCTCTATCTCTCTTTCTATTCTTTGTTTTTTCTTTTTTAAATCAGAAACAATAGATTGACGTCCAATTTTTTCTTTATTTAATTTTTTTACTAAATTTTCTTGCTCTACTATTTTTCTATTTAATTTTTTTGCATTAAGATTCGATCTGTAATTTAAGTTCTCTAGGGATTTTTTCTTTTTTTCGATATCCTGTGTATCTTTTTTTATATCTACAACAATAGTTTGTACCTCTTCGATATTTTTCATATTCATCGACACTAGTCTCACAACACTTAATCTATCAATTTCAGAAACTTCCCCTTCTAAATTATTTGTAGAATATCTATTCCAAGCTATAATATTAGCTCTTTGAATCATTTGCATTTTTTTTAGTTCATTATCATTGAGCCTTAACTCTTTTTTATTTGATGCTAAACTTTTTCTTACTTCCTTTATCTCTTCTTGCAATTTTTTTTGATCTTTTTTTATCTCTTCTATATCTTTTTCATTATTCTTTATTTGAACTTCTATACTTTCTTTCTGATTATCAATCTTTTTTATTTTTGTATTTTGGTCCTGTATCTTATTTTCAATAGCTTTTAATTCCTTTTTGGCTGTATTTACATTTGCAGCTCCATAGGAAGTTAAAAAAAATAAGGTAAAAATAAGAATTCCTATTTTTTTTATATTCATGATTTATCCATCCCTTTGGAACTAATTTTATTTTTCAAAAATTCTTTTAGGTATAAACCCAACTAATAAAATAAGTACAATATTAACCTTTAAAACAATTTGAAAAAATTGTTGTACAGATATAATATTGCCTTGAAAAACTGTCTTATACAATCCCATGTAAATACCAAAATATAGGCAACTACCTATAATATTAGATGCTACCATTGGAAGAAAGCTCACTTTTTTAGCTCTTTTTTCAGCTTTTTCTTTATCCTTTGAAACAAGGTAAAAATATAAACTATAATTATAAATCATATCTTTATATAAACTAAAAACAGTCAATATTAATGGTATTAAAATTACTATTACATTCATAACAATAATCGTTTTTAAATTTTTTAAATCTTCAATATTAAAATTTATCTTTTTCTCATCATAGTATATGCCAGTTGTATCTTTTTCTTTTTCTAATTCTGCCACAACACTTTTTAAATTACCTTTTTCTGGGTCAATATAGCAAATAAGTATATCTGATATAGGATTATTATTAGATGCTATAGAGATATTTAACTCTTTTGTTATTTTTTCTAAGGACTCTTCTTTAGAGTAAAAACGTGTTGAAATAACCCCTTTTATACCTATGACATTTTTTTCTATTTCAGTTATTCTTTCCTTTTCTAATTTGTCTGATAACTCTATCTGAATTATATTTTTATTTTTTAATTTTTCTCTATATTCTGTTAAATTAAAAACTAAAGACACAAATAGATTAATTAGAAAAAAAACATATATCAAAATATAGAAATTTTTATTTTTATTTTTTATCATATTCCCTCCTTTTTATATTTTAATTTTTTCTAAAAACAATTACATTGAGTTATTTAATTATAAAAAATTAAAATATAGAATTAAAGGCGAAACTAGTCCGCCTTTAACATAATTTTATTATAAAAATTTATTATTTTAAATTTTCTTTTACCATAGAAACAAGTTTTTCTGCAGTTAATTCATACTTTAATAATAATTCTTCACCTTTTCCACTTTGTCCAAATTTGTCATATATTCCTAATTTTTTCACAAGTGCTGGGTGTGTTTCTGATAAAAACTCTGATACTGCTGAACCTAATCCACCAATTACAGAGTGCTCTTCAGCTGTAATTATAAACTTAGTCTCTTGAGCAGCCTTTAAAATAGTTTCACCATCTAAAGGTTTTATAGTTCCTACATTTATTACTCTAACAGAAACCCCTTCAGTTGCAAGAGTTTCAGCAGCTTTTAAAGCTTGCTCTACCATAAGTCCAGTAGCTGCTATTGTAACGTCGTTTCCTTCTTTAATTGTATTTGCTACACCTATTTGGAATTCATAATTAGCCTCATCAAAAAGAACTTCTGTGTCTAATCTTCCCATTCTAATGTATACAGGTCCCTCATATTCTGCTGCTGCAAAAACCATTTTTTTAGTTTCTGTTGCATCAGCTGGAGATAATACTACCATTCCAGGTATAGATCTCATAAGAGCTATATCCTCAACAGATTGGTGTGATCCTCCATCTTCTCCTACAGAGATTCCTGCATGAGTTGGAGCTATCTTTACATTTAACTTTGGATAACAAACTGAGTTTCTTATTTGATCAAATGCTCTTCCTGCTGCAAACATTGCAAAAGTAGAAGCAAAAGCTATTTTTCCACATGTTGCTAATCCCGCTGCTGTTCCAACTAAGTCAGCTTCAGAAATTCCTACGTTTATATGTCTTTCTGGAAATGCTTTTTGAAATAGAGCTGTCTTAGTAGATTTAGTTAAATCAGCATCTAAAACAACCACATTATTATTTATTTTTCCAAGCTCAACTAAAGCTTCACCATAAGCTTGTCTTGTAGATTTTTTTGCCATTTTATCCCCCTATTAAATCTCTGCTCTATTTAATTCATCTAATGCTTTTATTGTTTGATCTTTATCTGGTGCTACACCGTGGAATTCACAAACATTTTCCATGAAAGAAACGCCTTTTCCTTTTACAGTTAAAGCTATTAAGATTGTTGGTTTTCCTTTACAAGCTTTAGCAGCTTCTAATCCACATATGATGCTCTCTATTTTGTGCCCATCAACTTTAACTACATTCCATCCAAAAGATTCCCATTTTTTATCAAGTGGTTCAATCCCTTTAACTTTATCACAGTTTCCATCTATTTGAAGATTATTATTATCTAAAATTGCACAAATATTATCAAGTTTATAGTGTGCTGCAGTCATAGCTGCTTCCCAAACTTGACCTTCTTGAACCTCTCCGTCACCCATAACTACATAAGTTCTGTAATCTTGCCCTGACATTCTTGCTGATAAAGCCATTCCATTAGCAACAGAAAGACCTTGTCCCAAAGAACCTGTAGACATATCTATCCCTGGAACTTTTTTCATATCAGGATGCCCTTGAAGGATAGAACCAAATCTTCTGAAAGTTGGTAATAAATCTTTAGAAAAGTATCCTCTTTCAGCTAAAGCTGAATATATTGCTGGAGATGCATGTCCTTTAGATAAAATAAATCTATCTCTGTTTGGATCCTTAGGGTTTTTAGGATCAATTCTCATCTCTTGGAAATATAAAACAGAAAGTATATCTGCAATTGATAAAGATCCTCCTGGATGTCCTGACTTAGCTTCACTTACCATTGTAATGATAGATTTTCTAATTTCGTTGGCATTTTTTTTCAAAACTTCTAACTCTTTCATTTTTACTCCTTTCTTCATTTATATTTACACCTAATTAATTATATAACTTGCAACTGTATAGTGTCAAGAGTGTTATGTGTGTACACCCTTTTACTTGATGATATTATGTACCATTTCTATTCCGATATATAAATTTTTAACAACGTAAGTATGAACACTTTCATACTTAAAACTTCCTAAAAAAGCGAAGAAAATCAAATATAAAAATAGAGGTCTAATTAATTTTTTTTCTTTTTTCATATGTTTTAATATTGTAAAAGTTCCTAAAAATAAAATCAATAAAAACTCTGTAACTTCTCTTGTGTACTTTATTGAGATACCTAATGAGATTATTATAAATATTTTTAATAGATTCTGAGTTAAAATAGGATTGCACTGTAATCTCACTATTGGTATTTTAAGAAGTGCTCCACCACCCCATCCCTTGGGGAAAAGATCAAATATCAAGTGTATCCCAATTGCTAGTGAAAACCCGATTATAAAATATCTAGTAATTTCAACTGGTTCTTTCATGTAATAATATAAAAATATAAAAACTAAAAAAGGGCTGTGAGTTAAAATATTTCTATGCTGTAACTTTAATTTAAAATCAAAATCCGGAAACTTTAGTCCTACTAAAAACGCTGTAACTGCTACTACTATTCCCATAAAATTTAATTTAATTAAATTTTTTATAACTTCTTCCATAACTCCACCATTCTATAATTTTATTTTACCACATTGTAACATATTTTACTTTCCTTATCTATTTTTATTGATAATATTCCCCTTATTTTTACTAATTAATTTTCTGATTTCTTTTTTATATTTTTTAATGAAAAAAGCGGTTAAAGTTTTTCAACTCTAACCGCTTATAATATCTCTATTCTTTAGCATCTAATAAAAGCTGCTCAAGGTTAATTACTTAGTAATTTCTGCAACTACTCCAGAAGCAACTGTTCTTCCACCCTCTCTGATAGCGAATCTTAATCCAGTTTCCATTGCGATTGGGTGGATTAATTCTACTGTCATCTCGATGTTATCTCCTGGCATTACCATTT
>JBOFJQ010000037.1:0-62435 GCA_051656905.1 Fusobacteriaceae bacterium | reverse complement strand
ACACCTAGTGATCATCGTTTACGGCGTGGACTACCAGGGTATCTAATCCTGTTTGCTCCCCACGCTTTCGCGCTTTAGCGTCAGTATCTGTCCAGTGAGCTGACTTCTCCATCGGCATTCCTACAAATATCTACGAATTCCACCTCTACACTTGTAGTTCCGCCCACCTCTCCAGTACTCTAGTCTACCAGTTTCCAACGCAATACGGAGTTGAGCCCCGCATTTTCACATCAGACTTAGTAAACCGCCTAGACGCGCTTTACGCCCAATAAATCCGGATAACGCTTGCGACATATGTATTACCGCGGCTGCTGGCACATATTTAGCCGTCGCTTCTTCTGTAGGTACCGTCATTTATTCTTCCCTACTGAAAGCACTTTACAATCCGAAGACCTTCATCGTGCACACAGAATTGCTGGATCAGGCTTGTGGCCCATTGTCCAATATTCCCCACTGCTGCCTCCCGTAGGAGTAAGGACCGTGTCTCAGTTCCCTTGTGGCCGATCACCCTCTCAGGCCGGCTACCCATCGTCGCCTTGGTGAGCCGTTACCTCACCAACTAGCTAATGGGACGCAAAGTCCTCCTCTAGCGCATATAGCTTTCATAGTACCTCCATGCGGAGATTCCATAATATCCGGTATTAGCACCAGTTTCCCGATGTTATCCCAGACTAAAGGGCAGATTCTTTACGCGTTACTCACCCGTCCGCCACCATCATTACGGCCGAAACCATAAATCAAGTTGACTTGCATGTGTTAAGCATTCTGTCAGCGTTCATCCTGAGCCAGGATCAAACTCTTCATTCAATCTTATAGCTTCAGTTTAAAACTGTTACTTTTAATTTACACCTTTTTATAGTGACTAGTCAGCCACTCACAAACTCGAAAGTTTGTTATTAGATTCGTTAGTTTAATCGGTGGTGACCTCTTAAACATAACTTTTTGATTTGCTCTCTATTCTGTTGTTAATGTCCTTATTAAGCGTCTCACGTTTCTCTCGTGGACAAGAATTATCTTACCATAACCACCAATTTCCGTCAACACTTTTTTTCTTTTTTTTTAAAGTTTTTTTATTTTTTTCTATTTTCACAGGGATTCTCACAATTTCTACATCTATTATACTCTTTCTTACATGTAGACAAATTAAACTTCACTCCTACACTTTTTATTGGAAACAGTTGGAAATACTCATTTATTTTGATTTTGTCTATAAATTGCATAGATTCTAAAATTATTTTTTGATTATTTATAGAAAAATTTGCAGAAGATGGGTAAATTTCATCATCTACAAATTTTTTAGTTTCATTTTCTATTTTTTTTATAATCGCATCTTTTATGCAATCCAAGGCTACTACAGCTGCTTTGTCCAATATTAGAGAGTTCATCATCTCTTTACTCTCCATATATTCTTTTATTTTTTCTTCCACTACATTTCCAACAGTATAAATTGCAAAAGCATAATCTGGAAAAACTTTATACTCATATTGAATATCTAGTAAGTTTTCTATATCAGAAACAACCTTATCTATCTTTTTATATATAGAAAGCGGCACTTCTTTGCTTCCATATCCTAAAAACTTAATAATTGTTGCTTTATTCTCCAATACCTTTTCACTTATATATTTTGAATCTATATCATTAAATTCTATTTCATCAAATTTTATATCTTTAAACTCCACATTTTTAAGCCTCTCTTCTATTTTAAAATCATTCTTATTCATAATACTCACTTTTAGCTACTTCTATTACTTTCTGTAGATTCTCTACTGGAGTATCATTTAAGCAATCACAGCCTAGGCCACATAAGTAATTTTTATAATTTTTCATTTTTTTCTTTAAAAGTTTAGCCTCTCTCTCAATTTCCTCAACAGTTCCCCGTCCTACTAAATCAACAGGATCAAGATTTCCTATAAGGACCATATCCTCTGGTATTAAAGGGGCAATTTTTTCATAGTCTAATACTTGATCTAGACTAATAGCATCTATATTACATTTTAAAATTGAATCTATTAAAAATGTTGTATCTCCACAAATATGCATCCCTTTCCATGTATTAACACTATCTAAAATTTTATTTACATTAGGTACAACATATTTTTCAAATCTCTCTGGGCTTAGAGTTACTGCACCTGGTTCTGATAACATAATATAGTTTGCACCTGATTTTTCAGCAGCTATAGCATATCTTCTTATAAGATCTGTTGTAAACTCTAATATTTTTTCTACAAATTTAGGATTTCTTATTATCTCTCCTAATAGATGTGTAGCTCCTGCCATTTGAATAGCTAAAGTAAAAGGTCCTAGTATAGCTTCATATACAGGCTTGTCCATATTTTCTGATAATAATTTTATACTTTCAAGATTTGTAGGCATTCTAGAATCTTTATAAGGGTCTAAATATTTTATTCTTTCTATATCTTCTATTGTTTTAAAAGGGTGACTGAGTACACTTGGAAAATCATCATCTGGCTTAACTATATCCATATCTAAAGCTTCACAAAATACCATTCCGTCACAAGCTGTATAAACAAAATCTCCATTGAATACTTCATCCATTCTTTTAGCAAGTTCCAATTGTTTCAAGGGATTTTCATAAACTTCATACAATGTACAGCCACCTATAAGTTCAAGTCCATTTGTCCCCATATCCGGAATAAAAAAGCCTCTTTTTTCACTGTTTATATATTCTAACATCGTCATATCTTTCCATGCTTTTTTTCTCATGATTAACCCCTCTGAACTAAATTTTTAACTAGCTTTACAGCTTCAATAGCATTTTTAGAATAACCATCTGCACTTATTTCTTGAGCATATTTATTACTAATACACCCTCCACCAATTATAACTTTAACTTTATTTTTTAACTCAGATTTTTCAACAATACTTATTATCTCTTTCATTTTTCCCATAGTTGTTGTCATCATAGTTGATAGAGCTATTATTTCTACTCTATTTTCTATTGCAGCTTTAACAATATCCTCAGATGTTTGATTTACTCCTAAATCTATTACATCAAAGTTTGCTGCTTCAAACATTATTTTAACTATGTTCTTCCCTATTTCATGAAAGTCTCCCTCAACAACAGCTATTAGAACTTTAGGCCCATCAATTTTTCTTTCTCCACCTTTAGCTCTTAAATATTTTATACCTTTATTAAGAGTATCTGCACAAACTATAACTTCAGAGACATAATATTCATTATTCTCAAACTTCTTAGTTACCTCAAGCATCCCATTATTAAGACCTATTTCATAGATATCTTCCATGGGAACTCCATTATCTAGGGCTTCTTCTAGTATCATCTCTATGTTATCTTCATCCATATTAATTATAGAATCAGATATTTTTCTCAAAAATCTTTCCCCCATTATTAACCCCTTTTTTTAATAACTTTATTTAATATATTTAACCCCTCAATCAGGAAATACTCTTTTTTTATAAATAAAACAGCTAAATATATCACTGCATATATAATTGATAAGACCATAAAATTTAAAAAATTCGGTTCAGATAAAACACTAATTTTTAAGCCTCCAACAACTAAAAAAGACAATACCCCTGCAGTTATATAATTAAATCTTTCCCTAGAAAACATTTTATAATCTATAAAGACTTTCTTAACTTCTTTTACTCTTAAAACATATACTATAAATTCTGCAAAAAGTGTGGCTACAGCTGCCCCTAATATAGAATATTTAGGAATCAATGCAAAGTTTAGAACTAAATTCAATAATACTCCTACCACTGCAACATTTAAAACCTTCTGCTCATTATCTGTTGGAATCAAAACTTGCCCTGAAGCAAAACTACTAATACTTATAAATATAATTATAGGAAGCATCACTCTCATAGGTAGTATTGCCTCTACATATTTTGCACCTGAAAACATTAAAACCATATTATCAGAAACTATAAACATTAAAAATACTGCTGGAATTGTAACAAAAAAGATAAAGTTCAAGCATAGATCCATATCTTGATAAATTTTATTCTTTTCCCCATTTTTTATACTTTCTATTATTCTAGGAGATAAAACAACCCCTAGTGAACTTACTAAAGGTAGTACAATTTTCGCCATTTTTATAGCTACAGAGTAATATCCTACAGACTCATTCCCTTTCATACTTCCTAGCATCGTTGAATCTAAATTCATATACACTGTTTGAGACAATATATAGAAAAAGATTATAAGTAAAGGTTTCATATGCCCCCTTAAATCTAGTTCACTAAATTTAAGTTTTAAATAACTTCTAATAGAATATATATCTAATATTTTTACAAATATTTCAGGCAAGATCATTATAGCAGTAAATATCTTGTAATCCTGCTCTGTTTTAACTAAATAGAATAAGAATGCTAAAGATAACACCCTTGTAACTAAAAGTCTCATAGTTCTTCTTTTATGATTTTCTAGAGCTACAAAAAGATAATCTAGGTTCATAAAAGATGTAACTATTGTAAGTCCTACTATAGTAAATAATACTAACTCATTTCTCAATTCTTTTACAGTTAAAATTAAAACAACATATGTAATCGTACTAAGCATACTGGATAAAAAAGTTATGAAAAATACCTCACTAAATTTCTTACTCAAGTCTTCAACGGAGTTTCTAACCTTTGCCAATTCTCTAAGTCCATAAGATTGAACTCCTAGATTTGCTATACTTATGAAGTAACTAGCTATAGATATTGCATAGTTATATTTTCCATATTGCTCTGGAGATAGAACTCTTGAGGCATATGGAAAAAGAAGCAAAGGAAATATTACATTTGTAAAAACAATTAATATATTAAAAAAATAATTTTTTAATAAAACTTTATTCATTTTTTTATCTCCCCTTATAAAAAGTGGTGGTAACAGATAATTACCACCAACTAGTCATATTTTCTTTAATTAAGTGCCTATGAATCTTATTACAATCATACTTTAATAACTAAAACTAAAATTCTTATTTAATTTTAAGCTCTAAGTTTTAAATCTTAAATCCTAAACTCTACGTTCTAAATTTTAAGTTTTAAGCTAATAATTACTGATTATAAATTAGAAACTAGGGATAGAAATTAAAAGTTAAATAGTTCTAAAAATCTATCCCAAAGGCTCTTTTTTTCTACTGCCTCATTTACAATAAGTTTTCCTTCGTGTACTACATCTCCATCTATTACTACTTTATACTTTCCAACTTCTGTTCCTGCTAATACAGGAGCTTTTATTTTTTCTTGTCTTTCTATTTTTACACTTACGTTATCCATTTTTTTAACAACTTTTATATAGTCTTCAGCTGGATAAGCTGATATTAGAGCTTTCTTTCCTGTTTCTACTGGAATTTCTGCAAGAGCTATATCTCTCTTTACAATTTCTTGCTCAGCATATTTTTCTCTTGTTCTATCATCTAAGTCTAATACTTTCTGGTCTCTTATTTTAGCTGAACGTCCTCCAAGTAAAACATAGAATAGAGTCAAGTTATCTTGTTCACCCATAACTAGGATATTATATCCTGAAGTTCCATGGTAACCTGTTTTTAGCCCATATATACCTTGCTTACCTAAAAGGTGGTTCTTACTTCTTATTAAAACAGTGTCATCAGCTATTTTAGCATTTTTAGTTCCAGCTATTGCTATATACTCAGGATATTTGTTAGCTTCTAACATAATTCTGTACATCCCTCTTGCTGTTCCAGCGTCCATCTGTCTTTGTGTCATTTTTGGTGGTAATCCTGCAGGAGTATTAAACTCTACTTCGCTTCCAATTCCAATTTCTTCTGCTTTATCATTCATTCTCTTAACAAATGAATCTATATCTTTTCCAACATGTATAGCAACTGCATATGCTGCATTGTTTGCTGAATGGATACCTGTAGCTTTTAATAAATCTTCAAATTTCCAAACTTGTCCTGCTTTTAAAGGTATCATTGATCCACCCATTCTTGCAGCTTCCCATGTAATAGTTACATCATCTTGTAATGAAACTTCTCCTTTTCTTATAGCATCAAAAGCTAATATCATTGTCATTGTTTTTGTTGTTGATGCTAAAGGTAATTTTTCATCCATATTCTCACCATAAAGAATATTTCCGTATTTATCTCCAACTAAATATGATCTGTATTCTGGTTTACTTGCTTCTATAGCTGCCGCTGCCGCCGCTGCTGCTGATAATTGAGCTTTAGTTTTTCCTGGCGCAGTTTTTGTTGCTACCTTTTTTTTAGGTGCTACTGGCTTTGCCTTTGTTTTCGCTTTTGGTGTAACTTTCTTTGTTGCTGATGTTTTTGTTACCTTTGTCGCTGCTTTCTTTGTTGACGTTGTTTCTGTTGTTGCTGAAAAACTCGTTAATCCTAAACATAAAGCAGTTAAAATTATTACTAATTTTTTTCTCATCCTAATTCACCATTTTTCCTTCTCATATTTTCTTTAATCTCTCTGTATTTTTACCTTATTATTTTAAACTATTTTTTTACAATTATCAATTTTTATTTAATTTATTTTTTTATAAACTACATAAAAATAAGGTTTTTATAGATATTACTTTCTATCTATAAAAACCTTATCTATGTTATATTAAATTTATTTTATCTTTCCTCTATTAATTTGTTGCATTACTTAGTTTTTTTAGCTAAATAATCCTCAATAGCTAACTTGATAGCTTCCTCTGCTAAAACTGAACAGTGCATTTTTACTGGAGGTAATCCACCTAATTCTTCCACTACAGCTTTATTAGTTATTTTTAAAGCTTCCTCTATTGTTTTTCCCATTACTAATTGTGTCGCTACTGATGATGAAGCTATTGCTGATGCACATCCGAAAGTTCTGAATTTTACATCTACGATAACATTATTCTCTATTTTTAAGAAGATTTCCATTATATCTCCACAACTTGCATTTCCTACTTTCCCGTATCCATCAGGATTTTCCATTACTCCAACATTTTTTGGTTCCATAAAGTTTTGCATTACTTTTTCTGTATATTGCATTATTTTTTCCTCCGATTAATTTAATTTTTTTTAAACTCAAAAATTTTCCAATTTACTTTTTATTATCTTTTATTAGTAAACTCTTCCCATAAAGGAGAGATTGTTCTAAGTCTATTAGCTACATCTACTACAGCTTCTATTGTATAATCTATTTCTTCTTTAGTGTTGTCTTTTCCTAAGCTAAATCTAATTGTTCCGTGAGCAAACTCTACTGGAACTCCTATTGCTAAAAGAACATGCGATGCTTGTAATTCATCTGATGAACAAGCTGATCCTGAACTTACTGCAATACCTTTATAGTTTAAAGAAAGAAGTATTGACTCTCCCTCTAAATATCTTAACTGAACACTTGATGTTCCAGGTAATCTATTTACTGTTTTTGCATTAATAACTATCTCAGGTACTCTCGCAAGTATCTCTTTTTCAAAATAATCTCTTAATTCAGTTTCATGTTTAATGTTTTTATCCATAGATTCTATAGCTCTTTCTAAAGCTTTTGCCATTCCAACCATAGCTGCTACATTTGAAGTACCAGGTCTTAATTTACCCTCTTGTCCTCCACCTGTTATTGTTTTTCCAAGTCTTACACCATTTCTAACATACATAGCTCCAATCCCTTTTGGTCCATAGAACTTATGTGCTGAGAATACTACAATGTCAGCTCCAATTTCTAAAGGTTTTACAGGAATTTTTCCCATAGTTTGAACTGCATCCATGTGATAGATTATTTTGTTTTCTTTTGCTATTTTACCTATCTCTTCAACTTGCTCAATAGTTCCGATTTCATTGTTAGCATGCATTATAGAGATTAAAATTGTTTCCTCTTTTATTGCTGCTCTTAAATCATCCATTGAAACCAATCCATTTTCATCAACTGGTAAAACTGTTACTTCGAAACCTTCTTTTTTAAGATCTGCAAATGTTTCCTTTACACCTGGGTGCTCAATTGCTGATGTTATTAAATGGTTACCTCTATTCTTATAAGCTTTAGCTACCCCTCTTATTGCTAAGTTATCAGCTTCTACTCCTGATCCTGTAAATATTATCTCTTTTGCAGTTACCCCTAAAAGCTCTGCTATTTTCTCTCTTGACTCATTCATTCCCTTTGCAGCTTCTTGCCCAAAAGAATGATGGCTTGAGGCATTTCCAAAAATTTCTGTCATATATGGCATCATCGAGTCTAAAACTTCTCTGTCTAATTTTGTTGTTGCGTTATTATCTAAATATACTCTCATATTTTTTCATCTCCCGCTTTTATGAAAAGGTTCTTTATATTACAAATATTTATTTTTTTCTATACTTTTTTATACCATTCTTTATTAACTATGTCAACTATTATTTTTTACTTGATAGATAAACAATCAAAATAATTTTTAACCTTTTATTTTCTAGCATTTTCAATATTTAAAATTCTTTTTGCCTCTAGAAACCTTTGCCCTGCAGTAAAGAATATCATTAAATAAAAAGCTATAATAAATATGTTTAAATATTGTGAAAAAGCTATCATCAAAGAAAACATTACAAATCCCTCTGTTCTTTCTGCTAATCCAGTTTGATAATAAAAAGATTTTTCACTAATTTTATCAGACATAACTCCTGTAGTTAAAAATACAGTCATAGATATTATTATTGAACAAGTCAAAACAATTAAATTTAACTGCTGATCCGGATAACGAAATGCTATTCCTACAATTAGAGCAATCTCCACAATTCTATCAAAAGTTACATCCATAACAGTACCAAAAAGAGTGCTCCCCTTCACTCTAGCAATTGATCCATCTACAGCATCTAAATATCCAGAGCCCCAAAGTAAAATAAGTGAAGCTATTGGCATTTTTAAATATATAAATACTCCACTTAATATCCCTAGAATCAGAGCTAACACTGTTACATCATTAGCAGAAAAACCTATTTTCATAAATAGATTTGCTCCTAATTTAATAACTGGCTGAACATACTTCCTACACTTGGTGTCTAACATTTTTTCTCCCTTTCTCTCTTTACATTTTAATTTTTCTATACATCTGCTCATCTTTTATAACTATGTTTTCCAAACCTAAAAAATTATATACATAATCTGATTTTGGCATACTATACAGATGCATCGCAGTATCAAATTGTTCTAACTTCCCTTTATTTATAAGAGCTATTCTGTCAGATAAATAAAAAGCTTCCTCTCTATCATGAGTAACAAAAATTATTGTTAACCCAAGTTCTCTTTGTAATTTTTTTACTACCTCTTGCAATCTCTCTCTTAAACTCTCATCTAACGCTGAAAAAGGTTCATCCATAAGTAACAGTTGAGGATTCATTACAAGGGCTCTTCCTATAGAAACTCTCTGCTTCTCCCCTCCACTAATCTCACTTGGGTATCTATCTTTTAAGTTATATATTTCTAATTTTTTCAGTACGTCATTAACTCTATCATTAATCTCATTTTTATTAATTTTTTTTATTCTTAACCCAAAAGCTACATTCTCAAAAATATTGAGATGTGGCAGTAATAAAGAGTCTTGAAATACCATAGATATATCTCCATTAATGGAAACTTCTCCACTATATCCCGTCTCTATTCTAGCTAATATATTTAAAAGAGTTGATTTCCCTGAACCTGATTGTCCTAGTATAGAGACAAATTCCCCTCTGTTTACTTCAAAATTTTCTATATCTAAAGAGAAATTTTGATATACTTTTTTTAAATTTTTAATTACTATCACTGTCTTCCCCCTTATTCCTAGAACTACTTTTTGTCTTTACTAATTTTCCTATTGCTGTTTCTAAAAAAATTAAAAGTATCAAATTTATTAAGATATACACAGCACTATAAACTGCACCAATTTTTATATCTCCCCCTGATATATATGGAAACATTAAAATTGGAATAGTCAGTATTCCCCCTCCACCAATAATAAGAGTTATAATATATTGAGCAAAAGAGACTATTACAACAAGTGATATTCCTGCTATAAAAGCTGGAAGCAACATGGGTAAATTTATCTTAAAAAATATCTCCATAGAAGTAGCTCCCATTACTCTTCCCATCTTTTCATAATTTCTATTTATAACACTGTATCCTGCTTTAATACTTCTTATATAATATGGGAATGTTACTACACTATGAATTATTCCTACACCTAAAATTGTATCTATTAATCCTAATTTTATAAATAAAAATTGAATTCCCATAGTAGTAACAAAACTTGGAATTACTAAAGGTAATAAAACTAAAAGCTCAACTATTTTTTTACCCCAAAAATCATACTTTGATAAAATAGAGGCAACGGGAGTACCAAACACAATATTTATAACAATAGCTATAAGAGATATAATTACAGAGTTATAAATAGCTTCACAAGTTTTAGAATTATGAATAACATGACCCCAATTTTTTATATTATCCCCTTCTAATATTACTCCTATTAAGGGAAAGACAAAAAATAGGACGACTAAAAAAATAGATAGATATATTCCAATTTTTTTCACTATTCCCACCCCTTCTCATTATACTTAAAGGACATTTTTATAACTTTAAAAACTAGAAAACCTAAAGTTAAATTTATCATCATCATCATTACATTCATAGCCATAACAATACCTCTTGTCTCTAAACCACCTCTTGTATATAAATCAAATATATACACAGCTAAAGATCTTGGGTTTATAACTCCTAAAAGATACGGTGTTTCAAAGGATACTAAAAAATACGAAAGAATTATAAAAAAACTTCCTAGTAAACTTGGATAGATTATTGGCAGTATAATCTTTTGATAAAATTTAATATCACTGAGTTTATATACTTTTGCTAAGGGTTCCCATTTATTAATTATTCTCTCTATTTGAGGTGTACAAGTAATCAATATGAAAGGAATACTTTTCCAAATATAAGTTATTATTACTCCTACACCTGATCTATCATTCGTAAGAATAGGAAACTCTTTACTAGAATTTAGTATTCCTGCATCAACTAAAATATTACTTAGAATACCTCTTTGCATAAAAGTAATCAAAATAGCATAAGCCCCTATTAGGTATGGTACCAACAAAGGGGCTTCAAATATTTTTTTTAGAATTTCAGGATAAAAATATCTATATTTCATATTAATATAGATTAAATAAAGTATCAATATGGCTATAACCAATGCACTTAAACTCGCTATTAAAGATATTTTTAGTGTAAATAAGATAGAGCTTATAAAACCTGCATCATTTATAACTCTAGTGTAATTATCCCATGTAAAAAATGATTCTCCTGTTGCTGAATAATATCCAAAAGAATTCATTACACCATAATATATTCCGTAGACATAAAATATTCCCATGAACACTATAAATGGAATTATTGCACATATTCTTTTACATTTTTCCAATGTTTTCAATCCATCCTCTGTCTATAATTTTAGTCTTCTCTGGAGATAGCTCTCCTACTCTTTTATTTTTAAGTTCACTCATCTCTGGAACTTTAGGATCTTCCATTATTTTATTAAACTCAGCTTTAACTTTATTATCTAACTTATCCAAATCTATAACTGTTAAATCTCCCCAGTTTTCAGGATTTTGTTTTAACAATTGACCTTCTGGTGATATTAGATAATCAATAAGAGCTAAAGCAGCTTTTTTATTTGGGCTATTATCTGGTATTGCAAGATAATGATTATTAAATAGAGTTCCTTTATCTAATAAAAAGCTTTTTGCTGTTTCAGGAAACTCTCCAGTTTTAACTTTTAAGCTAACTTTATTAATTGTGTAACCCATGGCCACATCAACCTCTCCGCTTGATAAAAGGGTATCTAATCTCCCCTCTGATTCTGGATAAGTCTCCCCTTGTCTCCATAAATATGGTTTCATCTCTTTAAAGTAAGACCAAACTTTTCCAAGAGATTCCTCCAACTCCTTTGTTGTCATTTTCTCAACGTTTTCATATCCTAATATATCTATTGCCATATTTCTAACAAAGGCACTTCCTGTAAAATCTGTAACTGCAGGATATGTGAATCTTCCTGGATTTGATTTTATATATTGCATTAAAGTTTCACTATCTTTAAATGGAATATCGTTAGTTCTCGATATAAAATTAAATTGAGCCTCTCCCCAAGGTATTTCTAAACCTAATATAGACTCTCCAAAATCTTTTACTTGAGCTGAATCTTTTAAAAGGGCCACATTTTTTAATTGACTGCTTATATTTTCTGTTATAACCTTAGAATCTTTTAAAAGCTTAAAATTTTCACCGTTTACCCATATAAGGTCTATACTTCCATTTTTTCTTCCTGCATTTTTTTCTATAATAAGTTTATTTATAGACTCTTTTATGTCGGTAACTGGAACTCTTTTTAATGTTATCCCCTCTTTTTCCATAACACTTTTTGAAACTTTTTCATCTATAAAATTGTTTATATGATGAGAACCTCCCCACATATAAAAATTTACAGTTTTTTCTTCAGTTTTTTTAGCACCACAGCCAAACATAAAAAAAGCAACAAATAAAATTACTATCTTCTTCATTTTTTCTCCTAAATATAAATTTTTTATATAGTTTTTCACACGATTTTTTCTACAATTTTCAATACGTTTTTTTATCATTCACTTATTTTATTTAATACTTTTATTTATTGTTTCTATTTTATCATTTTTCCTATTATTTTCATCTATTTTTTTATTTATTTTATTTAATAAGTTATGAGATATAGGTATAACTAACCTATATCTCATAATTTAATTTTACTATTTTTTTTATTAATTTTTTTTATTACTTAACAGAATCATTTTTTTTAGCTTTCTTAGCAATAAACTTTGTTATAAGTGTTAAAGCGAAGAATATTAAAGATGCTATTAGTGAATATTTTATTGCTGTTTTTGTATCTCCAGATGCAACTGCTCCTGCTAATATAATGAACACAGATGTTCCTGGTAAAATAAACAGTGTTGACAGTAAAGAGTACTGTAAGAAACTTATAGGCGTTAATCCATAAACATAGTTCTGAATTCCAAATGGGAAAACTGGAAGTAATCTTGTTGTGGCTAAAATAAACCACCCTTCATTTTTTACTCCTTCATTTATTTTCTTAAATGCTTCAGTCTTTCCAAATTTATCTTCAATAGGCTTTCTAGCTACATATCTAGCTATTAAAAATGCTAAAGATAATCCTGCTGATGCCCCAATTGCAGTATATACAACTCCCATTACTGGTCCAAAAACCATTCCACCAACTATTGTAATTGGTAAAACTGATATACATGTTATTGTTACTAAAGCATACAATACTATATATGCAATTGGTCCCCAGTGACCTAAATGAGAAATTACTCCGTGCAATTTATGTCTATCTGTTAAGTATTCTGTAGCACCTGTGCTTACTAAAAGCCATGCTAAAACTGCTACTATAGCAATTCCTATTGCTATTTTTAAACCTTTATTCATTTGTATCTCCCTTACATTTTACCGTTTATTTTTTACCGTTTATTATTTCTGCATTTCCTTTTTTAGCTTCGTAAGACCATTCAATCCATGAACCATCATAGTTCTTAACTGTTGGGTATCCTAAAAGCTCTTTTAATACGAAAGTTGTATGTGCAGAACGTACTGCTGATTGACAGTAAGGAACTACTACTTTATCCTTTGTAATTCCATTTTTCTCATATAAAGTAACAAGCTCATCATAAGATTTCATTTGTTTTTTAGCATCTAAAGTTTTTGTCCATTCAATCCATACACTGTTAGGAATTGTTCCTTCTAAGAAAGCACCTTTCTTTAACTCTTTTCCTAGGTGTTCCCCTTCACTTCTTGTATCAATTATTGCATATTCTTTGTTGTTTAAGTTTTTCTTTAACTCTTCAAAAGTTATTAAAGTATCTTTATCTTCCTTAGGGAATTTAAAGTTTCCTTTCTTAGCATCTGCTTCTCCACCCATTTTAGTAGCGATTCCAGTTCCTTTTAAAGCGTCAAATCCACCATCAACTATTTTAGTGTTTTTAGCTCCATTATATAAATCTAAGATCCACCATAATCTGTATTCATCTAAGTTATCTCCAATTAATACTAAAGTAGTATCATTAGTTACTCCCATGTTATTTAACTCTTTCTCTAACTCTTCACGAGAAGCTCTCATTCCACCAATCTCACCGTATCTCTTATCTTGAGGTTCCATGTCTGGTCTCCATAAGTTATATGACCCTTTTACATTTCCAGTCATAAATTTAACTCCAGGTCTAACATCGATTACAACTACATTTTTCTCTTTCTCAATAATCTCTTTTGCTGCTTCTGGGCTTACTAAGATATTAGATTTGTACTGTGAATAATCCTTTCCAAAAGCTAACATTGATAAACATAATAATCCAACTGCCATTAATTTTTTCATTTGTTACTCCCCCTGTTTCTTCTTTATGTTAAAAAAATTTAATTAATATAATTCTACTACTAATTTACCATTAATTTTAGTATTATCTTTTAATCATTTAATAATTTAACAGATTGCTTTAATCTGTTAAATTATTTTATATTTATTTTATTTTCTCTTTTTTAATTCTGATTTTGATTTATATCTATTTGCCCATTGTTTTACTGGTCCAGCATTTCTTGTTGTTGCACTAGCTCTTGTATAAGTTTCACCAAATAAAAGATCTAAAATATGCTGAGCATCTGCTCCACCTTTTTCCATTGACTCACGGCAAGCAGCACAATAAGTTATCATAAATCCTGTAGTTGTTTCGTGTGCTCTTCTCTCCATTACTTTTTTAGCAATTTCTGGAACAGCTGGAACAATCATTCCTCCAAATCCACAACATCTAGTTTTCTCTCTTGAATTTTCTAACTCTTCAACTTTATAGCCAAGTTGACTTACAATCCATCTGATTCCATCATGAATCTTAGTCTTAGTTCTTATTGAGCAAGAATCGTGAATGTTGAATATAACATCTGAATCTTTTCCTACTCCAACTTGTGATTCAGGAATTCCAATCTCAGGTAAAAGTTCCCATAAAGAAATTACATTTTGCTTAGCATAAGCATCAAATATTCCATAACAAGATTGGCAAGCAACTATAACAGTTTCTGCTCCTACTTTATCTAACTCTTCTTGAACTGATTTGAATCTCTCTTTAAATAAATCATCTTGCCCTAAAGCTTTTGGTGGCTTTCCACAACATTTTAGTAATGATCCTACTTCTCCACCTAATTTATCTTGTAGGTGATCTAAAACTTTTCCTACTGCTTCTGGATTATATGATGGTAATGAACATCCTGGGAAGAATACATATTTTGTTTTCTTAGAATCAGGGGCTGCATTTGTTGTATTAAAGAATTTTGAATATCCTAAAGCTTGGTGAACTTCAATAGCTTTATGCCCTTTCATAGGAGATTTTCCATTATTATCCTTAATATACTCTGATCTCATTCCAGCAAAGTTAGATTTTATTTTAAACTCTTTTGGACATTTTAAAGTACACTGATCACACATATTACATGAGTAAGCAATTTTACTATCTATATGATCATACCCTTTTTCTAAGTACTCTTCAAATAAGTGCTTTGGACAATCTGTGTATTCATTTAACATTAAACACTCTTTCATACAAAGCTTACACTGACATTGTAAACATCTGTTAGCTTCTTTTTCAGCCTCTTCTTTTGTAAATACATTTTCTACTTCGTTAAATGTTGTTTTTCTTTCTTCTTTAGCAATAACTGAGTTTGCTACTCTTTCTACTTTCTCAGCAGCATCCCAACCTTCAGGAAGGTACTCTTTTGGTAAGTATAGTTTTGTAGCAAATCCACCTTCATCTTCTATCTTTCTATTCTCTTTTAAATCTTTTCCATTTAAGAATCTATCTATTGACTTAGCTGCTCTACGCCCTTCTGCCATAGCTTCTATTACTATAAATGCCGATGCACAGTCTCCAGCAACGAAAACTTTTTCATCTGATAAAGATTGCATTGTTAAAGGATCTACATTGAATGTTCCATTTGGTTTTTTATCTAAAGCATTTTTCTCATCGAAAGAGCTATCTACTCCTTGACCTATAGCAAATACTAAAGTATTTATTTCAACATATTCAATTTGATCTAAATCATATTTTGGAGCAAATCTTCCCTCTTCATCGAATAAAGCAATACATTTTTTTATCTCTATTCCACAGACTCTTCCCTCTTGATCTCTTGCTATTTTGTTGATACCATATCCTAATTTAAATTCAACATCTTCATCCATAGCTCCATTGATTTCATGGTTAGATGATGGCATCGCATCGAATGATCCTTCTAAAGGAATTGATATAACTTTTTCTACTCCTGCAACTCTAACTGATGAACGAGCACAATCCATTGCAACGTCTCCACCACCTATAACTGCTACTACACCTTTTGCATCTTCAAAATTTCTTGTTAAAGATACCTCTTTTAAATACTCAGCAGCACTAAAGATACCTTTTGCATCGCTGTTTTCTAAACTTCTATCTATTCTTCCAGTTTGTCTTCCAACTGCAACTACAATAGCATCAAATTGAGATTTTAAATCTTGGAAAGATATATCTTTTCCAATCTCTACACCTAATTTAATCTCTACACCTAATTTAGTTAAGTATGAGTACTCATTATCTATTACTTGTCTTGGTAATCTGTATTCAGGTATACCAACCCTCATCATTCCACCTAAAACATCAAGTTTTTCAAATATTGTTACAGCATAACCTTTCTTTATTAAATCTAAAGCTGCTTGAGCTCCTGCTGGTCCAGCTCCTATAACTGCTACTTTTTTACCTGTAGAATCTTCTTTTGTCATATCCCAGTTAGCAGAATTATCAAAATTGTCAGCAGCATATCTTTTTAAATATGCTATAGAGATAGAGTGATCTTCCTCTCCTCTTCTACAATTTTTTTCACATGGATGAGCACAAATTCTTCCTAAAACTCCAGGGATAAAAAGCTTTTCACGAATTACTTCTATTGCTTTTTGACCTTGCCCCTCTCCTATTAATCTTACATACTCTTTTACATCTGTGTTCATAGGACAAGTCGATGTACAAGCTGCTGTTGAATCCCCCATGCAATTTTCAACAATATCTTGCATATTTTTAATTACTTCATTTGTTAATTTCCCCATTGTTTCTCCTCTCTTTGTTATCCTTTTATTTTGTTAAAAACTTTTATTTTATTAAAATATTGATTAATACTATTGCTGCTACAGTTTGGAATAATCCAATAATACATCCTAATAATAATGACTTAGGACCTTGTTTCTTTATAACTTCATACTTTACTCCAAGACCAATGGCCGCTAGAGCAGTAACTTCAAATATCTTGCTTGAATTTTTTAAGTAAAGCGAAATGTTTTGTGGTATTAAATTAAAAGATGAAAGTAGACACATTAAGAAGAAACCTTTTATATACCAAGGTATTGATATTTTTAGTTTTTGCTTTTCTTTTTGTTTTTCTTCACTTTCTTCCTCTGTATAATGATGAACACTATTTTTACTTTTTAAATAAGAGAATAGCATTAATACTCCAGTAAGAAGAATAATTCTAAAAATTTTAAATACTGCTGATAATTTAACAACATCTTCACCAACTAAAGCAGCTCCACCAACAACCTGTCCTACAGACTGTAAAACTCCTCCTAACAGAGCCGAAGCTGATACTACATCACCTGAAAAAAATATTGGAACAATCACTAAAGGTAAAAAAAACATTAATAGTGTTCCTATTAAATTTACCATTGTGATAGCAAGTCCTGTTTCTGAAACTCCTGACTTTAGAACTTTTGAAGACGCCCCTATTGCCGAAGAACCACAAACTGCGTTTCCAGCACCCATTAATAGGCTAAATTCTGTTGAAAAGCCAAACATTTTTGCCAGTTTATATGAAAAATAAATCGTACCTGACATTAAAATTAAAATATATATAATTCCTTCGCTTCCTAATTGAAGAATTGTTTTAAAAGTTAATGATGCTCCTAAAAATACAATTGAATATTCTAATAATTTTGATTCACAGAATTTTGTTCCCACTGCATATTTTTTATCTTTAAAATATAAATTACCTAAAACTAACCCTATTAATATTGCCAGTGATGCACTTCCCAAACCAGGAATGTACTTCGATAATATCTCTGATGCTAAATAGATAATAAAAGAAATTAATACTCCTGGAAAAAATTCATATACCTTTTTCATTTTTTTTCTCCTCTTTTTACATTCCCATTTATTTTATCACTATAAGAATTCATTTTCAATACAATATTTTCTTATTTCTTCATAAATGACAATTATTTTTCTTAATGATTACATAACATTTCCATAATACTTACATATTATGTAGGCTACCAATTTTTTTTAAAATTGTCAATATTTTTTTGAACTTATGTTCAATTGCGTTCTGTTTATCATTTTAATAATCATTATTTGACTTTTCTCTTTTTAAAATGTATCATAGTTATAAATAAATATTTATGGAGATTTTATGAAAAGTAAGAAAAATTATATAAAAAGATTAGCTACTATTATGTTTGGATATAACGGTATTAAAAATACAACTATTAGAGATATTGCAAGAAACTGCAATATTGCATTAGGGGGACTTTATTACTATTATAAAAGTAAAGAACACCTGCTTAGTGAGATTACTGCTGAAGCTCTTCAGAGCAGACAAAAATTTTTAACAACTTTAAATCAATCTGATAGTGACTTTAAAACTAAATGTAGAAAAATAATATCTAGAAGGATAACTCTTAACTCTGACAGAGCTTACCTATTTTTATTTGCGAATCTTGATGACAATTATGAGTCGAATCTTTCGGCTGGTTCTTCGTCAGGTAGAGACTTATTATTTGAAGACTTCCTTTCTTATCATAAAGAGTATATAAAAGATGAATACATCAAAGATATTCCAAAGATTGGACAAATAATATCTAGTGCATCAAAGAGACACTTACTTTTATTGATTGAGTCTACAAATATAAAGATAGATGATGAAGATAGTTTTAATGCAGTTATTGATAAATTTCAAGATTTTGACATGGAAAAAGAAACTGAATTTTTCTTTAACTTATTTTTTAAAGAATTTATAAAATAATCAAAATAATAAAGAGATAAAATAATAAAAAAAGATAACCCTAATTGCTAATCGATAATGATTATCAAAAAGAGTTATCTTTTTTATTTATATACTATCTTTCTCTTTTATAATTTTAATAATAATGATAATTATAAAGTTTATATTGATTATTAGTGACCTGAATTATAATCAAAAGGGGTTGCTAAAATATAATTTTCCCCTGGACTTTGATGATCTGATATAGGTCTTACATTAATATTTGCTCTATACTCTGTTTCTGACCATAAAATTCTTTGTGCAACCATAGCTTCAGGGTTCAGTTTTACTCCATCTAATATCATCTCTTTAAATTTTTGATACCCTGCTCTATCTATTAAATGTCCTCCATGTAAATATTGAGGTTTATGATGGAGAACATTAGAGGAAAACTTTTGCCAATTTCCAATTACTCCAAGCACAACATCTTCCGTTACCCAGTTAAGAAACATTTTCCCCATTCTTGGATATTGCTTTCCTGTTCTTCCTCCAAGTATTACTCTATATAATTTTTGCTCAGGTCTTACCCATGCAGATGATGGACAAGCTTCAACACACTCTCCACAACCTACACAACAACAACTATCTTTTTCTATTCTATGATTTACAAGTTTAAGTACTCTTGTAGCTGAATGCTCACAAACTTTTACACATCTTCCACAGCCAATACATCTTTCTTTTATATATGTTGGCTTTGTAACTCCTATTATTCCAAAATCATTAAAATGTCCTTTCCCACAATCATTAGGACATCCTGATATAGCCATTTTAATATGATAATGACTTGGAAATATTTTTTTCTCTAATTTCTTTGCAAGTTCATGTGTGTTTATATTAGCCTTAACACAATGTGAATTTCCAATACAAGCCATTATATTTCTAGCTCCTATAGTTGGATATCCTTGCCCATTTCCTTCAATATCTACAGAACATTGATGTGCTTCAACCTCTTTAATATATCTATCTAAATATTTATTTACAGCTGATATATCATCAAATTTTATACCTGGAGCATTAAGAGTTTGTCTCATCCCTAAGTGAAAAGTTCCATTCCCCCAAGTTTCTGCAATATATTGTATATCTGAAAGGTACTTTGCCTCTATAATTCCACCTGGAACACGCATCTGTAGCATAAATTCTCCTGGAATTTTTGATTGACGAAAACAATTTAATTTTAACTTAGTTATATTAATATCATGATTCATAGTCTCCTCCTAATCTATTAAATATTTCGCTTGTTCATAATTAAATACAGGTCCTTCTAAACAAACATATGTTTCGTCTATTCTACAATGCCCACATTTACCCACAGCACATGACATCTTTCTTTCAAAAGATACCCAAATATTTTTTTCTTTTATTCCTAACTTTAAGAACTCTAAAGCTGTATACTTCATCATCATAGGAGGACCTACAATTATAACTTCTACATTACTATAATCTCCAGCAAACATTTTAAGTTGTGGAATATGTTCAGTGACTAAACCTACACACTCCCCTTCAATTCCACAACTTTTATCCACTGTAAGAATTGTTGGTACTTTTTCTGCCCATCTAGAAATATCATCTCTAAATAAAATAGAGTCTGAATCTTTAAACCCAAACAAAAGCTCAAATTTATCAGTTAATTTGGGATTGTTATACATGTGATTAATCAGAGATCTTACAGGAGCTAAACCTGAACCACCTGTGGCAATTATAACTTTTTTTCCAATATAATTTTCCATATCAAAACCTTTTCCATAAGGTCCTCTCATTGGTAATATATCTCCTGGATTTATTTTAAAAATTTCATCTGTTACAATTCCTACTTTCCTAATTAAAAACTCTAACCAGCCCTCTTTAATGGAAAAATTTGTTATAGATATTGGGCATTCTCCTACTTTCGGTAGAGAAAGTTGCATAAACTGACCAAATTGAACTTTATTAACCTTTGGATACTCCACACGATATAAATACTCTATATCCGTCATCTTTTGAACTGCTAACACTTTATATGGTGATGGCATTATTATATTTTCCATTATTTTTTACCTCCAACTAATTTATCAACTTCATCAGCCAGTCTATTTACTGTTGTTGAAAAAGATATAAATACAGGACATTTATCATCACATCTTCCACACCCTACACACATGTGATGTTCACCAAATCTCTTCATATGATCATGAATTTTATGCATAACTTTAAATCTCATTCTCTCTCCACCAGATTTTCTAAAAGAATGATTTCCTGCCATATCTGAATATCCATCTACATGACACGATGCATTTATTCTTCTTCTCTCCCCTGCATTTGTATCACTGGAATAATTCATATCGTAAGACGTGAAGCAAGTACATGTTGAGCAAGCTATAGTACAACTTCCACACATCAAACATCTCTTGTCAAACTCCTTCCATAAATCAAGAGACTTTACTGCCATTTGAATATCCTTATCTTTAATATTTGGAATTCTAACTTTTCTTAAATTCTCTTTAACAGGTTTAAAGGTATACTTTTGCTTCTGATTATCAGAAAAATATTTAGAAAATTCATTCTTTTTATCCTCTACTAATACATCATCTTTTTGAAACTTAACTGCAAAAGCATACTCTTCTGTATTTGCTGTTCCCATAGATGCGCAGAAGCAAGTATCCCAACCTTTCTCTGGACACTCCATTAAAATAAATTTTGTCTTTTCTCTAACTCTTTTATAGTATGAATCTTCAAATCCTCCATTTTTCAAATAAATTTCATCATATCTTTTTATAGAATTAATATCACATGCTCTTGCAAAAATAAGAATAGGTCTCTCATCAACTATTTTCGTTTCTTTATAATCTGTATCTGTGAAATATAAAGTAGTCTCAGTAATTGGACTTAATACTTCTTTTGCAGCATAGTCAGATTTCTCATTATGTTCAATTTCACCTAAAGAATGAACTCTATCATATCTTATGATATCCGTGTCTGAATATCTTCCCTGTTTTAAAAATCTTTTTGGAGCATAAATCTTATAAGTTGTACTCATTTTTTTTACTAAGTCATCAAAAACTTGATTAGTAATTTTGTATCCCATCTCTTTCCTCCTTAAAAATAAATTTACACACTTGTCTTAATTCAATTCATTAAAAGCTAAAACAAGACATGACTTCATAATTATATTATATGCAAAACAATTAAAATCTCCTTTTTATTTTTTGAAAACTTGTTCAAAATAATAATTTTAGAAATAAAAAAGATAGACGTAATCATCTATGATCTGTCTATCCTCTTTTAATATAAAACATTTCTTATTCCTATTTTTTGATTTCTTTCTTTAACTTTGAGCCCTCTTTTTTTAAATTATATTTGCATAAATGAGCTATTTCACACTCTCCACATCTTGGTCTTCTTGCAATACATTTATCTCTCCCTTGTAGAATAAGGAAATGAGCAAAATCAATCCAATCTTCTCTTGGAACTATTTTCATTAAATCTTTTTCAATCTTAATAGGATTATCATCTGAAACAAATCCAATTAAATTTGATAATCTCTTTATATGAGTATCTACGGTAATTCCATCAGATAATCTCCACAATTCACCTCTTACAACATTTGCAGTTTTTCTTCCTACACCTGGAAGTAAAGTCATCTCTTCTATTGTTCTAGGTATCTCTCCACCAAAATGTTCCAAAATCATAATACTACAATTCTTTATACTTTTAGCTTTATTTTTATAAAAACCTGTACTTTTAACAAGGTCTTCTATTTCTTCTAAAGATAATTTAGCGAATTCTTCTGGAGTGTTAACCTTTTTATACATCTCTTCTGTTACTATGTTAACTCTTTTATCTGTACATTGAGCAGATAAAATTACAGCAATTAAAAGTTCAAAAGGAGTTGTATAATTTAATGCGCACTTAGGGTGACCAAATTTTTCTCTTAATACCTTAATTACTTCTATGCATAATTGTTTCTTTGTCATTTTTTACCTCTTCTCATTATTGTTATCATTATTATTGTCAGTATGATTATAAGTATACTTCATTTTAAGTTTATTTTCTAGTCATTCCTATGTATTTTTAATGTATTCTTTTTTTTAAAAATATTGTATATTATACTAAGTAGCTATTATAAATGTATAAAGTAATTCTTTATGGAGGTTTTATGAAAAATTATTGGGATATGACTTATGACGATAACTCTATAACTGAGCTTGGGTGGTATGAAAAAATACCTTCTACCTCTATCTCTCTTATTGAAAAATATTTACCTGATAAAACAGCACTAATCATGGATGCTGGTTGTGGTGAAACCACTCTTATTCAAGAGTTATTAAATAGAGATTACTCTAATATTATAGGAATTGATATGAGTTCTACTGCAATTGATTATTTAAATAAAAATATTAAATTAAAAAATAATGATTCTACTAATATTTCACTAAAATGTGAAGATTTAACAAATAATATAATATTTTCAAAAAAAGGTAATTTATGGCATGATCGTGCTGTTTTTCATTTTTTACAAGAAAAATCTAATCAAGAATCTTATAAGAAAAATTTAATTAACTTTTTAGAACCTAATGGAATTTTTATAATTTCTTGTTTTTCCACTGATAATGTAGCTGAAAAATGTAATAATCTACCTGTAAAAAAATATGATTCAGAGGAATTAAAGAGTTTCTTTTCAGATTCTTTTGATTTTCTGGAGAGTTTTATTTATGATTATATAATGCCTTGGGGAGATACTCGTAAATACCTTTATTGTGTTTTTAGAAAAAAATAAACACTCAATTAATATATAATAAAAATAACCTTTACTAAGGCTAATATCTTGCCTTAATAAAGGTTATTTATTTTTTGATATAATTTTTACTGTAATTTTTTCCTATAAATCATATGCCTAACTCCATTGTAGTTAGCATTTTTCTTATATTCAAAACCTAATTTTTTAAATATATGAATAGATATATCGTTTTCTTTTAAGATATATGCATCTATCCATTTTAACTCCCTATTTTCCAAAATTTTTTCTATAGATTTCTCTATAATTTTAGGAGCTAATCCTTGATTTCTCATCTTTTCGTCAATATATATATTAATAATGGCTCTTCTATTATTAATTTCAAATTTTATTGTGGCAACAAACTCGTCATTTTTATTTCTGATCATATACATTTCAAAGTAAGGTGAATTCAATATAAACTTATACCATGTTTCATATTCTTTCCATCTCTGCTCCACTTCATTTCTACAGTATTTTTCAACATATTTCAGATGAAGTTTTGTATAAATTTCTGGAATATCTTCAATTGTCATTTTTCTTATAATAAATTCTTCCAACATAAACCTCTAAATTAAACTATCATTATTTTATAAAACTTTTTCTTTCCAAGTTTTACTAATAACTCTCCATTTTCAAATAAATCTTCAACTATAGGGAAATTATGATCCATAGCTTTTTCCTCTCCTACGTATAAACCACCTTGTTGCACAAGTCTTCTACCTTCACTAGTTGTTTTCATAACACCAGCTTCAACTAAAAGTTGAACTATTCCTGTTCCTAATTTATCCTTAGTAATCTCTATAGTTGGAACATTTGCCATGTCTCCACCTTGTCCAAATAAAGCCTCTGTAGCCTGTTTAGCTTTTTCAGCTTCCTCTTCTCCGTGAACAATTTTTGTAACTTCAAATGCTAATACTTTTTTAGCCTCATTAATTTCTGCATCTTTAAGAGCTGATAATCTTCTTACTTCATCCATAGGTACAAATGTTAAAAGAGATAAACATTTCTCAACATCTGAATCTGCTACATTTCTCCAGTATTGGTAGAACTCATATGGAGTTGTTTTTTCTGGATCTAGCCATAAAGCTCCTTTAGCTGTTTTACCCATCTTTTGACCTTCACTATTTGTAAGTAAAGTACATGTCATAGCAAAAGCTGGTTTTTTCTCTTTCTTTCTAATTAAATCTACTCCTGCAATCATGTTAGACCATTGGTCATCTCCACCTAATTGCATTTTGCATCCAAATTTTTGGTTTAATACTAAGAAGTCATATCCTTGCATTAACATATAGTTAAATTCTAAGAAAGATAATCCTGCTTCCATTCTTGATTTAAAACACTCAGCTGCAAGCATTCTATTAACAGAGAAGTGAGATCCTATATCTCTTATAAAGTCTACATAATTAAGATTTAATAGCCAATCTGCATTATTAACTAATAAAGCTTTATCATCAGAAAAATCAATGAATTTTTCCATTTGTTTTTTTATACATGAAACGTTGTGAGCAATAGTCTCCTTTGTCATCATATTTCTCATATCTGTTCTTCCTGATGGATCTCCTATCATAGCAGTTCCACCACCAATTAAAGCTACTGGTCTGTGTCCTGATCTTTGCATATGAGACATAAACATCATTGCAATAAAATGTCCTACATGTAGTGAATCAGCTGTTGGGTCAAACCCTATATAAAAAGTTACTTTCTCTTTTTCTAATAACTCTCTTGTTTCTTGTTCGTGTGTAAATTGCTTAATGTATCCTCTATCTTGAAGCAAATCTAATACGTTCATTCTATTTTCCCCCTATAGTATTACTATTTTTTATCCATATATTTTATCACATTTTTTTTATTTTATCTATAAATTACAAAAAAGAAAAAAAGCTCTTTCTACAAAGAGCTTTCAGTCTATAATTAAAAATCTTCTTGGGGAGAAAAATTTTTTTATAAAATAATTTTCTTGGGGAGAATTTTATTTTGTTATTATGATATTTTGACGTGAGTAAAACATAAAAAGTTTAAAAATAATTATTTTATTTTTTTTATTTATTTAATATAAATTTTTTATACAAAATACATACAAAGTATGATATAACTATTTGTATAAAATAATATTCAAGGAGAGGTTTATGACAATTATTATTGGATTAATAATTTTTTTAATTTTATTAACGTGCTTTGCACGATTTGAGGGAAAATCATTTAAAGAAATTTTTCTATCAGCTTGGATTAGCGGAAAAAAATCTTTCATAATTCTTAATATTTTTATTTTAATAGGCGCAATTACCTCTTCTTGGATTATCTCTGGAACTATTCCCACTATTGTCTATCTTGGATTAAAATTCATGAATCCTGAATACTATTATATCTCAGTTTTTGTTATAACTAGTTGTGTTTCATTCCTCCTAGGAAGTTCTTTTGGAACTTTAGGAACTGTTGGAATAGTGCTAATTACAATAGGTAGAGGACTCAATGTTGACTTAAATATTGCAGGAGGAGCTATTCTTTCTGGTTCTTTCTTAGGTGATAGATGTTCACCTGTTTCTTCTAGTGCTTCCCTTGTTGCAACACTAACAGAAACAGAACTATATACAAATATGAAAAATATGTTTTTTACAGGTTTTGTAGCTTTTACAACTTCTTGTTTAATATATCTTTTTTTACCAAAACCTGAGTTTATATCCACAGGTGACAATGTTTTAATATCAGAAATTGTAAAATATTATAAAATTGGTTTTTTCCCTTTAATCCCAGCTATTATCATATTAGTGTGTGGAGCTCTTAGAGTAAATGTAAAAATATCTATGCTCTTTAGTGTTTTATCTTCTATACTCATTGCTGCCTTCTTACAAGGAAATCTTATATCTGATATTTTTAAAACTATTGTTTTAGGATATCACTTCCCTCATTCAGGACCTTTAAGCGAAATTTTAAAAGGTGGAGGTCTGATTTCAATGTTAAAAGCTTCAATTATAGTATTTATCTCTTGCTTACTTTCTGGAGTTTTAGATCATATCTCTATATTTAACAAAATAAAGAGTAAATTAGAAAAACTTAAAACAAAAAAAGACTTATTCTTAGCAACAGTTGTTACAGCATTTATCTCTAGTGGTATTGGGTGTAATCAATCAATAGCTACAGTACTTACAGATAATTTAATGAAGAAAGCATATCGTAATTTAGATATTCCAAAAGACACTTTTGCTCTTCACTTAGAAAATAGTTGTATTGTTATTGCCCCCCTTGTTCCATGGAATATAGCCTCTCTTATTCCCATGACAATAATAGGAGTTACTGGGCTCTCATACTTAAAATATTCATTTTTTCTTTATCTTTTACCTCTAATAACATTTGGAATATTACTAACTAAGAAAGAAGATAAAGAAGTTTTAATAGAAGAAACTAACTAAATGAATTAATAAAAAAGTACTTTAAATTTATTTCTATATCAATTAAAAATATTTCATATATAAAAAACAAGAGCTTAAAAATTATTAATTAAATATAATAATTTTTAAGCTCTTGTTTTTTATATTCGCTTTTATTTTATATTTCCCATCTCTTAATTTTATTCTTTAATTATCCTCTCTTATCTTTTCATTTTGGTTGTTTAAATTGATAATATTTTTTTGGTATAACTTCACTGGTAGTATTTAAGTATCCCTTTCCAAAAATATAAGTATCTTGATAAACCAAAATGAAATTCTCCATAGTTTTACCCTTTGAATCTTTTAGTTTGCTTCCATTCCATGATGCTCCAGGAGTATTTTTTTTATATTCTGCCATCAATGCATTAAAATCAGTTATTTTTTCTTTTTTATCTATAACACTTTTAACACGCTCTGTTAAAGCAAAAGCTGAAGAAAATTTATAAGGATAGGCCCATGTTCCCATTCTATTGGCTCCACCATTTTTTATTACTTCTTCCTCTATCTCAGCCAATAAACTCTTCCAATCCTCTCTATCTCTTCTAGTTACTTGTAATCCTAAAGCTTCTGGATATCCCATTGTTGGAGATGGTAAATCTGCTTCAATAAAATAACCTCCATTTTTTAAAATACCTCTTATTAAAGGAGTTGTTTCTGCATCATTAGTTGCGTAAAATGCTGTGTCTTTACCATATTTTTCTATCCATAAAGGAACTTGATCTGTTATGTATTTTTCTGCTCCTGCTATTCCCATTTCCTCTAAAGGATCAGGAACTCTAATATCTATAAATTCCATCCCTAAATCCCTAGAGGCTTGCTTCATTATAGCCATTCTTCTAAACATCAAATCAGAGGAAAGATGTCTTAAAAAAGAAAGATGAACAAATTTTTTAGCACCTAATTCATTAGCAACTTTTACTAGTAAATACCCTCTTGATATTGAATCTGGGTATATTACTAAGTCTGAAACATCTGCAATCATCTCTGGATCTTCATGAGGTGTTGCTGCTATAAGTATGATATCTTTCCTCTGCTCTTTAATCTTTTTAAAAGCTAAATATGTTCCAGGAACAGCTTCAAGAATTATAATTGCCTTCATCTTAGGATCTTGTCCAAGCTCTGTTATTATAGAGACTGTTTTTTTCATATCTTTCATAAAATTATCAGGAAATGTAACGTGAACTATTTCCCCACCAGTTTTTGCACTACCATACTTTTTAATTAATTCTTCTGCTGATTGAATACCTTCATAAGACTGGGCAAAACTTGCTGTAACAATTCCTATATGATAATCAGACTCTGAAAAAGTAAAAATGGAAATTAAAAACATAAAAAAAATAACAAAGAACTTTTTCATAATATCCCCTCTATTAAAATTTTTTTATTAACATTTAAGTTATAAATCTTCTAATAAGTATACTAGTGAATCTTGTAAGTTCCTTGTTACTTTTTATTCTAATTTTTATTTCTATTACATTTCTATTTTTACTTCACTTGATACAGCAGGTTCCTCTGGTTCAACAGTTTCCTCTTCAATCTCTATCTTTTCATAAGAAACCCAGTCCTTACCACCATTTACAAATTTAGATAAATCTAAAACAGCTTCTTTTCCTATTATAGTATCAAATTTACCTTTAAGTTCTTTCTTTTCTCCACTAGCCTTATAAGTAAGAACGAAGTTATGATTGCTTCCTTTTACCACTGCAAAATTCTTTTTGCCATTCTTTACTTTTATAATCTTTTTATTCCCATCCATGGTAATTTGAATCTCTTTTATAGGTGTAACCCCTTCAATCTCATAATTTGTCACATAAACATTATGACCTTTTCCTGTTTTGTAAAGAAATACTGATAATCCTATAAAAAATATAAATACGCAAAGAATGCTAATTACTCTTTTCATTAAATTCTCACCCCTTGCTTTTTACTCAATTGCTCTTCTAAATTTTTCTTTCTGTCTGCATCAATCTCTTTCTCTCTCTTCCATTGATGTAAAACCAGTGCAATTGCTATTATTCCATAAGATATAAATACTCTAAAAAATTCACCTATTTGAGCAGAGCCAACTAACTCTTTTCCTGCTTTTGGTGATATTAAGAATAATAAATGGAACAGTAAAACTCCTGTTAAAGCATTAGGAATTGTAGCTTTGTAAACTGTAGCTCCACCTATTAAAATAGCAGCTATTGAAAACATACCTATTTGCTCATGAGAGTTATATGTATTTAAAGTTCCTACATTTTGTAAGTATATTATTTGCCCTATACCTGCAAGAACTGTAGAAAGAACTATAGCTATAATTCTTGTTCTATCAACATTAACTCCTGAAGATTTTGCAACCTCCATGTCTTGTCCTATAGCTCTCATATCTTGACCAAGTTTTGTCTTTCTAAACCAAACTATAAATAAGCAAATTAAAACTATTAAAAGTATTGTTGTACATGGAATATTGTACTGACCTATGTTAAAACTCCAGTTGTTATCAAGCTGCATTCTAATTCCTTTTAAATCTATGGCATTTCTTATTCCATATCCTCTTGAAAGTAGAATACTCTTATTTGATATAGGGATAAATCTTCCCATTCCATAAAGTACAAATAGTTGATACACTCCATTTATAAATAGTCCTAAAATCATAGATGTTATCATCTCTCTACCTTTAGCTCTATTAAGTACAACTCCTCCTACAACACCTAAAAGTGCAGCTAGTGGAACTGACATTATCATTGCTAAAAATATACCTTGAATCCCTAATATATTCCAATCTGTTATAAGTATAAGTGCTATTTGTCCACCCATTGCACCTAATATAATTCCAAAGTTTAACCCCATTCCAGCTATTATTGGAATAAGTAGTGATAATACTAAAAATAGATTTCTAGATAGTCTTCCAATCATCTCTTGAAGTAGATCTTTTGGTGCTATTTTTGAAATAGGAAGAATAATAGCTATAATTATAATCATCATTATTGGAACGACATTATTTATTGCGAATTTTTTCATTTTATCATTCATAACTATGCCTCCCTTCTTGTTAATGCGTATAATATCATTCCGTTAGAAACAATTATTCTTATTGTTTCTGACATGTCTGTTTTTATTAAACCATTTATAACACTTGGAGTCATAGTTAATATTCCTTGGAATAAAAATGTTCCCACAATAACATTTAAAACTGTTACTTTCTTTACTGATGCTCCACCTATTAAGATAGCTGCAATAGCTGGGAATGCCATATTAAATGGTGCTAAATATAGCTGAATAAATCCAAAACTTTGTTGATAAACAATAATTCCAACTCCTGCTATAACAGTTGATATTATTACTGATTTTACTCTAAGTTTATCAATATCTACTCCTGTAGCTTGAGCAAATTTATTATTAAGACCTACTGCTTTCATTGCAAGTCCTGTTCTTGTTTTAAAAAATAGAGTAATTAAAAATGCTATTAAAGCAAAGAATAATATCTCTCCTACTGGTATAGTTACTGATTCTAATCCTAAAACCTTGTTAAAGGCTTTAAACCAATATTTTTCTACAGAGATTGTTGTTCTAAGTCCCTCTCCTCCATAAGCCCAAATCATATCTGGAGATTTAAATGGCAATACTAACCACATAATACACATAATTGCTACTGATGAAAATCCGATATATGTTGCAATCATCATCTCTCCACCCTTAACTTTATTTAAGATTTTTCCATAACTCCATCCAAAAATTACTGAAAAAGGTATTGATAATAAAATCGCTGCTATAAAACCTGCAAATCCTGTATAACCTAATTCTAAGCTTATTACAGCTCCTAGTAATCCAGCTTCAACTCCTAGTGGCATTCCAAAGTTAAGACCTGTTCCTGACTGAATCATAGGCATTAGAGAAAGTACTAGTAAAGCATTCATTCCAAATCTTATAACGGTATCATTAAAAGATGTTTTCACATCTACTCCAACAAATGGAGCTATTATATAAAGTGATACTAAAAATAATCCTATAATTATTCTTGGCCACCCTGCATTTTCTATAAACTTATTTACTTTATTCATTTGACACCGCCTTAGATACTCCTACCATTAATTTTCCAAACTCTATTAAATCTACATCTGGATTTAATATCCCTGCAATCTCTCCTTCGTTTACAATAGCAATTCTATCACATACTGCTCTTAACTCTTCAATCTCTGAAGATGTTACAATAATTGTTGTTCCTAATTGCTCATTAAACTCTTTTAATGTATCTAAAACTAATTTCTTAGCCCCTACATCAATTCCTCTTGTTGGTTCAGATACGAAAAGTATATCAGGATTAAATGTAAAAGCTTTTGCCATACAAACCTTTTGTTGATTTCCACCGCTTAACTCTCCAACTAACTGAGTTCCATCTACACATCTAATTTCTAATTTTTTTATATATTTTTCTGAATTCTCTCTTACTTCAGCTTTATTTAAAAGATTAATTCCTAAAAAATTCTTTTTAAAGAATTTTTTGTGAATCTGCATTGCTGCATATGCAATATTCTCTTCTATACTCTCCTCAAGTAAAAGTCCTACACCTTTTCTATCCTCAGAAACAAAGAATAGTCCTTTTTCTAATAGGTTAACAGGTTTTGTTATATCTAACTTTTCATTGTTATATTTAACCTCTCCACCTGATGGATACAACGCCATAATTCCATTAGCTATCCCTAACTTACCTTGTCCTGCCATTCCACCTAAACCTAAAATTTCACCTCTTTTTATTTTTAGATTTACATCTCTTACAAACTCACCTGGCATATCTACCCAAAGATTTTTTATATCAAGAATAATATCATCACTAGTGCTTTTTACTCTTTCACTAGCAGATGAATCCATCTTTCTTCCTATCATCCACTCTGTTATTTGATTAACATTTGTTTTAGCTGTTTCTATTTCATTAATTAATAATCCATCTCTTAAAACAACAACTCTATCACATACATTCATTATCTCATCTAATCTATGAGTTATGAAAAGTATAGATATTCCTTGCTTTGCAAGTTTTCTCATAGTTGCTAATAAGATTTCTGCTTCAGACTCTGTTAAAACCGCTGTAGGCTCATCTAGAACTAGAAGTTTTGTCTTTTCTCTTGCTATCTCTCTTGCTATTTCAGTAAATTGCTTATGAGCAACAGGCATATCATGAACAAATATTTTTTGATCTATATCTACACCTAGGTGATCTATTGCAATTTTTGAGATTTCAGCCATAGCATCAAAATTTACTCTTTTGATTCTATCTCCGAAAAATAATTCTAACATACTAGAATTTGTCTTTTCTTTATTCAGTAGTATGTTCTCACTTGCATTGAATCCAGGTATTAAAGAAAATTCCTGATGAACCATTCCAATTCCTACTTCTAGTGCATCAAAAGGGGATTTAAAATCTGTTTCAACTCCATTAAAAATTATCTTTCCACCATATCCACCTGTTTCTGAAATAACAGGCATTCCAAAGATAGCTTTCATCAAAGTTGATTTTCCTGCTCCATTTTCTCCAACCAGACCAATTATCTCTCCTACTTTAATATCTAGATTTATATCTTTTAAAACTTGGTTCTCTCCAAAAGATTTGGATAAATTTTCTATTTTTAATAATATATCGTTCAACTGTTGCTCCTCCTTTTTAAAAGATATTTTAATACTCATATTAACTTTGATAATATTTATATATACAATCCTTTTTATTTTTTCTCTTTATTTTTATTTAAATTTAAGGAGGGGGCATGCCCCCCCTTTTTTTTAAATTCTTATTATTTTTATTATTTGATATTAAAGTATTTTTTAGGAACTGTTTCTTTAGTCATATTTAAATACCCTTTTCCAAATACATATGTATCTTGATATAGTAAGAAGAAGTTATCTCTCTCTATTCCTTTAGAATCTTTTAATTTACTTCCATTCCATCCAGCACCTGGAGTATTATCTTCAAATACTTTCATTACTGCTGCAAAATCATCAACTTCTGATTTTTCTGCAATAACATTTTTAGCATGTTCTACTAAGGCAATTGCTGCTGTAAAGTTATATGAATATGCCCATGTACCCATTCTATTAGCTCCACCAGCTTTTTTAACTTCTGATTCAACTTTAGATAAGATTTTTGGCCAATTTCCTTTTTCAGAATCAGAAAACTTAATTCCTAAAGCTCCTGGGTATCCCATTGTAGGAGATGGTAAATCTGCCTCAACAAAGTATCCACCTTGCTCTGCTATTCTTTTTAATAAAGGTTCTGTTTGAGCATCATTTGTTGCAAAGAATGCTGTTTCTTTACCATATTTTTTTAACCATGTTGGTACTTGTTCTAAAATATATTGTTGAGCTCCTGCTACCCCTACATCACTAACTGGGTCAGGAACTGTCATTTCTATAAATTCCATTCCTAAATCTGCTGCTGCTTGCTTCATGATATCTCTTCTTTTTGACAATAATTCATAACTCATATGTCTTGGGAAAGATATGTGCATGAATTTTTTTGCACCCATATCGTGTGCTGCTTTAACTATTAAATATCCTCTTGCTAAACTATCTGGATTTGTTACTAAATCTGAAACCTCAGCAATCATCTCTGGATCTTCATGAGGAGCATTAGCAATAAGAAGTATATCACTTCTTTTTTCTCTTATTTTTCTAAAAGCTTCCACTGTTCCTGGAACAGCTTCCCCTACTACAATTGCTTTCATCTTAGGATCATTTGCAAGGGCAGTCATCTGAGATATTGTAGTCTCCATCTCTTGCATAAAGTTATCTGGATATGTTACATGAACAATCTCTCCGCCTTTTCCTGCATCTCCATATCTTTTAATAACTTCTTCTGCACCACGAAGTGAATCTTCAGATTGTGAAACTGTTCCTGTTACAACTCCAATATGATACTCTCCTGCTGCAAAAGTTAAAATAGACATTAAAAACATTAATACACTAACAAATAATTTTTTCATTTAACTCCCCCTTTATTTTTTAATTAACAAATTATATATAGGAATGAGTAAAATTACAAGCTTTTTTTGAAAAACTTTTTTCACTTAATTAAAAAAAGGAAAATAAGTTGTATTTAAAATATGTATTTACAAGCATATACATACAAACATACATTTTATGGTTGTTTATGGAATTTAAAAAGTAAAAATAGCTTCATTTCCAATCACTTCTACATCAAAAAAAGAGGTAGATTAATAAATCTACCTCTTTTTATAATTTTTTTAAACTTTATTATCTGTTTACGTTATAGAAAACTCCTAATCCAGCATACTTAGCTACTGAACCTAATTCCTCTTCTATTCTTAATAATTGGTTGTATTTAGCCATTCTATCTGTTCTTGATGTAGAACCAGTTTTAATTTGTCCTGCATTTGTTGCAACAGCGATATCAGCTATTGTAGCATCTTCAGTTTCTCCAGATCTATGAGAAACAACAGCTGTAAATCCAGCTCTTTTTGCCATTTCAATTGCATCTAAAGTTTCTGTTAATGTACCTATTTGGTTTAATTTAATTAAGATAGCGTTAGCTGCTTTCTCTTTGATTCCTCTCTCTAATTTGCAAGTATTAGTTACAAATAAGTCATCTCCAACGATTTGAGTTTTTTCTCCAAGTTTAGCTGTTAATGCTGCCCATCCTGCCCAGTCATCTTCACCTAATCCATCTTCGATAGATTTTATTGGATATTTCTCAACAAGTCCTGCATACCATTCAACCATTTCAGCAGAAGTTCTTACAACTCCACCTTCTCTTTTGAAGTGATACTCAAACTTACCTGGTGCTACTTCTTTACAGAACTCAGTTGCTGCTGCATCTAAAGCAAATGTAACATCTACACCTGGCTTATATCCTGCTGCTTTACAAGCTTCAACTATAATATCTAAAGCTCCTTCAGTTCCATTTATTTTAGCTGGAGCGTATCCACCTTCGTTTCCTACGTTAGTTGAATCTCCGTTCTTTTTTAATATTTTTCCTAAGTGGTGGAATATTTCGCATCCCATTCTCATAGCTTCAGTAAATGATTTTGCTCCTACTGGTTGAACCATGAATTCTTGAACGTCAACAGCTGAATCTGCATGAGATCCTCCGTTTAATATATTCATCATAGGTAAAGGTAACTCTTTTGCATTTACTCCACCTAAGTATTTGTATAAAGGCATTCCCATAGCTTCTGCTGCTGCTTTAGCTGTTGCTAAAGAGATTCCAAGTATAGCGTTTGCTCCTAATCTCTCTTTGTTTGGAGTTCCATCGCATGCGATCATAGCGTTGTCTAAAGCAACTTGATCTAATGCATCCATTCCTAATACTAACTCTTTTAACTCTCCGTTAACGTGTCCTACTGCATTTAAAACACCTTTTCCTAAGTATCTTGATTTATCTTCATCTCTTAATTCTACTGCTTCATAAGCTCCTGTTGATGCTCCAGATGGCACTGCTGCTCTACCTTTTGCTCCACACTCTAATATTACATCTACTTCTACTGTTGGGTTTCCTCTTGAGTCTAAAATTTCTCTAGCTTTTACGTCTGCAATTCTTGTCATTGGTAAATCCTCCTAAGTTTTTTATAATTATTATTATTTGCTTTATGTCCTATATAAATTATATTACCTTTTGTAATAATATAAAAGATAAATTTTTATTATTTAATTGTTACAACTTTTAAAGTATTTGCTGTTCCCTCTTTAAAGATCTCTTCTCCACAAGTTACTATTATGCAATCACCTTTTACAAGTCCAAATAACTCAATTGCTTTTTTCTCTGCTACATTGAAGAACTCGTGTAAAGATAAAGCACCTTCTACTACTAAAGTTCTTACACCTCTTGTTAATACTAAGTGGTTTGCTGTTTTTTCTGTATTTGTGATAGCTAATATTTCTGCATTAGGGAAATATTTTCTGATTGCTCTTGCTGATCTTCCTGATTTTGTTCCAACAATTATTACTTTTGCATCTATAGCTTCTGCTACATCAACAACACCTTTAGAAACTGCTTCAGTTATTGCTGATTCTCCACCTATTCCAAATGCATCTACACATGGAATTAAAGCATCTGTTTTCTCCGCTATTCTTGTCATTACTGTTACAGCTTCAATTGGATATTTTCCTTTTGCTGTTTCTCCAGAAAGCATTATAGCATCTGTTCCATCTATTATTGCATTAGCTACGTCTGTTGCTTCTGCTCTTGTTGGTCTTGGGTTCTTAATCATTGAGTCTAACATTTGTGTAGCTGTTATAACTACTTTTCCAACTTCGTTACATCTTTGAATCATCATCTTTTGTGCAAATGGAACCTCTTCAACTGGAATCTCTACTCCTAAGTCTCCTCTTGCTACCATTATTCCATCAGATAAAGCTAAAATTTCTTCAAAATTATCTAATCCCTCTTGGTTTTCAATTTTCGATATGATTTTTATATCTTTTCCACCATTAATATCTAAACAATTTCTTACTTCTCTTACGTCATCAGCTTTTCTAATAAATGATGCTGCTACGAAATCAACATTTGTTTCACAACCAAATTTTAAGTCTGATAAATCTTTTTCAGATAAAGCTGGTAAATTAACTGATACATTTGGAAGGTTAACACCTTTATTTTCTCCTAAGTCTCCGTTGTTAATTACAACACATCTAACCTCTTGTCCTACTACTTCTTCAACTCTCATTTCGATTAATCCATCATCAATTAAAACTATATTTCCAGCTTTTAAATCTTGAGTTAATCCTTCATAAGTTACTGCAACTTTCGTTGTATCTCCTATAACGTTTTTATCTGTTGTTAAAGTGAATTTTTGTCCTGCAACTAAAGACACGTCTTTTCCATCTTGAAGTTTGATCGTTCTGATTTCAGGCCCTTTAGTATCTAAAAGAATCGCTGCTCTTTTCCCTGTTCTTTTTAGAACATTTCTTAAATTATTAATTCTTCCTAAATGCTCCTCATAATTTCCGTGAGAAAAGTTAAGTCTCATTACATTCATTCCTGCATCTAATAATTTTTCTAAAAACTCTTCTTGTCCTGTTACTGGTCCTATTGTACAAACTATTTTTGTTTTTTTCATTACGATCACTCCTATTTAAAAGTTATTCACCCAATATATCTATTTGTCATGTTTTTTTACTGATGTATTGCTGTTATTTTATAGATATATGGTATCTTATTTAATCATTATTGTCAATTAACATAAAGGTCATTTTTTAGCTTTAAAGGATTAAAAATTAACCGTTTATTTCCCTTGAGGTAACTTCTGTTTATTTGTTATCTCTTTATTTAAAGCTTTTCTTAATATTATTGATAAATTTAGAGATACATAGAGTAGTGTTTCATTTAATATCCCATTACAACACCCTTTTAATCTCTTAAATATCGATCTATATTTTTTATATTTTTCTTTATAGTTTCCATTTTTATCATGCTCTTTATATACTACAACTTTATAAAAACTTATTATAAGTTTACTTAAAGATTTTTTTCCAACTTCACCATCAAGTTTTTCATACTCTTCTACTAATAGATCACATATTTTTTCAAGAGAATCAATACTTCTCTGATCTACTTTAGACATAATTCCTCCCTCTCTTTGACGATAGAAATAGAATGAAGAATCTATGTATCTAACTTTTTTAGCTTTCAAATATGCAAGAGGTGTAAAAAGTGAATCTTCATGAATTAACCCTTCATAAAAAAATAGGTTATTTTCTAAAAGAAAATCTCTTTTATAAATATCATCCCATACCTCTTCTCTAAAACACTTTGGTTTTCCAAAGCTTAAATCTAAAAATTCTAATCCTGAAACTATTTTTCCCTCTTTAACTATTGGTGATCTAAAAAGTGATGAACCTACTACTCCATCTTTAAAATACTTTGCATTTCCAATAATAATATCTAAATCATCCTTTTGTCCCTCTTTAAAAAATTTTTCAAAAAGTTCAGAATCTATAAAATCATCACTATCTATAAAGGATACATACTTACCCTTTGCTACTTTTAATCCTGCATTTCTAGCTGAAGAAAGTCCTCCATTAGGTTTATCTACTACTACTGTAATCAAAGGATACTTAGCCTCGTATTCTCTAATAATTTCCATAGAGTTATCTTTCGTTCCATCATTTACAAGTATTATCTCTTTATCTATATTTTTAACTCTGTATAAAGTATCTAAACACTCTCTTAAAAACTCTTCTACATTATAAATAGGTACAACTATACTAAGCTCCATATTTTTTCACCTTTTCCCTATAGATATCTAAAACTATTTTTTCCTCAAATTCAGAGACAACCTTCTCTCTTGCTAACTTACCAAATTTCTCTATCTCTTCATCACTTAAATTCATAAATTTGTCTATGTTTTCCAGTAAAGAGTTTGTATCTTTTGGACGTACTAAGAATCCAGTTTTATTATTATTTATTATCTCTTTACACCCTGTTACATCTGTAGCTATTGTCACTTTTTCCATAGATGCAGCCTCTAATAAAACTCTTGAAATTCCCTCTCTATATGACGGTAAAACTATACAATCCGCTTCTTTTACAATACTTGGAACATCATTTGTTATTCCTAAATAATTTATAGCACCACTGTTTACTATGTGGTCCATATCCTCTTGAACAAATCCATCTTTTTTATCTTCAGCTAAAGCTCCTAAAAATTGAAACTCTACTTTATCCCCGTATTTTTTCTTCGCTAAACCTGCTGAAGCTACATATTCTGCAACTCCTTTATCAAAAATAGCACGTGATATCATTAAAAATACTTTCTTTTCATCTTTTCTAATTTTTTCTGAAGGCTTAAATATATTTGTGTCTATACCTTCCCCTGGAAGTATAAATATTTTTTCACCTTTTATAATATTTTCATTAATCAATATCTCTTTGTCATCACTATTTAATACCCATACTTCTTCAGCATATTTAAGAGATACTTTATATAAAAATTTAGCTATTTTTGATATTAATCCACTATTTACAAAAGAGTATCCAAGTCCTGTTAATACTGCTATAGATTTTATTCCTGCTATCTTCGCTGCTAAGGTTCCAAATATATTTAACTTAATAGTATAATGGAATATTAAATCAGGTTTTTCTCTCTTATATATTTTCGAAAGAATCATCATCATCTCTAAATCTTTAGCTGGATTAACCCCTCTTTTATCAACTTTAATATCTATTACTTTTGCTCCAAGTTCTTTTTCTACATCTATTCTTCCATCTTCCGGGGCTAAAATAATAACTTCATGTCCCTCCTGAACAAGTTTTTTTATTACTCCACCTCTAAATATATATACATCCCAAAGTTTATTTGCCACAAACATCAATTTCATAAGTCCACCTCTATTAATACTGTAATAACAGTTCTCTTTTTATCCCTTCGTCATTATATTTTCTAGCTTCTTCTAATATTTTTATTTTTTCCTCTTGAGTCTTTGTTTTTATAAAGATATTATCATAGCCGTAAACCATTTTATTTCCTTGAAAACTTAAAAAATTATACGCTCTAAAAATTCCTATACTAATTGCCACTGTAAATATCAAAACTTTTAAAATATAATTATCTTTTATATCTTCCATAATAATAGGAAATATAAACCAATAAGAGAATATAAACAGCATAAATAATCTAAGACTTATTATTGATAACTCCGCTGTATATAGAGATATAAAAATTCCTATGTAGCAGCTATTTGCAAATATAGTATATCTTTTTTTATGCACAGATGTTATAAAGAACTCAAATATATATACGATAAGAAAAACTATTACCCTTTCTATAAAGAATACATTAGCCTCTCTTCCCCCTTGAATAAACAGTGTTTTATAGCCATTTATTCTCTCTATATTTATTTTATTAAAAATATCTATGATAAAATTATAATTTGAAAGATAATAAACTACTCCTAAAACAAATATTCCAAAAATAACTTTTCTATTTATTTCTAAATTAAGAATAAAGTATAGTGGAAGATATACTAAGGATGTTATATGAAAAGATACTCCTATTAGATTAATAATAAAATAAGGAATGAAGTTTCTCTTTTCTATAAACTGAATTGAAATCAAAAACAACAATATACTTTTCACATTTCTCATTACATCAATTTCTAAAGCCAATCCATTTATTGATAAATAAAGCAATAGTGTAGTTATTGGATACTTAGAATACTTTTTCAAAATATAAGCCAATAATGCAAAGTCTATTATAGTATTTAACCCTACAAAAAAACTAAAATTTGGATGTATAGCTCTAATTCCTTTTACAAAATATCTATATCCTTTTTCATAAGCAAATTTATCTTCAAAAAAATCAGGATAGTAATTAGACCAATCCCATCCTACAAACTGCCTTGTCATTAAAAATATAGCGATAAAAATAATAGAGAAATAAAACATATAATTTTTTCTTTCTCTATTTTTTATATTAAAATTATTTTCAAAAAAAACCTCGTATATGCTCATCATAAATAAAACTGCACCTATAATAAGATAAGGATAATATCCAAACATTTTAACCCCTCATTATATTAAAATTTATTTTAATATTTCTCTGTATAACTTTAAATACTTGTCTACACTTTTTTCTAAAGAATACTCTTCCGCTCTATCTCTTTGTTTCTCTAAAATTTCATCTTTCTCTTTTAAAGCATCTACTGCTAATATTTTTTTTGCTAATCCTTTAAAATCTCCATGATCAAAAAGAATTCCTGCGTCTCTTAATGTATCTCTAAGTCCATCTACATCACTCCCTATAATTGGTATTCCTGCAGCCATTGCTTCAACTGCTGCAAGACCGAACCCTTCATAATGTGATGATTGAACTGCTATATCTGAAGCTTTTAGTATATTAGGAATATCTATTCTTACTCCTAAGAATTTTACTCTATCACCTAGTCTTAACTCTGCACCTAATTTCTCTAATTCCTCTCTTTTATCCCCATCTCCAACTAATAGAAGTTTATATTTTTTTGGTAATAAAGTCATTGCATGCAATAAAGTTTCATGATCTTTTGCCTTATTTAAACGAGCAGCCATTACAATTACTCTATCTTTGTCTTCAACTCCAATTTTTTCTCTCAATATGGGAACAGCATTTTTAAACGCACTTAAATTTACCCCATTATCTATAATAGGATATCTCTCTTCTTTCTTATCTTCTAACCACTTCATTAAAGAATCTTGAACAGCTTTTGTAATACAAATTACTTTTGAATATTTTTTATATAATACTTTTTCAAGTATTTTAAATATTTTTTTATCTCTTCTATTATTATAAGTACTATGCTCAGAAGTTATATATCTTCTCTTCTTTTGACCAGATTTAAATAGTTGTGTAAAATCTAAGTAAGAAGCTAGGGCTGTCCAGAATTGAGCATGAGTAAGGTGTGTATGAACAATATTATACTTACCTTTTTTTATTATACTTAATATTTCAAAAATATTTTTATATGATGTTTTTGAGTTATACTTGGATGTAATACTATCTAAAGTAAATACATTTTTTTTATCAAAAAGGACTAAAACATCTACATCTTCCCCTTTTTCTCTTTGCAAGTTAACTACATCAACTAATAGTTTTTCAGCGCCCCCTAATTCTAAGGATGTTATTATGTGTAGAATTTTCATTTTTTACCTACCTTTCTACTCTTAATAATTTTTATCTTTATTTATTTTTTATCTTTGTATATTCTTTATCTTACGCTTACTTTTTCATGTAACTATAAAAGATAGATTGAATATACCTTATAAAAAATTTTATTTTATTTTTTATAGGTATATCATAAGTTAGCATCTCTCTATAGTACATAATAAATCCTTTTGGATTTTTTTTAATTATCTCTTTAAATCCTTTTGTATAACCACCATCTATATATTCAAAGTTATAAATAGGAATATTTATATATCTTAAATTATATTTTTTACCTATACGGTTCCACACTAATCCCTCAGGAATAAATTTCTCACCATCTATCTCAGGAAATCTGAATTTTTTAATTATATCTGTTTTAAAAACTTCGGCTTTATCTCCTAATATATTTTTATTATAAAATATATCTATTGGATTAGAGTCTATTATTTCTTGTGGAAATTTTGGGAAATTATCTCCTGAGATATTATGTTTTCTAAAAACTATCCCTCCAAAATCTTTTGGTAAATCTGCCCCATATTTTTCAATTAATTCTGTGGCATTTTCAGATAAATAATCATCACTATCAACTATAAAGAAATACTCTCCACAAGCTAAATCTAGCCCATGGTTTATAGCTCTCATTTTTCCACCATTTTGAACTTTTTTATAGATGATATCAAATAGACTCTCTTTTATAAAAGAGTCTATTAATATTTTAGTATTATCTTCTGAACCATCATCTACTATAACCCATTGAAAATTTTGAAAATTTTGATTTTTTAACGAATTATATAAAATTTTTAAATAACTTTCTCTATTGTACGTTGGAGTAAAAATAGTAATTAAAGGTTTCATATTATCTTCCTTTTCCAAATAGAACAGTTTTTAAAGTTCTAAACATTATTACCATATCTAAATGAATATTCTGATTTTTTACATAATAAAGATCATACTCTAATTTATGTTTTGCATCATCTATACTAGCTCCATAAGGGTACATTACTTGTGCCCAACCTGTTAAACCAGGTTTTACAAGGTGTCTTAAATTATAGTAAGGTATAATTTTTTCTAACTCTTTTATAAATACCATTCTCTCAGGTCTTGGTCCTATAAAACTCATATCGCCCTTAATTACATTCCATAATTGTGGTAATTCATCTATTCTAGTTTTTCTCATAAAATTTCCAAATTTAGTAACACGAGGATCATTTAATGTAGCCCATTTTGCTCCATCTTTTTCTGCATCATTTCTCATACTTCTAAATTTATATACATTAAATTCTATATTATTTTCTCCCACACGGGCCTGACTATATATAATTGGTCCAGGACTTTCAGCTCTTACAATTATAGTTGCAATAGCCATAATTGGACATGTTATTAATCCAATTATTAAAGCTAAAATCAGGTCAAAAGCTCTTTTTACTTGCTTTTCAAAATTGCTATATAATAATCTAAATCCATATGCATTTAAAATCCATTTCTCATCTATAGTATCTACGTCTATTTTCCCTTCTATCTCTTGTAAGAAATCATAATAGTTTTTTACTTCTACTCCTGAAATTCTTACATTAAATAGATGTTTTGTTTCCTCTTTTGTAAATTTAGGTTTTCCTAAAACTACCAATGAAATTTTATTTTCTTTAGTGAACACCGATAAATTTTCATCAATTTCATAAGGGTAAGGAATATATTTATAACCTTCTAATATTGTAAGACCTTCCTCTATATTTGTTTTAGTCTTTCCATTTCCAAGTACAGTAACATAACCTGTTTTAAATGTAGCTTTTAGCATTATTCCTCTAATTATAATCTGAGCCATTAAATAAATAACTAGAAAAGGTAATAGCCAAAAATCCCATGAGTATATAAACCATAAGAAGAAAAATGTTATATTTATAATGGTACTCATAAATATTTCGCCTTTTTTATACTTTGGAATGTGAAATTGAATACATCCTGTTATATAAAGGCATAGATTTATTAAGAAAAACAGTATTGCCGAAATTACATTCATATCTTTTCCAATTGGTAAAAGAGAATTAGTGGCTATATAAACTCCGCCTGTTAATAACATGTAAACTATTTTTAAATTTGAATCCTTTCTATACTCCATATTTTCTCCTAATTGGGGAACTCTACTTCCTCACTTGAATTTATACTATTTTTTGTTCTATCATTATAATCAAAATATATCTCTGCACTAAAAATAACACTTCCATTATCAGGGTTTAACTCTACTATTTTTCCTAAAGGATATGTCACATTAGTAAAGTTTTTAGTGTTTACTATTGCATTTTTTTCCAAAGTTTTTTTGGCTGTAAATTCAGGATATCCTCCATCTAAAAATGGTAGTATATCATTTTTTTTATTGAATTCTTCCATTGATAACCTATTCATTATTTTTCCAAATTTAGAGAATACTATTACACTATCTTTAGTATAATAAGTGAACCCATTCTTTTCATATTTTAAATATCTAGGTTCAGCATCTATATCATCTATATTATCTGGGTTATTTGGATTAAACAAATATCTTATATAACCATCTCTATCAAAAATTATTCCATAAGTTTTATTATTATAAAGATAAGTTGTATATAACATATCTTTTGGTGAACTACTTTCTTTTGATGAACTATTTTCTTTTAATTTTGTTGTAATTATACTCGGCATATCATTTGATAATTCCCCAATCGTTACAGGAATTTTCACCTCTTTTTTCCCATTATTAATAGTAATTATATTAGCTTCTCCACCTATATATAAACCTAAAACTTCTATCTCTTTAGCTTTTATTACTTTATAAGATATATCTTTATTACTATTTCTTCCACTTACAGTTACAGTTATATTATCTTTCTCCACTCCTGGATATTTTATTAATACACTGTTCTTAACTCTGTTATATGGATTTATTTTTAAGTAAGGGTTTTCAAAAGTATACTCCCCTGATAAATACTCCTCTTCAATTATCTCATTTACTTTCTTATCGCTCAGATAAAATTGCCCATCTCTAGCAATTGATTTAATATCAATATTAAGATATTTTTTTTCTACAATAGGTCTTAACTCTGGAACTAAATCTACTAATTTTTCAATTGTGCAACTTATCTCATAAATATCACGCATATTAATATATGTTAGTCTGTTTTTAAAGAAATCCTCTTCTGAAAATGCTAACGTATCTGGAAGTGGCTTCCCTTTTAATATATCTTTTACTTGTTCAGCTTTTGTTATTGTTAAATTATTTATAGCTCCTCTGAATTCTTTAGGTAATAATATATCCATTTTTTCTCTTTCTCTAATGAACGATATCATCTTATCCCCTGTACTTCCAAAATACTCATAATCAAAGTCTTTATATCTTTTCTTTAGGTATCCTTTTAACTCTTCAGAAACTTTTTGTAACTCTGTTAACTCTCTTGAAGTAACCAGTATAAGCTCTGCATCTTTTACTGCTATATCTGGTGAACTTATTTTTTTTAGTTCCTCCACAGCATTGTTATCATTTAAAGAGATTCTAACACTGTCTCTATCAGTTAAATAGTTTACAGTATTTAGTCCTTTTAAATCAACTTTAGAAACTATGTCGTTGAACTCTTTAGAGTAGATTTTTCTCTCTATCTCCTTCTTTACTTTCTTCTCTTGACTCATAACAGAAAGTTGATGAAAATAACCTTTAAAACCAAACTTTTGTATTTTGAATATGCCATAACCTAGTAAAACTGCCAAAGCTACTAAAATTATATAGAACTTTTTTTTCATACACACCTCTTTATATTCTTAATAATAATTTATATTTTTAATAATAATTTACCTTTGTATCTTTACAATATAATATACCATATTATTTGTTTTTTTTCTAAAAAAGTGTATCTTTTTAGAAAATTTTTATAAAAAAAAAGAGTATGAAGTGAATCACACTCTTTTTCATATTTACTAAACAAATAATGGCACTAATACTAGTGAAACTATTGTCATTAATTTTATTAAGATGTTTAAAGAAGGTCCAGATGTATCTTTGAACGGATCTCCTACTGTATCTCCAACAACTGCTGCTTTATGTCTATCAGAACCTTTTTTGTCCCCTTTATATCCAGCTTCAATTTGCTTCTTAGCATTATCCCATGCTCCTCCAGCATTAGCCATCATAATAGCCATAAGTATTCCAGTTACTAGAGAACCTGCAAGTAATCCTCCTAAAGCTTGTACAGACCAGAAACCTACAACTACTGGTGCTGCTATTGCTAAAATACCAGGTAAAATCATCTCTCTTAAAGAAGATCTTGTAGATATTTCAACACATCTTTTATAATCAGGTTTTCCTGTTCCTTCTAATAGTCCAGGAATTTCTCTAAATTGTCTTCTAACTTCTTCAACCATTTCCATAGCTGCTTTTCCTACTGCTGTCATTGTTAACGCAGAGAATAAGAAAGTTAACATTCCACCTATAAATAATCCAACAATAACATCTGGATTAACTACATCTATTGATAAGGGAGCACCACTTTTAAGTTCAACAGCTGATTTATAAGCTGCGAATAAAGATAGAGCTGTTAAAGCTGCTGATCCAATTGCAAATCCTTTACCTACTGCTGCTGTAGAGTTTCCTACTGCATCTAGTTTATCAGTACACTCTCTAACCTCATGTGGTAATCCTGCCATCTCTGCTATTCCACCTGCGTTATCTGCAACTGGTCCATAAGCATCAACTGCAACAACCATTCCAGTTGTAGCAAGCATTCCTACTGCTGCAATTGCAATTCCATATAATCCTGCACATTTATAAGCTGCGATTATAGCTGCTGATATTACTAAGATTGGCGCTACTGTAGATTCCATTCCAACTGCTAATCCTTCAATTATAGTTGTAGCTGGTCCTGTTGCTGCTGCATCAGAGATTCTATTAACAGCTCTTTTTCCTGTATCAGTATATAACCCAGTGAAGTAAGCTATTACTAAACCTGCAACTAATCCTGCAACAATAGCTCCAAAAACACCGATTGGTAATCCTAAATATTTAATAATTGCAAATGAACCTATTATTGTTAAGATTCCTGCTATTCTTGTTCCACCTTCAAGTTTATGATAAACCGCAGTTGGATCATCTGTTTTTACTGTCATTGTAGCTATAATTGAAGCTACTATTCCAAAAGAAGATATTAATAATGGTGCAATCATATATTGAGCTTTTAAATCAGCCATTGTTGCAGCAATTGCAACTGCTGCGATTATAGAACCAACATAAGATTCAAATAAGTCTGCTCCCATTCCTGCAACGTCTCCAACATTGTCTCCAACGTTATCTGCGATTGTTGCTGGGTTTCTAGGATCATCCTCAGGGATTCCTGCTTCTACCTTTCCAACTAAGTCTGCTCCAACGTCTGCAGCTTTAGTGTAGATTCCTCCTCCAACTCTAGCAAATAATGCCATTGAAGAAGCTCCCATTCCAAAACCTGTAATTATTTCTATTGCTTTTTCATCCATTCCAAATACTAAAAATAAAACTGAAAGTCCTATCATTCCAAGTCCAACAACTGATAGACCCATTACAGCTCCACCTGCAAAAGCTACATCAAGTGCTTTTGAAAGTCCACCGTTCATTGCAGCAATTGAAGTTCTTCCATTTGCTTTTGTTGCTATTCTCATACCAACATTTCCAGCTACACCAGAAATAAAAGCTCCTAAAATGAAAGTAATTGCCACTGGTAACCCTAAAGAAAAAGCTAATAACACAGCTACTATTACTACGAAACCTGTTAAAATTTTATACTCAGCTAATAAAAACGCCATAGCTCCTTCTCTTATTGCTTCTGTAATCTCAGCCACTTTAGGTATGTCGATTTCATAAGCTTCAACCTTTTTTGAATATAGGAAAGCAGCGATTAGAGATAATACTCCTCCAGCTATTCCTAAGTAAAGATACATAATTTGTTCCATTCAAATCATCCCCAGTTTATTTTTTCTGTTTTACACTGTCCAATTATAAACTATTTGCTCCGATTATTCAAGTATTTTTCTTATTTTTAACACTTTTAAGTATCTTTACATCTTATAAAGCTTTTTTTTAAAGGGTTTTTTACCATTTTCTTATTGTGAAACGTTTTTATATTACTATCTATTCTGTGTTATTTCAGTTTATAAATTTAAAGTTCTCTGATTTGTATGTACTCATATCGGAATTTACCACTAATATTTTTAAATTTTTGTTAAGTTCCATAAACTCTTTAATCTCTTTTTCTGTCATAGAGAATAGAGCAGTTGAAAGTAAATCTTCTTCAAGAGCATCTTTTCCAACAACTACCACCATTTTTTTATCACTTACAGGATAACCTGTCTCTTTGTCTAATATGTGATGGTATTTTTTCCCATCAATTTCAACAAATGTTTGATAATCACCTGAAACTCCCATTGCTTCATTATCAAGTTCAATAACTCCCAAAGTTTCATTAGCCTTTTCTGGATTTTGAATACCTATTTTCCAAGGTTTCCCTTCAGTTTTTTTACCAATAGTAGAAATAGAAGATATTGCTGAAATAAAACCATGCTCTATTCCTAATTCTATTAATTTTTCTTTTCCTTTTTCTATTGCATATCCTTTTAAGAAAGCCCCTGTATCTAAACTTTCAGTTGGCGCTTCAATTATAAGAGCCTCTGGAGTTACTTTTACTTTATCGTATCCGACTTTTTTCTGAGCTTCTTTTATCTCTAAATCTGTTGGAACTCTCGTTGGATTCGACTCTTCTAAGAATCCCCAAGTTATCATTAATGGTTCTATCGTTATGTCAAATTTCCCCTTGCTCATGTTATAAGCTTCTGTAACTTGTTTAAATATATTATAACCTTCAGCATCTAACTCAACTTTTTTTACTGGAGTTTTTTGTTCATTAAGATTATATACTATACTTCCCTTACTTTTACTATTGTATCTATTATCTACTCTTTCAATCTCTTTAAATGCTTTTTCAAAAGCAGATTCTGCTAATTTTTCATTTTCTGTGTAAACTATGATTTTGATGTATGTTCCAAATAAAAATTTTTCTTTTTCATATCTTTTTGTAGTTGGCGCTCCACATGCCGAAAAAATAAAAAGCAACAGAAAAAATACTGTTGCTAATCCTTTATTAACTCTCTTCACTTAAACCCGTTAACTTTTCTAATGCTTCTTTTTCTAACTGTTCAGCTAGCATAATTTCAGCATCTCCTGCGATAACGATTCCGTCACGTATTTCTTTAAAGCATTTTTGGATTATTGTTTCCTTTTTTCCAGCTTTTAAGTTTATTACATTGTGGGCACCTAAATCTCTAACTCTTTTTCCTACTACAATAGTCAATTCATATTTATTTGGAATTTTTGCTATCAATTCATCAAAAGTTACTTTCTTATCCATAACTCCTCCTGACTTCCTATCTATTTTATATTATTATTGTCTTTCTATTATGTTTATTAAGTCTGTACAAGCTTGCTCAACTCTAACATTTACGATAGTTTCATCGTAACTTTTTTCAAAAGCTAATTCTTTTATTGAATTTGCTAGTCTAAGTTGAACCACTTCTTCAGGATCAGTTCCTCTTCCTCTTAATCTTCTTTCTAAATCCGCATTGCAAGGCGTTTTAAAGAAAATTAAATGAGCATTTGGATACTTCTCTCTTACTTGTATTCCCCCTTGTACATCTATTTCTAATATAACATTTTCCCCTCTTTCAAGACGAACTTCTACTTCCTTTTTTAAAGTTCCGTAGTAGTTTCCATGTACATTAGCATACTCTAGAAATTCATTATCTTTCACTTTTACTTCAAACTCTTCTGTAGATAGAAAATGATATTCTATTCCATCTTTTTCACCTGGTCTAGGCTGTCTTGTTGTTGCAGAAACTGCAAGGTTTATCCTTAATATTTTACGAACAAGCTTACATACTGTTGATTTCCCTGCACCGCTTGGACCTGAAACCACAAATAACTTACCTTTTTTCATTCTCTAATCTCCTAACTCAATTTAGGTTAATAAATTTTTTATATTTAATAAAATTTTAAAAATGAGGCTTTCCCTTAGGGATAAGCCTCCTTTCTATATGATTTTAAGTACTTTATTACTCAACAACTTTTGCAGTTACATTTCTGTAAGCTCCAAATCCAGTTCCTGCAGGTATCTTCTTACCTATAATTACATTCTCTTTTAATCCTTCTAAGTAGTCAACTTTTCCTTCTATTGCTGCATTTGAAAGAACTTTTGTCGTCTCTTGGAACGATGCTGCAGAGATGAAACTTCCTGTATTAACAGCTGCTTTTGTAATACCTTGAATTACATAATCGTAAGAGATTGGAGTTTTTCCATCTTTTACAAGTTCTATATTTTCTTGGTCTATAATTCTCTTTTCTACAACTTCATCTTCTAAGAATAAAGAGCTTCCAGAATCTGTAACTCTTACTTTCTTAAACATCTGCTTAACTATAATCTCTATATGCTTATCGTTTACTCCAACCCCTTGGTCTCTATAAACTTGCTGTACTGACTCTAGTATAAACTGCTCAGCTGCTACTAAACCTTGAATATTTAAAACGTCAAATGGTGATCTTGGACCATCAGTTAACTTGTCAGCTGCTTTAACTAACATTCCATCAGTAACAACTAAGTGTTCTCCTGCTGGGATTAAATACTCTCTGCACTCTTTAGCATCTGTTGTAGATCTAACAATAAGAATTCTCATACCTTTCTTCTTCTTGTTAGTTATTTCAATCTTACCATCTATTTCAGTTAAGATTGCTTTACCTTTAGGGTTTCTAGCTTCGAATAGCTCTTGAATTCTTGGAAGACCACCTGTGATATCCTTAGTTCCGTCTCCCTCTTTGATGATTTTAGCTATTATTTGTCCTTTTGTTACAGTTTCTCCCTCTTTAACCATTAAGTATGCTCCGAATGGTATTGGGTAGCTCTCTTTTCTATTTCCTTCTTCATCATAAATAAGTACTCTAGGAGAGATATCTCCTGTTTCAACTGGTTTAACTGCTAAGTACTCTTTTACATCATACTTTTCATCATAGTTTTCTTTGATAAATAACTCTCTGTATTCAATCTTACCATCTTGGTCAGCAATGATTGGGATATGGTGAGGATCAAATGTTACTAATGTATCTCCGATCTCTATCATTTGCCCTTCTTCTACTTGAAGTATTGATCCTGAAGTAACTTCATAATCATAATCTCCAATTATAAGTTTAGCTGATTGAGAAACGATAATCTTTTCTCCAGTTCCTTCATTTAATAAGATCTTAACGTCTCTAAACTTAATTTTACCTTTGTTCTCAGCTTTGATACTTCTTGCAGCAGCGGTTGCCATGGCAACTCCTCCTGTATGGAATGTTCTCATTGTAAGCTGTGTTCCTGGTTCTCCGATAGATTGGGCAGCTATAACTCCAACTGCTTCTCCTATTAAGATTTCCTTGTGGTTTGCTAAGTCCATTCCGTAACACTTTTGACAAACTCCCTTCTCAAGTGCACATGTTAATGGTGATCTTATTTTTATCTTTTTAATCTCTAACTCTTTTATTCTAGCAATTAGATCTTTTCTTATTAATGTATTTCTTGGAGCAATTAATTCACCTTCGTAAACTAAATCCTCAACAAGTACTCTTCCGTTGATTCTCTCTTCTAATTTCTCGATTATCGATCCATCAGAAACTAAATCTGCAACTTCGATTCCTTGAGTTGTTTCACAATCTACTTGATTAACTATAACTTCGTGAGAAATATCAACCAGTCTTCTAGTTAGGTATCCTGAATCGGCAGTTCTTAACGCCGTATCCGCTAGACCTTTTCTAGCTCCATGTGATGACATGAAGAACTCCATTACTGTTAGTCCTTCTCTAAAGTTCGCTTTGATTGGAACTTCGATAATTCTACCTTGCGTATCTGTCATGTTTCCTCTCATGGCAGCAAGCTGTCTCATCTGTGCGATAGATCCTCTGGCTCCAGAGTTCGCCATCATGTAAACTGGGTTGAATTGATCTAGTCCGCTCATCATTGCGTCAGTAACTTTTTCAGTAGTTTCTGCCCATACAGCGATTGTCTTTCTATATCTTTCTTCGTTTATTATCTTTCCATCTCTATACTCTTGCTCGATTGCAGTAACTTGGTTATCTGCATCTTCAAGTATAGATTTTTTAGAATCTGGAATTTCTAAGTCTTCAATACCAACTGATACTCCAGCAAATGTTGCATAGTGGTAACCGAAGTCTTTAATGTCATTAATTAACTCAGCAGTTATTGTAAATCCGTGTTGCTCATATAACTCACCTATAAGTTTCTTTAATTGACCTTTTCCATAAGTTATTTTATAGTTTCTATTTTGTTCAGGTAACATATCGTTAAATAATATTCTTCCTGGAGTAGTTTCTATAATTTCACCATTGATTCTAACTTTAATTATAGCATGAGTATCAATTACTCCATTGTTATATGCTGATAAACATTGTACTGTATTAGAGAAAGCTTTACCTTCTCCTTTAGCTCCTGGTCTATCTTTAGTCATATAGAAGTTACCCATAACCATATCCTGAGAAGGAACCGCAATTGGCTCTCCTGATGCAGGGTGAATTAAGTTATTTGGTGCTAACATTAGAAGTTTAGCCTCTGCGATAGCTTCTGGAGATAACATTAAGTGAACTGCCATTTGGTCTCCGTCGAAGTCGGCGTTAAACGCTGAACAAACTAATGGGTGTAATCTTATTGCTTTTCCTTCTATTAATACAGGCTCGAAAGCTTGAATAGAAAGTCTATGTAGAGTCGGAGCTCTGTTAAGTAATACTGGGTGATCTTGGATTACATCCTCAATTACATCCCATACTTTATCGTCTGCTTCCTCAACTAATTTTTTTGCTGTTTTTATGTTAGAAGCAAGCTCTCTCTTTACTAATTCTCTCATAATGAAAGGTTTATAAAGCTCTAAAGCCATTTTCTTAGGGATTCCACATTGGTTCATTTTTAATGATGGTCCAACAACGATTACCGATCTGGCAGAGTAGTCAACCCTCTTACCAAGTAGGTTCTGTCTGAATCTTCCTTGCTTACCTTTTAACATATCAGAAAGAGATTTTAACTCTCTGTTGTTTTGAGCAACAACTGGTTTTCCTCTTCTTCCGTTATCTATAAGAGCATCTACAGCTTCTTGAAGCATTCTTTTTTCATTTTTTACAACGATTTCTGGAGCTCCAATCTCTAACAGTTTTCTTAATCTGTTATTTCTATTTATAACTCTTCTATAAAGATCATTTAAGTCAGAAGTTGCGAATCTTCCACCATCTAATTGAACCATTGGTCTTAAATCAGCTGGAATTACTGGAACATTTCTTAAGATCATCCAAGCTGGTTGATTTTCAGAAGCAATAAAGTCTCTAACTATTTTTAATCTTTTTACTAATTTCTTTCTTTTTTGAGCCGAAGTTACAGTCTCTAATTCAGATTCTAACTTCTCTTTTAATGGCTCTAATTCTATACTTTCAAGAAGTTTTAAAATTGCTTCAGCTCCCATTAAAGATTCAAATCTTGAATCTCCATTGTTGTGAGCATCATACTTACATTTTTTGTACTCTTTTTCAGTTAAGATTTTACCTACTTCTAATCCACTGTCTCCTGCTACAGTAACAACGTACTTAGCAAAATAAAGAATAGATTCTAACTCTTTTGGTGATAATCCAATAATAAGAGACATCTTATTTGGAGTTCCTTTAGAGTACCAGATGTGTGATACTGGTGCCGCTAAAGAGATGTGACCCATTCTTTCTCTTCTTACTTTTGATTTTGTTACTTCTACTCCACACTTTTCACAAACTAAACCTTTATATCTCATTCTCTTGTACTTTCCACAAGCACATTCCCAATCTTTATTTGGGCCGAATATTCTTTCGCAGAATAATCCTGACATCTCAGGATTAAGTGTTCTATAGTTTATTGTTTCTGGCTTCGTTACTTCACCGTATGACCACTCCTCAATTTTTTGAGGAGAAGCTAGTCTAATTCTTATTTTATCGAATTTTTTTATTCCCATATTAAATGCAAAACCTCCTAATAAGTGAGATAAAGCTCCATCATGCCCCTCCATAAAGAGGAGCATGGATTCTTATCTAAAAAAAAATTAATTAATCTTCTTGAGTATCTTCTAAATAGTCACCTAATGAAAATTCATTGATAGTCTCTTCATTACATGATTCATCATTTACGTTTATTAAGTTATTATCAATATCAAATAACTCTACATCTAGTGCTAATGCTTGGAACTCTTTTAAAAGAACCTTAAATGATTCTGGTAAATCTGGCTCAGGCATCTCTTCACCTTTAATGATTGCTTCGTAAGTTTTTGTTCTTCCTACAACGTCATCTGATTTAACAGTTAACATCTCTTGAAGTATGTTTGCTGCACCGTATGCTTCTAGTGCCCAAACCTCCATCTCTCCTAGTCTTTGTCCTCCAAATTGAGCTTTTCCTCCAAGTGGCTGTTGAGTTACTAGTGAGTATGGTCCTATTGCTCTCGCATGCATCTTGTCTTCAACAAGGTGATGAAGTTTTAACATATACATTCTTCCAACAGTTACTGGATTATCAAACTTATCTCCAGTTCTTCCATCGTATAATGTAACTTTACCTTTTCTTGGGAACCCTGCTTTTTCTAAGTAAGATTTAACTTGTTCCTCTTTTGCTCCGTCGAATACTGGTGTTTCAATATATGTTCCACCATTTAATTTACCCATAGCCATTCCCATGTGAACCTCAAGAACCTGTCCGATGTTCATACGCGATGGTACCCCTAGTGGGTTAATTACAACGTCTAAATGTGTTCCATCTGCTAAGAATGGCATATCTTCTGCTGGTAAAACTCTTGAAACAACACCTTTGTTACCGTGTCTTCCTGACATTTTATCTCCAACAGTTATCTTTCTCTTCTCAGCTATGAAAACTCTTATTACTTTATTAACTCCTGCCTTTAAGTCATCTCCATTCTCTTTAGAAAGCTCAAGAATTTCAACTACAGTTCCTTTTGAACCGTGTGGCATTTTAAGTGATGTATCTCTTACGTCTCTAGCTTTTTCTCCGAAGATAGCTCTTAAAAGTTTCTCTTCTGCAGGTGGCTCAGTTTCACCTTTTGGTGCAGTTTTTCCAACAAGTATATCTCCTGGTTCAACTTCTGAACCTATTCTGATTATTCCGTCTGCATCTAAGTTTCTTAAAGCCTCTTCAGATACGTTAGGAATTTCTCTTGTTATCTCTTCGTCACCTAATTTTGTTGCTCTTGCTTCGATTTCATACTCTTCTATATGTAAAGATGTAAATACATCATCCTTTCTTAATCTATCAGAGATAAGGATCGCATCCTCATAGTTATATCCTTCCCAAGGCATGAATGCCATTAGGATGTTTCTACCTAAAGCTAAGTCTCCACCTTTTGTAGCTGGTCCATCAGCTATGATGTCTCCAACTTTTACTCTATCCCCTAAAGAGATTAAAGGATTTTGGTGTAAACACATTGCTTGGTTAGATCTTTCAAAGTTTAATAATCTGTGAGTTTCTATTGCACCTTCATCACTTTCGATGATGATTTTAGAAGCATCAACATAAGTTGCAATTCCATCAACTTTAGAAACAATAACTGCTCCTGAGTCAACAGCAACTTTTCTCTCAAGTCCAGTTCCGATAAATGGAGCTTCCGTTCTTAAAAGTGGTACTGCTTGTCTTTGCATGTTAGATCCCATTAGGGCTCTGTTCGCGTCATCGTGCTCTAGGAATGGAATTAATCCAGCTGAAACAGATACAACTTGCTTAGGAGATACATCAAGATAATCAACTTTCTCTCCATTTACCTGTACAATTTCATGTCCAAATCTACAAACTGCTTCTTCTAAAATATTTCCATCTTCAGCGATTTTCGTATCCGCTTGTGCTATAAATAGCCCTTCTTCTTCATCAGCAGCAAGGTATCTAATATCATCAAACTGAACTACACCGTCATTTATTTTAATATATGGAGTTTCAATAAATCCATATTTATTAACTTTTGCATATGTTGCTAGAGAACCGATAAGTCCGATGTTTGGTCCCTCTGGAGTCTCTATTGGACATATTCTTCCATAATGTGAATCATGAACGTCTCTTACCTCGAATCCGGCTCTTTCTCTTGAAAGTCCTCCAGGTCCTAGGGCAGATATTCTTCTCTTATGAGTAAGTTCTGCTAATGGATTTGATTGGTCCATGAACTGAGAAAGCTGTCCAGATCCAAAGAAATCTAATATAAGTGCGTTTAATGGTCTTGTGTTTAAAAGTGATTGAGATGAAATAATATCAGAATCTAATACTGTCATCTTCTCTTTTACCATTTTAACCATTTTAGATAATCCTGCTCTTATTTGCATTAATAAAAGCTCTCCTACCCCTCTTACCCTTCTGTTAGAAAGGTTGTCGATATCATCAGTATGACCGTTACCAGCATTTAATCCGATTACATATTTCATAGTTGCTATGATATCTTCTTTAGTTAAAAGTATTTGATCTTCTGGAAGATCTAACTTTAATCTTTTGTTCATTTTGTATCTACCAACAGGTTCTAAATCATATCTTTGAGAATTGAAGAACATCTGCTTGATAAGTGATCTAGCTGAATCTATTGTAACTAAATCTCCAGGTCTTAATTTTTTAAATACTTCTGTAACAGCCTCATCATTAGATTTTGTTGCATCATTTAAAATTGTATTAGCAAGTAATACATCCTCAGGATTTACTTTCCAACAAACTATTTTTTCAATTTTGTTTTCAACAATAAGCTCTACTATAGCTTTAGATATCTTGTCTCCAACACTTCCTATAACCTCTCCTGTTTCTAAATCATAAAGATCTTCTTTTAAGAAAGAACCTTCAAATTCAGTAGAGAATTTTTCAATAATATCTTCGTTAGTTTTGTACTTGATATCACTGTAAAAAGGTACTAAATCTATCTCTTTCGTTGCTAAGAAGAAATCTTTGATTTCATCGTTACTTTCGAAGAAATCTACTGCTTTTAAGAAAACAGTTGCTAAAACTTTTTTCTTTCTATCAATCTTAACAGTTAAACAATCATTCTTGTCAGTTTCAAACTCTAGCCATGTTCCTTTGTATGGAATGATTTTTCCAGAGAATAAATCTTTTCCTGTTTGAATATTTACTTCTTTATTAAATGACACACCTGGTGATCTATGTAACTGAGATACTACTACTCTTTCAGCTCCATTGATTATAAAAGTTCCTCTAGCTGTCATTGTTGGGATTTCTCCAAAATATACTAATGACTCTTGAATCTCATTTCCAGTTTTTTTGTTAGTTAATTGTAATCTAACTTTTAAAGAAGATGAGTATGTCTTTCCTCTTTTTTTACATTCCAATTCATCGTTTAAAGGTGGCTCTGAAGCTTCTAGCTCATAACCAACATAATCTAACTTAATATCTCCATTTGATGACTCAATTGGGAATATGTCATGAAACGCTGCTTGTAAACCTTTCATCTTTCTTTTACTTGGAATTTCCTTCGTTTGTAAAAAGTCCTCATAGGAGTCAAGTTGGAATTCAAGAAAATGCGGCATTTCACCTCTTTCCTTTATTCTACCGAAATTTAATCTTTCAACGAGTTTCCCCATTAATTCACACTCCTTATTCATTTGTTTAAAGTCAATACCTAACCCTTTAAAAATAATTTATAATTTAAAATAATTTTCTGATATAGTTAATTAAAAATAAAAAAACTTTACAATAATTAGTTGACAATTACTTTTATTTTAGTTATTTTAATTCAATATGATTAGTATTTCTATATACTTTTATTAAGTTTCCATGTAAATCTCTTATTTTTAAAAGATTAACCATTAACATAAAAATAATGCAAAAACCTCCCATAGAAGTTTGAGCAATAAAAAAAATTACCCTATAACCTACAGGATTCTATAATTTTTTAGTGTTTATATTATAGCACAATTTATAAAGTTATGCAATAATGAGTAAAAAGGCACTCTTAAAATAAGAGTGCCTATTTTTTTTTCTTACTGAGAAGTAGTTAATTACTTAACTTCTACTGTTGCTCCAGCTGCTGTTAATTTAGCTGCTATTTCTGTAGCCTCTTCTTTAGAAGCTCCTTCTTTAACTGCTCCACCGTTGTCAACTAACTCTTTAGCTTCTTTTAATCCTAATCCAGTTATAGCTCTTACTTCTTTGATAACTCCGATCTTAGCAGATCCTCCGTCTTTGATTATAACGTCGAAAGCTGTTTTCTCTTCTACAGCTTCAGCTGCTGCTGCTGCTACCGCTACTGGTGCTGCTGCAGTTACACCGAAGTGCTCCTCTAATGCAGTTACTAAATCTTTTAATTCTAATACAGTCATAGCTTCTAATTCAGCTATAAATTTTGCTCTATCAAATGACATAATTATTCCTCCTAAATTCTATTTTAATTTTTTTTATAAGATTTCATTTTCTATATAGAAAATGTTTTTAGCAATTAAGCTTCTTGTGATTCTTTTTTATCAGAGATTGCCACTGTTGCGTAAGCAAGCTTTCTGATTGGTCCAAGCATTGAGTTAAGTACCATAGATAATAATTGATCTCTAGATGGTAATTTAGCTAACGCTTCGATTCCTGCAGTTTCAACTCTCTTACCAGTTAAAACTCCACCTTTAATTTTAAATATTGCTGCTTTTTTCATTTCTTTTGAGTTTGCAAGCTCATATATTGCCTTTGCAGGCGCTACTGGATCTGCGTAACCAAAAGCGAATGATGTAGTTCCTTCTAATAATTCATCAAAAGAATCTGTAACACCAGCTTCTCTTAAAGCTATTTTGAATAATCTGTTTTTAGCAACTAAATATTCAGAACCATTCTCTCTTAAAGTTTTTCTTAAAGCTGTCTCAGCGTTAACTGATAAACCTTGATAATCAACTAAAACGATAGATTGTGCCTTTGAAATTTTTTCAACCAATTCCGCTACAAGTTTTTCTTTAACTTGATTTGCCATATTGATTCACCTCCTCTGTTTTCTAAAAATTACCTCCGTCTGTTGAGGACGGAGGTATTACATGTTCATGACTCTGAGGTTAGCGAACATACTCTACTCCAACCTCGGTAGGACTTATGATTGCTCACCTACGGTCTTTGGTTTGGATCTATATTAAATTTCTTATCCAACTGTGTTAATAATCTTAGTTTTTACCTTCTACGTGCTTTGTAACTAAGATTGGATCCATTTTAACTCCTGGTCCCATAGTTAAAGAAACTGCTACAGTTCTTAAATATTGACCTTTTGAAGCTGATGGCTTTAATCTGATGATTTCTCCTAAGAATGCTTTGAAGTTCTCATGTAATTTTTCAGCATCGAAATCACATTTACCGATTGGTACGTGGATTGATCCTAATTTGTCAACTCTGAAAGCTAACTTACCTTTCTTAAACTCAGATACTGCTGCAGCGATATCAGTTGCAACTGTTCCTGATTTTGGATTTGGCATTAATCCTTTAGTTCCTAATACTTTTCCTAATCTACCTAATTTAGGCATCATGTCTGGAGTAGCGATTACTAAGTCGAAATCGAACCATCCTTGTTGGATTTTCTCGATATACTCTTCAGCACCTGCATAATCTGCACCTGCTGCTAAAGCCTTCTCTATATTTGCTCCTGAAGTTATTGCTAACACTTTAACTGTTTTTCCAGTTCCGTGTGGTAATACAACAGTTCCTCTTACTTGTTGATCAGCATGTCTAGGATCTACTCCTAATCTTAATGCTACTTCTACAGTCTCTACGAATTTAGCTGTTCTTGTTTTAGCTACTAATTCAAGACCTTCTTTTACATCATATAATTTCCCAATTTCAACTAGCTTAGCTATTTCTTGGTATTTTTTACCTGCCATAATTTTGTATCCTCCTCTATGTGGTCACGGGATTACTATCTCTTCATCCTACCACTAAAATAAAACCCTTAAATCTTTTCTCTCTATAATTAGTCTACTATTTTTATTCCCATTGATCTTGCAGATCCAGCTAATATGTTCATAGCAGCTTCGATTGATCCTGCATTTAAGTCAGACATTTTTGTCTCAGCTAATTCTTGTAATTTAGCTCTGTTAACTGATCCTACAGTTTCTTTCTTAGAATTTTTAGCTCCTGATTGAATTCCTGCAGCTTTCTTTAATAAGTCAGATGCTGGTGGAGTTTTTAAGATAAATGTGAAAGATCTGTCATTATATACAGAGATTTCAACTGGGATGATCCATCCTGATTTATCTTGAGTTTTAGCATTAAATCCTTTACAGAATTCCATGATGTTAACTCCGTGTTGTCCTAGAGCTGGTCCTACTGGTGGAGCTGGATTAGCTTTTCCTGCAGGTAATTGTAACTTTATAATTTTAATTACTTCTTTTGCCATTTTTTACTTACACCTCCGCGATTATTCGCTTATATTCATATTGCTTTCTTTACACTTGTTATTTCAACTTCAGCAGAAGTCATTCTACCGAATATCTCAAGCATAACTTTTATTTTTCCATGTTCGCAGTCTATTTCGCAAACTTTTCCTTGATTTCCTTCTAAAGGACCCTCTACAACCTCTATTAAGTCACCGATTTCAAAGTCTACTCTAACTACTTCTCTTAACTCTCTATTTTCCTCATAACCTATAGTTTTGAAAATATTATCTACTTCAAAATCTTCCATAGGAATTGGATCTGAACCGACACCAACAAACCCAGTTACACCGTTTGTATTTCTTACTACATACCATGCATCTGAATCAACTTTGTAGTTTATTCCCGTTTCAGTTTCTTCTCTTGTTGCTAACATTTCCAGCATAACATATCCTGGGAATAATTTTCTTGCAACAACTTTTTTCTTATTTCTTACAGTTTCGATAGTTTCTTCTTCTGGAACAAGAATTCTGCTAACAACATCTCTCATACCTAAAGCATCAATCTTTTGGTCTAAATCAGTTTTAACTTTTTTCTCATACGAAGAATATGTGTGTATCATAAACCATTTTTTTTCAATTTTTTTGTCGATATTTAAATTATTATTATCTAACATATTACCCTCCGATTATAGACGTGAGTAATCTTAACAGTCTAGAAGCAATTATATCAAAAACTCCCAAGTATAAACTTAACACGCTAGTCATTACAACTACCCACACTGTTGCATGTTTTGTTTTTGATTTTTTAGGCCATTGAACCTTGGAATACTCCATTTTTATTCCTTTTAATAGATTCATACGAAACCACCTTTTGATTTTTTATTAAAAAATGGCAGGCCAAGAGGGACTCGAACCCCCAACACCTAGTTTTGGAGACTAGTGCTCTACCAATTGAACTATTGACCTGCATGTTTGTGAATCAAATTAAATAAATTTTCTAAATTTAATTAAACTTAAAAAACTTTAATACTATTTTTTAGTTTCTTTATGTAAAGTAACTTTTTTATCCCACTTACAAAATTTGTTTATTTCTAATCTCTCAGTAGTGTTCTTTTTGTTTTTTGATGTACTGTAGTTTCTTCTTTTGCACTCTGTACACTCTAACTGAATATTTACTCTCAACTCTTACACCTCCACTTGCTCTAACGGTATCTTTTTAGATCCTCCCATACAATAATAACTATGGTAATTAAGAGAGTTTTTAAATTGATATACTTCTTATAGACATTGTTAATAATATCACTTCTTTCATTTTTTGTCAAATTTTTTTTGACTTTTTTACATAGTTTTTTTAATATTTTTTCAAGGTCCACCTTACAAATAAAAAAAATTCAGAAAATTTATAGTCATAAATCCTCTAAAATTAAAAAAAAGAGCTATTTATAATAACTCTTATAACTATTAAAATGGCAGGCCAAGAGGGACTCGAACCCACAACACCTGGTTTTGGAGACCAGTGCTCTACCAATTGAACTATTGACCTGTTTTAAACCTTAAATTATTTTTCAAAAATTATTTTTTAAGAAAAAATTTAAGAAAAAAGCTTGGCAAATTCCTATTCTCCCAGGCAGCTTCCCACCAAGTACCTTCAGCGTTTATGGGCTTAACTTCTGGGTTCGAAATGTGACCAGGTGTACCCCCATAGCTATTTTTACCAAGCTATTTTGACGATGATTATATATAAATTTGAAATTGTTATTAAAATGGCGCTTCCTGGTGGGCTCGAACCACCGACAACACGATTAACAGTCGTGCGCTCTACCAACTGAGCTAAGGAAGCATATTTAAAGCTTGGCAAATTCCTATTCTCCCGGGCAGCTTCCCACCGAGTACCTTCAGCGTTTATGGGCTTAACTTCTGGGTTCGAAATGTGACCAGGTGTACCCCCATAGCTATTTTTACCAAGCTATACTTCCTATACCTTAGTTACCTAAAGTATAGATGGACTTTCGTCCAAATCAGTTTCAATAGACACTGAATACTATATAGTAGCGTGATTGCTCACTTAATTGTAATTACATTAGGTTAAAACTTCGACTTATTAGTATTGGTCAGCTAAAAACATCACTGCTCTTACACCCCCAACCTATCAATCTCCTAGTCTCGAAGTTGTCTTAAAGAATACTTATC
>JBOFJQ010000036.1:0-163690 GCA_051656905.1 Fusobacteriaceae bacterium | reverse complement strand
GTTCTGCCCCACCATCTTTAATTTTATAAAAAGTTGTTTCTCCAGCCTCTTTTGCTTTAAATATTTCTTTTGATAATTCGGCCTTATTCTTTTCTTTTTGTATAATTTGTTTCTGTTCTATTTCTTTTTTCGTTGCATGCTCTTTATTCATTTTATCTATATGTGCTTTAAATTCCTTTCCTGTAGCAAATTCTTGTACTTCTCCTGATGAAGTAGAGGCTCCTTCTCCCTGTATTTTAAGAGATTCTATAGCCTTTGGCTTAGATAATTCTTCCTGACCTTGTGCTTTTTGTTTGCTTAACTTTATATTACTTTCATCATTTTTTTTATCTATTTTATTTTGTTTCTTTTCTGCTTTGTTTATTTCATTTATATATGATTTAAACTCTTTTTTATTTTTTATTAATTGAGCACCTTCGTTCCCCCCTTCTTCTGAAGCATAAAAAACTGACTCTCCTGTTTTTTCTGCTTTAGCTATTTGCTTAGATAATTCTTTTGCTAACTTCTCTTGATTCTTTGCTTTTTCTTTTGCTATTTGCTCTTCTTTCTTAGCATTTTTCTTGTCTATTTTATCTTGTTTTTCCTTTTCTTTTTGTTTTTCTTTTACATATTTATTAAATTCTTTAGTACTCATTTCATCAAGATTTACTTTTGGTTTTCCTCCTGTTGCTCCTATTTCTTCATCTCCTGCACTTTGCTTTTCCATTGTTTCTCTCTTCTCATGTGCTCCATCTGTATCAACTACTTTTAGTTTCGGAGGTACTTCTGGTGCTTTTTCAGAATCTTTCGTTCTATTCTTTTTAGCCATAGGTGTTGAATATGTATCATCTGTTGGCTTATTAACATAGATTCCATCAGATGGAGTTGTATTTTTTTCCACTTCACCTTTTTTTGGTAAATCTTCTTTCGGAACATAGAAAATTGTCTCTCCTAGTTCTTTATTTTTTGCTATTTCTTTAGCTAATTTCTCATCTTTCTTAGATTTTTTCTTATTTATTTCTGTTGAATTTTTATCTTTTCCTGCTGACTCTTTATTTGGTACTATCCCTTTGTCTCTATCAGATTTTTCTTTCCTTTCTTGTGCTATTGCCTTTATTGCTAATTCTTTTTGTTGCTCTAGAGTTCTCTCTTTTCCATCAAATATTGTTTCTGCCATTATTTCTCTTACTCTATTTTGCCTTGCAGGATCATTAGCTATAGTACTTTCTTGTTTCTTTGAATGTACATCTACATCTTTTTGTGCACCTTTCGATGTATCTGTATCTACCTTTGGTTTTGATGCCCCATCTACTACTCCTGTATCTACCTTTGGTTTCGATGCCCCATCTACTACTCCTGTATCTACCTTTGGTTTCGATGCCCCATCTACTACTCCTGTATCTACCTTTGGTTTTGGTGTTTTCTCAACTAATGAATTAGCTCCCTCTCTAAATCCGTTCAACGAATCTTTGTTAGTTATTCCTCCACCTGTTAGTATCGCTCCTGGATCCGAGTTAGATCTTTCCCAATTGCCTGTTTTTTCATTCTTTACATATCCACCTTTTTCTATCTTTGCTTCTGTTGTTTGATCAGATACTGGTGTCACTGTTTTACCTTGCTCTACTGTAGCGGTTTCTTTATTCTGATTAATTGTTTTATCTTCCGCTTGTTTCTTAGTAGATTCTTGCGCTTCTAGCTTCGATTTCGCTTGTTCTACATTTGTTGTTAAATCTCTAGATTCTTGCGTTTTTTTATTTCCGCCTACTTCTGGAGTCACCATCTTGCCTTGCTCTACTGATTTGCCTTCTTCTACTTTGGCTTTACCTTGCTCTACTGTAGCAGTTTCTTTATTTTGATTAATTATTTTATCTTCTGCTTGTTTCTTAGTAGATTCTTGAACTTCTAGCTTCGATTTTGCTTGTTCTACATTTGTTGTTAAATCTCTAGATTCTTGCGTTTTTTTATTTCTGCCTACTTCTGGAGTCACCATCTTGCCTTGCTCTACTGATTTGCCTTCTTCTACTTTGGCTTTACCTTGTTCTACTGTAGCAGTTTCTTTATTTTGATTAATTATTTTATCTTCCGCTTGTTTCTTAGTAGATTCTTGAACTTCTAGCTTCGATTTTACTTGTTCTACATTTGTTGTTAAATCTCTAGATTCTTGCGTTTTTTTGTTTCCTCCTACTTCCGGAGTTACTGTCTTACCTTGCTCTACTGATTTACCTTCTTCTACTTTGGCTTTACCTTGCGTTTCTACCTTTGTCTTTGAACCATCTACTAATGAATTGGCTCCTTCTCTAAATCCATTCAACGAATCTTTGTTAGTTATTCCTCCGCCTGTCAGTATCGCTCCTGGATCTGAGTTAGATCTTTCCCAGTTACCTGTTTCTGTATTCTTTTTATACCCACCTGCTTCTGTGTCTGTTTTTGTTGTTGTTTTATCCACTACCGGTGTTACAGTCTTTCCTTGTTCTACAGATTTTGACTTCTCTAATGTAGCCGTTTCTTTCTTTTTATTAACCGTATCAACTGTCTGATTAGATACTGGTGTTGTATTTGAATTTTCCCATTTACCTGTTTCTGCATTCTTTTTATATTGTCCGTCTACTGGCACTACCTTTGGTGTTTCTACCTTTGTCTTTGGACCATCTATTAATGAGTTTGCTCCTTCTCTAAATCCATTCAACGAATCTTTATTAGTTATTCCTCCACCTGTCAGTATCGCTCCTGGATCTGAGTTAGATCTTTCCCAATTGCCTGTTTTTTCATTCTTTTTATATCCACCTGTGTCTGTATCTGTTTTTATTGTTTTATCCACTACTGGTGCTACCTTTGGTGTTTCTACCTTAGATTTCGATGTATCTGGCTTTGTACTTTCCCATTTACCTGTTTCTGCATTCTTTTTATATTGTCCATCTACTGGCACTACCTTTGGTGTTTCTACCTTTGTCTTTGGACCATCTATTAATGAATTGGCTCCTTCTCTAAATCCATCCAACGATTTTTTATTAGTTATTCCTCCACCTGTCAGTATCGCTCCTGGATCTGAGTTAGATCTTTCCCAATTGCCTGTTTTTTCATTCTTTTTATATCCACCTGTGTCTGTATCTGTTTTTATTGTTTTATCCACTACTGGCGTTACTACCTTTCCTTGCTCTACAGACTTGGATTTCTCTACAATTGCTGTTTCTTTCTTTGGATTAATATTTCTATCTTGTTGATTTATTGTATTAGAATCTGGTGCTTCTACCTTTGGTTTTACTGGTTGTACAATTGTTGTTACATCTTTTTGAGGTTGCGTTTGTTTGTTTCCTCCTGCTCCTGATTCTCCATCTGTTTGTGTATTTTTTGATGGTTTTATTCCTCCATCTGTTTGTGTATTCTTCGATGGAGCATTTGAACCTCCATCTGTTTGCGTATTCTTCGATGGAGCATTTGATTTTCCATCTGTTTGCGTATTCTTAGATGGAGCATTTGAACCTCCGTCTACTTGTGAAGTTCTAGTTGGTGTATTTGTTCCGCCATCTCCTTGATTAGAAGACCTTGTTGAACCTCCTGATGAGAAACTATCTGTTCCTGCATTAGATGTTGAAGTCCCCGCAGTATCCTTTCCAGGTAATGCTGATGCTGTTGCTGAGAATGTTCCTCCTTTTTTATATACATCTCTTTCTACAACTAGAGAATTTTCTATATCTTTATTAAGCTCTTCTTTAGTTACTACTTGACCGTTAGCTTTTACATCTCCTTTAACAGTAAGGCTTTCTGTATCTAATCCTACTGCACCTTTTCCTGTTACCTTTTTGTCAATAGTATCTCCAACTTCTCCTTGAATACCTCCACCTTTTGTTCCGCCACTAAATCCAATTATTGCTCCGCCACCTTTTAAATCGGAAGTTTTATCTGTAACATTTAAATCTCCACCTATCTCTAAGTTTCCTTTTCCTGTTTCAGAACCTATAGTTCCTCCATTTAAATTAGCATCTCCTTCTACTTTTCCATTCACACTATTTTTCGCTGTTATTCCAGATACTGTTGTTATCTCAGTACCTTCTTTATAGATTTTTCCCCCTCCTGCAGAGAGACCTATATCAGCAGTTACTATTGTATTTGTTGCTACTCCAGCCGAAAGATCAAATCCTCCATATGCTTCAACACGAGATTCATTAATTTTATCTGCTACTGTTTCAATATTTAAGTTTCCTTTTATATCTAAGTCAACATCGTTAGCTTCTATAGTTGCTCCTACTAGATTAGTATCTTTTTCAGATTTTATAGTAACTTTATTTGTTACATTTATGCTACTAGCATGACTTAACTCATTATCTACTTTGTTATTATTATAATTACCTTGTGCAGCTATTCCAGTTTGGTTACTTGCTCCACTTATTGCTGATACTGCTGTTGTATTAGTGTATCCTATTGATCCACCTACTCCTTCTGAGCTTTCTTTATGTGTCTCTTTTGCATCAGTTATATTAATAGACCCTGCTGAAACTATACTAGCATCTGCAGCATCAATTTGAACTCCTTTTAAATCGATATCTCCTTTTGTTGTTTCAAATGAAACAGTTCCTCCTGCATTAACTTTTGTAATATTCTCTTTTTCAGTTTTAGAAGAACTACTATTTTTTTGGAATTCAGCTGAAGCTGATGTTGTATTTGCAGCTAAATCACCAAACACTAAATTTGAAACAGTACCTATAGTTTGAGCTGCTACTAAAGCTTCATTTACATCTCCTGATGCTGCTGAATCATAAATCTCTGCTCCTTTATTTGTAGCATCTGCTATAGAACTTGTTACTTTATTTTCAATTTTTACTCCAACTGAAACTCCACTACTTTCCTTTTCTGATACATCAACATATTTTGTAGTTTCTATATTTCCAGCTGTTACTTTATAATCTTGTCCTACATCTACATTTACTCCACCTATATCAGCTGTTTCACCAGCTTTAATTTTAAAGCTTCCATCTGTGTTTACCTCTGAAGCTGTCCATGTTGTTTCCTTTTCACTAGACTTATTGTTAGCATATCCAACTGTTACTTGTGTTGAAGCTATAGAATCCATATAGTTTTTACCTGCTCTACCTGCTGAATTCATATTTTGACTCTCAGCGGCTACTTCTGGTATTTTTCCTGTACTTGCTTGAGTTTTTCCTCCTGCAAAGGGATCCCATTCTGCAGTTGCACTGGCTCCTGCTACTCCAGTTTTAGCCGATGCTGAAGTGACACCTATACTAAAGGCACTTGTATTTTTTTCATGCTCATTTTTTCCTGCTTCAAATGTTACATTTTCTTTAGCTGTAACCTCTACATCTCCCACAGCATTTATTTGAGCTCCTACTGCTTTTACATCTTTTCCAGCATTAATATTTATAGTAGAGTTTGAATTTAATTCACTTCCTTTAGAAGTACTTGATTTTTCACTTTCACTAGATTTAGAATATCCAAGCCAACTAACTGACTCTGACTCTGACTTCGAAGTCATCGTGTCTTTTCCATCAAGTATCTTTACACTCTCTCCAGCATTAATGTTTATTCCATCTCCGCCAGCTCCTATAGTACTTCCTTTTATTGTTGTATTTTTACCAGAGTTTATATCTACTCCTTCAGTTCCACCTATATTACTTCCTTTAGAAGTTGAAGTTGTTTTTTCTGAACTGCTACTTCCTGTAGACGATGCATCAGAATGTTTTTCTGATTTCTTTTGGTACGCATACTCTTGCCCATCAACTATATTTACATCATCTTTAGCACTAATAGATACTTTTTCTTTGGCTCCAACATCACTGCCTTTTATTGTCACGTCAGTTTCTGAGTTAATTGTAGTATTTTTTCCTGCTACTATAATTGATCCTGAAGAAGTTGTTTTTGCCGCTACTCCACCATCAATAATATCTGCTTTAACTAGATTTTGATCTAGTATTTCTACGTTATTTCCAGTAATACCTACTGAGCCTTCACTACTGCTTATAACTCCTCCTGTTATAGTAGTTTTTCCTCCTGAAGTTGTTGACACATCTCCTTTTGCTATGATTCCAGCGGCATTTGCTATTGCTTGATCTCCATTTTCATCATATCCTAATGAAGTTTCAATCTTGATATCTCCTTTTGCTTTTACATCAACTCCGCCTTCTTTACTCACTACAATTCCACCAATCATTTCAATATCTTTTCCTGCATCAAGAGTTATATCTTTCCCAGCATGTATTCCACCAGGTCCTCCATCTTCCACATTGTTTATTATGTCATTCTCTGATTTAATAGCTATAGTCTCTTTTGCAGCTATAGTTCCGTTCATATTAACAACATTTGTAGCATCAATATCAATACTATTTCCTTTTATAACTGATCCTGTTCCTGTTCCTTGATCATTTTGTGCCATTTCTATTCTTGTAGTTTTTCCAAAATATACTTGTGGAACTAGTACTAGGGAACCTTCTACCTCCATCTCAACATACCAAATGATATCTTCATCCAATGCATTAATTTGATCTGCTGTAAGAGGAACCCCTACTACTAATCCTAACTCATCTTTTACTTCTACTGAATTATCTAACATTTCTTTAATTTGATCTGTACCTATCTCTCCAGAGTAACCTAATCCCTCTTGTGCTGTTCTATTAATTAATTCCTTCTCATAATAAGCATCCCCTATAACTGTTGAAGTTTGATTAGGATCATATCCTATTTGTTTAAAGAAATAATCAGAACCATAATAGTCATCTACATTAATAAATTCTATATTTGTCTCATATTTGAAAGTTATCTTTCCATCTTCTTTTGGTTCTCCAGGTTTAAACATACCATCAGTTCCCACAGGTATTTCTATGTACTGAATTGGACTGATTGTTCCTGCAACAGCTATGGCCTTTACAGTTTCTCCACTTGATGCATTTATTTCCACACCATTTAACGTTACTGTTCCAGTTTGAATCTCTTCCTTATGAACAACTTTTATATTATCTAATCCTGTTATTGAGTTTGGATCTTTTGGGTTTATAACTAAATTAGAAGAAGTTCCATCTACTTTATGTTCGCCGATAGTTACTTCCTGGACATTTGTCTTTTCTTTATACTCTGATGTTCCTTTATTCTCAACCACTCCTCCTGTTTGAGTGATTGTTCCCCCAGCTAGAATTTTAGCTTGAACTGAGGCATTAGGAGTAAATACTACAGGTTTAGTCTTATTAGCTTCATAAACACTTCTAGGTATTGTATTTTTTGACATCCAGTCATCACCTAAAGCTTGATTCAGTAGCAACTCTAACTGTGGTCTTCCACCACAAGCACCTTTTAAAGCAGATAAAGAGTGTGAATTTTCCATAATATCTGGAAGTAAATCGTCTAGTGATCCTCTACCATCTATATAAGAACCCTTTGTTGGTTTTCCACCAATTGTAGTTTCATAAACACCTTTTACTGACTCTATCTCACTTAAATACTCCTCCACTGTTTTCTCTTTAGGAGTTACAGTTATATTTTTTACATTTCCCACTATAGTTATATTATTTTTTGCTGAAACAGTTCCTGAAATATTTTCTATATCTGACGATGTATTAATATCTTTTCCTTTTATTGAAAGGTTTCCTCCAGATTGGATTGTAGCTCTATCTCCAGCTAGAACATGTTGATCACTTTCATATAATGGCATTGGACCTACCTGCACCTGTCTATATTTGCAAAGTCCAACATTTTGAAATATAACAGACCCTCTTGTAGAAGTAGCGCTATCATAACCTATCATCTTAAGTTCATCAGACCCACTGATATAACTTTCATTTTTTAATTTGTTTGTTCTTATATTCATATCTTTTCCAGAACTTATTAGCCCTGCACTATTTATTACAGAATCTGCAGTTAAATCCATATTAGCTTTTGATTCAATTCTAGCACCACGTTTATTATGTATGGTATCATTTGCATCAATCACTACATTTTTAGCAGCCCATATAGTTTTCCCTTCTTCATTTATTACATTATTGGCTTTAAAATTAATACTATCATTAGTTACCAACATACCCTTATTCACTATATTTTTAGAAGCTGTAAAATCAAGTCCTCCTAAATTCTGTAATTTTCCTTCATTATTAATATTCCCACCTGTTTTTAAGGTCATTAGCTCTTGAGAACTCATTTTACTAGTATTATTTAGTTGAATATCAATATCATTTTTACCTAAATCTACAGTAAGCGTCCCATTACTTACTATTTCACCTTTATTTGTGAATTCTTTGAATCCTGGATTCGTTCCATCAATATTTATTTTTCCACCATAAATTTTTGCTTTATCTTCATTAACAAGTGTCTCTTTCAGTGTTATATCTAACTGTTTACCTGATTGAACTACTCCTCCACTCTTATTAATTAATCTGCCAGCGTCTATTTTAAAATCATCTCCAGTAGCAATTTTCCCAGTATTTTCTAAGCTACCCTTTATATCTATAATCCCCTTATCTTGTACCAGTACCTCTCCAGTATTAATGAAACTAGAATTATCTTCAACTCCCTTTAAAGTTAAATCACCGCTAACATCAATTTTTCCAGTATTTTCTGATTTTTCTGAGATAGTCGCATCTAACCCTTTATTTAAAATATCTCCTACATTCTCAAAAGTTTTTGCTTTTATAGTAAGTTTTTCTGTATTTTGCATTTTTTCTAGATTTTTAAAATCAGAAGTTGTTGTTATAGTAGTATTTCCCACTACTTCTAAAGATTTATTCTCAACTGCTCCATCTCTTGCGTCAATATTTGTATCTCCTCCAAATATTGCTTGACCTTTATTTGTAAATCCTTGAGATTTTATATCAGCGCCATCTTTGGCTTGAAGTTTCTGTTCTGTATTAAAAAGACCTGTTCCAGCATCTACATTTAGTTTTCCTCCAGATAACATATCTCCCTTATTGTCAACCCCTTGAGAGTTTATATTTATATCTGAACCAACCTCTAAGGAACCTATATTTTCAAATAATTTACTCCCTGCATTTAGAGGATCCGCTAAAGTATCAACTGATAATTTTTCTCCAACTACCACTGTCCCTTTATTAGAAAAATCTCCCCCTTTAACATCTAAATTACCTTTAATATTAACTTCTGAATTTTCAACAAATTCTGTTTTTGAGCCAGCTCCTGAAAGTTTTATATTGGTGTCTTTTCCAGTATAAAGATCTTTTTCTATTTTTACTTTTTCAGCTTCTATAGATAAATCATTACCTACTTTTAAAGATTTACTTTCAAAATCTTTTTCTACTTTTATATTTAAATTTTTCCCTACTGTCATACTATTATTAGTATAATTTTTACCACTAATATCTGCATTTTCTCCAACAGAAACACTTCCACGATTATTTATATCTTTTCCTGATTTCATTTCTAAATTATTGTTTGCAATAATTATTCCATCGTTTTCTATATTATCTGTCGTTTCAATTTTTATATTTTTAGCCTCTGCTACCCCTAATCCTTCCATACCTGCAATTTCTGCTTTTAGTTTTGCTTGTTTGGATTTTATTGCTCTATAACTTTCAAGTTCAGTTTTTATTTTCTCTATTTCATCTTTATCAGTTGTTATTAATAGTTTTTTCTCAAGTTCCACTATTTTATTTTCTGCTTTTTCTAACTCATCTTTATCATACTCTTTTATTAAATTAGCATATTTGATAGAGTTTTCATCTTTCCAAGTAGAAGAGAATTGTTTTGCTGAAATTTCCAAGTTATTACCTGCATAAATTTTTTGACTATTTTTTACATCTCCAACAGCTCTTAATGTAGCATTATTATTTGCTTCTATAATTCCACTATTAATCAAATCTTTACCTGTTTCCATCAAAATATCTGTATTCGCTTTAATAATACCTTTATTTGCAACGTTTTCTTTTGTTTTTATTTCAACATCATTACCTGAAAGAATTCCTAAAGACCCTAATCTATCTATCTCATTTCTTAATTGCACTAACTCTATTTCTACTTTTTCATAATACTTTAAAGTCTCTCTCAACCCTTCATTTTGTGGATCTTTTTTTATTTTATCTTTTAAATCATTTTTAATTAGTTCTACTTCTTCAAGACTTTCTTTTACGTAACTATTAAAAGCATCTAAATATTTTATAATTTCTTCAGGAGATCCAGCATTTATTAAATTATTAACGTGAATCATCAATTTTTCTACTGCTGCAACTTTCCCGTAGTTTTCAAAATTACCTTTTTCAGATATTACAGTAATATTTTGACCACCTAATATTCCTGAATTTATAGTATTGTTTTCTGACTTTAATATTAAATCTTTTTTAGCTATTATTTCTCCTGAATTTGATATATCAGATACTGTGGAAGTTATTTCTATTCCTCCTGCTTCTGCATATATTTTTCCTCCAGAAAGGTTACTAAAGATTTCTGTATTTATTCTAATATCACAGTCTCTTCCTACACCCTTTGAACTAGCTAATATATCCCCTTTATTATCTAATCTTTTGACATCAATTGTTATATCCCCTAACCCTCTAGGGTAGTCTGCAGTTGATGTTTCTATTCTTCCATCCTTTTCATTTAACAAAAATCCTTTACCTTTAATTTCTACTGAGTAACCTGCAACCGTTCCATAGTTTACAAAGCTACCATCTTTAATATCAATAACAAGTTTTCCTGCTCTATCACTTGCTTCACCTGTGTTACTATTTTGTCTTAATTCCCCTCTATTTTCAATATTATTAGATGCTATAAGTAGAGAACTTCCTCTAATTACCGAGTCTTTTTCATTTATTAGTTCTCTTGCTTTTATATCTACAACTCCATCAGAATAAATTAATTTTTTATTTGTTAAAGTATTAGCTATATTTAAATTCAAAGACTTCTCTGCTATTGAATTAGATTTTGCAAATATAATACCTTCATTTGTTAAATCATTAGCTTCTATATTTATTACATTAGCAAATATTTTAGGAGACTCCCATTCCAACTCTGAAGAATCATATATTCTGCCGTTTTCTGGATCTTTTACTACTACATTATTATTTGAATCTTTAACTATTACTAAAGGAGCTTTATCTGTTCCTCTTTTCTTGTCTACTGGATGAACATTAGCTTCTATATTCAAAGATCCACTAAGCTTTATATCTATACTTGTTTTTCCTAGTATTTCTGCATTTGAATCTGCTTTTAAAACTAGATTTTTACCAACTATTTTAACGCTTCCCTCATCATTTCCATTAGCATCAAGACAACTTTCCAGTGTTATATCTCCATCTACAAATGTAAGAGTTATATCTCCCACATGTTTTCCAGATTTTATAGAATAATTTACATCTACATTACTAGAATCTTTGTAAGTGCTACTTAGAGACTCAAAATTCCCTTTTCCTTCTAAATTAATATTTCTACCTGCTATTAATCCTGCTACAACTACATCTCCACTACTTAGAATCTCTATATCTTGCATTCCCTTTATTAAACCTTCATGTCTAACTCCAAGTCCTTCTGTTGTACTTATTAATTTTATATTTTTTCCATACATTGATCCTAAATGGTCTGCATATATTCCATATTTTTCTCCATTTTTTTCATGTCCAGTAACCTTATATTCTAAACTTCTACTTCCCGCATTATTCTTTAGAGTGGCATTGTTTTGACCAGCCAATAGAGTTATATTTGAATCCATGATAGGATCAAGATTTGGACTTACATTATTTTCTTGATCAAGAGGTGCTATTCGCCCTTTTAATTCAATCGTTTTTGCTATAATATTAAAATAGCTACCTCTTGTTGCCACTCCGTATTCATCAACTAAAATATTACCTTGTTTTACATCTAAATTAATATCCGATCCTGAAACTGTAGGTTTTCCCGTAGATAATGTCACTCCACTTGTATTAAGAAAAGATCCCCCATTAACTACTATTCCATTTTCATTAGCTAATATAAAATCAGCTCTTTGCCCTGCAACTTCCACAACACCATTAACGTTTGAAACTTTACTTCCAGTAACTTCACTTAGAATCGCAGTTGCTGGCTTAGATAAATTTGGGTTATGGGTAACAGTTCCTCCAATATTAGTGTTTACGGGCTCATTTGTAGCATTATTATTAAAAATAACACCATTTTCAGCACCAACACTAAAATCTATAAATTTATTATGAGAAATCCCTCCTGGACTAGCATCATTAATCTGTACTACATCTGTCCCATTGGCACTTTTGCTCATGCCGGGGCCTCCATTAGGATCTGTTTTTATCTCATTTTCAGCTTTATTTCTTGTTCTTAAATCTCTAGCTAATACCTCTTCACTAACAAATCCTATTTCTCCTGTAATTAAAAAAGAAACTATTAAACTCATCGTGATTCTTCGCTTATTTTTTAGACTATGTTTTAGCATTCCTTCTGCTACTTTAAAAAAATTCATACCTTTTCTCCTTTAAAAATTTTTATACTTGTCAATTTATATTTAAACTCAAATATATAAAGAGAATTTCCAATAAAACTCCATCCCCTGTAACCAAAAACGAAGTGATTAAACTAAGAGAAATTACTCTTTTATTTTTTAAACTATCTCTCAATTTTATCTCCTCTAAAAAATTTATATTTATTAGTTTTACTTTTAAGTTAAAATACACAAAAAGAATTTTATCAGAATAGGTATCTCTAATAAAATTCTATCTCCTTATTTTGTATTAGATAATACTTAATAATATCGCCTTTATTCTTTTTAATTTTTGAACTAACTTTACTTATAATCCTTCTATTTTATAGTTTGGATTATTTTTTCATTACTGTCTTTAAGATAAATCTTACTTACCTCAATATCTTCGGGATATTTCTGAACTACTTTTTCTTTATAACCTTGAACAACCGCAACAACTGTTGCTTTGCTAGTTATTTTTTTTGTTTTTTTATCTATCCCTTCAAATACTAAATTATAAGGCTTTGTAATTTCACCATCATTTTCTAAATAAAACTCTAGATAATTATTTTTCACATTTAAATCACTTACTTTCCCAGAAACTTTAAATGTGGTAGGATCTCCCACATAACCGTAAACTACAATTCCTAAGTTAATAAGCATTTTTATCTGAGTTGTATTTCCCTCTTTTAAAACTACCTTTCCTTCAAGATTATTTAGAGCTTTTTGCTCTAATTCTTCCATAAATAATAGAGCTCTGTATTCTCCCCTCTCTAAATCTTTTGGTGGTTCTATGGAAAACTTAACTACTTTTTGCTGATCAGGTCCTACTGTTACTATTTTTGGGTATACAGTTGCCCATTTTCCTAAATTTTTTTCTTCACTATCATCCTTATATTTTTTAAAAGATACTTTTACTCTCTCTGGCATATCTTTTCTATTATAAAAAACTACATCTTGTGTTAATCCAACTGGAGTTAAATTATATGTAAAGGATGCTGGAGTTACATCTATAGAATAACTTTCCGATGTAAGCATAATCACAAAAGAAAACATTATTAATGTTAGCCATTTACTCTTCAATAAAGTTCACCTCAATTCTTCTGTTTAATTTTCTGTTTGCTAAAGTATCATTTTCAGTTCTATATAAGTTTTGTACAGTTTCTTCTGGATTAGTTTTTATTATTTTTATTTTGCTATTAAGATTATTAGTTTTAAATTCTTTTTCTAAATTATCCATTCTTCCTTTAGCTAAGTTTACATTTAAGTTTTTACTTCCAGTACTGTCAGAATAAGCCCGCATCTCTAAAACTCCACTTAAATTACTTTCATTTAATTTATCAGTAATTTTTTTAATATCTTCTCTTTTGCTTTTAGGAACTTCAGTTTTATAAGGTTCATACCCATCTATCGCTTCTCTTACCTGTATCACTACTGGTTCCACTATTGGTTCTACTATCGGTTCTACTATTGGTTCTACTATTGTAGGTTCCTCTAGCATTGGAGTTCCAGTATTATCATATCCTTGACCACCAAAGATATATCCTAATTTTATTCCAACTGTATTGTATTGTTTATCGTTTAATTCATTTTTTAATATTGTTGTTTCTGCTAAAACTTGTAGATTTACTCGCCCTATATTTTTTTCAAAACCTAAAGCACCATATGTTTTCGAATCGAACTCTTTTTGACTTGTTCTCCCCACTCTTCCAACAAGAGAGTAATTCTTTCCAAGTTCTCTTTTAGCTATTAAGTAGTAAGCATATAAACGTCCAGCTTCTCCATCTATATAATAGCTATTTACCTTTCTTTTTACTTCAGCTCCAAGACCGAGAGAATATTTTCCAATATTTTTATAAACATCTGCTCCAAAGTCCACTCCATTATCGAATCTTTCTGAACTATGAGATGCATCGTAACTCTCAAAAGGAGCAACTCCTATTTTTAACTCATAATTTAGTTTATTGTTATTTTTAACTTGATTCGAATTTATTTCGTTCCCGTAAGCAATAGTAGTACTTAATAAAATTATAAATAATAGACATTTTTTTCTTAACATAATAAAATCTCCTCTTTTACTCTATATAAACATACTTTTTTTAATAATATTGATACTCATCGCTTTTAATTCTCTGATATAGTATTTGTTTCTAATTATGTTTTATAAATAAGAAAATATCCTCCAGAAGCGCTTAGTACCTTTGAAGAATATTTTCTAGTTTTACTCTTATTTTAGAGTTAATATTTTAGCTATAACAACTTCCATAAATTACTGTATTTTGTATTTGTTTTGCCATCATACTCTTCTCTATAGTTTTTTAAATTTTTTCTGCAGATACTACTACTTTTCCTCTGTAAGCTCCTAATTTTTGATTAGTACTTAAGTTCCCAGCAGCTCCTCCTCCAGCAGCAAATGACGCTGTTAAGTATATCTCTTTTGTTCCTGTAGTTGCATCAAGAGTGTGAGTTACTGCTGTTCCAGTAAGTTCTGATCCACCGTTGATTTTAACTCCTGTTATCTTTTCAAGAGTAGCTGTTGATCCTGTAGGTTCAGTAGTTCCATTAACACTGTACCAATCCAACTCTATATCCTGTGGTGTATCAAATTTAGTTGTAATTAGACTACCTGGTGTCCCTTTATAACTTACAATCCCACGAGTACGCTCTCTTACTAGCTCATTAGCTGAAAATAATCCTCTTGGTAAATTTCCAAAATCAATTGGTGCTGATTGATTTACTGCTACTCCTTCCACTACATTGGCAGTTACAAATATTTCTGTAGTACTTCCTGTAGAACCTATCCCCCCTGTAATTGGTGCTCCAACATTAGCTGGAATAGCTAAAGCAATTGCGGAAACTGCCAAAAGTGCTGACATCATTAAAAACTTTCTCATAATTTACCCCCTTAATTTATTATAATTAACAACTTAACTTAACCTTGCTAGGTTACATTTAATTATAAAATATTTCTTTCTTTTAATATTCCTATTTGGGAATTGACATGAAATAATTTTTATATAGTTCCTGTTGATAAAGATATTAAATAACTATCAATTTTTTTTTCGTCTAAAAAAACTTTTCTGTTAATTGTTAAAACAAATCTTTCTTTCTTTAATGCAGAAAAGATTAGATAAAATTGACTTTTACTAATATTAAAATTTTCATAACGAATCTCTTCTTTTTTTATAAATTCATTGCCATTTAAATAAAGTTTTAAAATTGCTAGGATATACCCCTTTGTATCATATAATTGATAAAAAAATTTGATTGCAGCTTTTTTTATTAAGCATTCCAACATTTTTTCAAGATACCCATTACTCAATGAATTTCCTGAAGGAAATTTTATCTCTTCCAAAACGACACTATTTTCCACTGCTTCTATTTCTATTTCTATCTCTGGAAAAGTTATTCGTTTTTTAGGTAAAAAGTTGAAAAAATTACCTATAATTTCCCCTGTTCTTAAAAAATCTTCATTTGCTATTATTCTTCCATTTTCTAAAATATCTTTAGATGATATTTTACCTTTCTTAATTAAATAAAATTTATTATTTAGAAAATATCTTTCTCCTTTTTCTAAAAATATAGTACCCATTTAAAATTCCCCCTGAAAATAAATCTCTAATCTTCTGTTGTTAAACTATACTAATAACTTTTTTATAATATGGATCTGACTAGCATAAACATTTAAAGATAGTTATAGATTCTCATTAATATAAATCTATCAATCTTTGTCCAAATGTTTTTTTTAATTACAAAATTTTTTACAAATATTTTTTAATTTTTTTAATACAAAATTTTCTATTACAATTTTTGTTTACATTTATTTGTTTTTTATTTGAATTTATTCATTACTTTAATTCAAATATAATCACTTCTTATTTAAGTCGATAATTCCAGATTTTTCTTTATCTTTAAAATATATAATTCCAGATTTTTCTATACCTAACTTTTCATATATCGGAGGTATTATTTCTTCTCCTTCTCTCGAAAATAATCCATATTTATTATCTTTTATTACATATATGTATGAACCTTTTATAAAAATTTTGTCATATATCAACTCTATAATTTCTCTTCCTTTTTTATTTATTACACCAAAACCTTTATCACTCCCTACAACAGCTATTCCTTCTTTAAATTCTTCTGCAATAGCATACTTTAGCGGTATTTTTATCTCACCATGTTTATTTACATAGCCATATTTTTCTTTTTTTTCTACTACCATATACCCCTCTACATATTCACCAATATCTTCAAATGGAAGTTTCTTTAGTTTTAAAGTTGCTAAATCTAAAAGATACCAAAATTCTCCTTTTTTTAACTGAATAAAATCTTTTTTATCCTTAAAGGCGAACCCACCATCATATTCCAAAGGTATAACTTCTTGCCCAACGTTATTTATATAGCCAATTTTATTATCTTTAGAGACCATTATTTTATTTGCAGATTCCATACTGTAATTTTCATAATCTAGCTTTATTTCTATATTTTTATCTAAATTTATGAAATAATTCTCACCTTTTGAACTCCCAATCAAAATATTTTTATCATTTAAATTTAAAACCTCTTCATATTTAGGAAATACTTTAAGTACTTCAGAACTGTCTATAACTCCATATCTGCCCTTTACCTTAAAATATAAATAGTTCCCTATGCCAAGCTGTATACTTTCATAGTCATCTTTTAATATTTTTTTATTTAAATCACTATCTAACAAATATTTTTCTTTCTCATTTATAACTAAAATCTGTTTCCCATTACTGGATATTTCATCATTAATTACTTCTATCTTCACATTTAAGTCTTTATCTATTACTCCGTATTTATTATTTTTAGAAATCTTATATAAATCATTTCCAATATAACTAATCTCATCTATAAGAAACACTTTTTTCGACTCTATATCATAAATTTTTTGACCGTTACTATCTTTTAAAAAATAATTTCTTGAACTTAATTTCCGTATATAGTCGTAATTAAAATTCATAACCAAGTTTCCGTTGGCATCTATAATTCCATATTTTCCATTTTTTTCCACAACTATATATTTTTCTCCTATATCTTTTACATCATCAACATTTAGAATAATTTCTTTTAATCTCTCTTTCTTATTTTTTATCTTTTGATGACGCGAAAAAAATATAATTGACATTATAATTACTAGGCAAAACACATATTTTTTTTTCACTATATTTTCTCCATTTTCAAATCTAATGGAAAAATTTCCATTAGATTTTTGCTTTTTTCTATTTTTTTATTTAATTCCAACAGCTATTTTTTTGTTTTTTACATACTGTAACTAACATTAAAGTAAATTGGATTTCTCTCTTTTGGCATTCCAGATGATCGTTCTAAAGGAATACTGTAAGTCAATCCTGCATTAAATTCATTTGCATTAAATTTTAATCCTGTTGCGAATCCCATTATTCTATCTGAATTCTCTAAATCTTTATCCTTTGAAATTCCTCCATCTATTCCTATAAAAGGCTTTATCATAGCTAAATATTTATTCATTCCAGGTTTTCCCATGTATGTTACAGTATTATTTATATATATCCCTTTGTTTCCAGCTACAGAGCTTTCTTTAAATCCTCTTACTGTATACTCATCTCCCATAGTAAACTGATTAGCTGATAACAATCTATCTTCTGAATAAGAACCTCCTATTCCCATTCTATATTGAAAGCCATGTTCTTTTATTCTTCCCATTGTCATCCAGTTAATATTAAAATTTGTTTTATCATATTCAACTACATAACTTCCTGCTTTGGGGATAGCTTGATCTTCTTCGCCACCTAACCAAGGAACACCTTTTTCATGTTCAAGCATTCCAAAGAATGTTCCTCCGAAAAGCTTGTTTGTATGGTCTATTCCTAATACTATGTTTGTATATTTTTTACTACTTACATCAATGACCTTGTCATTCATGGTATTTTTATTTTCCTTAAAAGTAAGTCCTCCATATCCTGATGTTTTTGAATATTGACTTCTCGAAATAATTCTGCTCAATTTTAGTTTGTGTTTTTGACTTTTACTTTCTGTCTTATATTTCCCTAATTTACTAATAATTGTACTGTAGTTATCCCCTAGATTATAGTTATACGATACTCTCCAGTATCCTAGTGGTATCGCATACCCTATATCGTAGTTTGATTCTTTATCTAGCTTTCTATCTTCTGTTAATCTTTCAATATAGTTCAAAGTTAAGACATCATTTATCCCTAAAAGATTATCTTGTGAAAAATTCATATTGATTTTATTTCTTCCCTTATCCTTATATCCACTATCATCCATTCCCATACTAAACCCCGTGGTGCTATAAGCCTCTTCAATCAAAATATCTGAAAATCCATACTCTTCAGTTGGAGAAACTTCAGTCACGTTATTGTACCCTCCAACATTAATATTCTCTAATCCTTGATCCATCGCTTTCGTTGTTAATAAATCTCCCTCTTTTAAAGGGTATGCCATTTTTAATTTAAGATTATCTAGAAAAGAAGATTCTTTATTTGAAAACTTAATATCTCTTATTTTCCCTTCTTTTACTTCATATATAAGTTCCCCTGTATTGGTGTTTCCTGATTTGATTGTAACTAAGGTTGTTATGTATCCCGCTTCTAGATAACAATTTGATAATTTTGATAAAAGTTCATAAATCTCCATTTTTCCCATTTCTGTATTTGTGTACTGATCTATAATTTTTTTGGCATTGGCTTCATTTATTTTAGATCCTTCGATTTTTATAACTTTAAATAGATATTTTTCCCCCTCCTCTAGATCAAGATTTGATTTTGATTTTTCATTATCATTTCTTGTTGGATATTTTAGCTGTTCATCTGTATATTCTTGTTGTCTTCTCATTTCTAATAATCTTTGTGTTGTTTCTATATCTTTAAAAGGATTTCTTATTGGTGATCTTTTTTCAATATTGGGAAATCTGTCCCCTCTTTCAACTGCATAGCTTACCCCACTAATCATTATTGATAATGAAATCAAAATTAAGTTCTTTTTTATTCTCAATTTCTTCTCCCTTTACATTTATTTGGATATTTAATTCCTTATTTTTAGAATCCAAAGTTATTTCTTTTTCTAACAATATTTTCCCTGGAATCTCCGTTGATTCTAAACTAATCTTATATTCCCCACCAATTAAGTTTTCAACCATAAAAAATCCATCAGTTTCAGGAATAATTACCTCTATTTTTTTACTAGTTTTAATGTCAATTATGCTTAAATACAATGTTTTTAGATATTTGTTCATTAGATTTTCATTTTCAAAATTTATCATCCCCATTACAACTTTTCTAGGATATACTGGCATATTTAAATTAGTTGTACTTGCTGGATTTAGATTAATTTTATATACATCAACCTTCCCTTTATATAATGGATTCTGTGTAGAAATTGCTAACTCTTGTGTGTCATTAGATGATATATTGCTTATTCTATATTCACCATTTTCATTTGTTACTGATGTTACACCGTTAACTTTTACTTCGGTTCTCGGAAGAGGTGTATCTATATTTTCATCATAAATTTCATCATTATTATTATCTATAAAAACAATTCCTTTTATACTTGAATTTCTAACATCTGTTACTTCACTTCTTGTATCGGATAAATTAATAACTTTATCTATTGTGAATCCAGTATCCATGTTACTAACTCCGTTATTTTTTGTATAATCTGAAAAACTTGAAAGCCATGTATTGTAATCTAAATCAAATCCTAAAGCATATATGTCTCCATATTTATCACTTCTTTCATAAGATGCCTTATATCTAATCCCTCTATTTTCACTATAACTACTGATAACTTCAACTCTATATCGTGTTTCATCATACCTACTTATTGCCCTGTGAGTTACACCTGCATGAACAGAATAATCTCTAAAAAAATAGCTTCTAACACTAAAGTCATGAAATACATCACCGTTAATTATATTTTTATAATAACCGTACTCTGGAACTATATTTTTTAAATTTACTCTATAAATCGTTCCAATCTCTTCTACTCTTTTTCCACTTACATATTCAGTAGAATAATATTTTAATCCCATACTCATATTGTCTTTTAAAAATTTGTTTTTGCTTACATCTAATGCAAAATCATTTTTCTTGTTTACTCTTTCCCCTGTATTTTTTGAATAATCTCCACCTTCAAAATTAAGTCTATAATCTTTATACTTTTGATTATATCTATGTGTAAAATCTGGATCTTCTCCTTTATTGCTATAACTATTCACTTCAAAATTATATGGAGTTTTTCCATAATCACTAACATATAGCAAACCTAATCTTCCTGTGTTTTCATATTGGGGATTGTCTCTACTATAAAACGCATCATATTTCAGATCATAATAACCAGTCTTTAAAGTCAAATTCTTAGTCAATCCATAATTTATTTCTCCAATAACTTGGTCATATTTATCAGTTTTAGATTCTCCAGCGTGAAACTTGTAGCCAAATTCTCCTTTTTTTTCAGGTTTCTCTCCATAATATCTATCTAAAGTTTCTTTTGTTATACTTCCATCTAAGTTGTATATAAGAATATAAAAAGAATCTGACATAAATAATAAAGGAACATTCTCAAATCTATACTGTCCATTTTTTACATCTTCATAGGATATTAATCTCCCATCTCTATATAACTCTACAAGTTTTCCCAGTGGAGCATATCCAGATATTGTTAAAGAGTTATTATCGTATTCCCCAACTAATTTGTAATCCTTAGAAAAAGTGATTCCTCGTATTCCACCAATAGTTCCACTTAAAACTCTTGGTAGATTCACTGTAGTATCTCCAAATACTAGTGAGTGTCCCTCATAAACATTCTTATACGTCAATCTTGTTTCATCATTTTTTAACTCTGGGTACACCCTATAATACGTTTCAAAATCTCCATAAAGTAACTGCCCTAAATACTCGGCATTTACATTTTTAGATTCGTAATTTGACTCTTGGAATTTTTTTCTATAATCATAAAGAACTCTTAAATTTCCCGGTTCAAATATTTTCTGTTCCGAATCTATTTTTTTCTGATCTTTTTTTTCATTTTTTTTAAACTCTTCTTGCGCAAATTTTCTTATATTACTTAATTCTATCGGCAATCTAAATGTAGTATCTACATAAACAATTAGCTTTTCGTCATTTTTCTCTAGATTGCTTATGCCTAAAAGATTTGGCAAATAATCGATTTTTACGTAAATTTTTTCATCTTTTTCTATGATTTCATCTGTAAACTTTATTTTTTTGCCGCCAACATAAATATTTTTTTTTTCTAAATCAATTATTTTCTTTTGATCATAAATATTTCCTGAATCAATTGTATAGCTTTCATTTATCCAGGTATTATTGTTTATTCCAATAAAATTCAAAATATTTTGAAGTTCAATATATTCCTGACTTCCATTTAAAAAATAGACTTTTGTTCCTGATGTCTGAATTTTTCTATTGAAACTAAAAGAGTATATTCCCACTTCTGATTCTTTATTTTCTGAATAAGCTAAACTATTAAATAAAATTAAAAACAATAAAACTAATGTATTTTTCATTTATCCCCTTCACCTTCTTGCTCCAGCAATAAGAGTTCCACGAATCTGTTCATAAACTATATCTTTGATACTTGTAACTGCACCTTTTCCTTCTATTGCAGCAACATCTCCCTTGGCTACCCTATCAATTTCGACATATAGCTTCATCTCATAATTTAATCTATGAATTGCAACTCCCTTCATATAATTTTCACTGCAACTAGGATCTACGAAAAAAGCTATATCACTAGTTCCATCTACATCGCCTACTATATTAATAGAATTTGGTATTATCTCTGTGTACATTCTTGTTCCATCATTATCGTCAGCTACTGCATAATTTGTTTTTTTTGTTGAAACTGCTGGCCTATATAATGGGTCTGCTAATTTCCTTAAGTTAACAGAATCTAAATCTATTCCATCAAGTGCACAAGCTCTTTCTGAATTTTCTGTCTTTTTTTGAGTAATAGAAACTCTTATTATTCCTACTTCGATACGACCTCCACCAGCATATGACCCATCAGCTAAAAACCCTAAATCTACCACATGAGTACTGCCAAGATTGGCTTGCCCTGATCCTGGATAAGTTAAATCAAGAACTACATCCACTTTTTGTTCTCCGGCATATATACAACTTGCCAAAATAAAATAAATAATCCATATTTTTTTTGTGTATAGCAACTTTAACATTTTTCCTATCCCCCCACGCTTACATTGTTATATGTAGCTTCTAGTATCAAAACCCCCTTATACACCCCTTTCAGCATTTTTGGATTTTTTTCAGTATTGAACAATACATCTATTTTTGTTTTTCCACTATACTCTGTGGCACTACTTATAAAATTAAGTGGTGCATCGTATACACTTTTCCCATTTTCAACAAAAAAACCCCTTGCTTCCATTGTGTTTCCATCAGCTGAGCTTAAACTAAATCTCCCTCCAAATTCTCCGTCATCTGGAAGATTTCCATGTAATGACATTCTCACACTTCTAAAAAGAGTATCTCTAAGGGGATCGATTGAAGAATTCGTAGTAAAGGGAACTGTTATTATTACATCTAATGCTTTCCTGTCTGCAACTGTATCGCTATATTTAAATGTCCCTTTATCTGCTTTTACAGTTAATCTCCCTGGAGCAGTTACGTTAATACCTAGTGGATCTAAATTTTTATATATAACTGCTAAGTGTTCAGAAAAATTCAATGTTGTCTTCGCATAACTGCAACAAAAAATTAATAACAGCATAAACATTATCTTAATTTTTTTCATTAATGAATTTCCTCCTGTATTTTATATTGGTGATACTGGTGAAATATTCAAATCTACTTTTATTGTTTTTTCATATTTCCCTAGAGTTATATTACCTACTTCTCTAATTTCTCCAATTATTGGAATTAAATCGTCTCCTTTTAAAAGGATAAATTTTTCAACATTACGTAAATGAACATCTAATAAATCTCCAGTGGTAGCCCCTTCTTTAAATACTTCAAACTTTGTATAATCTCCCTCTACTTGTCCGTCTCTAAATGCAGCTGTGACAGACATTTCCTTATCGGCAGATGTCTTTAACCTAATATTTCCTCTTGCTATTAGAAGTTCTTTACTATTTTTTAGTATATTTCCAAAGTCTAATTTTGCACCTTCGATTCCAACATCTATGGAATCCTCAACAGTCACCTCAAAATCTAAAGTTGTCCTTGTTGTTGGATATTGTGCATTTGAAATATTTATTAATAGAAAATTTAAAATAACAAAAGAACATAACACCCCTTTTCTCAATATCACTTTCACAATACCTCTTCTCCTCATAATGTTATTTAATAAAATATTTTTACAATATGTTCTACACCCCTTTTTAACTGTTTTTATCGCAGTCACATCATAAAGTTAATTTCTGTATAAAATCCTATTTAATTAAACCCTGCCTGAAAATATTAATATTTTTTTTGAATCCTCCCGATCGTTATTATAAAAAAGCCTTTTCCTCATCTTCTCCCCCCTGTATTTAATTCGTATGTCACAATACTTTGTTAATGCATTATAGAGGTATTTTTTTTTCAATAATTCCTAAAAAGGAAATTTTTTTATCGTAAAAAATTTATAATCGGGAAAATATATGTTTGCTTTTAAAATTTTAAGTTGACATTTTGAATAAAAAACATTTTTTTAAAACATTCGAATTATTGTTTTGTTTTTAAGGATTGCAACCATATATATTTTGTGTTCTATTTCTATGTGCTATTAAAATTAATAAAAATAATTTGGAGTTTTTGAGGGGGGATTTTATGCCATATAAGAAAAAATAAATTTAGTTATATTTAATTATTTCAAATAATTTTTTTAAAACTGAACAATTATTTTTAGAGAAATACTTCATGAAATAGGTTAGGGAATAGTCTTTAGGACAAGTTTTAGAATAGAATATCTAAAAAAATTTAAACTCTGATTGTTATGATAAAAGTGAAAAGAAAAATAGAAATTGAAGTGGGAATAAAAATTAATTAGTGGATTTGGTGTTACTAGAAAATTTATTTTATTTTATTTTATTTTATTTTTATAAATGTCATTGAAGTTTTAGGAAGTAGTTGACTAAAAAGAGGGGTGATGAATGTATCGTTGGAATTTAATTTAAAAGGAGAACCTCGTATTGTTGAGTTTCTTTATTTAGAAATGTTATGAAAAATTTAAGAAATTTAAGAAATGGAATTGAATAAGATTTGTTTTTGAATAAGATTCTTAAAAAATTTTAGACTTTCATCTTAAGATTACAAAAATAAAATATTTCTATTTATTTTTACGGAAAAAATATATTTTTCAAGTAGTTAGTATGAAAAGTATCGAACTATTACACTTTATCACAGAATTTGTTCTTTGTAAATAATTTAGGTTTATCTAATTTAAAAATTTAATTAATAATTTTATAATTAAAAATTAATCCAAGTTAAGTATAGGAGGGATTATATATAAAATTTCACAAAAAATCTATAAAAATTATTCTACTAAAAGAGCTCTATATAATTATAGAATATTATTTTTATAAAAAAATATAGCTTTAAAATAAAAAATAATAAGGATGGAAATTTAATGAAAAAAAACGGAAACACTGGAAAATTTCAATTAATGGCCAAGGAATTAAAAAGAATATGTAAAGGAAAAATTTCAATAACAGAGTCTTTTTTAGTTCTTTTTCTAATAACAGGGGGGTTAGCATATTCAGAACCTCTAGTACCACAAATAGAAAAAAGCGTTTCTGAAAAACACTTTTTAGAAACACTACCCACTAAAAAAATATCTATTAGCGGAGAAAATACAGTCACTGGTGAGATAATTACTCTAAACTATACTTCTACAATAGAGGAAAGCATAGAATCTAAAAAGGCATTTAAAAATATGAATGATTCTATAATGAATAAAATGTCTAATAGTAAAGTAAAGAAAATAGATGAGATAATCAAATTGGAAATATATAAAGACACTACAGTAGATGACTTAATTAAAAATTTTAATATTGAATATAGCGATGATTTAAAACTAGTTGATGTTAATAGAAAAGAATTATCCATATTTGGATTTATGGATGTTGGAAAAATAGCTTTAGCTGCTGGTGGTATTGTTTACGGAGCAAAAGAAGGGGTTTTTTCTCCAGAAGGATCTTATAAAAAGTCAAATAAAAGCTCAGAAACTCAGAATAATCCAGACATTCCGCCTATTCCTCCTACTCCTCCTGAATCTATAATTGTAGAAAATGAGACAAGACAAGATATTGCAAAAGTAGGAGAAAATTATGAATTTTTAAAAAAATACGATGTAAGAGAAAAGGGAATAGCTATATCAGCTAGAGGTGAAAATTCAAAAGTAGTTAATAATGGAGAGTTAATAATTAACAAAGATACTGGAATTGGCCTTCAAGCCATAGGAAAAAATTCCACAGCTGAAAATATAAAAAGTATAACAGTAAATAAAGGTACAGGAATGTATAGCAATGTTGATACTGGAAAACTTATTAATAAAGATTCTGGAGTAATTACAGTTGCAAATGGAAAAGGAATGGGGACAGAAAATGGAGCTACAGGAATAAATAAGTCAACAATTACAGGAGTAGAATCAGGAACTGGAGCTGCGCTTTATGCAAGCAAAGGTGGAAAAGTTATTAACGATATTGATGGTACTATAAATGGAAACTTTAATAAATCTATAATTGCTACTGAAAAAAACTCAGTGGGAGTAAACAAAGGAATAATAAAAAATAACGGTGAATATGGTATGTTTGCTTCAAATGCTGGAAGAGTTACTAATGAAGCGGGAGCTAAAATTTTAAACAGTGGAACTTTTGGAATGGGAGCTTCAGGAGAAAATTCTGAAGCTATCAACAATTCGAAATTAGAAAGAGCTATGGAAGCCATTGAAGGTGGAAAAATTATTAATACTAAAACATCTTCAATAGTATCTTCAGGTGAAAAAGCAATGTTAGCTCATGGTAAAAACTCTAAAGGAGTAAACGAAGGAACTATTTCTAACAATGGTGAATATGGAATGTTTGCTCAAAACCAAGGTGAGGTAATCAATGGGGCTGATGGAATAATTACCAACGCTGGAACTTTCGCAATGGGAGCTACTGGAAAAGATTCTATAGCTAGAAATAAAGGGATTTTATCTAAAGAAATGGAAGCTAAACTAGGGGCTACTATTATAAATGAAGGAAAACTTGAACATACAGGAACATATTCTATGCAAGTTACTGATAAGGACAGTACTGCTATTAACGATTCATTATTTGATTTAACTAAAGGGATGTTTGCTTCAGGTGGAGGAAATATAATAAATGAAGCTATATCGAATATGGATTTTATTGGCGAAAAAGGGATGTTTATTCAGGATAATGGCTCTACAGCTCTTAATAAAGGAAAAATTAATAATACAGGTGATTTTGGAATTTTTGCTGAAAATAATGCAGTAGCCACTAATGAAGGTGAAATCTCTAATACTGGAGATAATTCTATGTTCGCTCAATCTGGTGCTAATATAATAAATAAAGGCATCATCTCAAACAAAGGTGAATATGGTATGTTTGCTTCAGATGGCGGTAACGCTTTAAATGTTGATGGAGGAAAAATTAATAATAGTGGAATTTATGGGATGGGAGCCAAAGGGATAAATTCTCAAGCCGTTAATCAAGGTAAGTTAGAAAAATCCATGAAAGCTACTGAGGGTGGTAAAGTAATTAATAATAATGAAATAATTACTAATCATACTTATTCTATGGAGGCTAACGGTAAAAACAGTACCGCTATTAATGACTCTACAACAGGATTAAATAAAAGTATGTTTGCTTCAAATGAAGGAAATATTATAAATGAAACTAGCTCCAACATCTCTTTTTCAGGAGATAGTGCTATGATTACTCAAGGTAAAAACTCCACAGCTCTTAATAAAGGGAACATTTCTAACAATGGTGATTATGGTATGTTTACTGAGAATGAAGCAGTAGCTATTAATGAAGGAAAAATTTCTAACAGTGGCAGTAATGCCATGTTTGCTCAGTCTGGAGCTAAAATAATTAATAGTAAGAATATTTCAAATAAAAATGACTCTGGAATGAAAGTAGATGGAGTCGGGTCAGAAGCCATCAACAATGGAACTATCTCTAATTTAGGATTATATGGGATGAATGCTTCTAACTCTGCAACTGCCACTAATGAAGTTTCAGGAGTTATCTCAAATGAAAAAGATTTTGGAATGTTGGCTGAGAACAGTGGATCTAACGCAATAAATAAAGGTATCATCTTAAACAATGGTGAATACGGTATGTTTGCCCTTGATGGAGGGAAAGTTTTAAATGTTGATGGAGCTAAAATTATCAATAAGGGGCTTTACGGGATGGGAGCTAAAGGAATAAACTCTGAAGCTATTAATAATTCTAAATTAGAAAGAGCTATGAAAGCTATTGAGGGTGGTAAAGTAATTAATAATAAAGAGATAGTTGCTACTCATACTTATTCTATGGAAGCTGAAGGTAAAGGCAGTTCTGCTATCAATGATTCTACAGTAGTTTTAAATAAAGGAATGTTTGCCTCAAATGAAGGAAACATTATAAATGAAACTAACTCTAATATCTCTTTTTCAGGAGATAAAGCTATGATTGCTAAAGACAAAGGCTCTGTGGCACTTAATAAAGGACAAATTTCTACCAAAGGTAATTTTGGAGTAGTTGCTCAATCTGGAGCAATAGCTACTAATGAAGGTGAAATCTCCAATATTGGAGACATTGCAATGTTCGCTGAATCTGGTGCTAAAATAATTAATAATGGCAATATTTCTAATAAAAATAACTATGGAATGAAGGTGGATGGTACTAACTCTGAAGCTATAAATGATGGTACTATTCAAAATAATGGTAATTATGGTATGGCGTCAGAAAATGGTGGAACAATTACTAATAATTCTATAATATCTACTAAAGGAAATATGGCTATGGTGGCAACAGGATCAAATTCAACTGCTACTAATAATAGTACTATTTCTAATGGAGGATCCTTTGGTATGTTGGCAGAAGGTCTTGGATCCATTGCTACTAATAATGGAACAATTTCTAATAAAATTCACTATGGAATGGCAGCATCTGATAGAGGGCAAGTTATCAATAATGCTAATAAAGAGATAACAAATACAGTTCTTGAATTTGGAATGTCTGCTGATAAAGATGGATCATCTGCAATTAACTATGGAACTATATCTAACTCTGGTCTATATGGAATGAATGCTTCTAATTCAGCAACAGCTACTAACGAGACTTCAGGTGTTATTTCTAATGGAAAAGATTTTGGAATGATTGCTGAAAGTATAGGTTCCAACGCAATAAATAAAGGAACTATTTCTAACAATGGGGAGTACGGTATGTTTGCCCTTAATGGAGGGAAAGCTTTAAATATTGATGGGTCTATAATTAATAACAAGGGTATCTATGGTATGGGAGCTAAAGGAAAGAATTCTGAAGCTATTAATCAATCTAAATTAAAAAAAGCTATGAAGTCCACTGAGGGTGGTAAAGTAATTAACACTAATGAGATTATTGCTACAAGCACTTACTCTATGGAAGCTGAAGGTAAAGATAGTGAAGCCATCAATAATTCAGCAATTGTTTTAAACAAAGGGATGTTTGCTTCAAATGGCGGAAAAATCATTAATACTAAAATATCTTCAATAGTATCTTCAGATGAAAAAGCAATGTTAGTTGATGGAAAAAACTCTAAAGGAATAAATGAAGGAACTATTTCTAATAATAGTGACTATGGAATGTTTGCACAAAATCAAGGGGAAGTAATTAATGAGATTGACGGAATAATTACTAATAGTGGCTCTTTTGGTATGGGAGCTAAAGGGGAAAATTCTCAAGCTATTAATCAAGGTAAATTAGAAAGATCAATGAAATCTATCGAGGGCGGTAAAGTAATTAATAATAATATTGTCTCTAATAAAAATGATTATGGTATGGAAGCAGATGGGAGCAAATCTGAAGCTATTAATAATGGGACTATCTCTAATTTAGGATTATATGGTATGAGAGCTTCTAATTCTGCAACTGCTTCTAATGAAGCTACTGGAGTCATTTCAAATGAAAAAGATTTTGGAATGTTGGCTGAAAATAGTGGTTCTAACGCAATAAATAAAGGAATAATCTCAAACAATGGAGAGTATGGTATGTTTGCTTTCAATGGAGGAAAAGCTTTAAATATTGATGGAGCTACAATTAATAATAAGGGTATCTATGGTATGGGAGCTAAAGGAAAAAATTCTGAAGCTATTAATAACTCTAAATTGGAAAGAGCTATGAAATCTACTGAGGGTGGTAAAGTAATTAATAATAAAGAGATTATTACTACGAATACTTACTCTATGGAAGCTGAGGGTAAAAATAGTGAAGCTATTAACTACTCTTCTATTAATCTTAATAAAGGGATGTTTGCCTCAAATGGCGGGCATTTAATAACTGGAAATTTATCTAACATCTCTTTTTTAGGTGATAAAGCTATGACTGTTCAAGATAAAAATTCTAATGCCCTTAATAAAGGAAACATTTTCAACACTGGTAATTTTGGAATGTTTGCTGAAAATGGAGCAGAAGCTATTAATGAAGGGAAAATTTCTAATATAGGTAATAATGGAATGTTTGCTCAATCTGGTGCTAAAATAATTAATAGAAATATAATTTCAAATAAAAATGACTATGGAATGGACGTGAATGGGGTTGGGTCAGAAGCTATTAATAATGGGACTATCTCTAATTTAGGATTATATGGTATGAGAGCTTCTAATTCTGCAACTGCTACTAATTATATTGACGGAGTTATTTCAAATGAAAAAGATTTTGGAATGATTGCTGAAAACAGTGGTTCTAACGTAATAAATAATGGAATTATCTCTAACAATGGGGAATATGGTATGTTTGCCCTTGATGGAGGAAAAGCTTTAAATGCTGATGAAGCTGAAATTAAGAATACAGGAAATTACAGTATGGGAGCTAAAGGAAAAAATTCTGAAGCTATTAACCAGGGAAAATTAACAAAAGCTATGAAAGCTACTGAAGGTGGTAAGGTAATTAATAATAAAGAAATTATTACTAGCACTACTTATTCTATGGAGGCTAATGGTAAAGATAGTGAAGCTATTAATAACTCTTCTATTAATCTTAATAAAGGGATGTTTGCCTCAGATAGTGGTAGTATAATAAATGATACTATATCTAAAATCTCTTTTTCAGGGCATAATGGAATGATTGTTCAAGGTAAAAACTCTACAGCACTTAATAAAGGTAATATTTCTAATAGTGGTAATTTTGGAATGTTTGCTGGAAATGAAGCAATTGCTACTAATGAAGGCATTATTTCTAATAATGGAAATTATGGTATGGGAGTAAATAAAAATGGTAAAATTATAAATAATGGAACTATTTCCAATAATGGACAATACGGAATGCATGTTGAAGATAAAGGTGAGGGAGTAAACAATGGCCTAATAAAAAATACTTCAAATCATGGTTCATATGTAACAGGACTTGGTTCATTATTTACTAATAATGGTACTATCTCTAATAAAGGAATCGGCGTATATATAGATAATGAAGGGAAAGGAATCAATGGAGAAAAAGGCTTAATAAATAATTCTACAGGAGTTGGTTTTTATGTAAATAATAGAAAATCAGAAGGAATAAATAACGGAACTGTAATCGTTGCTGTACAAGACGGTTTTGCAGTAAATTATTATGGAATTCTAACGAATGGAGTAACTGGAGTAGTAAAAGGAAATGTAAATAGAGCTGTTTATGTTGCAAGAGGGACCTTTAATAATAATGGATTAATCTCTCCTACTGGAAATTATGGAATCTATACTGAAACTATAGGGGTTACCACAAATGAAGCAACTGGGATAATCTCAAATATAGGAGATTACGGAATGTATAGCCATAATAGATCTGGTGCATCAACTAGTATAAATAAAGGTACTATTTCTAATGATGGAAATTATGGAATGAGTATTGTTGGTTCTACAGGAAAAAATGAAGGTTTAATCTCTAACAGTGGAGACTATGGAATGCATATTTCTAATGGTGGAACTCTTACTAATACTTCCACAGGAATAGTATCTAACAACAAAAATTATGGGATGGCTTCTAATGATTCCTCTCTTATAAACCAAGGATTAATATCTAATGATGGAAATTACGGAATTTATGTTACTGGAAGTAGTGGAAATGCAGTAAATAGTGGAATAATATCTAACAGTGGACTAACAAAAGCTGCTGCATTTAACGGTGCCATAGTAACAAATGAAAAAACTGGAATAATAAATGTGGTAAATGACTCTGGAATAGGAATGGAAGCAAATGGAACTGGATCTAGAGCTGTGAATAAAGGAACTATTATTCTAACTGGCAACGATCAAATCGCTATGTATGCAAAAAATAATGGAAAAGTTACAAATGATGTAGACGGAATTATAGATTTATCAAATGCTACAAATGGTGTATCACTTAAAGCTGATTCAGGTGGAACTATCGAAAATAATGGAACTGTTATACTGAATAACCCCCCTATTAAAACTGGAACACCACAAGTAGCAACTCCAGCACCTACAAGGGCAAAACGCTCTATAGTGGCAACAGAATCTGAAATATTATTAGCAAAAGTAATTGAAACTCCATTACTTAAAGATATTGATACTACAATAAAAGAAAACAATAATTTTGTACCTAAAGATTCAACTGAAACAAATAGCCCAATCTATTTAGGTAATGGAGGCTCATTTGTTAACAATGGTAAATTTTTAGTTAAAGGAGATTTTGATTCAACTGATATGGGAAAAAATGGTAAATTTATCCTAAAAGGCGGTATAGTTGAAGCTAATACTCTAAGAGGAGATTACTATGCAAGTGGTGTTTTAACTTGGGGGTCACCTGAAGTATCAAGAGAAGATGGAAAAGTCATTCAATCTACTGAATATTCTAACGAATACAATACATATCAGATGTTTAAAGCAAATAATATGTATGCAAACATTGAATCTAACTCTTCAATGTTTAATTCTAAATTAACTGAGAAAGATAGGAATGGTTATTATGGAATTAAAATGTATAGAAAAAGTTTCTATGATCTATTAGATAATAATAATTTTGCTAAATATCTTGAAAGTAATTATAAAGATGAGGGTAAAACAGATGAAAGATCAGATTTATATAAATCATATAAATTAATTTCAAATAATAACTCACTTAATGAAGTTGTAAAAAGAACTTTTGGTGAAACTATCTATCCAACATTAATGGAACAGAATTATAAAATTGCTAAACTTAATAATAAGTCTCTAAAAAATGAGGTATTTAATAAAACTGTTGATCAAGAAGTCGGCGATATTAACTATATAGGCTATGCAACATATTTAAATACTGAAAATAGAAAATCTGATAATTTTTCAGAAAATGATATGAAATATTCATCAGTATCTCTAGGAATAGACAAAAAGTTTTCAGCTACAACAAGGTTAGGTATTCTTGGAACAATTGGAAAAACAGATATGTCATTTAAAGATGATGCAAATAGAAAAGGCGACGTATATCAAGTAAACATGTTTGGTATCTATGAATCTGAGGATTTAAAAGGAACTGCAAATCTATATACAGGACAAATTAAAGGGGACTTAAATAGAAAATTATCAGCACCATCCCTATCTGAAGAGATGAAAGCCGACACTGAAAGTAACTACTATGGTCTAAATCTTTCTTTTGAGAAAAAGTATGAACTTAACAAATTTATTCTTTCTCCAAGAATGGAATTAAATTCCATGTATATGTCAGAGGAAAAAGTTACAGAAAAAGGAAAATATGGTTTAGATGTAGATGATACAAATGGAAAATCACTGGAATCAGGAGTAGGATTTATAGCTAAAAAAGATATATTATTAAGTAACGACTATAAAATAATTCCTGAATTAAGTGCTATGTATTATAGAGAACTGGGAAATCCTTATAAGGACAGAAATGTAAAATTGAACTCAGTAAGTAAAGATAAAGTAAAAATAAAACAATATGATGAAGGCAAAGATACTGGAGAATTAAATCTAAGTGTAGCTGTAGAAAAAGGAGGTTTAGGACTTAAAGTAGGAGTAAATTATGAGGTAAATGACCAAGATGGATATATAACTCCATATGTAAATGTTGGGTATATATTTTAAGATAGAAAGAGACTCTGTATATACAGAGTCTCTTTCTATCTTCTTTTATTTTCTTATGTCTTCTTATGATTAATAGCGGTTTTTACATAAAAAGCATTTCAAAACCTTCTATTTACCAAAGATATTTTTAATTATTATATAATGCTGTGTATAAAATGTCGTAAGCAAGCTCCTCTTTATCTTTCTCCTCAATTTCAAACATATCACCATTTTTCTTTAAAATATTAACTGTATTTTTATCTCTTTGCATTGCTGAGGCATGATTAGCTACTATTGCATCTAAATTTTTTCTTACTAATTTTCCAGCTGCGTTTTCTAAAACATTTTCTGTTTCAGCTGCAAATCCTATTAAAAATTGATCTTTCTTAATAAGTCCCATATTATAAAGAATATCTGGATTTCTTTCTAACTCTAAATTTAAATCCCCATCTTTTTTCTTTATCTTCTCTGTAGAATAACTTTTAGGTCTATAATCTGCTACAGCTGCACAAGCTATGGCAATATCTGATTCAGGGAATTGTTCCATAGCCACCCCATACATCTCTCTAGCACTTTTAACTTTTATATACTTTACTAGACCAGCAGGTTCTTTTAATTCACTAGGACCTGAAATTAATGTTACCTCTGCTCCTAAGCTTATGGCTGCCCTTGCAAGAGAGTATCCCATCTTACCGCTAGAATGATTAGACATATATCTTACAGGGTCTAATGCTTCCTCTGTACGCCCGGCAGTTATCATTATTCTTACTCCATCTAAATATTTTCCATATTTAGCACCTTTTATTTCAGATTCTACAATCTCTACTATCTCTTCTTCATTTTTTAGTCTGCCTTTAGCAGTTACATTACAAGCTAAAAAACCTTCATCTGCTTCTATAAATTTATAACCATATTTTTTTAATTTTTCTATGTTATCTATTAAAATAGGGTTCTCATACATATTTACATTCATAGCAAGAGCAAATAATACTGGAGCTTTAGTAGCTGCAATAACTGTACTCAACATATCATCCGCTATTCCGTTAGATATTTTTCCAACTATATTATAAGATGCTGGGGCTATTAAAACTAAATCTGCCCACTGTGCTAAAGAAATATGCTCTACTTCATAGCCTCTATTTATATCCCACATATCTACTACAACTTTATTTCTAGAAAGAGTTTCCAATGTTAAAGGCGTTATTATTTTAGTTGCATTTTCAGTCATAATAACTTTTATATTGAAACCTTTTTTTCTTAAAATTGACACTATATTTGCTGTTTTATAAGCTGCGATTCCACCAGTTATCCCTACTAATATATTTTTCATATCTCTCTTCCTTTTATTAAATTCTTATCAAAATACTCTTTTTGCTTATCCACTAACTCTTTTATTAGCTGAGTACTAAATCCTGCTATCGTTAACTCTTCCATAGGATATTCTATTAAGTCATTCATATATTCATAAGAACTTCCACTTAAGTAAGTTATGAACTTCCTATTTTTTGAATAGACTTTTGATATTTTTTCACCTTTTAATACCAAAACCTTTGTTGGTATATCTATATCACCTTTTAAAAAGTCACGATATCTCTTTTTAAACTCATCCATTTTTTTAGAATTTTCACCTATTAAAGCTAGAGCTTCTTCATCTAAATCATTAACAAATTCATATCCTTTTTCAATAAAATAATTTATAACACTTCTAAACTTTAAAGATGAATAGTAAGTGCTTAAAGATATCTTAAATTTATGTTTTTCTATTGGAAGATTCGCATCTAAAGCAGAATCCTGTAAAACATTTTTATCTTGTTTTAAAATATTATTATTATCTCTCATACTTCTAAGATTTTTTTCTAGAATATCCATTTGTTTTTGCATTATTCTAATATTTTTTTCCTCTTCCTCTCTTTCAATTCTTATATCATCTATCTCTTTTTCTTTTTCTAATAAAATTTTATTTTTAGTTTTTAATTCATTTTTCAAATTAAAAACTATTAAATTTAATTCTTCAATTTTTTTTAAATACTCGTTTTCTTTTTCAATAATTAAATTCTTTTTTTTAGAAAAAAAACCAAACATAAGTTATCCCCCTATAATTTTATAACCATCTTCTCTTCCTGAAAAAATATACCATCAAAATCACTATTAAAAACATTATTGAAAGTAATCCAAAATATCCATACGGAGATTCTAAGTAAGGTATATACTGAAAATTCATACCATAAATTCCTGTTAAAAAGCTCAATGGAATAAATATTGTTGTAATAATTGTTAAAATTTTCATTGTATCATTTATTGTACTATTTATTGTTGAATGATATAACTCTATTAAACTCATTACTCTATTTGACATATTTTCTAATAATTCATGAACTAAAAGTGTGTGATCATATACGTCTGCAAAGTAAATTTTCATCCCTTCTTGAAAAACATCTGAATCCTTAGTGTGAATCAATTTATTCATTATCTCTCTTGTTGGAATCATTGATCTTTTTAACATTGCAAATTCCTGCTTCATTTGTAAAATCTTTTCTAAATCTTCTTTTTCAGGATTATTTAATAGCTTATCTTCTATTCTATCAATTGCCTCTTCCATCTGTTCGATTACTACAAAGTAATTATCCACTATAACATCTAGAATCGTATAGGCTAAAAAGTCGTGTGACTTCAATCTAATTTTCCCAATTGATTTTTGAATTCTCTCTCTTATAGGATCGAAAACATCTCCTTTTTCTTCCTGTAATGTCAGTAAATAGTCTTTGGAAACAATTATTGAAAGTTGCTCTGAAGCAATTCTATCTTCACTCTCAATATAACTAAGCATCTTCAAAACTATATATACATGATTTTCTCTTTCCTCTATTTTGGCTCTTTGTTTTATATTAACTATATCCTCTAAAATAAAATTATCTATACAAAATATTTTTCCAATCTCTTTTATATATTCAATATTATGAACACCATCTAAGTTAATCCAATTTGTCATTTTTGGAAATATCTCTATTTCCTTTATATCACCTAATAGAGTTTTTTTAAATGAATGCTCATTAAAGTTTATACTCTCTATTATAATACTTTCTTTTATATCTTTATTCCCAGTATAGACTACTGAACCAGGTGGTAAACCTATCTTATTAACTTTTCTCTTGTTCTTTTTCATAAATCACCCATCTTTTTTCTTTATTCTACACTATTTCTGCTTATAACTCAATGTTTTCTAAGATATTATTAAAGTAATTATTTAGCAATAGTTCTCTTTCTTCACTATACAATTTAACTTGTTCTTTGACTAGCTTAACTATTTTTTTTATTTTTTTATTATCTTTAGAATAAATTATTGGAGTCTTTTGTAAAGGCTTCGAATAAAATTCCATATTTGGACCTTTGGATTTTCCATTAATTTTATACCATTCATAAAAGATTTGTGAATTAAGATATCCAAGGGTATAGAAAAGCATGTCCTCTTTATCTTCAAACACCTCTGCCTTTACAGTTATATAGTAAATATCTGCACTTCCATAAAAATCACCATCAGAATAAGCAAAAACATTACTTTTACATCTTTGTCTTACTACTATACTTGGTTCTTTAAAAATTTTTTCATCTCTTGGCCAAATAAGTTCCCACCAATTTCTAACTCCTATTTTTACTTCTCTTCTTTTACAAAGCTTTTCATAATACTCTCCTAGATGCTCTTCTAGTATAGATGGTAGAACTGCTTTTTTAGGTAAATACAGTATCCAAAACTGATTTTTTTTAGTTATCGCATACTTGTCAATGTCTTTATTCTTATACAAAGGTTTCAAATATTCTCTATATTTATCTTCACATTCTGAAAAAATAAAAGCTTTATCTAATCCAGTAACTATGCCTTGATTTATATTAAATTTTTCTTCTAAAAAGAAACTTCTTTGATCTAATAATTTTTTTGAAAACTCTTTTTCTTTCAAATTACATAAAACAATTTTATTTTCTAAATCAAATAATTCTTTTATTTCCATAGTATACTCTTCTTCTTCATTTCTGATAAAAGCAATATTTTCTTCTATATCCTTACCACTTTCCTCATTAAAAAGCCCTTTAAAAGAATCTCCTTCCGTTTTTCTTAATGAAAAAATAAGATTATGCTGCCCAGGGGCATATTCAAAAACAGATTTATTTATATTATTCATATAACATAAATTTGAATTTTCCTTTATACAATCTCTTAATTTTTTTCCAGAATCAGCTCTCAACCAATAATTTGTTGTTATATATGTCAAAATCCCATCTTTTTCTAACAACTCAATTCCCTTCTCTATAAAAAAATAGAGATAATCCATTTTTGCCTCGTAATATCTTTTACCAAAATTGCTCTCCTTAATTTTATCAAAAATTTCTTTATGATTTTTTTCTCCAAAATAAGGTGGGTTTCCCAATATAAGATTATATTTTTCTCCAGACACTAAGAGAGAATCTCTATTTTTAAAGTTTAGAGTTTTAATTACATCTCTAAATTCATCTATTAAGTGATATTTTTCTAATGTTTCTTCAACTCTATTTTTTAAAAGAAGTAAAGCTTGATTATCTACATCATAACCACTTATCCATGATGGAATAAATCTATAATTGCCATATATCATTTTACTTAACTCTAGAAGCTCTTCAAGTAGTATTACTAATAAATTTCCATCTCCACAAGCTAAATCAACCGCTTTCAGATTCTTAAGCTTTACCTTTACTTCTTTTAAATCTATCTTCTTCTTTTTATAAATCTCCTTATAGTCCATTCCTAGTGAGAAATAAAGATTTAAACTTACATCTACAATCTCTTTAGAGTACTCTAAAGGGGTATAAATACAAAAATGACTTTTGTTCTTCCCACGACTATGATATACTCTTGTATTTTTATCTAAAATAGCTTTTATCATACAAATATTCCCATTCTTTTTTTATAAATAAAGTAACTCCACCCCAGTATATAAATTATTGAAAAAGTTAACAGTCTCATTATCATATTATTTACATGATGACTAATTAATACAGATATTATAACAATAACAATGGTTTTTATTAAAAATTTCGTTATAGATTCAAAGTTAATTTTACAGTATTTTTTATTAAATACATATAATAAACAACTGAAATTAGCTGTTGATGCTACGGCAGTTGCAAGAGCAAGACCTCTATAACTCATACTTCCTATAAGAAGTTTATTTAAACAAATATTTATAACTATTGCCATTATTGAAAACTTAACTGGAGTTTTACTATCCTTCATTCCATAAAATCCTCTAGTTATTAAATGAACTGCTGTATAACAGTATAATCCTATTGCATAATAGAAAAGACACTGGGATGTTATTATTACACTTTTCTCATCAAATTTACCATAAGATAAAGTTAATCTTATTATCTCCTCTGAGTAAACTGTTAAAATTGCCATAGAAGGCAATACTAAGAAGATCAACATATTTAATCCTTTAGAAATGTTTATACTAACTATATCAAACTGCTTATTAGATATTGCTTTTGCTAATATTGGGAAAATTATCGTAGAGATAGTTATTCCAAACACACCTATAGGTAAATTATAAATTCTTGTAGCATTTTCTAAAGCTGAAACTCCTCCACCTTCTAAATATGAGGCAAAATATTGGTCTACAACTGTATTTACTTGCATAGCAAAAATCCCTACTAGCATAGGTAAAATCATAAATCCTATCTTTTTTAAATAAGGATCTCTCCAATTTATTTTAAAACTATACTTTTTTACTATTTGGAAAAAACTAGGTATTAAAACTACAAATTGTAAAAATCCTGCAACCACAACTCCATATCCTAAAGCTTTTATTCCATATACTTTAGCTGACATATAAGCTGACCCTATTATCGCTAAGTTAAAAAATATTCCTGTACTTGCAAAAATCATAAATTTCTTAAAGTTATTAAGTACTGCCCCTATCATTCCTGAAAGACTTATAAATATAAAATATGTACTCATAATTTTTAACAACATCGTAGCCAAAGCTTTAGTTTCTGTACTAAAACCTTGAACTGTATAATTTATAATTTGTTCTGAAAACATCATTGTTAACAGAGAGATTAGGGTACTAAAAATAAAGACTATATTTAATACAGAAAATATAAACTCTTTTCCTGATTCCTCTCCACTCTCTTTAACCTTATCATTATAAAGAGGAATAAAAGCATTTCCTAATGCTCCTTCCCCTAAAAGTTGTCTAAAAAAATTACTTATTTTAAAAGCACTATAATATGCATCTGTTACATTTGTAGCTCCAAAATAATATGCTATTGCAAATGCCCTTACAAATCCAAGAAGCCTGCTAAGTAATATAATAAACATCATTCCAATTCCATTTTTAAACATCTATAGTACCTCTTTTATATACCAAATTATTCTCTATAATTATAGTTCCATCTTTATATAAATCTAGTATTGCTAAGAACATGTATATAAGTTGTAATTTACTTTTGGCTCTTGCAAAAATATCTTCAAAACTCCTTTTACCTTCATATATATATACCACTAATTTTTCTGTTTCTTCTTCTTGAGAAAACTTTTTCTCTAAATCTAATTTAAGATACTCTTGCTCCTCTTCATACTCGTCAATATATTTTTTATATGTTGTAAAAAGGTCTAATTGCTTCAAATCCTTTAAGTTATACTCTTTTGAAATTTGTTTAACTATCTTCTTTCCATCTTTTTTCGAATAAGGAATATTAAATTCTTTTTGAAGCTTTGAGATCTCTTCTGATATCTGCTTAATCATCATATACTCTTCCAGTCTTCTCTTTAAGTCTTTCTCTTTCTCTTCTTGCTGCTGAGACTTTATAAGTTCAAGAGCTTTTATCTCTAACAGTTCAGAGGCAATCAATATAAACTCGACTTTTAAATCTAAATTATCTTTCTTTATCTCATTTATTATATTCAAATATTCTTCTATTAAGCTTGAGATTTTTATGTCAGATAATTTCATCTTTTTCTTATCAATTAAATGTAATAAAAGATCAAAAGGTCCTTGAAAATTTTCTAAATTAATAATTATTTCCACTATCTACTCCATTTTCTATATTCTTTAAATATACTCTCCAATATTTAACATCTTCGTGTATTCTCTCTTTTAACTCATCCATAGAATTAAATTTTACTTCATCTCTAATATGACGAACTACTCTTATATACAGCTTTTTACCATAAATATCTCTGTTAAAATCTAAGATATGAACTTCAATGCTACGTTCATTAGGCTTTAAAGTTGGGTTTCTTCCTATATTTATAAGAACATCAAATTCCCCTTCTAAACCTTCAATCTCAACATATCCACCATATAATCCATAAGGCAGATAAATTTTATCTTTCATCTCTAAATTAGCTGTAGGAAATCCTAAGACTCTACCTAATTTTTTACCATGAACCACTTCTCCAGAAATAAAATACGGTTCTCCTAAGAAACTATTTACAACAGATAAATCACCATTTAATATTGCATGTCTTATAGCTGTCGAACTAACTATTTTATCTCCAACTTTCACAGGACTAATCTCTTTTAGTTCTATTTTATGGTTATTACAAATCTCTTTTAACTCTTTTATACCATGACTTTGATTCTTTCCAAATCTAAAATTAAATCCAACACATACCATTTTAGCATTTAAGTGATCTTTAACTATATCTAATACAAACTCTTCCCCACCTAAATTACAAAATTCCTCTGTAAATGGTTGAAAAATAACATAATCGACACCAAGCTTTTCAAAAAGGTATATTTTTTCTTCCATAGTAATTATACTTTTAGGAATCTCAGCTTCATTATTTTTATTTTTAGGATGATCTAAAAAAGTAAATACTACTGAGACACCACCTTTTTCTTTTGCACTATTTACAACTTTATTTATTAATACTTTATGACCTACATGTAATCCATCAAAATTTCCTATAGCAATGTAAGAGTTTTCTATTAACTCTTGGTTCTTAAATATATCAAAAATTAGTTTCATAATTATTTTCTCTCTTTTCCTTCTTCTTGTGATATTTCATTATAAAAATCTTCTAACCTTCTAAACCTATTTTTTACACCTGATTTTGATATCCCAATTAAATCCGCTATCTCTTGAAATGAGCTTTCTGTATATCTTAATCTTATTTCTGCTATCTCTTTTAAAACTGGGCTTAAATTATTTATACCGCACTCTTCTTCTATATACTCTATCATCTTCAGTTGTCTATTAGCTGAATTTAAAGTTTTTGTTTCATTAGCAACTTCCCAATTCATCTCTCTTATAGTCTTATTTTTTAAATCCTTCATCATAGTGGTCTCTTCATACTTAAAAAACTCTTGCATAGAACCCACTGTAACTAAAATATCCATTATATCTTCTGAATTTCTTAAATAAACTAAATTTTTATTTTTCTTAATCGCCTTAAATACTTTTTTTTCTAAAGCATCTAGCAAATCATAAAGCTCTTCTGCCCCTTCATAAGAGTCAATAAAGAAGTCCATTGCATACTCTTTTTCTGGATCTTTAACATATCCAGAATAAAGAAAATATCCTCTAACTGCTCCTCTTAAAAGTTGCTCATTTGATAATACCAAACTATTTGTAACTCCTAATAGTTTTTGTATGAAATCTTTGTACCCTTTTTGGTTAGGTATACTTACGTTATAGACTTTATGTTCTCCAAAGTTTTTACTAATGGAATATTTTATTACTATTTTTAGCTTTGTAACCTCTTGTAATAACCCATAAAATCTACTTGCCATTGATATATTATCAAATTTTATTTCTATCTTATCATTTTTTACCCCGTCTTTACTTTTTACGGCTGTTTTTATTTCCCCTAACATTTCTAGTTGGGATAAACCTGATATTGCCATTACTTCTCTTTTTACTTTTTGGCTATACGACATACTTTAAAATTCACCCACTTTTATTTTGTTTCTCCCCAATTATCGGCTATTGAACCATTAACGTCAAGCTTAGAATATTTGAACTCTATACATTTCTTCATAAAATCTTCTAATTTTCCTTTATACTCTTCAGCTTTCTCTTCATTAACTTCAAAAATAAGTTCATCGTGCACTTGAAGGATTAATTTAATATCAGTTTTTTCTTTTATCTCATTGTAGATATTTATCATAGCTTTTTTTATTATCTCTGATGCAGTTCCTTGAATAACTGTATTTACAGCCATTCTTTCCCCTTGCATCTTTATATTTCTATTTCTTGAGTTAATTCCCTCAATCTCTCTTTTTCTTCCAAAAAGAGTTTTTACATATCCATTTTCTTCAGCAAACTCTATAGTTTCTTGCTCAAATACTTTTACTTTAGGATATTGTTCAAAGTAAGCTTTTATATATGCAAAAGCATCTTTTTGAGATATTTTCAACTCTTTAGCAAGTCCAAAAGCTGTTTTTCCATATATCAAACTAAAATTAACTATTTTAGCAATAGTTCTTTGCTCTCTTGTTACAGTATCTTCATCAGATATCTCAAATATTTTTCTTGCAGTTATTTCATGTAAATCTTTATCTTCTCTATAAGCTAATATTAGATTTTCATCTTGTGTCATCTCAGCTAAAACTCTTAATTCAATCTGAGAGTAGTCTATTCCTATTAACTTTTTACCCGTATCCGCTACAAATCCACCTCTAATTCTTAGACCTTCTTCAGATTTTACTGGAATATTTTGAAGGTTGGGATTTGATGATGATAATCTTCCTGTAGCTGTTCCTATTTGATTAAATGAACTATGAATTCTACTGTTAGAATCTACAAGTTTAGGTAGTGGATCAACGTATGTTTGAGTTAACTTTGATAGCTTTCTATGTTCTAATAATAAGTCTGCTATTTTAAATCCTTCATCTCTTAAATTCTCTAAAACTTCTACATCTGTTGATGGTCCAGTTTTATTCTTCTTTAAAACAGGCATTCCTAAATCTATAAATAATATTTCAGCTAACTGCTTAGGAGAATTTATATTAAACTCTTTTCTCTCCTTTTGAGCACCTGCCTCTAAATATATCTCTTCTTTTATATCTTCTAATTTTTTATTAAACTCTATACTTAATTTTTTAAAATGATCTTGATTTATTTTAATACCTGTTCTTTCCATATCTGCAAGAACCGATATTAAAGGAGTTTCTATTGTATCTAATACCTCTTGTAACTTTTCTTTTTTTATTTTCTTTCTTAAATAATTTTCGATTTCATATATAATTCTTGATCTTGGAGCTATATACTTAACTATATCCTCCACTGCAAGATCAGAAACAGATTTTTTAGGATACATTTTATTGAACTTTTCAAATTCAACTCCTGTATATTCCTTTGCAAAAAGTTCTATCTCCTCTTTAGTAGAAGCTGTCAATAAATGATGTGCTATTAAAACATCGAAACTCTTTTTATTCGACAGTTCATCCTTTATATAATGGCATAAATTCTTAAGGTTAAACCCTACAACTTCATAATCTTTTTTAAATAAGTCTATAAACCATTTTTTCTCTCTATTTTCAACTTTATCAAAAGTCCCCCCTAGGGTAAGAAGTGATAAATTTTCATTTTTTTCAAGTTCTACTATATCAACTGATTTTTTTACATTAGGTATGTAAAAATCTTTTTTAGCTGTTGATATTGAGCATCCTATCTCATCTAGATAAAATACTATCTTTTTATCTAAATTTAGCTCTTCTAATAATTTATTATATTTTTCTTCACTGTCTATTATTTCTTTAGTATATTTTTCATATTCTATATTAATCTCTTCTTTTTCTAACTCCGCTTCATTTTCATCTTCAAAAAGCTTTTCATTAATTTTCATTTCAGAAGAAAATAGAGATAAATTTTCACTATTTAAACTAGAATTACTAGAAGAAGTTACTTTACCTAAACCTTCTTCCTTTGTTTCTAAACTATCTTTTGAAGTTTCCCTAGATATTTCACCTGAGCTCTCTTTTGAAGTTTCCTTTGACTCTTCAGCCATATTTGTATATTTTTTTATCATAGCTTTAAATTCTAACTCTGTAAAAAAATCTCTTAATTTATCATTATCTTCTTTAAATAAAAGATCTTCACCTTTTACATTTATCTCTTCTATATTTACGTCAATAGTTGCAAGTTGTCTACTTAAAAAAGCTAACTCTTTATCTTCTAACATATTTTGAATTAAAGATTTTCCAATACCTGGAATCTCTGTTAAGAAATCTATATTTTCATATATCCCTTCTAAATTTTTATATTTCACAAGCATAGGTGCTGCTTTTTTAGGTCCTATCTTTCTAACTCCTGGTATTCCATCTGAAGAATCTCCAATAAGTCCAAAAAAGTCTGGTATTTCACAAGGTAAAACACCTAGTGTATCTACTACATCTTGATTTTTTTCAAGTATTTTAAAAGGATCTTTTCCATCTGGTTTCCCTAAAAGGGCTATTTTTATATTTTTACCATCACAAATAAGTTGCGATATATCTTTATCTCCAGTAACTATTATTACTTCATATCCTTGCTCTGCAAGTTGTTTTGCAAGTGTTCCTAAAACGTCATCTGCTTCATGACCTGGAATTTTAAATTTAGATATTCCATAGTATTTCAATAACTCTTCTATTCTAGGAATTTGTGCGATTAAATCCTCTGGTGCTGCTTCTCTTTGAGCTTTATATTCTGGGTAAATTTCTGTCCTTTTTAGTGTGCTTCTTGATACGTCAAAAGCAGCTCCAACCATTGTAGGAGAAAATTCTTTTATAATTTTTTGTAATATTAATGTAAATCCATAAATTGCACCTGTCGGTTCTTTCTTTGTTCTAAAGTGCGGATTGGCATAAAATGCTCTATAAATTATGGCACTAGTATCTAGTAATACAACTCTCTCCATAAGCTCCCCCTAACTATTCTTCTTTATCTTAATAATTATAACATTATTTTTTTCTTTTTATTATTTTTTTCTTTTCTAATGCTGATTTTTTATTATTTTTTTGAAAAAATTTAATAACTTTGATATAATTGAATATAGAATGTTTTTATTAAGTTAACTTTAAAAATTATGTTTTTTAATTATAACTTTTGTTTCTAATAATTTTAGGAGGTATATTATGAATATTGTTGTATTAATTGGTAGATTAACGCGTGATCCTGAACTAAAATTCGGACAAAGTGGTAAAGCTTACTCAAAATTTGCTTTAGCTGTAGATAATCCATTTAAAAAAGGTGAAGCAGATTTCATTAATTGTGTTGCTTTTGGAAAAACAGCTGAATTAATTGGCGAATACTTAAGAAAAGGAAAAAAAGTTGGAGTAAATGGAAGACTTCAAATGAATAGATACGAAGTTAATGGTGAGAAAAAGACTTCTTATGATGTTTTAGTTGAACAAATCGAATTTTTAGATGGAAAAAATAATTCAGAAGGTGGATTTGAGACTCAATCATATAATGCCCCTGCTCCAAAAGTTGCTGGAAGTGCTCCTGCTGCTGAAGAGTCTTTTGAAGATGATGAGTTCCCATTCTAAAAAATTTGAGTTAGACTTTAGGTTTTAAACAATAAAAATTACTAATAAACTAAATAAAAAATCTGTGGAGGGAAATAATGAAAAGAGAATTAGCTCTTGAGTTTGCTAGAGTTACTGAGGCTGCTGCACTTGCTGCACACTACTGGGTAGGAAGAGGAGATAAGAATGCTGCTGATGGTGCTGCTGTTGATGCCATGAGAACAATGCTTAATCACATTAATATTGATGGAGAGATTGTTATTGGTGAAGGTGAGATTGATGAAGCTCCTATGCTTTACATTGGAGAAAAAGTTGGAAAAGCTGGTCTTGATTCACGTGTGTCAGTAGATATCGCTGTTGATCCTGTTGAAGGGACTAGAATGACTGCTCAAGGTCAATCTAATGCTATTGCTGTACTTGCTGTAGGTAACAAAGGTAGTTTTTTAAAAGCTCCTGATATGTACATGGAAAAATTAGTTGTTGGTCCTGAAGCTAAAGGTCTAATTGATTTAAATAAACCTTTAATGGAAAATATTAACATTGTTTCTAAAGCTGTTAATAAGCCTCTATGTGAGCTTACTATTGTTGTTCTTGATAAACCAAGACACCATAAGATTATTAAAGAGTTACAGGCATTAGATATTAAAGTATATGCATTACCAGATGGAGATGTGGCAGGTTCTATATTAACTTGTATTGTAGATTCTGATGTTGATATGCTTTATGGTATAGGGGGAGCTCCTGAAGGTGTTATTTCTGCTGCAGTTATAAAAGCTTTAGGTGGAGATATGCAAGCTAGATTAAAACTTAGAAGTGAAGTTAAAGGTGTTTCTTTAGAAAATGATAAAATTTCTAACTTTGAAAAATCTAGATGTAAAGAGATGGGACTTAATGTTGGAGATGTTTTAACTATGGATGACATGGTTAAAGATGATGAAGTTATATTCTCTGCAACGGGAGTAACTAGTGGAGACCTTTTAGAAGGTGTTAAAATGAAAGGTAATATTGCAAGAACTCAAACTTTACTAGTTAGAGGAAAAACTAAAACAGTTAGATATATAAATGCAGTTCATAACTTAGATCACAAGTCTAACGATATTATGTGCATTATAAAAAAATAACATTAAAAATTACTAAACTGACTTAATCTTATTTTTAAGTCAGTTTTTTTCTAAATATATTTTATTCAGTTCAGGAGATTAGCTATGGAATTCAAAAAAATTTATATCGAAATTACAAATTGTTGCAATTTAAAATGTAGCTTTTGTCCCACTACAAAAAGAGCTCCAAAAATCCTTACCACTAAGGAATTTAGTCATATTTTAAGTTCTATTAAAAACTATACAAAATATATATATTTACATATAAAAGGGGAACCATTGTCACACCCTAATTTACAAGAGTTTATACAAATGGCTCATGACTTAGATTTTTTTGTAAATATAACAACAAATGGAACCTTAATAAAAAACCATACTTTTTTCTTGAGTGAGGTATCTCCACCTAGACAAATAAATTTTTCTCTTCATAGCTTTGATGGAAAATTAGATACAATTGATTCAACTCAATACTTAAATGATATTTTTGATTTTGTAAATAAATCTCTTATAAAAGAAAAAACATATATTTCTTTAAGACTTTGGAATTATAATGCATCTGAAAGTACTAATATAAAAAATTTAGGTAACAATAAAATTTTAGAAAAAATCAAAGAAAACTTTAAACTTGATTATGACTTAGCTCCACTTATTGTTCCAGGTAAAGGTTTAAAACTAAAAAACCATTTATATATTAACTCAGATAGTGAATTTAATTGGCCTAGTTTATCAAATGAATTTGTTGGTGAAAAAGGGTTTTGCCATGGTCTTAAAGATCATATTGGAATCCTTTCAAATGGTGACGTTGTACCTTGTTGCTTAGACGGGGAAGGAGTTATAAAATTAGGAAATATTTTTTCTGAGACTCTAGATGATATTTTATCTAAGCCTAGAACGGTTGCTATACAAGATAGTTTTAGTAAAAAAATTGCAGTGGAAGAACTTTGCCAAAAATGTGATTTTAAAACTAGATTTTAGAATATTACAGATAGAATAATATAAAAAATAGATAAAAATTATAACTTATATAAAATTAAAAAGCACTAAACTCTTAAAGAGTTAGTGCTTTTTCTGTTAAAACTAATATTTTTTGTGTATCTAAATCTTTTTCAACACAACATTTTTTTTCCTCTTGAGAACTCTTTTCCCCTTTACATCCGCATGAACCACTAGAACAAGATGTCCCACAGTGATTTTCATTCATGCTTTCTCTTTTTAATTTTTGTCTCTCTTCAAAAGAAGCATAAGTCTCTAAATACCCTTGCTCCAATAAATTTTCATATATTAATTTTAGCTCCTCTTCTGATATGCCAAAATTCTTTATTATAGCTTCATCACTATATGCTTTTCCATCAATTAAAAATCTCAATATTTTTTTTTCTAAATCACACATTTTTTTCTCCTTTATCATTTTTAAATATTTATAGAATTATACCATTTTTTCTTGTATACTTTAATCATATAAAACATATTTTTTTAAGTGAGGTTATTATGTTAAAAGAATTTATAAATAAATTTTTAGATAAATATTACCAAGATACAGCTAAAGAGATTCACTTTTCAAATCTTTATCAGAGTGCAAAAGGAGCCATGATAAATTATAAAAGATCCAACTCTGGTTTATGGGTAAGTTCATTATGTTATTTCTCTATTTTAGGACTAGTTCCTATTCTAGCTATTCTTTTTAGCATTGCTCGTTGGCTTAATATCGACGATTATATAATTCAAACTATTATATTAAACTCACCTATTGATAAGTCTTCATTAAATTTTTTAATAAAGATCACTCAAAATCTTTTAGATACAACTCGTAATGGTGTACTTGCTGGTTTTGGATTTTTCTTTCTAGGCTTCTCTATTTTATCATTATTTTCTCTTATTGAGAAATCTTTTAATTCAATTTGGAAAATAAAAAAATCAAAAAGATTTTCTAAAAAAGTAGGGGATTTTCTTATAATTTTTATATCCCTTCCTATAACAGTTTTATCAATGAATCTATTAGATAAAAAAGTTTATTTTTTTTCATCACTAAAAATTTTAAATTTTTTAACACCTTATATTGCTCTTTGGTTATTTTTTATGATTTTTTATACAATCATTCCAAACACAAAAATACATCCACTAGATACTATTTTATCTAGTCTTTTTGTATCTATTTTACTAAATCAAAGTAATTTTCTTCTTGTTAATTTACAATCTGTTATACAAAGTTACAGTAAGATATATGGAAGTTTTTCTATTGTTTTAATATTCTTAATTTGGCTAAAAATTATCTGGTTTATTATTTTAATTGGAGCCCATTTTACTTATATACTACAAAATAAAGATTTCTTAAAAAATATTGATGGTATTAAAAACTTGAATTTTAATTCGAAATATCAAATCACAACGGTTATATTAAGAGAGTTCATTATTAACTTTTTAAACAATGAGCCTCCACTTACAATGAAGGAATTATCTGAAAAAACTTCTTTTTCTATGAGTATAACTCAAGACATAATTTATTTATTAAAAAACAATAATATGGTCTATGAAGTCTCTGCTGAAGAAAGTGATTATGAAAATAATTACAAACTTTCATATAATTGTGATACAATGACTCTGAATGATATTAAAAGTTTACTTGAAAACAATGGTACTGTATACAATTTTGATTCTATAGACATTGATTTTAAGGATTTAAATAAAAGAATAATCGATACGTTCTAGGTATTTTAATAAAAAAAATATCTTTTTATCCAACTTATAGTTTTTACTTTTATTTTTTTAATAATTAGAATTGTTTTTTTATTTATTTGACTTTTATATAATTGTATGTGATTATTATATAGACATTTATTATTTTTTATTACGAAAGGAAATTATATGTACAAGAGAGAAATTATTATTTTTGACTTTGAAACAAATGGATTTAACGGAAGTTCTGTTCTATCACTATCTGCTATCAAAGCTGTTGTTTTACCAAATAAACTTGAGGAGATTGACAGATTTAATAGATTTTATTTTAGAACACCTGGAGAGTTTGTTAACCCTGCTGCTATTCAAATCAATGGATTAGATGAAGCTTCTATTTTAAAATATAGAGAAAATGCTGACTATCCAAAACATTATATTGATGACATCGAAAGCTTTATTGAATTTTGTGGAGACATAGATCATTTTGTTGCTCACAACTTTTCTTTTGATAAAGATTTTATCGGTTTTGAAGCTCTAATATCTTTTTGCACTTTTATAGAATCTAAAAATATAAACATTGGAAAGTTTAATAAGCTTTCTGATTTAGCTAAATTCTATGATGTAGAAGTTGATTCTGACTCACTTCACAGTTCTATGTATGATGTTGAAATTCTATTTGATGTTGTAAAAGGGATGTATAAAGACAAAAATGAAAATCTTTTAAAGTTTTTATCTGAGAGACCTCTTAATAAAAAAGAGCAAAAATATATTCAGATAAGATTTAACTCTTATTTAAAAAATAAAAGAGAATTAAGAGATAGAACTATGAAAAATTATTCATCAATAACAGATAAATCTGTTGAAATAAAAAAAGTCATTGAAAATCTACAACTTCAAAACTCAGACATGACTATATCTCAATTTTTAACTAATGCCAATAGAGCTCTTGCTCCACTGGGATTAGAAAATATTACAAGTATTAACTTCAATAATTTTTTAAAGAAATTTGATATTTTATCAACAGTTAATAAACTTACTAAAACTAATGAAAATTCTATTAATTTTGGTATTTATGAGCAAGTACGTTCATCTTTAAGTGGGGAAGAATACGAAGTTATCCTTTATAATTCTTTAGGTAAAAAAACATTAAAAAATTATTTAATAAAAATGATTTTAGAAAATTAAAATTTAATATAAAATAGGTTGCTACTAATGTAGCAACCTATTTTTCTATACTTTTTTTATCTAACTAACTATATAATGCTCTTAATATACTTTTCTTTTCTATTTCACCTCTAGTAGCCTTAATTAAATCTGCACCTTTTGAAATATCTCCAATGATTATTCCTCCTGAAACTTTTCCATTTTCGAAGAATAACTTTTTGTAATTTGCCTCACAGTGTTCAATCTCTTCTAAAGCGTCACAAACTGGTGTATCATAATGAATTTTTCCTATTGATATAACTTTTGTATCCATACCTTCAAATATTAACGGTTGCTTCTTTTCATTAAATGCTTTATCTATTCCTACTATATTAGCTGCAACAATTTTTGCCTGATCAATAGCTGTATCCCATAATCCTATTACTTTTCCATTATATTCAGCAATATCTCCACAAGCATATACATCTTTTATAGAAGTTTCCATTGTATCATTAACAATTACACCTCTATTACACTTAATTCCTAACTCTTCAACTAAGTCTTTATTTGGAACTATTCCTGCAGATATAATGATTAAATCTGCGTCTAAAGTTGTTCCATGTCCTAATACTATTTGTTCAACTTTATCTGTTCCTTCAAATGATCTAACTGTACTATTTTTATATACATGAATTCCATAATTTTTAATCTTTTCTTCTAAAATTGCCGATGCATTTTCATCTAATTGTCTTGGTAAAATTCTCTGCATAATTTCTATAACAGATACATCTAATCCACACTCTTTCATGGCAAAAGCAGCTTCTAATCCTAAAACTCCCCCACCTAAAACAATTGCTTTTTTAGCTGTTTTTGAATACGCTTTTATCTGCTCAGCATCTTCTTTTGTTCTTAATGAGAATACTCCATTTAATGAATAATTCTGAATTTTTGGAATATTTGCTCTAGCTCCATTTGCTAATACTAGTTTATCGTATTTTGAAATCTCTCCATCTAGCATTAAAATCTCTTTTTTATCAAAATCTATACTCTTTACTCCTGTCCCTATACGTAAATCTATATCATTTTCTTCAAACCATGTATAAGGCTTTAAATATAAATTATCTCCACACAATGTTTTATATAAATGCTCTGATAACATTGTTCTATAATAAGGAATTGATTTTTCTGCTTCTATAATCTCTATTCTTGCATTTTTACTATATTTTCTAATTGATTCAGCAACATTTAATCCTGCAACTCCTCCACCAATTATAACAACTTTTTCATGGAAATCTTTTTCAGCATAAACTTCTTTTTCAACACCTATAAAGAACTCTCTTCCAACTCCACAAGCTGGGCATACAAGAGGTGGATTTTCTAAATCATATACCTCACCACAAACAGTACATTTCCAACTTCTAAATCCTTCAACATTTATAAAGTCTCCATCAACTCTTCTCATTCTATGTGTTTCTAGTTTTTCAGACATGCTTTTAGCAAAAGTATAACCAAATTCAAAAGCACCATTTAATTTCTCTTCATTAGGCTTAAATTTAATTTTATACCCATCTAATACATTTAATCTAATTTGATCTAATCTATCAATTATATTATCTACACCTTCACCACTCCAACCATAAGAACCAAATGCTGAAGCATACTTACCTGCATGAGCTATAGGCCCCATTGATTGAGCTAGATCAGATATAAGAGGTAGTGCATCTCCATTTATAGTTGAAGTACCAAATAGAACCCCTGTTGCATTATCAATTTTCTTCATTACTTCAGGTTTAAGTGCTGCAAAGTTAGCAATATTTATGTTATAAAGTAATGTTTCTATATTTTCGTCATATTTTTTAATTCCAAGTTCTATCTCTTGTGCTAATTGCTCTGTATATCCATAAGCAGCTACATAAGGAATAACAATTGATTTTTTTTCTGATTTCACTGGAAGTTGAGACCACTCTTCATAAATCTTCATTATCTCTTGAGGGTTTTTATCAAGAACAGGTCCATGTCCTGGTAATACCATGTCTATGTCTTTATAGATTGCTTTTATTTTCTCTATTGCTTCAAGAACATAAGGTTTAAAAGGAGAGAAAATAGCTAAATAGTAATATCTTAATGCTGACTTATAATCTTCCATTTTATCTGCTGGAATTTTAGAGTATAAAACTTCATCAAAACTATAATGAGAACCAAATGAATCACAAGTTATAAGAGTCTTATCTTCTTTAATGTAAGTATAAATTGTGTCAGGCCAGTGTAAAAAAGGTACTGAATAAAATTGTAAACTTTTATTTCCTAAAGATAGTTCATCTAAATGATTAGCTATAATGTAATCAAATTCTCTATTCATTATATCTTTTAAAAATTCTACTGCTCTTTCTGAAGCTACTATTTTAGCATTTTTAGCATAATCTAAAAGTTTTGCTATACTTCCAGCATGATCAGGTTCTGTATGACTAACAACAATGTAATCAAGCTTTGATACATCTGTTAACTCCTCTAACTTTTTGATATAATCATCGAAACATCTCTCTTTAACAGTTTCAAATACAGCAGTTTTTTCACTACCTTTAACAAAATAAGAGTTGTAAGTCGTTCCAAACTCTGTTTCCATAATAATATCAAAAACTCTTAATTTTGGATCTAAACTACCTAACCAGTAAATATCATTTTTCAATTTTAAACTCTTCATTTCTACCTCCAAAATATTTTTGTAATTAATCTCCCACAAGATAAAACTTTTCATTTCTTTGTAATATTTACAATTTTATAACGAATATCGTTTTTTTTCAACCTTATTTTTTATTTTTATATTATTTTGTGTTATTTTTTATTATTTTGTTTAAAATTTTATCATAAAAAAAAGAAAGACTCCCTTTCAAGGAAATCTTTCTTCAATTATTTTTAATTTAAAGCTTTAAAATTTTAAAATTCCTATTGCTTGTAATAAAATTATAGTTAAAACTACTGGACCTACATATTTAATTCCTATTATCCAGCAATTAAACCCTTTAAATTCCACAGTATTATTATTTGTTACCTCTTTTTTAATTTCATCTTTATTCCATATATATCCTACGAAGATACATAATAATAACCCTCCAACAGGTAATAAAATATTATCAGTTAAGTAGCATAAGAAATCAAAGAAATTCATTCCAAAGAATATTGTTGTATTTGCCATTGATCCAAATGAATTAGAGTTTGGAATAGATACTAAGAATATTGCAAGTGTTACTAAAATAGTAGCTTTCTTTCTTTCTATTTTAACCTGATCAACTACATATGAAACTACAACTTCTAATAGAGAAATTGTTGATGTTACTGCTGCAAATAATACTAATATAAAGAATATTAATCCAAATATTGATCCAAATGGCATAGCTGCAAAAACCTTTGGAAGAGTTATAAATATTAATCCTGGTCCTGCTGTTGGCTCTAGTCCAAAAGAGAAAACTGCAGGTAATATTGCAAGTCCTGCAAGTAATGCTATTAAAGTATCTAAAGCTGGTATTATAAATGAATTTTTTACTAATTTTGCATCATTTGGTAAATAACTACCATATGTTATCATAGCTCCCATTCCTAAACTTAAAGAAAAGAAAACTTGACCTAAAGCGGCTAATATAACTCCACCTGTTATTTTAGAGAAGTCTGGTTTTAAAAAGAACTCTATTCCTAAACCTGCATTAGGTAAAGTAACTGATCTTATTACAATTATAAACATAAAGATAAACAGTGTTGGCATCATAATCTTACTTGCTTTCTCTATCCCACCAGAAACACCTTTTAAAACTATAACTGCTGTAAGAACCAAAACTACTGCACTATACATAATTGGAGAAATCCCCGAGCTTATAAAATTACTAAAATATCCACCTATATCTCCATGAACTCCACCATTTATAATAAATTCAATTATATACTTAACAATCCAACCTGCTATTACTGTATAGTATGAATAAATTATGAAACAAGCTAAAATTCCAAATACTCCGATAAATCCCCAACCTTTTTTTATGTTATTATAAGAACCAAAAGCATCTGATTTTCCACGTCTTCCTATAACCATTTCTGCTAACATCAATGAAAAACCTAAAATAATAACTAATGATAAATAAACAATAACAAAGGCTCCCCCTCCATTTTTCCCTGCTAAATATGGAAACTTCCATAAATTTCCAAGGCCTATAGCTGATCCAGCTGCTGCCAGTACAAACCCTATGTTAGAACTCCAACTTCCTCTGTGTTCACTCATAAATTATCCCCCTTTTAGTTCTTAAAATAATTAAGATCTCTTTTTTTTATTTCAATATCAAGTATTTTTTTAAGCTTTGAGTAATATTAGCATAATTTTATTTTTTATACAAGATTATTTAAAAAATATTTTTATTTTTATCGTTTTGAAATTAATTTTATCATATTTTTGCTATTTTATATTTTCATTATCATTATTATAAAAAAAAGAGCTATAAGTATTCCGAATTGGAACTTTATGCTCTTTTTAATAGTTAACTTTATTTACTATTCATTTCCTGTAAAAATCTATCTATTCCATTTTCCCATGATGGTATTTTCTCTCCAATTATTTCCTCTACTTTTGTAGAATCTAATTTAGAATATTCAGCTCTCTTAGCTGGTAATTTAAAATCAGAGCTTTTTCCTCTCGTTAAAACTCCATTCCATCCTATATTATTTAAAACATGTTTAGCTTGATCATATTTAGAAGCTACACCTGAATTAGCTATATGATATAAACCATATTTCTTAGTCTGAATAAGTTTCCACGAATAATAAGCTAAATCTCTAGAATATGTAGGTGCAGATACCTGATCATCAACTATTGAAAGTTTATCATTATTTGATGACCATTGAATTACCTGCTTATTAAAATTATTATTTGCAATTCCAAAAACCCATGAAGTTCTTACAACGAAAGATCTATCATATTCTTTTAAAACTAATTTTTCCCCTTCATATTTAGCCTGTGAGTAAACAGAAAGTGGATTTGGGATATCCTCTTCTACATAAGGAGTTTTTTTCTCTCCATCAAAAACGAAATCTGTAGAGTATGTTATATAATCTGCATCAAACTCTTTTGATAATTTTGCTAAATCTCTAGGAGCATAAGCATTTAACTTATAACACATCTCTTTTTCAGTTTCAGCTTTATCCACATTGTTATAAGCAGCGCAATTTATAATTAGTTCTAATTTTTTTCCACAATTTATAATTTTTTCTTCTATAAATTTTTTTGTGCTACTAATATCAGTAATATCTAGCTCTAAATAGTCTGTAGCTATATATTCTATATTTAGATTATCAAAAAGTTTTTTAAAATCATATCCTAACTGTCCATTAGCTCCTGTTATCAATATCATTAGTCTCTTTCTCCTCTATAAAGAGTTACTAACCCTTTTAAGAATACTCTAATGAACTTGTCACCACACTCTTTATAGTTCTTGTTGTCTCTTTTTCTAAATAATGCAGAAAGTTCATGCTCAGATATTTCTACTCCACCTAATTTAAATACTTTTAGCATATCATCACTCTTATATTCTAAAGCTATTCTTAATTTTTTTAAGATAATGTTATTGTTATTACTATTTTTCTTAGGATTAAACGCCTCTTCTACTGGTGCATTTTGTCCTGGTTTTAATTCTAATTTTCCTCTTTTGAAAATAACAAAACCATCTAAAAATTTCTTTAATTCCTCATTTTTTAAAGTTACATAACCATCTTCTATCTCTTTCTTTAAAATAGATTTTACTCCTGGTATATCTATTTGATAATCTCCTAATTCAAATATTTTTACCATGTTTACATCACTTATATCTAGTGCATATCTTAATCTTCTTAAAATGTCGTTATTATTCATTTGTTACCTTCCTTTTTTCTTATAGTATTTTTTATTAGAGTACCAATGCTGATGCACCTTTTACTCCAGCATCATTTCCTAACTCTGCCAACTTAATTTTTAACCCTTCTAAAGTAATTGGCAAAGCATATTTTTTTAATTTTTCTTTTACTGCATCTAATAGTATATCACCTGCTAAGGCAACTCCTCCACCTAAAATTAGTACTTCTGGATTAATAATATTCAAAATATTAGCCAACCCTAACGCTAAGTATTCAGCTTCATAATCTACTAACTCTAAAGCAAACTTATCTCCCATCTTTGCAGCATCAAAAATTGTTTTTGCTTCAATTTCGTCTAGTTTTCCCTTAACAGAATTATAAACTTCATTATTTTTATTTACTGTAAGTCTAGATATACACTCTCTTACTAATCCCGTTGCTGATGCATAAGCTTCAAAGCACCCTTTTTGACCGCATCCACAAAGCTTTCCATCCTTTTCAACCTTTGTGTGTCCTATTTCTCCCCCTGCACCTGTAAATCCAGAAATAAGCTTTCCTGCAACGTAAATTCCACCTCCTATCCCTGTTCCTAAAGCTACTGTTACACTTGATAAGGTTTCTCTTCCAGCACCATACTTGGCTTCTCCTAAAGCTATTACGTTAACATCATTGTCTACCTTCACATTTTTTTTACCTGATATTCTTTGCATAATTTTGCTTACATTAATTTTTTTCTCCCAAGGAAAATTTGCAAAGAACCCAACTATTTCTTGTTGCGATACAGGTCCTGGTATTCCTATCCCTATTCCTTCTATACTATCTACTGGAATACACAGTTCATGGGCTAACCCTTCTATTGTATTCCAAATTCTAGTTAAACATTTTTCAACACCTTCATCTGAAAGAGTCTTTATTGAGATGCTTTTTAGCAAATCTCCATTTTCATTCAATATCCCTATTTTTGAATTTGTTCCTCCCAAATCTACCCCTGCAACATAATGCATACTCTACACCCCTGTTTTCAATAATTTTAGTAACTATTCTATATCTTTGCTCTCTTCCCTTTTTAAATGAACATCCATTTGTGGGAATGGAATTTCAATACCTTCCCTCTCAAACATATCTTTAGCTAACTCTATTGAATCATAATATACATCCCAATAATCTTCTTTTTTGCACCAAATTCTATATAAAATAATTACTGAACTATCTGAAAGTGACTTTACTCTTATTGTTTTTTCTATCTGTTGTAAAACCTTATCATGATTTGAAGATATTTCACTTAAAAGTTTTATCGCCTTTCTAAAATCACTTTTATAACTTATTCCAAACTCTATCTCTACTCTTCTTACTTTATTAGCTGTATAATTTATTATGCTAGTTGTTATTATTTTCCCATTAGGAACTATTATTTTTTTATTATCCACAGTATTCATCTCTGTTGCAAAAATTGATATTCCTTGAACCTCACCATTTTTACCGTCAATATCTATAAAATCACTAATTTTATAGGGTTTAAACATTAAAATAATTAAACCACCTGCAAAATTTCCTAAAATATCTTTAGCTGCAAAACCTATTCCTACTCCAGCTGCCCCTAATATAGTTGCCAAAGAAGCTTCGTTTATTCCCAGTATCCTAAATGCTATAGATATCAATATTAAATAAGATAAGACTTTGTACACTGAAACGATAAATACTATTAATGATTTTTCTATTTTTTTGATTTGTTCTAATCTAATCAATAAATTTGAAGTAATTCTTATGACTCTTTTTCCAATAAAGATTAAAACTATAATTGAAGCTATTCTAAATAGAGCCACAGAAACAAAATCTTTTATTAAAATCTTTAGATCCTTTGATTCTAAAAATGAAAAAACTTCATATAACAAACCTGGCTTTATCCCTGATTCAATCCTTTCATTGGCATTTTTACTCATAGTCTCAACTACACCATCTGATGCTAGCATCACTTTAGTAGATAACAATAAAATCAGACCATATATAGATTTTCTCATAGTTACACACTCTCCTTGAACTTAATCTTATAAAGTATCAATTACTTTTATCTTTTTACCATTTATTTCTATTAAATCATCTTTTTGCATTTTTGATAACTCTCTACTTAGGGAACTTCTATCAACACATAAAAAATCTGCAAACTCTTGTCTAGAAAAATTAATTACTACTTCATCTTTTCTTGTTTTACTCATTTGTGCATTTAAGTAACATATTATTTTTTCTCTTATACTTCTCTTTCCTAAAATTTCTATTTTTTCATTTAATAAAAGAGTTCTCTTAGATAATAATTTTAACATATTTTTCACTAAAGTTATATGATAATTACAAGCTGATGGACATGTTTGCACTATATTATCGTATTTTATAAAAAGTATATCTGAATCGGTCTCTGAAAAAACAGTAACTGGACTTCTCTCAATACCAGCACTAAGAAATACTTCTCCAAATAAATCCCCCTGAGAGAATTCTGTTATTATATTTCTTACACCTAAATAATCATCTTTAGCTATATATATCTTTCCTTTTAAGACTATCCCTACTGTTGAAATTTTATCATCCATTTCCCAAATAATATCATTGGCTTTATATTTTTTTATTGTAGCATTAAAACAACTTAAAACTCCTTCAATTTGATTCTCTGGAACTCCTTCAAAAAGAGGAATCTTTTTTAAAAGATTTAAATAAATTTTCATCTTTTCTCCTTTTGTTGCTTTTGCAACATCCCTTTGCTCTTAATTATATTATACTTATCACATAATATCAACACATAAATATTCAATATAAGTTTTTATATATTAAAAAAATGATTTCTATTTTTTTCTTGTATATATATTTAAATGTTTTTATCAGTATTATATTGAAAAATTTATTAGAATATTATAAAAAATTTTTTAAAATAACAGGAGGTATCAAAATGTTTTGCTATCAATGCCAAGAAACTATTAAAAATCAAGGTTGTAACCTTTCTACAGGGGCTTGTGGAAAAAAAGCTGAAACTTCAGACTTACAAGATTTATTAATCTATACAGCGAAAGGAGTAGCAGCTTATAGTTCTCAAGCTAGAGCATTTTTTAATTCAAATGAAAAAAATGAATGTACTGTATGTAATGATGTTAATCTTTACCTAATGAACTCATTATTCATTACAATTACAAATGCTAATTTTGATGATGACATGATTTTAGATGAAATAAAAAAAGGTTTAGAACTAAGAAAAAAAATAAAAAATAAATTAGTAGAAAATAATGCAACTTTATTAGCTCAACATGAAAATAAAAAATATACAACATGGAATGCAACAACAAAAGATGAATTTTTAATTATATCAAAATCTGTCGGGACTCTTTCTACTGAAAATGAAGATGTTAGATCTTTAAGATCACTTATTCTTTTTGGATTAAAAGGTCTGGCGGCTTATACTGAACACGCATTTAATCTTGGGAAAACTGATTCTTCTCTTTTTGCTTTTATAGAAGAAGCATTACTTGCTACTGAAAATGATTCTCTATCTGCTGCTGAATTAACAGCATTTGTCTTAAAATGTGGAGAGTTTGGAGTTAAAGCTATGGCACTTCTTGATTCAGCAAATACTTCAGCATTTGGTAACCCTGAGGTTACTAAGGTAAAATTAGGTGTTGGTAAGAATCCAGGAATTTTAATTTCAGGTCATGATTTATGGGATTTAAAACAACTTTTAGAGCAAACTGAAGGTACTGGAGTAGATGTTTATACTCACTCAGAAATGTTACCTGGACACTATTACCCTGAACTTAAAAAGCACCCTCACTTTGTTGGAAACTATGGTGGTTCTTGGTGGCATCAAAAAGAAGAGTTTGCCTCTTTTAATGGACCTATTTTATTTACAACTAACTGTATAGTTCCACCATCACCTAATGCTTCATACCAAAATAAAGTATTCACTACTAACGCTGCTGGGTACCCTGGATGGAAGAGAGTTCCACTTATGCATAATGGTCAAAAAGATTTCTCTGAGATTATCTCACTTGCTAAAACTTGCCCTGCACCTACAGAGATAGAATCTGGAGAGATTATAGGAGGCTTTGCTCACAATCAAGTAATAGCCCTTGCTGATAAGGTTATAGAGGCTGTTAAATCTGGAGCAATTAAGAAATTCGTAGTTATGGCTGGATGTGACGGAAGAAATGCAGACAGAAATTATTATACTGAATTTGCAGAAGCTTTACCTCATGATACTGTTATATTAACTGCAGGTTGTGCAAAATACAGATATAACAAATTAAATTTAGGAGATATTAATGGAATCCCTAGAGTTTTAGATGCTGGACAGTGTAATGATTCTTACTCACTTGCAGTTATTGCAATGACATTGCAAAAAGCTTTTGGTCTTGACGACATTAATAAACTTCCTATTATTTATAATATTGCTTGGTATGAACAAAAAGCTGTTATAGTTCTTCTAGCTTTATTATCTCTAGGTGTAAAAAATATACATCTTGGACCTACACTTCCTGCTTTCTTATCACCAAATATTGTTAAAGTTTTAGTAGACAATTTTGGAATTGCTGGAATAGAAACAGTAGAAAAAGATTTAGCAAAATGGAACTTAAAGTAATTAGTTATAGTAATTAGTTATAGTAATTAGTTATAGTAATTAAATAAAGAGAGTCTTTAATTAGACTCTCTTTTTATATGATTTCAATGCTTAGATTTATATTATTTGATAGAACGGATATCCTCTAAATTATCATCTTTGAAGAATCCTACAATTATTGGTGCCTTGTTTTCAGAATAAGCAATAAACAATCCATCTTTAAGCCCATCTTTAAAATTAATTTTTAATATTAATTTTCCCTCAATATCATAAAAAAACCATTCACCATCTTGCTTTAAATTTTTAACAAAACCACTACTTCTTAGTATCCCTTTTTTATCATATGTATTAACACCAAAAAAATCGTCCCCGTCAATATATGAAAATTCTGTTTTTTGACTACCATCCTCTCTGTATAAATTCCAAAATCCTATTTTTTTGTCTTGAAGATAACTTCCTTTTAATTTTACAACACCATTAGAATGGTATTCAATATACTCAGAAGCTTCCCCTTGAGGAGCTGAGAAACCTAAACTGTATATTAATAAAAAAATACACACTACAATCTTTTTCATCCATTAACTTCCTTTTAAATATTATCACTTTCTTATATTCTACCTTATTTTTCCCATTTTTTCTATTTTTAATTTATTTTTACCGGAAAATTTTTATATTGAAATTTATTAAAAAAAAAAGTATAATCTAAAAAGCAACATTAAATTTTAGGAGGTTATTATTATTATGAATAGAGTAGCAGGAAAAATCGCTTTAGTTACAGGAAGCGCTAGAGGAATAGGAAGAGCAATAGTTGAGAGATTAGCAAATGAAGGAGCACAAATGGTAATTTCTTGTGATATGGGAGAAGCTGTTTATGAGCAAGCTAACGTAAGACATGAAATTTTAAATGTAACTGACAGAGCTGGAATTGCAGCTTTAGTTGCAAAATTACAAGAAGAATTTGGAAGAATTGATATTCTAGTAAACAATGCTGGAATAACTAAAGATTCTTTATTAATAAGAATGAGCGAAGATCAATGGGATGCAGTTATTGATGTAAACTTAAAAGGTGTATTTAACATGACTCAAGCAGTAGCTCCAGTAATGTCTAAAAACAAATCTGGTTCAATCGTAACTTTATCATCTGTAGTTGGATTATATGGAAACATTGGTCAAACTAACTACGCTGCAACAAAAGGTGGAGTTATAACTATGACTAAAACTTGGGCTAAAGAATTAGGAAGAAAAGGAGTTAGAGCTAACTGTGTAGCACCTGGATTTATCGTAACTCCAATGACTGAGAACTTACCTGAAAAAGTTATCGAAGGTATGAAATCTGCAACTCCATTAGGAAAAATGGGTATGCCTGAAGATATCGCAAACGCAATATTATTCTTAGCATCTGATGAAGCTTCTTTCATCACTGGAGAAACAATCGCTGTTACTGGTGGACTTGTAATCTAATTATTACTACAAACATTTAATTCAAATATATAATGAAGAGAGTTAAGATTTATTTCTTAACTCTCTTTTTTCTATTATCATTTTCATCATTTTTTACTATCTATTCTATACTTAATTTATAAAAAAAGAGACAGAATTTTCTGTCTCTAAATTATTAATAATTCTATAGTTTTAATATAGGACTATTCTTTGCATACTCTTGATCATTTCCTGTTACAAATAAAACAGTTCCATTCTTTATTTTCTCTATAATTGGTTCTGTAAGCTCTTTTGGCAGAGCTGGACACCCTAAGGTTCTACCTAAAAATCCATTTTTCTTTATAAAATCATTACTTACATATTCTGCACCATGAATAACTATCTTTCTTGCTTCTGTGTTAGAATTTATTCCTTCCTCTAAACCTATAAGCTTTAAAGAATATCCAAATTCTCCACTATAAGTAGCATCCGTCAGAAAAAATCCTAAGGTTGATTGATAGGAATTAGGTACATTTGAAAAAGCAATTGTCTGATTTATTCCGCTATTTTTTCCATGAGATACCAATGTTTCATAAAGAATTTTTTTATTTTTTAAATCTAAAACAAAAAATCTTTTTTCCGTTGCAGGCTTTGTATAATCGATTATCGCGATTATATCTTTATTTTTTTTAGGTATTTTATTATAACCTATCAATGCCTTTTCAAAAGTTGAGTAAGACATTTTATCTTTCAGTTTAAAATTATTATATAAATCATAGTATTGGTTATTCAGTGAAAAATTAGTTATATAAATGGTCATAAAAAATAATACAATATATAATTTTTTCATATTCTCACTCCTAATTCTCTTGTTATTCTTTATAATAACTTTTACTATAGAAAATGTCAATTTTATTTTAAATTAATTTTCTTATCATATCGAAAACTTCTAAATTTTCATCTAATTTTATTCTAACAATTGAATTAGGATTTGCAAAAGTGCTCTCCTCTTCATGTCCCTTCTTTAAAATAGTCATTTTAGGTAAAACTATCTCTTTGATTCCAAAATGAGGATTAATTACTTCTAATTTTTCCCCTTCTACAAGTCTATTTCTAATTTCTAAAATATACTCATTATTTGAAATTTTTTCAACAACTTTTGCAACTAGCTGATGTGTTTGACTATATGAATTTCTATCTCTATAGTTCATTGCTTGTGCATCTGGTTTCTTTTCTAAAAAACCAGTAGAATAAGATCTATGCGATGTTGATTCTAACTCTTCTAGCCATTCAGGATTAAATTTAAATTCTCCATCATAATATTTATCTAAAGCATCTTTATATACTTTCACTACATTAGCTACATAGTATATACCTTTCATTCTTCCCTCTATTTTAAGTGAATCTACACCTAATGCTAGAATCTTATCTATAATTTTTATAGTACAAAGATCTTTAGAATTAAAAATAAAAGCATCCTCTTTGCTATCCTTTGTATTTGTGTAATCTCCATCTAAATTTTCTTCCATTACAGAATAATTCCATCTGCAAGATTGAGCACAGTCTCCACGATTAGCATCTCTACCAGTCATATGGTTACTTAGGATACATCTTCCAGAAACAGCCATGCACATAGCTCCATGGATAAATACCTCTATTTCTATATCAGGTACTTGCTTTTTTATTTCAGCTATATTATCTAGAGAAACTTCTCTTGCTAAAACAACTCTTTTGGCTCCTAATTCTTTCCACATCTTAACAGAACGCCAATTTGTATTACTTGATTGAGTACTTACACTGATTGGAATATTACTATTTTCTTTTACAATTTGAAATACCCCTAAATCCGCTACTATAACACCATCAATTCCAATCTCTTCTAAAAATTTCACGTAGTTTGGTAGTAATTCAAATTCGTTGTGATGTGGTATTACATTAAGTGCTACATAAACCCTCTTCTTTAAGTTATGTGCATAAGTAACTGCCTCTCTTAACTGTTCATCTGAAAAGTTATGACTTCCAGCTCTTAATGAAAACATTGTTCCACCTAAAAATACTGCATCTGCACCATAGTGAAAAGCCATTTCAAGTTTCTCCATATTTCCTGCTGGAGCTAATAGCTCAGCTCTTTTTCTCATTAGTTTTCCACCTCTTTCTCAAAATTCTTCTCATACCAATTTACAAAAGGTAACTGACTTCTCTTTTGTAACTCCTCTTTCCAATTTGTATCATAAACATAGTTACCACTCTCAAAAGAAGTTATAGCTTTCTTATATACCTCAATTGCTGTAGTTAAATAGTCTATATCTTTCATTCCACCATCTATTCTAATTGAATTTATTCCTAGTGTTAATAATTTTTCTAAACTTTCTATTGCACATAAGTCTCTCGCACCATATATATATGTTCCATATTTATCTTCATAAATTGGCATATGTTCATTTGGTCTTTTCTCTTCTACTAAAGAAAAATTTTCACTCTCACTATTCTTATCTATTTTATGCTCTTGCATATAGTTATTCAGTATTTTTCTACCTGAAATTGCAAGTAATATAGCACCATGCATAAATATTTCCAGTTCTATATCTTGAACTTTATTTCTTATCTCTGCTATACCTTCAATAGATAAATCTCTATCCAATACAACTTTTTTTGCTCCTAATTTTTTCCACATCTCAACAGAACGCCAATTTGTATTACTTGAATGAGTTGCAACTATAATATCCATATTAGAAAATTCTCTAACACATTGGAATACTCCCATATCTGATACAAGAACCTCTTTTATTCCAATAGATTCTAAAAATTTTACATAATCAGGTAATTTTTCTATATCTTCATTATGAGGAACTGCGTTCAATAAAACTTGAATTTTTTTCCCTTTTTCCTCTGCTAATTTTACTGCTACTACTAGCTCTTCATCACTAAAACTATGAGTTCCAGTTGACATGCTAAGTATTTTTCCCCCTAGAAAAACAGTATCTGCTCCAGAATTTAATGAAGCAGATAACTTTTCTATATTTCCAGCAGGGGCTACTAATTGAATTCTTTTCAATTGTGTCACCTTCTTTAATATTTTTTATTCAACTTTTGAAGTATAATCCCCAAACTTAGTAAGTTCGTGGAAGAATGTAAGTTGTGCTGTTCCTGTTGGACCATTTCTTTGTTTTCCTATTATAACCTCTGTAATCCCTTTAAGAGGACTCTCATCATCATAATAATCATCTCTATATAAGAATAGAACTATATCCGCATCCTGCTCTATGGCACCTGATTCTCTTAAGTCTGAAAGCATTGGTCTTCTATCAGCTCTTGCCTCTGGTGCTCTGGATAACTGTGATAAGGCTATAATAGGTATATCTAACTCCCTTGCCATACCTTTCAGTGATCTTGATATATCAGAAATCTCTTGTTGTCTATTCCCGTCTGATTTACTACTACCATTTATTAGTTGAAGGTAGTCAATTACTATCATATCTAATTTATTAGCAGATTTTAATCTTCTAGCTATTGCTCTTATCTCTAGAATATTTACTGATGGAGTGTCTGCAATATTTATTTTAGCTTCTCCTAGGGTACTTGTTGCAAGCCCTATTCTTCCCCACTCTTCATCCTGTAAAAATCCATTTCTGATCTTCTGAAGTCCAACACCTGATTCTATTGCTAATAATCTCTGGAAAAGTTGAGAAGTTCCCATCTCTAAACTGAATATTAAAACAGATTTATCAGATTTAATAGCTGCATTAAGAGCTAAGTTTAGTGCAAAGGCAGTTTTTCCCATTGCTGGTCTTGCTGCTAATATAATTAAATCTGAAGGATGAAATCCATTTGTAAGAAGATCGTAGTTTTTAAAACCAGAGGATATACCTGTAGATATACCTTTGTTTTCATAAACCTTTTGTAAACGATCAAATTCCTCAGCCATTATATCTTTTATGCTTAAAATATCTTTTGATTCTTTACTTTCCGAAATCTTAAATATAAGACTTTCAGCTTTATCTAAGATAGAGTCAACATCTTCATATCCCTCATGAGTCATCTCTACAATTTTTGTTCCAACTTCTCCAAGTTTTCTTAAAATTGATTTTTCTTTGATAATATTAGCGTAACTTAATAAATTAATAGCATTTGGAATATCTTCTATTATTTCAAAAAGAACTCTTTCTCCACCAATTTCATCAAATTTATTATTTCTTTTTAATGTTTCCATTAATAATATAATCTCTATTGTTTCATTATTTGCATAAAGATCTAACATAGCTTGATATATTACTTTGTGTGTATTTCTATAAAAAAAATCTGGTTTTATTATTTCTATTACATCACTTATTGCATCAGGCTTTAGTAGTATTCCACCTAATAATGCTTTTTCAGCTTCTATACTACTAGGGACTTTTCTCAATGACTCTATGCTTTCCATAAATTACTCCTTATTGTGTTATAACTTTTACATCAGCTTTAACTTCGTGATGAAGTTTTACAACAGCTGTATGCTCTCCTAAACTTTTAATGTTACATTCTATTTTCTTTCTATCTATTTCAATAGCAAATACATTCTTTATCTCTTCAGATACCTCTTTATTAGTTATAGCTCCGAACATTTTTCCGTTATCTCCAACTTTAACTTTTATAACTATAGCTTTTCCCTCTAATACTTTCTTAACTTCTATTGATTTTTGCTTATCGATTTCTGCTCTTTCAGCTTCTTTTTTCTTTCTATTTTCTATTTTCTTTAACTCTTCTGGTGTTGCTATGATACCTTTATTTAATTTTAAAAGAAAGTTTCTAGCATATCCTTCAGAAACATTAACTATTTCTCCTTTTCTTCCTTGTCCTGCAACGTCTTGTAGTAAAATAACTTGTAATTTTGACATTTTATTCCTCCTAATATTTATCTGATTTTTATGAAAGTAAACTTCTAAATACTCCCACTATGAAAACAGTTGTTGGTGACAATAATAGTCCCAATACTGCTATTAATTTAGCTATTTTTTTCTTTCCAGTAAATGTTTCAGCTATACATTTAACAGCTTTTACTCCATAACCTATAAAAATTACTTTCATTATCTTTTCACCATTTGAGTAAATAATACTATCTGGATAAACATAATTTAATCCAAAGAATATAAGATATGGTATAGTCCATAAATAATTAAGCTGCCATTCGTTAAATATTTTTGGGAATTTTGCCCAATGCGCTAAATAGTTACTTAAGTAAGCATATATAAAAATTATTAAGTAAGCATTTCTCTTTATATATCCAAATATTACATTTAAATCCTCTTGAGACACCTCTTTTGTATTCTTATATAGCTCTTTAACTTTTTCTAAATCTAATCCTGGTTCATTAAAAATATATTTAAATACCACAAGCATAATAAAAAACATTATTAAACTTGATATACTTATTCTATCAAATACAGGAATGCTTGGTTTAAATTTTTGTATTAAATAATATAATAATTCAGGTATTGAAAATACTATGTATAATACTAAAATCCCCCAATCAATCACATTAAAGAAAATAAATACACCTATAATTAACATGGCTAACATATTTATAATTACTCTTTCTCTTGGAGTATTTCCCCTTGTTTTTTTCAATTTATACATTGGAAATACTATGCTTAAAGGTGGGAATAGAGAAATAACGGTTATAAAAAAACTTCCTAGAATCAATGCGTTCAAAATTATGTTCATTCTCTAACTCCTCTAATTTTCTATTACTATTCCACCAAAAAAATCAGCTATTTTTTTTGTGTAATCTTCTGAATTTTCTTTTTTCTCTTCTTTTCCACCACATATTTGATAACTTATATTCAGTGGTGTTCCTAAAATTTCAGAGAATACTTTCTCTAAAATTTCATTATTAGCTTGCTTTTTCATCTGTTTTTCAGAAAAACTATTTTCATAAGAAAATTCAACTATTAAAGTATTATCTTCCATTTTTAGTGGTTTTGCATTTATTAAAAATGCTATTAAAGATATTTTATATTTCTTTATATTTTTCAAAGCTAGATTCCAGTTATCTGTAATCTCTTTAAATTTTATCTCTCTTTCACTACTTTTATTTCTTTTTTCTGTATTTCCTATGCTCTCAGTAGTATTTGTAGTTACGGATTCTTTTTCTCTTTTTAGAGAATAATCGTTTTTAACTTCATATCTCTCCACATTTTGTGCTTCAATTACTTTATTAGATTTCAATATTTCTTCAATAACAACATAACCTAGCAGTCTTTTATCCTCTTCATATTTGAATTTTGATATTGCTGTATATATTGAAGAAATTATTTTTAGACCAACCTCTGATGTCATCTCTTTTTTCTGTATTAAATCCCTTGTAGTCTTTGCTAAATCTTTGAAAAAACTCTCTATATCCAAAGAATCTATCCATAACTCTTCTAAATGAGTTACCAGAGATTCTTTATCTTTCTTCTCTATACTTTGAATAAAATCTTTTATCTTTTGTAATGGAGTTATTCCTAATATCTTCTCAATTTTTTCACGAGTTATCTCTTCATTTATAAAATTAATATACACTCTTTCTAAAATAGAGATAGCATCCCTCATACTTCCACATGAGCTTTCATAAATCACATTTAATGCTTCATCATCTATCTGTATTCCCTCTTGCTTTGAGATATATTCTAGCCTCTCCTTCATTTTAAGAAAAGGAATAGTTTTGAAATCGTATCTTTGACAACGAGAGATTATTGTTGGTAATATTTTTTCAGGTTCTGTTGTTGCCAGTATAAAAATCGCATGTTCAGGTGGTTCTTCTAACGTCTTTAATAAAGCATTAAAGGCTTCTTTTGTAAGCATATGAACTTCATCTATTATATAAATTTTCTTTCTACCTTTAGCAGGTTTATAGTTAATTTTATCTTTTAGTTCTCTAATCTCATCTATACCTCTATTAGAAGCTCCATCTATTTCTACCATATCCATAAATGTACCTTCGGTTATAGCTTTACAGTTTTCACATGTATTACACGGTTCATCTGTAACTCCATTTGTCATACAATTAACCCCTTTAGCTATAAGTCTAGCTAAAGTTGTCTTTCCTACTCCACGAGGTCCACTAAAAAGAAAAGCATGTGCCAATTTATCACTTTTTAATGAGTTTCTTATTGCTTTTATAATTTCATCTTGTCCCGAGACTTCATTAAAATCGTTAGATCTATATTTTCTATATAGAGTGATGTGCATCTTTTCCTCCTATTTTAATTATTCTAAATCATATTTTTGCATTTTTGTTCTTAATGTATTTCTTGTGATTCCTAAAAACTCTGCTGTCTCTACTTTTTTACCATTAGTTGTCTCTAGAATCTGTTTAATCAACTCTTTTTCAACTTTCGATATTATTTCATCATAATACTCAAACTTATTATTTTTCTTTAGAGCAGTTATTTCACTATTAACCCACTCTTTTAAAGATAAACTTTTAGTTTGATTATCACAAAGATTCATCGAAGTTCCTAATAAATTATTAGGTAAATCATCTAAAACTATTGTACTTCCTCTAGAAATAGCTATAGCCGATTTTATAGAATTTTTCAATTCATTTACATTTCCAGGCCAATCATATCTTAATAATTTTTTTAGAGCTGGCTTACTTATCCCTTTCACATTAGCATCTAACTCTTGGTTACACTGTTTAATATAGTGATCAAGTATAAGAGGAATATCTTCTTTACGTTCTCTTAATGCTGGTATGTTAATTTCTAAAACTTTTAATTTAAGATATAACTCTTCTATAAATTGCTCTTTAATTATTTTTTCATTAAGGTTTTTAGTAGTCGACGCAATAATTCTGACATTACTTTTTATTGGAACGGGACTTCCTATTCTAAAAAATTCCCCTTGCTCAATAAAATATAAAATCTTTGATTGTAATTCTAAGCTCAAAGACTCTATATTTCCTAAGTGAAGTGTTCCATTTGATATTTTTTCTAAATCTCCAATTTGAGATATTACAGCACCTTTAAATGCACCTTTTTCATATCCAAAAAGTTTTCTTTCAATAAGTTCGCTTCCTAAAGCTAAGCAGTTTATTGCAAGAAAAGGTTCTTTTTTATTATCACTAAATTGATGAATTGCTGTAGCAACACTTGTTTTTCCACAACCATTTTCTCCAACAATAAGTACAGGCAACATAGATTTAGAAACTTTTCCAATCTTCTTATACACTTCTAGCATCTCTTTCGAGTGCCCTATTAATTTATCACCTGTATTCTTATTCTTATCAATTTTTTCTGCTGCTGTTTTCTTATCATTAACAGATTTGTTAATGATTTTTATAATCTCTTTTGCAGAAATAGGTTTAAGTATGTAGTCATAAGCACCAGCTTTTAGACTACCTACTACTATATTCAAATTAGAAGTTTCTCCTAATATTATAACTACTGATTTTTTTTGATACTCTACAGCTTTTGTTATAAGATTAATTAAACCTTCTTCTTTATGATTCTTTTCCTCTATTATAATTGCATCAAACCGCTTAGTTTTTACATTATCTAAAAACTCTATTACCGTTTCTGTTGATGTCAATTCGTATTCTAAACTATTTTCAATTTCATTTTTTAATATATTATCTAATCTAAAACCTAAAAAAATCATACTCTCTCCTATATTTTATTTAGTTTCCTGTTAATTTAAAATTATATTCAAGAATTACGTCTCCATAAACTGTTTTGCCTTTTTTCTTTAAGTTTATTTTCCATGTTCTAGCAACTTGTTCTATCGCTAAGTTTATCTCTGGAACTCCTGAGCCTTTTTCAAATGCTACACCTAAAACATTACCATACTCATCTATAGTTAACCTTAATCTTACACTTCCATTTAACCCTTTTGCCTGAGCTGACTGTGGATACACAGGGTTTCTATTACTTGGACTCCAATCCGCTATAATATCTCCATCTGCTGATCCTAGTTTATACCCACTTGGAATTCCTGAAACAGAACCTATAGTCTTTATAGGTGCTTCAGCGTATTGCTCTGAACTTTGTTGTGATGACGAGCTAGCACTCTTCTTATCTTTTTTCACAACTACACCCTTTGTTGAAGGCGTATCGATCTTAGGAGCTGAAATTTCTATCTCCTGTAATCTTTCTTCTAAGCTTAAAGTTTTTTGATTTTCTGGCTCTTTCGTTTTAGGTACATCAGGTTTTGGGGGTTCTGGAGGTTTTATCGGTGTTTTTCCAGTTACATCCTTGAATCCTTCGTAATTAACAGCTCCTTTGTTATCTAATGCAACTAGTCCTACTTTTAATTTTCCCGCAGCTTTTTTAGGTGCATTAAAAGACATTATTAAAAGAATCAATACATTAATTATAAGAGAAAGTGTAAAAGAAAAACTATCTACTTTTTTCATAACTTCTCCTCCTATTATTTAGTACCTGGTGATGCTGATGACGTGTCTATGTCTAGTGACGATGCTCCTGCTTCCTTGGCAATAGTCATAACATTAACTATTAGTCCATAATCAAGAGATTTATCTGCACTTATCATTACATTTTTTTCAGCACTTTTACTTAAATTTTTAGCTAAAACATCTCTTAATGTCCCTATAGTCACTTTTTCTTGTCTTCCTTGTCCTTTTTCTTTAAAATTAAGGGATAACTGCATATTTTTATCAATAATTATTTGTATCTCTTTTACCTCTTTTAATTCTTTAATAGTTGAAGTTGGAAGATCTATTTTTATTCCACTTTTATTATCTTCAAAACTCGTTGCTACTAAGAAAAATATAAGTAATAAGAATACAACGTCTATTAGAGGAGTAATTTCTAGAATTAATTCCCCACCGTTCCTTCTTTTCATTCTATTTAATCTCATATTTTATCTCCTATTTTCTAAAGAAGTTTATCATTTCTGTTGCTGATTTTTCCATTTCTGATATTGAATCATCAATTTTTTTATTAAAGTAGTTATATATTACAAGGGCAGGAATCGCAACGAAAAGTCCCCCTGCTGTTGTTATAAGTGCCTCTGATATTCCACTTGCAAGAACTGCTGGATCTCCTGTTCCATGAAGTGCAACAGCACTGAAGGCTGCCATCATCCCTGTAACTGTTCCTAATAGTCCAAGTAAAGGAGTAGCATGGGCAACTAGTGATAATATCCACATATTTTTTTCAAGTGCTGGCATTTGAGCTAACATTGACTCTTTAGCTTTCTCTTCTATAGAAACTAAATTTGTAGTATTAGTTCTATACCAGTAAGTTAATACATCTTTTATTACTCTTGAAGAAGCATTCTTGTTTCCGTTTAATATTATTATAGCCTCTTTAATCTCTTTTCTTTCTATATGTTGTTTAACATTATTTTTTATTTTAGAAAAATTACCACCTTCATTTAGTCTAAAGTATAAAAATCTCTCTATTGCTGCTGTTAACCCCGCTATAGACATCATTAAAATAAAGTACATTAACGGTCCACCATTTCTCATCCACTGCATAAAAACTCTCCTTTTTCTCTCTTTATAATTTTATTTTTTATAGTTTAATATTTTACACCTAAAACTTTAATTTTTTTAATATCTTAATCAAATAAAGAACCAAAGAATCCTGATTTTTTACCTTTTACAATCTCTTTTTGAAGTTGAACCTCATCAGATTGAACAACTTTTATTCTTTGTTTTTGTCTTTTTATACTATCTCCTACAATCTCCATATTTGTTGATTCTATTTTTTGGTTTTTAAGCAAATCATTAGTATTCATAATTTGTTTATACTCCAGTTGTTGTAGGTTTACTCCTGTAACTTCTTTTCCTATGATAGGTGATGTTGAAACATCACCTTGACTATCATCGGTTGCAAAAGATACTGAAGTTATTAATAGACTAATTACTAATATTTTTTTCAACATTATTGTGCACCTCCTGCAAAAAATTGCTCATATTTTTTAGCTGCACTTGGGTCAACTTTTTTTAACTCATTATAATACTTTTTAGCTATTTCCATTTTTTTAGCTTTTAATCCTGTATATACTAATTTTTCTAAAGCAAAACTTTTATAGCTTTTTACTTTACTTGTTTTAGCAATATCCATATAAATTTTTAAAGCTTCGTTAGGACTCTTAGCTTCAGTTAATTGTGCTGCTTTTAATTTTGCTTCATCATTATACTGACTTCTTGGGAATTCTACGTATAATTTTCTATAGTTACTAATTGCACTATCTTTTTTTCCAGTTTTTTCATCTATTTGAGCCATTTGGAATAAAGCTACATCTTTGTATGAACTACCATTTATTGTTAATACTTGACTATAGTATCCTCTTGCTTTAGCTAAGCTTCCTTTAGAATACCAATATTTTGCTAAATTCATTGCAGCATACTCTTTATAATCTGCATACTTAATTAAAACTTCATTTTGTCTAGCTCCTAAATCTGCTTTTTTTGTTTTTTCATATATCTGAGATAAAGAGTAAGCACGTTTCATCTCATTTGTTATTAATTTTGCATTTCTTTCAGCTTCACCATATTTTCTGCTTGAAATATCAGCTTCAACCATTTTTTCTAAAGCATTTTGTTTTACGTGGTCTTCACTACTACTATCATAAATAGTTTTATAAGTCTTAGATACATCTGCATTATTCGTTATTGTACTAGCTACTTGCGAATAATTAGAAAGCATATTTTCTTTATATTGGCTATCTGGATATTGAGCTAAGAACTGTCCACTAAGTTTTTTGAAATCTGCAATATTTTTTGTTGCTGTTGCAACTTTAGTTAAAGAATACAACGCAATTTCTTGGCTTTTAGCATCAGGACTTGATGTATAAATTTGATTATACATTTCTTTTGCTTTTTCATAATTTTTTTCTGCAAAATATGAATCTGCTATTTGGAATGTTGTTGCATCTGATTTTTCAGGATCACTTAACAGTTTAGTAGAATACTCTCTACTCTTACTAAAGTTATCTAATCTATAATAACTAATAGATATTTTTTCAATTACGTCATTTTTATCTATTGCATTAGGCAGATTTACAAATGCTTCCCCTTCGCTTATAACTTTTTCATATTTTCCCCATAAGAAGTAATTCTTTATTTGGTTAGATTTTACTTTTGGATACCATTTGTTATTTCTATCATTACCAATGTCTGATAAAACTCTTTGATAATAATTTTCAGCTTCTTCATAATTTCCTAATCCTGCTGCTGAAACTGCTCTTAAATATCTATTTTCTGTAGTATCTGCTTGTTTATCTAAAACTTGTCCCATCTCAGAGTATTTCTTTTCGTTAACAAGTAATGCTGTTAGTGCATTTAAGATATCAGGATCATTCTCTGTAGCTAAATATTCTCTATAATATTTTTCTGCTAAATCTGCTTTTTTATTATTATACAAAGATTCTCCAGCTGCTACGTATATTTTCTTTCTATACTCTTTATCTCCTGGGTATAATCTCTTATAATCATTCATTCTCATTTCAACATCATCAGCTTTATTAAGCTTACCACTCATTGTAATAACTCTAAATAGATTATCTTTACTAGGAGTATGTAAATTTAACTTAGTGTAGTAGTCTCTTGCTAAAGGATACATATTAAGTTCATAAGCTGAGTTAGCTATAATTATATTTATATTATCGTTATCTTGTTGAGTAACAACTATTTTCTTAGCTTCCTTTCTATTATCAACAATTGTTTTATACTGCTTTAGTTTATAATAACAAGCAAACTTATAATAAACAGCTTGGTTATAGTAAGAACTTTTTTCTAACTTTATAAATAGAGGTAATGCTTCTCTAATTTTATCCATTCTATATAATGAATATCCATAACCGTATAGCGCTCTTGGAGTTGTCTCTAAATTAGCTCTTTGGTAATAACTCATAGCCTTACTAAATTCATTTATTGAAACATAGTAGTCTCCTAAAGTTACAAAAGCTTCCGCTTCTTCTGGAGTTCCTTTTACTGCTTCTGAATATTTTCTTACCATTTCATTATTAGATTTATTAGCATAGATTTCAATTAAAACTATATGAGCTTTTTTACCGTAAGCTGTACTTGAATATCTCTTTGTTAACTCTGTAAAATATGGTATTGCTTCCTCTGTTTTATTTAACTTATAGTATGATGTTCCATATAAATATAAAATAGCACTATCATCTCTATTTTTATCTTTTAAAGTTACATAACTGTTTAAAATATCTATTACAAGTTGATATTTACCATCATTGTAAGCAGTTAAAGCCATGTTAAATGTAGCAGGATTTTTAAATACATTTCCATTTACAGCTATATTTTTAAATGTTTTAAAGGCATTCTCATAGTCATCTCTATCAAGATAAATTATTCCCATGTCGTAGAACGCTCTTTCATAAAAAACACTTTTCTTATCTATTTTCTTTATTGTTTGTATTGCTTTTGCTGGCTCTTCTAATTGTAAATAACATTTTGCAATATAGTAATAAAATTCATAAGTTTGTTGAGCTGTTAAAGCGTAACTTGACAATATTTTATTAAAAGCTTCTAATGAGTTTGTATAGTCTCTTCTAACATAATATGTTTTTGCCAATCTTTCATCAACAGAGTATTTTTGCTCAGAAACCGGATAAGTCCTAATAAATTTTTTCGACTGCTGAATAGCTTCGTTGTACCTCTTTTGCCCGTATAACTCATTCAAATAAGTTAGTTCCTCTTTTTCCCCAGCTAACATAGTTGCTGAAAACAATAAAGAGAAGACTATTAAACTAGTTTTTCTCATTTTTCCTCCTTAATAGAACTTATCTTTAAAAGTACCCTTTCTATCTCTTGGATATTAAAGTCTGTTCCTACACACTCTTTGCATAAAATTTTATTAAAAAATCCATAAACTGGTAAAGGAGTAGCATCAAAAATTCCACTTAAAAGATCTCTTTCACAAGCTACTGCCATAACCAAATCAGGCCTTATTTCTTTTATATAACTTCTTGCTACAGTCCCTCCAGTAGCTATTTTTATCTCTAAATTTTCAAACTCTTGTTTCAATCTAGCTAACCCACCGACATTACATTTACCACATTTTATACAATTATTAAAATTATTAGAAACTCTAATATTACAATCACCATTTTGGACACAGTGAGGTAATAACAACAATACTTTTATATCATTTTTATTTTTCATTTCCTTTAATTTTTCTATTCTATACAAAACAAATTTATTATTATATTTCACAATATTATTATTTATATTTTTATTATTTTTTAATATTTTTTTATTAAAAAAATAAATATATATTAAAATTAGATACAATATCTTTATAAGATTCTTTCTAAGCATCTTCCTTCCTTATAAACGCCATTTTTCTTTATATTATATCACATAGCTTTCTTCTTTAACAAGTTTATAAAACGGAAAAAAGGGGATATCCCCTAAATAATAATTTATTTTAGAGTATCCCTCATTAATCGTATTAAGCTCTTAAAGCAAGTGGCATAACAATATATAAATAGTTATCTTTTCCCTCTTCAATAATTCTTACAGATCCACTCGAATCAGAAAGATCCAAGCTCATTTTGCTATTTTGATCTAAATTATTAATGAATTCAATTAAGAATTTCGTATTTAAAGATATTTTTATACTTTCGCCATTGTAATTAACTATGGATTCTTCCTTTATTTTAGCAATATCGTTAGACCCTGTTATAGAAATTTTATCACCTTCTAAACTAAATATAGCCCCAAATTTTGAATCATTATTGTTTTTAACAAAAATAATAACTCTTTTTAACATATTTAAAAATTCAGAAGTTCCTATATTTAAATTTTTGCTGTGCTTTAAGTTACCTAAAATCCCTTTATAATCTGGATAAGGTAAGTCAATTATTCTACTTATTACTACAGTTCCACCTATTTCAAATTTTATATGTTTCGTTCCTATAATTACTTTTACATTTTCATTACTAAAACTTCTAAATAATTTTGTTATAACATCAACTGTATTCAGAGGTAGACTTAAAGAAAACTTTTCACTTGAGCTAATTTCTTTCTCTAAGTAAACAAGTCTATAAGTATCTGTTCCTACAAACATCATTTTATTGTTGTTAGACTCTATTCTTATACAGTTTATTCTCATATCATCACTACTTTGTGAAGCTGCAAATTTAGTCTTTTCAAAAGTTTCAACTAGCTCTAAACTATCAATATTAAAACAGTTAATTTCATTTTCAATGTTGATTATTAAATGATTTTTAGGAAATTCATCTGAATCAAACAGTGAAAATTCTGTAGCGGAATCCTCTGTTTCGATTGTTAAAACTAAATTATCTGACTTTAGTAAAAAGTACTCATCGTTTAATTCTTTTAAATATTCTTCAACAATCTGATGTTGGAAAACTATTTTTCCAGTTTCTTTTACTTCTGCTTCCATGCTAGTAACAATTGTAATCTCTAAATTAGTACCATAAAACTTTAAACTATTTTCAACTATTTCGATATATGCACATGAAATAATTGGTTTTATCTTATTTTCTGTTATTGCTTTCTCAATTGTTTTTAATTTTTTTAGAAACTCTACTCTATTAACTCTTACTTCCACTTTTTCCTCCAAACTAAAACTCTTTTTTAAAATTCTTTTTTAAAACTCACCTTTTAATTCTCTCGACATTAAATCTCTTACGATTTGCTTTGCATCACCTTTATTATATATAATTTCATATATTCCATTAACGATAGGCATCTCAACATTATTTTTTAGAGAACTTTCATGTACCGCTTTTACTGTAGGCACACCTTCAGCAACCATTATCATTGTTTCCATTATCTCTTCCATAGTTCTTCCTTTACCAAGGCTTTCTCCTACATATCTATTTCTTGAATGCTTACTTGCACAAGTAACTATAAGATCTCCTATTCCTGTTAACCCTGAAAAAGTCTTTTCGTCAGCTCCTAAAGCTTTTCCATATCTAATCATTTCTGATAGACCTCTAGTTATTAAAGCTGCCTTCGTATTGTCTCCATAACCCATTCCATCGGCAATTCCAGCACCTATAGCCAAGCAATTTTTTACAGCTGCCCCAATTTCAACACCTATAACATCTGAATTCGAATAAACTCTGAAGCTTTCATTATTAAAAACTTCCTGTACTTTTTTCGCAGTGTCAGGATTTCCAGCAGCTACTATTGTTGTAGGAAGTCCTAGAGCTACCTCTTCAGCATGAGTAGGTCCTGATAAAACTACTATATTTTTATGATATTTTCCTAGTATTTCCTCTTTTATAACTTCTGATAATCTTAATCCACTACTAATTTCTATTCCTTTTCCTGTATTCACAATAATCATATCACTAGTTATTTGATTTGAAAGTTTATTAACTACACTTCTTAAACTTTGTGAAGGTATTGAAAATACAACCATTTTTGCACCTTTCAACAAATTGTCCACATCATTTACTACAGTTATATTATCTGGAAATTTTGCACCCTTAAGGTATTTTTTATTTTCTTTTTCTAATTTCAAAAGTTCCGCTTGTTCTTTATTATATTCCCATAAAATGATGTCATGACCATTTTTAGCTAAATTAATACCTAAAGCTGTACCCCAACTTCCTGCACCAACTACAACAACTTTTTCCATAACCACACCTCTGCATTATTTTTTTGCTTTAAATTTATTCTCTGTTCCTTTTAAAAGCCTTTCTATATTTGTTCTATGTTTATAAATTACAAAAATTCCTACTATTAAAGATAATACAAATAACGGAACTCTATCTATTCCTTCTCTCATTGGTAAAAATAAAGCTAGTATAGGTAATAGTGCCGCACCAATTATAGATCCAAGGGATATATACTTAGTTAAGTATACTACTATCACAAAAGTTAAGAAAACACATGTAATTCCTAATGGAAAAAGATACAAAAAGACACCTAAGCTTGTGGCTACTCCTTTTCCCCCTTTAAAATTTAAGAACATAGATAAAGTATGTCCCAAAATAGCTATAAGTCCTAATCCTATAAGTTCATTTCCCGACTGTCCAAATACTTCTTGTGCTATATATAAAGGTAAATATCCTTTCAAAGCATCTGCTATAAGAACCATTATACCACACTTTGGGCCTAAAACTCTATATGCATTCGTTGCTCCTGAATTATTACTTCCGTATTCTCTTATGTCTATATTCTTAACAATTTTTCCAATCCATACCCCACTTGGTAAAGAACCAAATAAATACGCTATTATAGCAGTTATTAAAAATTCGCTCATTAACTTATCAACTCCATCTTAATTTTTTCTGATTATAATTTATTATCATTTTATTATAACAATTTTTTTTCTAAACATAAAGCGTTATTTATAAGATATTGGCGATTAGTTTTCTTTTTTTATTATATAAAAAATTTTAATTCTCATTTTATAGTAAAGAGACTTAAGATATACAAATCTTAAGTCTCTTTACTTTGTTTCCTTTTTTTCTTCAAAATATTCTTAACTTAACTATCTAATCTACTTATAAGTATTTTCAAAATACTGTTGAATTCTTCTAGCTCTTCAGAACTAACTTTTTTATTTTCTAATTTATCAATTATTTTATTATTTATTTCATTAATTCTATTTTTAATATTCTGATTAAGAAATAATTTTTTCAAAATTCTTCCACCTTTTATCTCTTCAATTGCAGAAATATATGTCTTCTTTTTCAATTTTTTTATAATTTGATGTACCCTTTGAGTCGAAATATTATATTTTTTAGATATTGCATACTGCGTCGTTTCTATCTTAGAAATACTGACTAAAATACTGTACTCTAAATAATTAATTCCTAACTTCTCTAACAATCCATTAATCTCACTTTCAACTAAATTATATAAAGTTATAAAGTTACCTAAAATCCCATTTTTAGCCACCTGATTTTTCAATATTTTTCTCCTCAATTTTTTATTATATTAAAGGCCTTAAAACCTATTTTTTTCTAGTTTATTATTTTTATATTAATTACTACACTTACTTATTCATACTTTAATTCCACTCAAAATAATAGAAACTGTAAAAAAATTACAGTTTCTACGTTTTCTAATTAATTATACTTTGCTTCTAAGTTTATAGTCCCCTCTAACTGTGCATTTGCTTGACCATTTGCTAAAGTTAGTGCTGGAACTAGTCCTGACATTGTATATACTGATTTTCCTGTTCCTGTACCATTTAGAACAACATCTGTATATGCATCCGTTCCTGAAACTGTAGTTCCTGTTGAGAAATCAGATTGTAACGTAACCTCTAATGATGTCCCTGCTTCTTTTAATACTATGTCCTTAGGAGCTTTTATTTGTATAGCTTCTCCACCTATTCCCATTGCTGTTAATTCAACTTCTGATAATTTTACTGTTCCTCCTGTGGCATTAACACTTCCCATCATTGTGCTTGTGTTAGTTTTTAACTCCAAAGGATTCGTTAATTTTGCATCCACAGATATTACTGTTGATACCGTTGAATATGAAACTAACGATGTTACTAGTAATGATAATATTAATAATACTTTTTTCATATTTTCCCCTCTCCTCTTCTTAATTGTATTGTGCACTAATTGTCATATTACCAGTGTACACTCCAGGTTTTTCTGTTCCAAGTATATCTAACTTTGCTTTTGTTTTTGCTACCATAGGGGTAACACTTGATGTTCCATTTCCTAAATCTCCCGTAGTTTGAATTGTATGAGTATTTGCTGCAGTTGTTACAGCTCCTCCTGTTACACTTCCAATCACGATATCTGCATCATATGATGCTCCTGCTGAACTAGTTAATGTTACTTTTTCAGGCATTGTTATACTTGCAGCTTTTGCTTGAGTACCTGATATTTCTACATCAATTACATTAGATTCTTTTGATGTGCCTGCAATAATAGGAACCTCCCCCATTGTTAAAGCTGTTGTTGTTACTGATAATACAACGTCTTGCACCGGATCAACTACATTCAATGTTGCTGTAATCAATTGATTAGTAGCTGCAAATGCTGATGCTGCTACTAAAAATGATAGTATTGTTATCATTTTTTTCATTTTTACCACTCCTTTTAATTTTTTAATATGTAAACTTCATGTAACATGAAGTAGTTACCTCTTTAATAACTCTGCCATTTCAAATATTTTTATTGACTTTGTCTTTTTACTATCTTTATCAATTAGTTTTACTTCAACATTTTCCGCATTCTCGACAATTGGAAAGTTTAACTTTGCTTCTCTCCCAGGGAATACTTTTATTGCTTCTACATCTGATATTACCTTGTTATTTTTATCTAACAAATTCATACTTATGTAATATGAATAATTTCCTGTATTTTTTAAAATAGTGTCATAAACTCCATCTTTTTTATTAAGCTTAAAACTTTTAAATTCGACATTTTCAAACTCGTTTCCACTCAGTGCATAAATAGCCATACTGATGTGCATTTTTACATTTAAAATTGTACTTATTGAGCTATCTTTTTCTTTAGTTTCGTATTTTTCGTTTATTTTTGACGTTAACCCTTTTATTAAAAGAGCACCTCTATACTCACCTTGCCCTAACATTTCCTTAGGAATGTCTTCAATACTAACTCTAATTTCTCTACTCTTTCCTGGTTCTAAAGAGAATTTTTTGGGAAATATTCTTAAATATTTTGCAATTGGGGAAGCTTCCTCAAAATTATCAACATCTTTTATAGATACTTCAAATGTTTTTCTTTCATTTGCTGTGTTATAAACTGTAAATGTCTTTATATTTGTCGCCTTTTTTATTGGAATTGATAATGTTGATGGATAAATAGGGGTATGCTCTCCATCTATTTTTTTTCCAAATATTGTTATTCCTAAAACAACCATCAATAACGTAATTATTATTTTCTTCATTTTTCTCCCTCTTTCTATCTTTTATTTCTCTAATAGAACTACTTTTTTTCGCTCTAAACTTGTATAAATTTGATCTATACTTGTATATAATTGAGATTTATCTTGTTTAACACTTAGCATAAAGTTTTCATCATCTATTTTTTCTATGTCAAAAGTTATTTCACTCTCTTCAACATCTTTAATAACTAAATAATATTTTGATTTTTGAATTTTTATATTTGCTTTACCTTTATATATTAATTCAACAGAATAAATACCTACTGGAACCGTATGAACAATCAAGTCATCTTTTCCAAATTCATATTTGAAACTTTCTTCTCTCTTCATATTTTTAAATTCTATTTCCAAATTTTCTAGTACACTTTCCACTTCTTCTCTATAAAAATTCTTTCCAAAATTTACCTCAGATAAAATTGACACTATTGGACGATATCCAAAATCTACTATTTTTTTCCCACCAGGATTAAGTTTTATTTTCTTTTTATCACTAGGGGATATGTAGTATGGCATTTCATCATCTTCACTGGCTATCCTTAGCTCAACTGGTGAGTATGTTGGTAGTCCTCCTAATGTATATTCTCCATCTGAGTCTGCATATGTATAGTTTCTATAAGTTTCAACCTTTGAATCTTTTACTACTGTGTCTCTCTCTGGAGTGAATTCTCCATCTCCATCTTTATCAAGGAATATTTTTCCTGAAACTGTCCCTCTTCCCATATTTTTTGCATAATCAAATTTTGGCTTTTTAGGTCCCATATATACATTTGTTTCTATGCTATTCTGGATTAAAGGTTTGTCTGCTGAATAAGATTTTTGTGCATTTGAAGTTATTTTTGCTCTTCCTCCAGGCGTATAACTTACCATCAAACCAAAAGATTCCTTATTATTGTCATCATTATTGTTATAGTTTAAATAATAATCCCATTCTCCCCTTTTTCCAGCATTGTTCTTTCCTACGTTTACTCCATAAGAACCCTGTGGTCCAATACTGGAATATACTGAAATCGTATCTATATACTTAGATATTTCATTATCTTTTGAAACTGAATATGAAGCACCTGGTGTTACATATGTTTCTGATTCCCCTGTTGTTTCATTCTTTCTTTTATTTAATCCAGTAGTAAGATAGAAATATCTATAATTTTTATAAAGATTTCCATAATATGTCCTTTCTTTTTCTCTATTATCATTTTCTTGAGATGAAGTTCCTACTTTTAGGTTATAACCATTTATTACTCTTAAATCGTAACTTAAATCATCATTTTTTCTTGTGTATGACCTATAATTACTACTTAATTTAGAATAATCTTCACTTTTATAACTTATCTGATCTTTTCCTAGTGCTAACTCCAAAGCATATTTATACATAGAATTTTCATTGTCATCACTGGAATACGTTATAGTATGATAAAGTTGTGATCCTATAATATCTAACGGAATTATTCCTATTTCTCCAACAGTATAAAAAGAGCTTTTGTTATAATCCTCATCATACATGTCAAATCCACCAATTATTCCTGTAAAATCTTCAAATATTCCATATTTAATCTCTGCATCAACAGTCCCTTTATTCTCTTTACCTTTTATTGAACCTACGTCTACTGTGTAATCTACTTTTCCTTTAGGTAATACACTTTCATTTGCTAGTAAAGATACATCTTCCATAATAACTTGTCCATCTGACATGTATTTTTTTATAGAGTAATATTTACTTCCATTGTATAAATCAACATCAAACTTATACTGCCCATCTGTTATTGTTTGAAAATCTCTTAATATTCCATTTTCATATAATTCTACTACTGTACCTGTTGGAGCATATCCAGATATCTGTCTTTGAGTCACTCTCATTTGACTATCCCAGCTATTTTCTAATCCTAGGGTTACACCTGTAATTGAGCTACTAATATCTGAAGTATTATATCTAGAATTTTTATATGTATTTCCTATTAAAAGCTTTTTATTATTCAATACATCCCTTTCCCAAAATAAATAATCCAATGTAGAATCTGTCTTGCCATCTTCTTTATTAACAGTTGCATTTAAACTTGTTGCTCCATAAAAAAGATTATTATTATATCTTATATATGCCGCCTCTCCAGATCTTTCTCCTGATGTATTTGTATATCCAACACCCATTATTCCAGAAGTTAACATTTTCCACTCTTCTTTTTCTGGCTCACTAACAATTAAATTTTTTTTAATTATTTCCAATTTTTCTCTTTTTTCATTGATGTCTCTCTCTTTTTCATGAGAAAGTTGCCAACTAGGGTCAACATCCACTGACATTTCTTCTTCATCAAATTTATACTCGTTAATTTTTAGATTTTTATATTCTTTTTCTAAATCATAATATCTTTGATTTTCTATCAGTGTTGGATTTTTTTTTATCTCTTTATCTGACAATTCAATTTCCAAAACTTCAAATAATTTTCGCTCTTCAAAATAAATTCTCCCATTATAAACTATTCCTTTTAAAAACTCCTCTTTTACTCTTATTTTAGCTCTTATGTAAACCAATTCCCCCTCTTGAAGAATTGACATAGATTCACTTTTTTCTATTTTTTCATAGTTTTCATCATTTAATTCTGTGCCTTTGTTTTCTAAACTATAGGCAACTAAATTATTTATTAAGAAACAAATTAAAATTAATCTTACAACTCTTTTGTTTTTTATTTTCCACATCATTCCCCCATACTTTGCCAAATTAGTTATACAGAACTTCAAAATTTATCCTTCCTTCATATTTTCCTGCTACAGGTGCTTCTCCAGTTATCAAATATTTTACAGATTTGGAAACCTCTTTTTTATAAGGGATTGTTATTTCACTTTTCCAATCAGTTGGAGTTCCAATATCTACACCTCCATCAATTAGTTCTAAATTAAACAATACAGAATAGGGTTTCCCCGCTCCATTTGCTTCATTAGAACCCATCATAACTTTACGAGGATACTTAACAAAAACAGTTCCATCATTTCCATTTCCCGTAGGTTTAAACGTCATAATGGAAAGTAAAATTTCCCCTTTTTCATTAAGTGGCTGTCTTGCTATTCCTGAACTAACTACCGGTCCCCCAATATACCTTATACTTGGCTCCTGATAAGGTATGAATGCCGAGACTGGAACTATTGCACTTGCTCCAAATCCTGATGGTGCCGCATAACTTGCAATTAATACAATCATATATATACCAATTATTTTTATTAGATACATTTTTACTCCTTATTAAAGATAATCTACTTCTATAGTTACTGATCCATTATAAGCTCCTGCACTATCTACGTCTGTAGGAAGAGAATTACTATCTATTATCCCTCTCAAGATTGCTTTCCCAGCTCCATTAGAATCTAATTTCATATTTTTTATTATTTTTTTATTTCCATCTTCTATTCGATATGTAATAGGAATTTTTTCTGTTCCCTTAAGTAAAAAGCTATAAATTTCACTTCCTTCTACACCATTACCTTTAATCACTACTTCTGTATTCTTTCCTCCTGTAATATCGATGTCAGTTTCCTTCTCATATATTCCTGTATCACGTAAAATAGTTCCCATATTTAAAGGTTTTACACTTAGAGTTATATATTCATTTATTGCAATAGGTAGTGACACTGTCTGAACCAATGGGCTTTGTTGCAGTGGTTCCACCGCACTTATTGCAGTAATCGTTCCTAACCCAGATATTGTAGGTAATGAACTATAGGTAATATCCCCTATAATTTCTATAACCGCATCTTTATTTATATCATCTGCTAAATATTCATCTATACTTACATAAATCTCATCTTTTCCTTGATTTTTTATATTAATACTTGCCTTGCTTGAATTTGAAATTCTTGTTTTTATATTACTTATTCTATAATCTCCATTTAGACTATCTTGTAACTTATATCTTGTATTCATATAAGTTACTCCATCCCCATAAGAGTTTGAACTATGCGAAATTTTCATTAAAGTTATATCTCTTAAAGTCCCACTTGTTGAACTTCCTGATATATTTCCTATTGTTGTAAACATTTCTAAATTTGTTGTTACTGTGGCAATTCCTATATTTGAAGTAACAGAAGCTATTTTTATATTTTCAGTACTTGCAAGAATTTCAGAACTAAAAATAAATGCCATGGCAACTATTGTTAAAATTTTTACTACAATTTTTCTTTCCCTCACTTCGTCCTCCTATTTCTGATTTTATAATTTTATTCAAATGTTATAATAACAATCTAAATTCTCTAATTTACATTAATAATCTGAATAAAATTTTAAAAATATGAAACAAAATTATTTCACTAATAGAATTAAGAAAGGAGCTATAAAAATGGAACAAAATTTTAACAAAGAAAACTTAGAAATTTATAATATATACCTAGAATCAAATAAAGCTAGAAATCACGAAACAATGAAAACAACTTACAGGATTTATCAAAGTAATATGCAACAATATATGTTTTTTTTACAAAAATATGAAGGGAACAAACTATTCTTATCAGATGCTACATTAAAAAATTGTGTATCTATTTTAGAAAGATATATCAATTATTGCAGAAAAATTGGTAATAATAATCAAACAATAAATAATAAAATAACAAGTATTTCTAGTTTTTATATTTGGTGTGTAAAGAGAGACTTTATAAAGTTTCATCCTTTTCAACATAAATTAGATCGACTAAAAAAAGGGGATTTTGATAAAAGGAGAGAAAGTTTTTTCTTATCTATTGAAGATGTTATTAAAGCTAGAATCCTTATGGAACACAATAAAAAAAAATTTGACATTCAATCAAGACTACTATGGGAACTTTTTTTAGAAAGTGCTGCTAGAATATCTGCAATTCAGAATCTTAAAATTGATCAATTGGACTTAAAGAATGGTTTTTTTAAAGATGCAAGAGAGAAAGGTAGTAAAATGGTTGATATTTTATTTATGAATAATACGGAATCTATTTTAAAAGAGTGGCTAACTTATAGAAAAGAAAATAACATTGATGGGGAATATTTATTTATTACAAAACAAAAAAAACTATATGTAAAAATGTCTCAATCTGCAATAAGAAACAGAATAAAGAAAATAGGGGAACTAATTGGTTACAATAAACTTTATCCTCATACATTGAGAAAAACAGCTATTAATATTTTAAATAACTTGTCTGATATAAATATTGCTTCTGAATATGCTCATCATAGAGACACTAAAGTTACTCGTGATCACTATATTAAGGCAAAAACAGGTACAGAAAATAGACAAAAAATAATGCAGATTAGAAGAGAAAAAGGATTGTAAGAAAATACAGTCATCTATGCAGATTTACCTCAAAATTAATTTCTACAAATAAAAATACCGTCCATAGAAATTAGGACGGTATTTTTTTATATATATTTTTTTAATTTAAGTTATTGTACAGTGAATTATATAAATAAATTTCTGAATTTATATTTTTTCATAATTCTATAAAAATCAAAATTCCATTGCAATTGCTATATTTCAACTTTATTTTTTAATTTAAAGATTGAAAATAAGCAGCAAATACTTTTTGCACTAATATTTAACAAATCCTTATATAGTTGGAATTGTCATTTTTAAAATAACTCTATAATGATATAAATTCAGAAATTTAATATTATCTTAATAGAGTCATTTTTTTATAATTTTATATAACTGTTTTCTTTGTAGAATACTCTATAAAATATAGGTCAATTGCACTCAAATCATTAATTTGCAAGGTTATAGTAAATAAACTTTAATATTTCACGTGCTGATATAGTAGTGTTATTATTAACCTATCAACAAAGGAACATATTAAAAAGCTAGAATTAACTTAATAGTGATTATAGATAAATTAGAGAATTTACACCTATAAAAAATATAAAAAAATTATAAGATTACAGTTTTTTGCTGTAATTTATTTTTTTTACTCTTTTCTTAATTTTTCATTATATTTTTTTTAGTATTTTTTCAGTGTCTTTTTTAGTATTTTTTTTTAGTATTTATATGTATGTGTTTTTTTATTATACTACACTCCAAGAAATAATTCACTATTTTTTATTTTTTCAAACAAGAAAAGGAAGATAAGTTATTTTTCTACTTATCTCCCTTTTCTTGTTTAATTTTTATTAATTTTTATTAATTAAAATATATATCCTAGCCCCATATATGGAGTTGTTACTCCTCCTTGATTACTCACTTCATAAGATACTCCCAAACTTAAACTTGCTCCCTCTCTTTCTAAGCTTACATTTAAATCGAACTCTCCTGTATCCTTTCCTTCTTCATACCCTTTTATAATTGCGCTATCATTACTTACTGAACTTAATTTTATAGATCTATCCTTATATGGATTTCCTAACTCTCTATAGTACATTGCGCTTAACTCTGGTATAAGTGTATATTTTTTACTTAACTCAATTTTTTTATTTGCTTCAATTCCAACTCCTGTTTGCACAGATTTTCCATTCACGCTATTTACAGCTAAGGCATAATCCCCACTTTCTTTTACACTATCCTCTGCCATATACATGGAATTTAGCTCTAGTCTCGGTAATAAGTTTATCCCTTTTACTTGATATTCTTTTTCTAAAGATAAATTCAATCCATAAAAATTACTCTCCGTATCTCCCTTCATCTCTTCATGTAATGACGTAAAAGCTAATTTTCTGTCTAAATGTCCTTTAATTTTTCCTGTGTAAGCATTAATAACTCCTTTTAAATTATCTTTCTCATAGATACCAAATACATTAAGTTGATATACATCATCTTTTCTTTTTCCTCCATCATCATATGATATATCTGTCTTACCTACTGTTCCTAATACTCCTATTCTTGTAGTTTTATTTATCTTTTTATCAATCCCTAATGACACTGATGAGTATTTCATATCGTTTTCTGAAAAATTATCTGACTCTCTATCCTCTGAATCTAAAATTGTTGCATAACCTATATAATTATAATCTCCTACCTCTTGATTTATTTGCTTACTAAATAACTCATTTTTTAATTTTTTATTATTTATTTTTGCAATTTCATAGTTTTGTTCCATTATTAGTGGGTAAATTGTCTCTCCAAAAGTTCTTCCTACATATTTGTTCAAGTCACTCTCATTCGTTACTAATTTATATGCTTCGTATAAATCTGTTCTTTGATCTGTTTTTCCAACTTCAGTGTAGTTATTTTCTAAATATTCAGCATATTTTTGATTGTCTATTATGTCATAAAAACTTTTTCTATTCATATCAATTCCATAATATCCATTACTGTCTTGTTCTGTTAAAGAAACATCAAACATAGCTGAATTAGAGTGAATATCTGCATACATATTATCTGTCTTAAACATCTGATACGTATTATATTGATCGTCATATTCTGTAGATGCATGTGTAACTCCATCTTCTCTTGTTACTTCTCCTGATCCCCATGCTAAAGCTCCACTTGCATAATAATCTCCTCTTATTGAATGTGCTTCAACTGTTCCACCTTCTAATACAAAATCTCCTCCGCCCATATCTGATGAATTTAAGTCCCCATCTACTGAATACAATCCATTATTAATAAACATTGCCCCATCTTCTATAACAATAGCTTGATTTCCATTTGTATTTTTTGTTAACATCATTGGACTTTCTTCAGTTACTTCTGCTCCCTCAATATTAATTTCACCATCATTTCTTACAACTGCTCCTACTCCAGATACTCTAATACCTACTCCCTCACTTGAATTTAAATTTAACTCCCCTTTATTTATTAAAGTTGAATTACTAGCTACAGCCATTGCTGTTCCTGAAGTAGCATTTATATTAATTTCACCCTCATTAATTATTGTTCCTCCATTTAAAGCTGACATTCCCATTGAATTTTCACCATTAACTTCTATTGTTCCTTTATTTATTGCTGTAGCCCCTTCTCCATTAATTAGCATTCCAACTTCATTTTGCCCATTAACAATTATTCCATTAAGAGTACTGTTAACTATGGTTCCCCCTGCCGAGCTTACCATTTTATAGTTTCCACCATTTGAAATCGTTCCTCTATTTATCGCTGTTGCTCCATTTTCTACATACATTCCATAGCTACCTTCGTTTGCTATAATTCCTAAACCATCATTTATAATGACTGAATTTTTACTAGCATACATTCCAAAATCACCCTTATTCGCTATTAATCCTGTATTTATCCCTACTGCTTTATCATATACATACATTCCATTATTTCCATTATTTCTTATTCTTCCATCATTTATACCATTAGAATTAGTGCCAAAAACAGCCATTCCAGTATATGAATTATTATTTATCAATCCTTTGTTTATCCCCGTTCCAGAATTCTTAATATACATTCCATCATTAGATAAATTAGATATCTCTCCATAGTTTGTTCCTACAGTACTTTCACCTTCAATATACATTCCATTTTTCCCTGTATTTCTAATTATTCCTTCATTTGTAATAGAAGATCTACTACCTGCATACATTCCATTATTTCCCTTATTGGAAATTACTCCACTATTTACTCCAAATGCTTCATTGCCTAGATACATTCCATTCTCTCCATTGTTTGAAATCGTTCCTTTATTTATTCCATAGGATCCCGAATCAAAAACAACCATTCCTGTGTATGTTTTATTATTTATTAGTCCTTCATTTATTCCTGTTCCTTTTCTATGAATATACATCCCATCATTAAATGAATTAGATATTGTACCCTTATTTGTTCCTACAGTACCTTCTCCTTCAATATACATTCCATTTTTCCCTATATTTCCTATAGTTGCTGAAGATTCATTTATAATAGTTGATTTCTCACTTGCATACATCCCATTATCACCTTTATTGGAAATTATATTTTTATTTACTCCACTAGACCTTCCAGCTACATACATTCCATTTGATCCATTATTTGAAATTGTCCCCTGATTTATTCCAACTCCTCCTCCAGTAACATACATTCCATCACTAGCTGAATTAGATATTGTTCCAATATTTGTTCCGCTAGAATTCTCCTCAATAAACATTCCGTATCTTCCTGTATTTGAAATTATTCCTTCTGATTCATTTATAATAGTTGAATTCCCTGATGCATTCATTCCTTTATTTCCTTGATTAGCAATAAGTCCTTTATTTATTCCTAATGACTCACTAGCTATAACCATTCCTTGGTTACCTTGATTTTTTATCTTTCCTACAGATTCATTTATAACAGTTCCTTTCTCTCCTGCATACATACCATAATCTCCTGCATTTAAAATTGTTCCATTGTTTATTCCATAAGACCCTAAATCAAAAGCAACCATTCCTCTGTGGGAATTATTATTTATTAAGCCATTATTTATTCCTATTCCACCCTCTAAAATATGCATTCCATTTTCAAATGAATTAGAAATTGTCCCTTCATTTATTCCTGTAGCCTCTTTACTAATACCCATTCCATCAGTACCTCTATTTTCTACTTTACCCTTATTAACCGCTGTACTTCCTGGACCTTTTACTGCAATTCCATAACTCTCTGTATTTGCAACTAACCCTTCTAGATCGTTCGTTGCTGTTCCTCCTGAAATTGCTACCATACCATAATTCCCTATATTTGCAACTAATCCTTTATTTATCGATGTACTTCCTACATCTCTTACTAAAACTCCATAACTTCCTGTATTTCTGATTGTTCCTTCTGTTTCATTTGTTACTGTTCCTCCTGAAACTCCTAACATACCATAAATACCTACAGATTTAACTTCTCCTTTATTTATTCCTAAAGAACCAACTCCTGTATTTGCTGTTATAGCTCCATCTGATCTCACTGTTATTTTCCCATTATTTATTACAATGGAATCATCCATAGCTATTAATCTTGATTCTAATCTTTTAGAGTTATTTATTGCTGTACTTCCTACTCCTGTTGCCCCCATTCCTCTTTCACTTTTAATTTTTCCTTCGTTTATTACTGTTCCTCCACTGCTTGCATATAATCCATATCCTAATTCTCCACTGGATAGTGAATAGCTTGTAGATATTTCACCTTTATTTATCGCTACAGATCCTTTTCCTGTTGCTTCTACCATCTTTCCTGAAGTTCCTGATATTGTTGAACCTATATCATTTGTTACTGTTCCTCCATTGCTTGCATACATCCCTTTTTCTAAATTTTCAATTGATCTATTTATTGCTATACTTCCTTCATCCTTTGCAGACATTCCATAAATTCCACTATGTTTTAATATCCCTTCATTTATTATTGCTCCACCTAATTTTGCTTCCATCTCTCTATTTAAAATACCTTTATTTATTGCCGTTGACCCTTTTCCTTCGGCCAACATCCCTATTGTACCTGCGGTTATTACTACTCCTCCTATATCATTTATCACTGTTCCTTCTGATGAAGCATACATTCCATAATTTCCTTTATTTGATATTTCACCTTTATTAGTTGCTAGAGAACCTCCCCCTTTAGCACTCATTCCATAATCCCCTATATTTGATATCTTCCCTTTATTTATAACAGTAGCACCACCTTGATTAGTATTGGCATACATTCCATAGTTTCCTACATTGGAAATTTCACCTGAAACTTCGTTTGTAGAAGTTGAGTTAACTTCACCATACACTCCGTAATTTCCTTGGTTTTCTACTTTCCCTTTATTTATAAATACAGATCTTGCATTATATACTCCACTATCCCCTTGATTTTTAATAGTTCCTTCATTTGTTCCTGTCGCTCCAAAATTCAAAGAAAATCCTTCTTCACCCTTGTTTGAAATTATACCTTTATTTATTGCCATACTGCCTACTTCTCTTGCAACCATCCCTTTATTACTTTGGTTCCCTATTGTTCCTGAAACTTCGTTTATGATAGCTCCCTTATTTATTGCAAACATTCCAAATTCACTTAAGTTTTCTACTTTTCCTTCATTTATTGCTGTACTTCCTATCCCTTCTGATGACATTCCTTCATTTCCTATATTAGAAATTATTCCTTCAAATTTATTTATTACTGTTCCTTTTTCTTTGGAATACATTCCATAATTACCTTTATTTTCTATTTTTCCTTTGTTTATAGCTAAGCTTTCTATCCCTTCCGATGACATCCCTTTATCCATTTCATTTTTTATTACCCCGCTTAACTCGTTTATTCCAGTTCCCTTTTCACTTACAAATACTCCAAAACTGCTTCCATTACTAATCTCTCCCCTATTAACTCCTATTCCATTATGAATTGACATTCCTTCTTCAAATTTATTTGAGATTACTCCACCTATATCATTTACCAGTGTAGTGTTAATATTGTCTCCATGATACATAGAAAGTCCATAATGGCCTTCATTTGAGATTATCCCTCTATTTATCGCTGAACTTCCTGGAGTCGCAATAAGTCCTTCATTTTCCCGATTTGAAATTACTCCTGTTGACTCATTTATTACAATCGCTCCTTCCTCAGCTTTCATTCCTCCATTTCCAGAAATTAAACCTTTATTTATTCCTACACTTCCATAATCTTTTGCAACTATTCCATATCCACTATCATTAGAAATTATTCCATCTATCCCATTATTTGCTATTCCTTCTGCTGATGCAAACATTCCATGAGAACCTTTATTTGAAACTATCCCTTGATTTAGAGCTATACTTCCTAATCCATTTGCTACTATACCGTAATTTCCCGTATTGGAAATAATACCTTCATTTATAGCAAATGAACTACCTTCATTGGTATTAGCGTACATTCCATAATCTCCTATATTGGAAATTACACCTGAAATTTCATTTATAGAAGTTGAATTAGCTTCACTAAATACTCCATAATTTCCTATATTCTCAATTTTTCCTTTATTTATAAATGAAGACCTTCCATTATATACACCTACATCACCTTTATTCTCTATCGTTCCTTCATTTATTCCCGTTGAACTATAATTTATAGCTATTCCCTCTACTCCTGTATTTATAATTTTTCCTTTATTTATAACTGTTCCTTCTCCTGAAGCTACCATTCCTTTAATACCTTTATTTGAAATCACTCCTGTAGTTTCATTTATTGCTACGCCTTTTTTTTCAGCGCTCATTCCTGAACTACCAGCATTGGCTATTAGCCCTCTATTTTCACTTAGACTTCCTATCCCCTCTACTAGCATTCCATAAAGCCCATCGTAGTTTATTGTACCTTCATTTATTATTGTTCCTCCGGATAATGCTGACATTTTTTTGTCCAATACCCCTTTATTTATTCCCATACTTCCTGTATCTTCTACTATCATTCCAATTGTGTGATCTGTTGAAATTCTTCCATCCACATCATTTATTATGGTTCCTGCTTCTGATGCGATCATTCCATAATTTCCTTTATTGGATATTTCTCCTTTATTTATTGCTACTCCTCCTGCCTTTGCAAACATTCCGTAATTCCCTGCATTTGAAACTAGCCCTTTATTTATTCCTGTACTTCCTAAATCTTCTACAGACATTCCTTTATTTCCTGTATTTAATATTGTCCCATTTATTTCATTTACTATTGTTCCACTGCTAGATGATTCCATTCCTGAATCTCCTGTAGATTCTACCTCCCCTTTATTTTGGGCTACTCCTCTTCCATTTGCACTTATTCCTCTATCTGATATAACTGTTATTTTTCCATTATTTACTGCATTTGCATCTTCCATCGCTATTAATCTTGATTCTAAGTTTTTAGAGTTATTTATTGCTATACTTCCTATTCCTGTTGCTCCCATTCCTCTTCCACTTTTAATTTTTTCTTCATTTATTACTGTTGCTCCATTACTTGCATACAATCCATATCCTAATGTTCCATTTGATATTGGATAGCTTGTAGATATTTCACCTTTATTTATTGCTACAGAACCTTTTCCTGTTGCCTCTACCATCTTTCCTGAAGTACCTGATATTATTGAACCTGTATCATTTGTTACTATTCCACCATTGCTTGCATACATTCCTTTTTCTAAATTTACAATTGATCTATTTATCGCTGTGCTTCCTTCATCGTTTGCAGACATTCCAAAAATTCCCTTATGTTCTAATGTACCTTCATTTATTATTGTTCCACCTAATTTTACTTCCATTTCTCTATTTAAAATACTCTTATTTATTGCTGTTGACCCTTTTCCTTCTGCCAACATTCCAATTGTTCCCTCTGTTTTTATTACTGCATCTATATCGTTTATTACTATTCCTTTTGACAAAGCATACATTCCATAATTCCCTTTATTTGATATTTCGCTTTTATTTATTGCTAGAGAACCATCTAATGCTGAGATTCCATAATCTCCTCTATTTCCTACTTTCCCATTATTTATCCCTAAACTATCTTTACCGCTTACTGTCATTCCCTCATTTCCTATATTCTCTATTTTACCAGATATTTCATTTATAATGGTTGCTCTATTACTTGAATACATTCCCTGTTTTCCTATATTTTCTACTTCACCTTTATTTATCGCCAGAGAACTTAACCCACTTGCACTCATCCCTTTACTTCCTGTATTTTCTACTCTTCCTGACACTTCATTTATAACAGTTCCCTTATCATCAGAATGAATACCATGATTTCCTAAATTTGAAATTTCTCCTTTATTTATAGATTCAGAGTCTTTTCCAGCAGTATGCATCCCGTAGTTACCATTATTATATATTTTCCCCTCATTTAATGACACGCTTCCTGATTTCGTTGATACCCCATAATCACCCGTATTAAAAACTTCTCCTTTATTCGTAACAATTGCTCCATTAAATGCTACTATTCCATAGTTTCCCTTATTAAAAATTTTTCCCTTATTTATTGCTACCGAATTAAAGTCATTGATAAACATTCCGTAATTTCCTATATTTTCTATTATACCTAATTTTTCATTTGTAATAATTCCTTCATTACTAGAATACATTCCATAATTTCCTGCATTTGCTATAATACCATTATTTATAGAGAACGATCCTTTATCGCTACTAAACATTCCATAACTACCATTATTATTTACTCTTCCATCATTTATAGATGTTCCCCCCTCTTTAGAGACCATCCCATAATCCTCTGTAGTTGCAACTTCTCTTTTATTTATAGATATTGAATTTGTCCCTTTCGCTTGCATTCCTACATTACCATCATTTCGTATAAGTCCACTATTTATTACAGTTCCTCCTGCTTCAGAAAACATACCATAATTGCCTTTATGACCAATTTCTCCTGATATATTGTTGATACCTATACTATCTTTACCATGTGAAAATATTCCTACATCACCACTTCCTATAATCATCCCTTTATTCTCTGCAGTACTCCCATTTAGAGCAAACATACCTCCTTGCCCATAAGTCCCTGCTTCATTTGTTTTATTCATAAATATCATACTGTAATTTAAAGCATTAGCTCCATTATCTGCTACCATCCCAAATATAGAATCTTTAAATGCTGATGAGCTTATTTTTCCTGTCTCATAATCTACAATTTCCTCTGTTTCTCCTTTTGATTCTATTTTTCCCGAATTCAAATTTATTACTCCATGGTTTTCTATTGTACTCTCTTTTCCATAGGCTCTTAACCCATGATTTTCCCCTGTTGTATTAAGAAATTCTGCATTTTTATGATTAGTTCCTGAAGTTTTAACTCCATTTATCCAAATAGAAGCTGGTTGATCTTTATTATTGTTTTTTACTTTTATATCCAATTCTTCTGCATATCCAAAATTTCCAGTTATTAAATATCCTACAATTAATCCCACTGTTATCGATATTTTTGTTTTCAAACACCCCTTAATCTTTTTCACTAATATTTCTTTCATTTATTCTCCCCCCTTTTTTTTTTAGTACATTACATTATTTTAATAACGTATCTCTCATAGTAGCACCATCTTCAACTACTTAAAATATTGATATTTTTTTTAGAAAACAAACTATATGGTGTTTAAAATTGATTATTTCAAAATGGCTTTAGCTATATACAGTAGAGTTATTAATCTTATTTATAATAGAAAAAGAGGAACTATTATCTAGTTCCTCTTTTTGATATTATAACTTCTTATATATTAAAAAATATCTCTACTATTATTCTGATTACTAATAATTACAAAATTCTATTTTTATTAATTTCCCATCTATATACTCTTTATTGATATACTCAGAGGTCATTAATTTTAAAAGTGCCTCATAATTTAATCTAAATTTTACAATATCACCAATTTTATATTTAACTGTGGAATTAGTTATATTCATAATTAAATGGTCACTACTCATACCTAACGAATATATCTTTTCATCAAAAGGAAACATTCCTGACATTTCAGTATCTTGTTTTCCCACTGCTATAATAGCTCTTTTTATCTCTCCTAAATCTTCATAAAAAGGTATATTACCGAAAGAATCTAAACCTATTTTTCCAGAAGGTACAGATTTTTTTTCTTTTATTTCAACAATTTCACCTTTTAAAACAAAAATATCATCATGGGTACCTTTTATTCTTTTTCCATAAGCAGTTTCTCTTCCTAATACTATAGCTTCTCCTATTCTTAAATTATTTATTCTTTTAGGAATTGTTTTATTTTCAACCAAATAATAACTACTAGAATTGCCTCCCGATATCATTTCTAGCTTTATATCTAATTCTTTTTCTATTTTTTCTGAAATTTCAACTAGTTTTCCTAAATTATCCGTCGTTGGAATTATTGCTCCATAACAAGTTAAATTTACCCCTAGTCCATAAAGTTTTATATTTTCTAGTTTCAAAACTTCTCTTGCAACATCTATAATATCTTTCTCTAGAATCCCTTCCCTTAAATCACCTAGCTCTACCATTAATATAACCTTGTGTATTTTATTATTTTCTCTAGCATGTTTATCTAGCTCTCTAATTACCTCAAGTTCACTATTTAGACTTATATCAGAAAAAATAACAACATCTCTGGCAGTGGATTTCATAGGGATCCTTATTAAAACTTTTTCAACCTTTAAATGCTTAACTTTTTTTAAATTATATAATCTTGCATCTCCTAAATAATCTATTCCACTTTCTACCATAATCTGTGCTATCTCTGGCTTTGCACAAAATGATTTCATAATCCCTGTAACACTTATATTATTAGCTTTGCACTCTTTAATAATTACTTCACAATTTTTTCTAAATTTCTCTAAATCAATCTTTATCTTTGGATACTCCATTCAACCTCCTTTAGAACTTAAGGGGTAAAATTGAAACTTTTTTCTAGAAGTCCCATGGTTCCCTCTTTATCAACTAAAGACAATACTCCTGCAGAAGCCATTATATAGTGATTATCGATTAAAATTTTTACTCCTTCTTTAGGTAAAAGCTTGTCCACTCTATTACTTTTTAATATCTCTTCCAATATTTTTACTCTCTTAGGTAATCTAGTTAATGCTCCACCTGTTCCTACAATATATTTTATTGCCGTTAAATCTTTCCCTGTTGCAGCTTTTTTTTGTACTCCATTAAATATTATTTTTAACTCACCTGCATGCCTATAAACAGATGTCATCACTGCTTCTAATGCTAAAAATTCCGCCACTCTTATCTGTTCTTCATTTTTAGGAATTGGGGGCAAGTTTTCTAGCAATTCTTGTGCTTTGTCCTCTCCAATAGAAAGAGCTTTTGCCATTTTTTCTATTCCAACTAACTGAATAACATTTCTTTTACTTACGTAGCATCCTAAATCACCCTCAACAGTTCTTTTAAATAATGGTTCTGGATTCTGCAATATCAAGTTTATGTTTTCACTTCCATTTGTTGCTGAACTCACATCTGTCGTAGCTCCTCCAACGTCTAAAGTCATTGTATCACCTATTTTTTCATATAAAACTTCCGTTGCCAACATTACAGCTCCTGGTGTAGGCATTATATGACCATTTACCATTTTTCGTATTTTATCCATTCCTGGAGCATGAACTATATTTTGTTCAAATACTTCTTGGATTTTTTTTCTAACAGGTTCTATATTCAACTCATCTATTTTAGGGTATACATTATCTACAATACATAATTGTTCAGCTTTTCCAGCCTCTTCAAATATAAATTGTATCTCTTCTTGACATGTTATATTTCCAGCATATATTACTGGAATATCTATTGGTAACTCAGCTATCTTTTGTGCATTAAATATTGAAGTTTCTCTTTCACCATAGTTTACACCACCTGCAAGAAGAATTATGTTAGGTTTTAATTCTATTAATTTTTTCAAATCAAATCTTGATAATTTTCCTACTGTTAAGAAATTAAGATTAGCTCCTGCTCCTAAAGCAGCCTCTTTTGCTGCTTTTACAGTCATATCATAGACAAGTCCATGAACTGACATTTTTAACCCCCCAGCAGCTGAGCTAGTTGCTAACATCTTCTTATATTCTACATTTTCAACATCTAAGTTTTGACATAAATTTTTTAGAGCTTTTTCAAGTCCAATCGTTACATCTCCTTCAATTACTGTTGTTGGAGATTGCCCTTGTCCTATAAATTCTAAAGATGAATCTATAGAATTTTTGTTAAATGCATTTATAATTGTTGTTGTACTTCCTATCTCTGCTATTAAATATTCTATTTCCATTTTCCACTCTCTATTAACTCTTTTTTTCTGTTTACTAGGAAATTAGCAACATGGACTCCTCTATCATTTTTTCCAAAACCTTGATCCATTCCTTGATTTCTAGCAATTTCTGGGGTTACTTGAGTACCACCAGCACAAATTATAATTCTATCTCTTATCCCTTTTTCAACTGCAAGTTCATGAATTTTTTTCATATTTTTATAGTGTATATCATCATGAGATATAATTGTAGACACTAATATTACATCTGCGTTAAGCTCTATTGCTGAATCTATTATTTTTTCACAAGGTACTGATGTTCCTAAATACTCTACCTCCATACCAAATTTTTCGATTCCTCCATGTTTTATATCAATTACTTCTCTCAGACCAACAGAGTGCTCATCTTGTCCTATTGTCCCTGCAACTATTTTAAATGGCTTATTTTCTGCAAACTCTCTAATTTCATCATCACTAAGCATTTTTACTTCTTCTGGAATAACAAGTTTACTTAAATCTATAGTATGCATCAATTTACCTTTTACCTGTACTCTTGTTCCCTCACTTGGGTGCATAACTTCTAAATGAATAACCTCAGGGGATTCTAAATTCATTTTCTTTGCAAACTCTATTGCTGCAACCTCTGCTTTTTTAGAATCTGTTGGTAAGAAAAACTCTACTTGTACAACTCCGTCTCCAGCCCATTCTACTTCAGGTTTTAAAATATCTCCATTTCTATAAATATCACTCTCTTTCATTCTTGTATATACATTATCTTCACTATCTAGTTCGTCTATGTATACTATTTTTTCTGGCTTTTCAAATGTTGATCCACCTATAAGTTCTGAAGGTGTTAGAAGCTCCTTATCTGTATATTGTTTTATATTATTATCTCCGAAATGTGCTGTTACTGGAGCAAAATATCTTTCGTCTCTTTCAAAAACATATCCTGCTCCTACTCCACCATCTTTTTTTCTTCCAATACCATCTCCATTTCTTTCTGGATAGTAACCTGAATCCACAAAAAAACCTTTCTCTACTGAATCAAAATATCCTCCACTTTCAAGTATTTCTTCTAAGAATAAAACCGCTCTTTCTTTTAATTCACGTACTTTCTCTCTCAAGATACCATTTTCTTTTAACTGAACCATCTCAAGTATTCCATCCATTCCAACCATAGATTGCTTAGCTGTATCACATGCTTCAATATTGTAAACATGCCATGGAACATTTCTTCCCTCATCAGGAGTTATAGTTGACTGAATATCTGCACTTGTTAGCTTTGAAATAAGCATATTCATTACATGAGTTACCGTTGCTTCTCTTGATGATGAAGTTATATATTTTGTATTCATTTGTGCTCTCATTTTATATTCAGAAAAAAATTCTCTCAAGGCAACAGCGTAAGGTAAATCTAGCTTTACACAAGGAGCTGGTGCTGATGTTGGTGGTACTGTTGACAAACAAATAAGTTCTTTAGGTATTCCTACCTTATTTGAAAAAATTGCGTTTAGTCCATGCTGCACCATTAGTTCCGGCATTACTTTCCATGCCTCTCTAGCTGTTGCGTTAGCATTATGAGCTCCATCTATTTGAGCCATTTGTGCCCAAGACATTATTTTTTTAGATTCTGCTGCATCTACAAAAGATCTAATCATATTTACATTTCTATATAAAACGTTATATTGAGGATCTTGGTGAGCACCATTTACTCCCTCTTCTGCAAACATTACAGCAATATCTGGACCTGCAACTCCTGATACATAAGAGTGATAATTTATCTCCCTTCCAACTTCTTCTTCTATAATATCACAAGCTTTTCTTTGAGCTCTTACCTGTTTCCTTGTAATTGGAACTCCCCCACTTCCTTGTGGAGTACCTTCTATTAATCCATCAAAATGAGACTGACCTGCTGTTCTAATAACCATAATATGATCAGCACCATGCCAAGCAGCCATTCTCATTCTTCTTATATCATCTTCAAATCTTCCAGAAGCTATCTCTGTTGTAATTGTACTTAGAGGTTGAGGATCTATATTACTGAAATATTTTGCTGCTGGTATACTTATTTTATTTTCTAGAGACTCACCACAATCACTAAAATTAAACGCTCCTAATTCTCCACCATTTTCTAAAGGTGTTCTCCAAACCCATCCTCTTCTTTTAGGTCTATATTTATCTAAATCTTTTAAGATATTATCTATATTTAGTTTCTCATTTGGTTTAATTTTATTTTCCATTTATTTCACCCCTGCAAAATATTTAGCTGCATCTTCCCAACATTCTCCTTCTAAAAGCTTGATTCCACTATCCCTAATAGGTATATTCTTTATTTTAGATATAGCGTAAACTACATGTCCTACTCCATATTTTATCAATCCTCTATTTATCGCTTCCTCCACTAAAGGTTTGGCTTCAATAGAAGAGAATCCCATTCTCAATAAAATAGATCTTTCTATAGAAGGAGTCGTATGAGTTTTTGCTATATCTATCATAGGATCAACTATTCTTTCAGCTAAACTCCAAAATTTTTCTTTTAACTCTTCTTCTGATAAATTTTTAAGACTTTGCCTTCTTTTTTCAAAATCATCCTCTCTTTTCAAGTATCCCTTCATTACTTACCTCCCTTGAATAACCTGTTTTACAAATTCAACGCAACTTTTAGTTTCACATGCTAAAAATTCTATATCCTTTTCACTAATATCTCCTTCTATTTTTTCACAATGATTCTTAATTAAGGAAGATTTTTGATTATCAAGTTCTAAATCCACAGCTTTTATTTCTCCTACATTTTTAGGAAGAATTATAGTTTTCCCTGGAACTTCCTCTGAAGTGTTTCCAAATTTTATTTTTATTCCATTATCTCTTGCAAAAGAAAGTTGAGATTGAATATGTTTTCCTGCACCTGTATACTCACTTTCTTGAACTATTACTATTTGGTCTTTAGGCAACTCTCTTGCAATTGAGCACGCTGCTGCTAAAGATGTATTCCCAGCAGGCCCTCTTTCTAATCCCTCTACTTGTGCAAGTAATTCTGTTGTATAAAACACTTCCCCTTGAGTAACTGTAACGTATCTATCTAGATATCTAAGTGGTCTCGCTGCTGATCTAGGAACATCTGATCTGTCAGGCCATGTTGCAAAAGGAATACCAAATCCTGTGTGCCCTGTTGTAAAAGATTTTCTATTAAAATCAATATCTGATGCCATGTGTAAGCCTTTTAAATTTACACTAGCCCCTACTATTTGCGTATGCTCTGATTCAGCTTTTATAAGTCCCCTAGCTGTACCAGTTACATTTCCTCCACCTGCATTTGTACAAACTACAACATCAGGTAATTTTCCTGTTAATTCTTTACAATCTTTAGCCAGTTCGTAACCTAAAGTTTCCACCCCTGCAATGCCAAAAGGTGTATATAGAGAAGCATTAAAATACTTAGTTTCTTCCAATAATTTTAAGAAAATATAAAAAAGTTCTGGACCTACTGAAAGTTGTACAACTTCAGCTCCATAAGCTTCGCAATGTCTAGCTTTTTCTATAATTTCTGGTTGTCCTACACCTTGGCTATCATAGCATTCTTGCACTATTATGCACTTTAAACCATGCATAGCTGCTTGAGATGCTACTGCTGCTCCATAATTTCCACTAGTTGCTGCAATTACTCCTTTATAACCCATTTTTTTTGCATGATAAACTGCGGTAGCTGCTCTTCTTGCTTTAAAAGACCCTGAAGGATTACAAGCTTCATCTTTAATAAATATTCTTGCTCCATTTCCTTCTTCACTGTGCTTTCTCACAAGTTTTGTAATGTTTTTTAATTCTATTAACGGAGTCCTTCCAATAGATACATTTTTTTGAATTTCTATAATTTCTTCTAAAGAATAACCTACTTCATTCATCATTTTTTCATAATCAAATCCAATACCTATATCTTCAAAATCATCATAATTAATTCCCAGAGCTTTCTTCATTATTTCGTTACTTCTTGACATTACCCCTTCATAGCTCATATCTCTCATATCTTTTTTACCTCCGAAAGTTCTTTTCTTGCGTTAATTCCTATTGTTGCAAGCTCTGGAATATAATTTCCAAAAGATATTCTATATGTAGGATCTATTTCTTCTAATATCCCACTTTCAATTCTTCCTGTCTTTGTAACTATTTTTACTGTATCTCCAATATCTGCTTCAGATACTAGAAAGCCTTTTACCCACATTTTTAAATTTACTTTTTTTGTCTCTTTAGGCAGATTTTTACTTCTATTTTCTGAACTTAAAATAACTTGAGATATTTTTACCCAATCACCTTTTAAAGCTTTTTCCATAATCCGAAAACCTCCGTTAGTAAATTTTTATGTTTATTCTCTATCTATTAATTTTCTCATATCCCCCATAATCGCTCTTGGAACTGGTAAATCTATCATTGTTTTTAATCCTGGTTTTGCATTAATTACATGAGGAATCATGTTAACACTCATAGCTATTGTCCCTATTCCACCATCAACCTCTGGATTTATTGCCATCTCAATGTTAGGTGTCCCTTTTAATGTTATATAATCACCTGTTAAAGTCCCACCTAATTGTGGTTCAATTTGTTGAGGATGGAACATTTGGATTTTTACATCTCCATCTATTTTTCCAAACCCTTCCATTGAGCATCCTGCAACATTTCCTTTTTCAACTTCCACATACTTAGTTTTTCTAAATACATCTGTGACAATTGGAGCTTGTTTTTGGTGTATTGGTTTTTCAAGGTTCCAACCTATAGAGTCTGCTATCATCTCAATAGATTCTGCAAACCCTACATGCCCTGCTAATTCCCCTGAATTAGTTTTCTGAATAAACTCTTCTTTTGTTAATCCAACACCCTGTTCTTCCATAACTGCATGACCAAAAGGGGACAAACTATTAACTCTTCTAGCTGTAATATGTTCAACATTAGTCATTGCTCCTGTCAATGTTATTACCAATAAATCCATCATTAAACCTGGATTTATCCCTGTTCCTAAAATAGATACTCCATTTTCTTTTGCAATTCTATCTAATTCTTCTGCTAATTCAGGATTTTTAGCTTTAGGATAAGCCATCTCTTCAGCAGTTGAAACTACATTTATTTTTTTCTTTAATATATGACTTAGTCTAGGAAATGCTGATTTAACGAAAGAATCTGTGGCACAAAGACATACATCGCATCTTTTCCCATTAAGCACTTCATCAATGCTCTCTTTTATAATAATTGACTCCCTATTACCTCTTTGAACTCCCAATAATTCAAACATATCTTTTCCTATTCTTGTTGGAGCTTTATCACAAACCCCAATTATATCAACGCCCTCTTTTTTTAATAGCATCTCTGCCATTCCACTTCCCATAGCTCCAAATCCCCATATAGCAACCTTAATATTTTCCATTTACACTCCTCCTTTATTAGTTTTTTCCTAAGTATACTTTCTCCACTCTTGGAGTTATTGAAACTAAGTACTCATAAGGTGACACCTGCGCATTCTTCAATTGTTCAAATATATCTTTTTCTAAAATGGATACCTCTGTTCCTATCTTTACTAAATTTTCCAATTCTTTTGGAATTTCTAACATTGTTACATCCATGCATACTTTCCCTAAAACTTTACATGGAATACCTTTTATGCACATATATCCGTTATTAGAAAATCTTCTTTGATAACCATCAGCATATCCTATGGATACTGTAGCTACCATTCCACCCTTTTTTATAAATCCTTCTTTCCCGTAAGAGATATAAGAATCTTGCTCCACAATTTTCAAATGACTAATTCTTGATTTTAATTTTATAATAGGCTTTAAATCTGGATGTAAATCTGAGAATCCATAGAGCATTATCCCTGCTCTAGCTAAATTTCCATAACATTTATCATTATCTAGTATTATTCCAGCACTATTTTGTATATGACGATACTTTAATTCCTCTATATCTTCAAACTCTCTAAATCTTCTTATTTGATCATTTGTATATAAATCTTCTACATATACATCTGAACATGAAAAATGAGAATACACTCCTACAACCTTCATTTTTTTTGAACTTTGCATAATTTTAACCAAATCTTCTCTTTTAAAATTTTGAAACCCTATCCTTCCCATTCCAGTATCTACTTTTAGATGAACTTTGGGATTAAGAAAATTATTTTTTTCAATATATTCTATATCTTTATAAGTTGATATTGTTATTTGGAGGTTACTGTTAAAAGCATCACTATACTCATCATGACCTATTGCCCCAAATATTAGTATTTCTTCTTTTATTCCTGCATTCCTTAATTCAATTCCCTCCTTCAAACAGGCTACACCAAAAATTTTTACGCCTATTTTCTTCAACGCTTTGGCTATAACTACTGCTCCACATCCATATCCGTTTCCTTTTACAACTCCTAATATTTCCTTCTCTCTTGCAAGCTCTTTAGCTAGTAAATAATTTGACTTTAAATCTTCCAAATTTATTTCTACCCATGCCCTTTTCACTATTTACCTCCTGATCAATGCACATCAAACAATAAATTATCACCTCTTTCACCATAATTTTTAACTGATTTCCATTTTTTTATGCGTAAAAAACACTATTCGTATTATTATTATACAACATATTACATATAAATCATTTTATTTTTTTGGAATTATTTTATTTTTTTATAATAAAAAAATAGTTAATTTCAATTTTATTAGAAATTAACTATTTTTATTTTTAGTTTATTAACATTTTAAGTTACCAAATTTATTATTTTATCTCTTCCTCAACTTCTATTTTTTCAGGCTTTGTTTTTTCAATAGTAAATCCTAAGAATCCATAAAGGATAGAGATTAAAGGACAAAGTAAATTTAAGAAACAGTATGGAACATACGCCCATGGTTGTAATCCTAAAGCTCCAATCATTGTTGCTCCACATGTATTCCAAGGAATTAGTGAAGATGTCATTGTTCCTGAATCTTCTAAACATCTAGATAAATTTTTAGGTGCTAAACCTCTTTTTTCAAACTCTTTTTTATACATTCTTCCAGGTATTACAATTGATAAATATTGATCTCCTGCAACAACATTTATAAAAATTGGTGTTAATACTGTTGTCATAATTAATTTTCCTGTTGTCGTAGCATATTTCAATACTGAATTAGCTAAAACCTCCAACATTCCAGATTTTTCCATAATTCCACCAAATACCATAGCACATAAAATAAGTGATACAGTCCACATCATAGAGTTCATTCCACCTCTATTTAATAATTTATCAACCATTTCAAACCCACTATTACCTTCATATCCATAGTGAAGAGCCCCTAATACTTCTGCAAAATTTTTGCCTTGTACCAGGATTGCTGCTACTCCTCCAAAGGCTGCCCCTATAAATAATCCTGGAATTGCTGGTGTTTTCATTATAATTACTATAATTAATAATACTGGTATCATTAATAACCATGGACTAATTACAAAATTAGAAGACATTACACTTAAAATTTTATCAATAGTCTCTTGATTTGAAGTTACAGCCTTTCCATTCATTCCCATAAAAGTAAATATTCCTAAGGAAATAATAAAAGCTGGCAAAGTTGTATAGATCATATGTCTTATATGATCAAATAATGTAGCTCCAGCCATTGCTGGTGCCAAATTTGTTGTGTCTGAAAGTGGTGACATTTTATCTCCAAAATATGCTCCCGATATAATAGCACCGGCTATTATATTTCTATCAATTCCAAATCCTTCTCCTATTCCTATTAAAGCAACCCCTATTGTTGAGGCTGTTGTCCAAGAACTTCCTAAAGACAAAGAAACTATCGAACAAACAATAAGAGATAACGGTAAAAATGCTGCTGGATTTATTAATTTTAATCCATAGTATATCATCGTTGGAACTACCCCTGATAAAATCCATGTTCCAATTACCATTCCGATTATTAAAAGAATTAAGATAGCTGACATAGACATTTTTATTGTTTCAACTACTCCCTCTTCCAAATCTTTCCACGCTACTTCTCCTGCTACTTTAGCAACAATAGCCGCAACCATACCTGATATAAAAATCGGTAAATGTACATCTATTTTTGCTATTTGTACTGCATAAAATAGTGATCCCATTAAGAATAATACAGGTAATGATGATGCTCCTAAACTAATTTTTTTATGTTTCATTCTTACTCCCCCTACATTTTATTTTTATATTCCAATATATTGCTCTAACATACGATATTAAATCTTTATATTAAATTTTGTTTATTCTATCATTTAAATATAAAACTTACAATATAATTATTTTTCTATTTTCTGAACAAAAACAATAAAATGTCACAATCCTTTTGAAAATAGGGCATAAAAAAATAAAAAAGTGCTCTCAAAAATTTTTTTGAAAGCACTTTTTTATTTTTTTTGATGATATTTTTTTAATTAGAGTTTTTTATTTTATCAAAACTCTTTATTATATATTATTATATATTACTATTTACTATTTTTTCTATTTACCATTTCTTTAACTACAAATGTTGCAAGATCATCAGCATATTTTCCAGGTCCAAATCCTGCATCGTATCCTAACTCTTTAGCAAGTTCATTAGTTATTCTTGCTCCACCTGCTATAACTATCATTTTATCTCTTAGTCCTTCAGCTTCTAAAAGTTCTATAAGATTAGTTAAATTTTGAATATGAACATCTTTTTGAGTTACAGTTTGAGATATAACTATTGCGTCAGCTTTTAATTCTAAGGCTTTTTTTATAAACTCTTCATTAGGAACTTGACTTCCTAAATTATAAGCATCTATACCTTTATATCTTTCAAGTCCGTAATGTCCTGCATAACCTTTCATATTCATAATAGCATCTATACCAACAGTATGTGCATCTGTTCCTGTACTTGCTCCTACTATTACTACATTTCTACCAATATTTTGAGAAATATATTCATCTGTTTCATACATATCCATTACATCGATTTCTAAAGCTTGAACTTTAATGCTATCATAATCGATTCCTGTTTGCACTATTCCATATACAACATAGAATGAGAATTCTTTATCCAGTGCATGATAATGAGGAACAGCAGGGTCTTTTAGTCCTAATTTTCTTGCTAAAACTAAAGCAGCTTCTACACCTTTTTCATTAGCTGGAACTGGTAGAGTAAAACTCATTTGTACTTTACCATCGTTCATTGTATCCCCATAAGGTTTTATATTGTGGTAATCAATATTTTTATCATAATCTTTTTTTTCTGATGAGTATCCAGACATATTATCTCTTCCCTCCTAGCATTAAATCAATAAATGGATTCATATAAGTTTTATCTTTTTCAAAAACTCCATTTAATCCTTTTCCACCGTCTAATGGTCTTTTTATTCCAGCAAATATACCTTGCTCTAAAGTTTTAAATATTCCAATTTCTTCTATTTTCTTTAATAATTCTGTAGCTTCTCCAAGAACTGATTGAGCTCTCTTAACTATGATCCCGTCTTTTTTAAATTCCATTTCAGACCCTAAATCTTTCATAGTATTAAAGATATACTGAGCATTTTCTATTGATAAAGCTCTATCTGACATAAATGGAGTATGGATAGCTTCTGTTAACATTCCTAAAAGATGTACTTTTTGACCAGTCATAATTGTTACCATATTGAATAGTGCATTTTGTACATGTCCTTTAAATATATTTCCAGTCATGAATTTTGTAGGTGGCATATATTTAAGTGGAGCTTTCGGGAATATCTCTCTTGCCATTTCAGCTTGAGCTAACTCCATTAAGAATCCATTTTCTACTGTAGGTTCAATTTCAAAAGCATGTCCTAATCCCATTTGCTCCTCTTTTAATCCAGCAACTAAAGCAAATTGCTCGTTGATAAATTGAGATGCTAAAACAGTATGAGCTTCTTCTACTGCATCTGCAGTTGTTAAGTAGTTATCCTCTCCAGTATTAATGATTACTCCTGCAAATCCATTAATAATTCTTGAGAAATACTGATCTACCATTGTTCTTTTCATATTTATATCTCTAAATAAAATTCCATATAATGCGTCATTTAACATCATATCTAATCTTTCTAAAGCTCCCATTGCTGCTATTTCTGGCATACAAAGTCCTGAACAATAGTTACATAATCTTATATATCTTCCTAATTCTGCTCCAACTTCATCTAGAGCTTTTCTCATTATTCTAAAGTTCTCTTGTGTTGCAAAAGTTCCTCCGAATCCTTCAGTTGTTGCACCGTAAGGTACATAGTCTAAAAGAGATTGTCCTGTTGTTCTTATAACTGCAATTACGTCAGCACCTTGTCTTACTGCTGCAACAGCTTGAGTTACATCTTCATATATATTTCCAGTAGCAACTATTAGATAAAGGAATGGCCCTTTTTTATCTCCATATTGCCCTAAATAATTTTCTCTTGTTTCTCTGTTATTTTTAATTCTTTCAACTGTTGCTTTTGCTATTTTATCTATTGCCATTTTGATTTCAAAATCATCATGCCATTTGATTTTTGTAATGTCTAACTCTTTGTTTGAAACTTTTTCTGCTATTTCTTGAGGAGTTAATCCAGTTTCTACCATTGCATTACCAATGTATTTTGCAACTCCAATGTTTATATTTCCATTAGCAGAAATAAATTCAACTATTAGATTTGGTAATGGTACTTCAAAAGCATCTACCCCATCTATTCCTAATAATCTAGCTATTGTTCTCTCAACAGTAACTGTACTGTGTAAGTCAATATATGTCTGTGCATCTGCTGCTATTTTAGAAGCTGATTTACGTGCTTCTGCAACTAAATCCCAGTTAAGATTTAATTTACTTTCCATTCTAAATTTCCCCCTTGTATTCTTCTTTTAATATACTCAAAAATTCCTTATTCATTCCTAAAAGCTCTCCAATGCTGAGTGCATATTTAGGAACTGTATATTCATTAGTTTTTTCAAGACTATAATCCATATACTCTTGAAGGATTCCTAATGAATTTTTATTTAAGTTCATTGTTAATCTTAAGTTTTCAAAATCTATATTTTTTAGCCCTACAACTTGATAGTGGTTTATACTATCATTTGCAACTCCATCGAAATGTGTTGTTAGTAGAGAGATACTATTTTTTTCATTTAAAAACTTAGCTAATGCATTTACGAAACGTTTTCCCTCTTCTGGATTCGTTCCTCTTGCAAATTCATCAAACACTACAAATCCTCTACCTAAATCTAAGAAAATTCCCACTTCCTTTAATTTTATTACCTCAGCTCCAAATGTACTCAAACCTTTTGAAAGATCTTGCATATCATCTGAAATAAAGAATATAAAATCAACTATTGGAAACTTAACTTTTTCACCTATTGGAAATATTCCATAGTGAAACATCAATAAATTTTGAGTTATAGTTTTTAATGCTATGCTTTTCCCACCCATATTGGCACCAGTTATTAAATTAGTTCCACTTTGTAACTCAATTTCTATAGGAGTTACACTTTTATTTCTCTTCTTAAGAAGTTCCATTAATTCCAGATTGATTAATCCTCTCCCACAAAAAGAAAAATCTTCTGATATTTCAGGAAGAACTCCTCCATATCTAATTGCAAATCTTGCTTTTGCTATCAAAAAGTCTATTCTTGAAATTTTTTCAATATTTTCTAAAATTCTTTCAACGTGAGGTTCAATGTTTCCCATAAGTTTCTTTCTTACTTTAAACTCTTCCTGTTCCTCATCTACTACACATTGAAGTCTTTCAGCTTTTAAACTTTCTATTTCTTCAATATCATTACAATTATATATTTCTTGTTCTAATCCCTTCTTTTTATTTCTTATTCCTTCTAACTTTTTTGAATAGAAATCATATATATAAAAAGTTGGCATTCTATCTTTATGAGGATCTAAAAAATCTACTATTTTCCCTACTTTGGCTAATTGAAAACTTTCTAAATCATCTTTTAAGAAGATTAACTCTTCATCTAACTGTTCCATTAACATGAGTTGAGTTTTTAATTGATAAAAATCTGTATCTTGAAATACATACTCATTATAAAAACTTCCAACTAATTTTTTTATGTCTTTAAATCTATGAATAATATTTTCAACTTTAGTTATATTTTCTTTATTTGTATTAAAGATATCTATAAAACTTTTAATTAAACCAAACTCTTTGCTTAACTCCTCTTTTTCATTTATAGTATAAGGAGTTATACTATTCAATTTTTGTTGACCATAAGGAGACAAAGGCTCAATATAGCTTAATATAGCTTCTACATTTAATCTTTCTAAACTAGCATTATCTATAAATCTCATCTCTATTCCTCCATAACATCTATCACTCTTTGGTGAATTCTATTCTGCAGTACTCCCCTAAACTCCTCTTTATTAAAAGCATAGCCTACTGGGGATGTTGGATTAGAAGTTACAAATAATAAGTTTATTTTATTTAGCACATAAAATTCTATGCCAGAAAGAGTGGCTTTTTGCTTTGTTAAAGGTGTTATAAAAAATTTCGTCCCATCTACAGCAATTATTTTTATATTTTTAAATAGATCTCTATTTTTTATAAAAACATCCATTCCCTTTTCTGTTATAGCACCCTTTATAACAACTTTTTTTATCCCTTTTTTTAAATATGGAACTACTTCATCTCCAGATTCTAAAAATATAGATTTATCTATTCCTTCAATACTTCCATCTTCCATTATGAAAAGAGTTCTATACTTTTCAAGATTAGAGAGTATCTCCTCTTTATCATTCCCTTCATAAACAGATGTTGTAATAGATGAAATTGAATTTACTGTTTCCTCAACTACTACATTCATACTTGAAGAAACTGCTGCTCCTGTTGCTAAAATTGTTCCATCACATACATGTGCTGCTGCACTTCCTTTTCTACTAAGTGCACCATCTATTATGCTAAGTTCACTTCCATATTTTTCCATAACTTTCACAATATTAAGAATTTGCTCATTATATGATGGTCCTGCTATATCAACATACCCATCACTTAATGCTCTTACAACAACAACTTCACCCATAGGTGTCATACAATCTGTAATCTCTAATATCTCTCTTGTTATATCTCCATGAGTCAGTGTATTTTTAGCTGTAGCTATTATAGTTCCACTATAAACATATATTCTTGGCTTTGGAGTATTAGTTACTAAATCTTGCTCCTCACCATCTCTTCCAATAGATGTTATAGCTATTTTTTTCTTCCCTTTACATTCCATTATCATTCTGTTTAAAACTGTAGTTTTACCTACATTTTTTTCCATTCCTATAATAGATATTCTTTTATGGTCCTTTAATAAATCATAAATACTAGACATTTTTATTTCCTTTATAATTTGCCTTTTATATTTATGGGATTTCTTAATTTCTGTAAGAAAAATATCTTTCCTCCTCAGAACTAAGAAATCCCTAATATTTTAAAACTTATTTATTTTAGTGTTTGTTTCTTTCGTGTCTATCTAAGTGAGCTGGCTCAATAGTCATCTGTTTTCCACTTAATAAAGCTGATACTCCACCATTAACTTTTCCAGATTTACAATGTTTACATTCACATTTGTCTACATATGGAGTTGGTTCTGTATAAGTAGTAATTACTCCTTCAAAGTTTCTTAATACTATTTTATTAGGACTTTGAGAGATTATGTAATTAGGCATTACAGGTATTTTTCCTCCCCCTCCTGGAGCATCTACAACGAATGTAGGGATGCAATATCCAGAAGTATGTCCTCTTAATCCTTCAATAATTTCGATACCTTTAGAAACTGGAGTTCTGAAGTGCTCTAATCCTAAAGATAAGTCACATTGATAAATATAGTAAGGTCTTACTCTGATTTTTGTAACTGCATGTACTAACTCTTTCATTACATGTACACAGTCATTTATTCCTCTTAATAATACTGATTGGTTTCCTAAAGGGATTCCTGCATTAGCAAGTCTCTCACAAGCAAGTTTACTTTCAGGTGTTACTTCATCAGGATGATTAAAGTGAGTATTTAGCCATACCGGGTGGTATTTAGATAACATAGCCACTAATTCAGGAGTTATTCTTTGAGGTAAAACTACTGGAGTTCTAGATCCTATTCTTACAACTTCAACGTGAGGAATCTCTCTTAATTTTGAGAAGATTGTTTCTAAAACGTCATCTTCTAATAATAATCCGTCTCCTCCTGAGATTAATACGTCTCTTACTTGAGGTGTTTTAGCTATGTATTCAATAGCTTTTAAGATGTTTTCCATTGGTAATGAACCATCATTTTGTCCAGCGAATCTTCTTCTAGTACAGTGTCTGCAATACATAGAACACATATCTGTTACTAGTAATAATACTCTATCTGGATATCTGTGAGTTAATCCTGGAACTGGAGAATCTTCATCCTCATGTAATGGATCCTCTAAGTCAGCAGCTGATTTATATAACTCTTCTGAGCTTGATATAGCTTGCTTTCTAATTGGGCAGTGTGGATTTTCTGGATCTATTAAAGCTAGGTAGTAAGGTGTTATTGACATTCTTAATGTTTTAAGAGTCTCTTGAACCCCTTTCTCCTCTTGAGGTGTTAATACTATATATTTTTTTAACTCTTCTAAAGTTTCAATTCTATTTTTTAACTGCCATTTCCAGTCGTTCCACTGCTCATCTGTTACATTTGGAAATAGTTCTTTTCTTCTGTTCTTTAAATTCATTTTAAACCCCCTACGTTTTATATAAACTTATTATTTAAACAAATATTCCCTATATTTTTCTACTACTAACTCTTAATTATACGTATAACTCTTCAAATATTTCTCTAAGTATTGGACTCTCTCTTAACTCCTCTAAAGTTATTGCAGCGTGATCCTTTGTATATCCATTTCCAACGATCATATTAACATCTTTTCCTACACCCTCTGCTCCTAAAGCAGCTTTTGTAAATGATGTTGCCATTGAGAAGAAATAAACTATTCCATCATTTCTTACTGGTAATATAGCAGTCATTTCTGTATCCCCTACGTTTACAACGTTTATAGAAACATCCACTTCACATCCACCTGTAACTGCTAAAACTTGATTTAAAGTTTCAACTGGCTTTCTAGCATCTCCAATTATTCCTATTATTTTAGAGTTTAATCTTTTTAATAATTTTAACTCTTCTTCGTTTCTAACTAAACCAATTACCATTCCTGTTGGTCCAACTCTTTTTACAGCTTCATAAGAACACATCATTCCTGATTTTCCAGCTGCTCCTAAGATTAATACTTTATCTCCTGGTTTTACAAGTTTAGCTGTTTGAGCTGGAGCTCCTGCTACGTCAAGAGCTGCAAGAGCTAAAGTCTCTTCCATATCTTTTGGTAATACTGCATATATTCCAGATTCAAAAAGTATTGCTTGTCCTATAATTTCTACTCTATCAATATCTGGTTTAATATCGATTATTTTTTCGATTTTTAAAGGTGTTAATGATAAAGAAACTAATGTTGCTATTCTATCTCCTACTTTTAAATCAGTTTTCCCTTCTAACTCTGATCCAATTTTAGAAATTTTACCTATTAACATTCCACCAGAACCTGTAACAGGATTTTGCATTTTCCCTTTTTCTGCTACAATCGCCATTATTTTAGCTTTAATTTTTTCAATGTCATGTCCCGCTTCTTCTTCAATTTGAGTAAATGACGCTGAGTCAATATTTAATGCAGCTACATCTATTAAAATCTCATTAGAATAAATCTCCATATCATTATTGATTCTCTTTGCTGGTTGTGGTAATACTCCTAATGGCTCAATTACTCTGTGAGTACCATATTTACATCCTTTTTTCATTTACGTTTCCCCCTATTATGTAATTATTCTTAATTTAAATATTAATAATCTTTATTTTTTTAACCCTAAAATCTCTCTAGCTTCATCTGGAGTTGCAATTTCTCTTCCAAACTCTTTTGCTAGTCTAACAACTTTCTCTACAAGCTCTCCATTAGACTTTGCTAATACACCTTTTGAAATTGCTATATTATCTTCAAATCCAACTCTTACGTGCCCACCATCTATTATTGCAAGTGTTGCTAAAGTAAACTCATGTCTACCTATTCCTGCTACAGTATATGTTGAGCCGCAAGGTATGCTTCCTCTCAAGAATGCGAAGTCTCTTATGTCTCCACCTATTCCACCATTAACTCCCATTACAAAGCTAAAGTGCATAGGAGTCTTTATGAATCCTTTTTTCTGAAGTCTTACAGCCATCTCTATCATACTTTTATCAAAGCATTCAAGTTCTGGTTTTATACCTCTTTCTATCATTTTTGTTCCAAACTCTTTTATCATATTTTCAGTGTTTTCGAATACTTCATCTCCACCAAAATTAAGAGTTCCACAATCTAATGTTGCCATCTCAGGATGTAATTCAGTTGGCTGAAGTCTTTGTTCAGCAGTCATTCCAACTGCTCCTCCTGTAGAAGGTTGAATGATTACATCTGGACATTTTGCTTTTATAGCTTCTATACAAGCTCTATATCTTTCTCTATCCTGAGTAGGTTTCCCATCATCATTTCTTACATGTAAATGAATTATTGATGCTCCTGCTTTATACGCTGATTCAGCTTCTCTTGCTATTTCTTCAACAGTATATGGTACTGCTGGGTTGTGCTCTTTTGTTACTTCTGCACCGCAAATGGCTGCTGTTATTATTAACTTTTCCATTTTAAGCTCTCCTTATTTTTTTACTCTTTGTTTATCTTTTGGAGTTACACAAGTTCCTGATGCTCTACAAACAACTATTGGCTCTGCTAAAAAGTCTGCAGCTGATTCAGATATATCTGGTCTTGGAACTATTACTTTTCTAGCTTCAAAAATCATTTTTCTTGAGCTATTTCCAGCTTCAACAATCTCTCCTATAGCTTCAATGTAGTCTCCTGCATATACTGGAGCTAAGAAATCTACTTTATCATAAGCTCTAAATAATCCTTCATCTCCATCCATTTTAATTAGTAATTCTGTTGCAACGTCTCCGAAAAGAGCTAACATTCTAGCCCCATCTACAAGATTCCCACCGTAATGTGCATCATGTGAGCTCATTCTTAATCTAATCTTTGCTTTCATTAAAATCCTCCTAAACTACTGTTTTTTTATATTATTTATTTAACTATTTCTCTTTTTTTATTTTTTCCCAATAAAAAAGCGCCTTTAATTTGGTAGTGACTAATTTAAACTGTTTAAACTTAATTATTATCTAAAAATTTTTTATAATCTTCAAATAACAAATAGCTCTCCATAGCAATCTTGCTATGACAGTTTTTACAGATTACCTGTAAACCCCAAGAAAAAAATTCTAGCTGATTTTTTTCTTTCGGCAATTACGTCCTTCGTTTTAAAGTATTTGGATGCTCTCCCATTAACACCTTTAAACTACCACATTAAATGCGCCTCTATTTATGTTTCTATTGCGTTTTATTTATTTTTTTATTATTTCAAATACGTTCTTTATAATGCTAATCTACACCTTTTTTTTTTTTTTGTCAACACTTTTTATTTTTATTTTCCTTTTTTTTATTTTATTTAAAAACAAATAAGGTTATTTTGATACAAAAAGTACTTTTTTGAGTTTTTTATTGCTTAAATATTTTTTTTATTATAAATTAATGATATATTTATAATTAATTCCATTTTAATCCATATAAATTTTTTTATAATTTCATTATTTAAAGCGAGGTGTTCAAAATTAATAAAGTATACATATATGACGCATTTACCAACAAAAATTTCCATGGAAATCAAGCAGCAATTGTATTAAATTCTGATAATTTTTCTCACGAAAATATGCAATCAATTGCTAAAGAATTCGGATACTCTGAAACGGTATTTCTTTCTAAAAGTAACATCACTCAATTCAGAGTTCATTTTTTTACTCCTATTGCAGAAGTTGACATGTGTGGTCATGCTACTATTGCTTTTACTCAAACTCTTATAGATAATAATTTAATTTTAATTAAGGACGGATTAAATACTTTAAATATTGAAACAAACTTAGGAGTTATAGCAATTTATATTTTTAAAGAAAATGAATTTATCAATATTTTTATGGAACAAGATACTCCTAAATTAGAAACCACTAATATTGAATCCCTAAAAGTTTTAGAAGCTATGGGGTTACCTCTAGATGCTTTAAATAATAATTTTCCTATACTTAAAGGCTACACTGGCCTTTGGGATTTACTTATTCCCTTGAATTCTATTAAACATTTAGAATCTATAAATATGAACAAAGATTTAATGATTCAATTAAGTAAAAAACACAACTTTATTTCATTCCATCCTTTTGTTTTATTAGGAAATAATCAAGTCCGTGTTAGAAATTTTGCTCCTATCTGTGGAATTGATGAAGAATCTGCTACAGGTACCTCTAACGGTGCTTTATCTTTTTTTCTATACAAAGAAAATTCTTTAAAAATTGATACAACACTTTCAGTTAGTCAAGGTAAAGAAATGGGAAGAGAGAGTGAAATAAAAGCTAAAATAATATCCAATAAAGATGGAAATATTAGAGTTGTTGTAGGTGGGAATGCTGTGAAATTTTTAGAAGGAACTATTTAATAAAAAAAGATTCTGAAATATAAAAAGATTCTAAGCTTTAACACTTAGAATCTTTTTTATTATTTCAAATTTTTTTATTAAATTATATATTTTAATATGCACTTCAATAATCTTAAATTATAAATCTATAAAACTACTTTCTTTATTCTCTTTTTTCAAACGTTCAAGAACTTTTCTATGATTCAAGTCTTCATTATTCAGATGTAAAATATATTCTGCTGATGATTTTTCTAATAATTCCCCTGTCAATCTAGGAGTATCAAAAATTGCGAAATACGGAATATAAGTCATTTGAATTGCGTTGGCTGTAGCTTCTAAGGGTCTCAATAACTCCGTTATAGTAAAGTTATTATAACTTCCACCTTGGTAAGAATATTCAGGTGCACCTACAGAGACTGCTACCATGAACTCCTTTCCTTGAAGGGCATCTCCACCAGGTCCATACGCCCATTTAAATTCTAATACTTTATCCAAATAGTCTCTCATTATTCCAGGAACACTGTACCAATAAAAGGGAAATTGAAATACTATTCTATCATTTTTTTCTAAATATTTTTTTTCAATTTCTATATTAATATCTCTATTTGGATATAACTCATCTAAAAATCTTACAGTCACATTTTCTTGTTTCTCTAATTCTTCTAGCCATCTCTTATTTACAACTGATTCTTCTATCATTGGATGACTCATTATAACAAGTATATTCATAATTATTGTTTCACCTTAATTTTTCCATTAATAATATCTTCTTTAATTTGCTCTACTAACTTTATATTTTCTTCACCTACGATATCTCTTGTATATTTGAAATCTGTAGTTCCCACTCCATTTTCTTTCAGACCAAATGTTTGAAGCTTTCCTTTGAAAGTGCCATTAATTACATCTTGGATTACTTTATATATAGCATTATTTACATTTTTTAACATCGATGTTAAAATTTTACCTTTAACAATATCATCTTGATCACAATCTACACCAATACCATAAATATTCTTCTCTCTAACTCCATCTAATACTCCAACTCCTGTATTCCCTGAAGCATGATAAATTACATCTACACCTTGATTAGCTTGAGAAAAAGCATGTTCTTTTCCTTTTAGAGGATCACTATAAGGTGAATCTCCTCCTATATAAGATGATACAACTTTTATTTTTGGATTTATATATTTAGCTCCTTGTTCATATCCACTTCTAAATCTATTTATTAATGGAATATCTAAAGCTCCTATAAATCCTATTTTTCCTGTTTTACTCATTTTTGCAGCTACAACCCCTGCTAAAAAAGACCCTTCAACTTCATTGAACACAAGGGAAGCTATATTAATTCCTTCTCTTGCAGCGGTATCTACTATTGCAAATTTTGTATTAGGATATTGTACTGCAAGCTGTTCCATAGCATCTTGAGCTGTGTATGAACTTGCTATTACTAGATCAAATCCATTGTCTGCAAACTCTTTTAAATAACTTGAATCTTCCATCCATGAACCTGGTTCAACATATTTTACTTGAATGTTAAAATCTTTTTTTGCTTCCATCAATCCAGCGTAAGCTGAATCATTAAAAGACTTATCCCCTAAACCACCTTGTCCTAAAATTAATCCTACCTTGATTGGTGCTGACATTGCTAGTAATGATACAAATAAAAACATAATAAAAACTTTTAATTTTTTCATTTTCTCCCCTTGCTTTTAATTTTTTTCTCTATCTAGGTATTTTGAATTCAAACACAATACTATTTATCATATTTAAATTTATGTTGACTATTTATACACTATTTAAGTGATTATGTCAATTAGATACTTTGGTAAAATAATACTATTCATTTTAATTTTTACTGATATTTTTCCAACATTTTCGTTACTCAACTTATGTTTGCAATCAAATTTAATTGTTTTATTTTTAAACGTTAAAATTTTTTTTTCGTTTCTTTGCTTTGCAATAACTTTTTATCTATGTTGCAATATTATATTTTTCGTGTTAGCATTTAAATACTGTATTTTACATATCGTATATGTATATCGCTAAATGTATATTTAAATATCATATTTATATATCTTTAATCTAGGGGGATTTTATGACTTTCAGAGTAGAAACAGATTCAATTGGATCACTTAACGTTCCAAAAAATGCTTATTATGGTATTCAATCATTAAGAGGAAAAAATAATTTTAATATTACAGGATATAATCTTAATCCTGCTTTCATAATTGCTTTAGCACATGTAAAAAAAGCTACAGCTATATCTAATCTTCATGCAGGAACTATATCTCAAGAGATTCACGACGCAATGATTAAAGCTTGTGAAGAAATCATCGATGGAAAACTTCACGATAGCTTTATAACTGATGTTATTCAAGGTGGAGCAGGAACTTCAATGAATATGAATATTAATGAAGTTATTGCCAATAGAGCAGGTGAATTACTTGGAGGGGAGCTAGGAAAATATGACAAAGTACATCCTAATGACCATGTAAACTGTGGGCAATCTACTAATGACGTTGTTCCAACTTCTGGTAAGTTAGCTATCTTAATGATGTGTGATAATCTTATCTCTTCTCTTGAAAGACTTTATAAGACTTTAGTAGAAAAGTCTAATGAATTTGATCATGTTTTAAAAATGGGTAGAACTCATTTACAAGATGCTGTTCCTATTAGATTAGGTCAGGAATTCAGAGCTTTTGCTGAACCTGTAAAGCGTGATATAAACAGAATAAAATCTGCTCTTGAAGATTTAAAATATATAAACATGGGAGCTACTGCTGTTGGGACAGGAGTTAATGCTGACATTGATTATTTTAATAACATTACAAAAGTTTTATCAAAAATTACTAAAATAGATTTTAAACAAGCTGAAAATCTTGTGGATGGAACTAGAAATTTAGACTCATTTGTTTGGTTATCATCTGCATTAAAAGTTTGCGCTGTAAATTTATCTAAAACAGCTAACGACTTAAGACTTATGGCTTCTGGTCCAAAAACTGGTCTTGGGGAGATTAATCTTCCTCAACAACAACCTGGATCATCAATTATGCCTGGAAAAGTTAATCCTGTTATTCCAGAGGTTGTAAATCAAGTTTCTTTCCAAATCTTTGGAAATGACCTTACTATTACAAAAGCTGCTGAAGCTGGTCAACTTGAACTTAATGTTTTTGAACCTGTTTTATTCTTTAATTTATTCCAATCTATTCAAATTTTAACTAATGGGGTAAATACTTTTATAGATAATTGTCTAGTTGGTATTACTCCCAATGAAGAGCACTGTAAAAAATTAGTTGATAATAGTGTAGGAATTATTACAGCTCTTGTTCCTCATATTGGATATAAAGCATCTGCTGATATAGCAAAAGAATCTTTAAAAACTGGTATTCCTGTTTATAAACTTGCTCTATCTAAAGAACTTTTAACAGAAAATGACTTAAAAATTATTTTAAACTCTTTTGAAATGACTAGACCTGGAATACCTGGTAAATCTTTATTAAAAAACAAATAGTTTTAAAAATATTCAAGATAAATAGAAATAGAAAGAAACCATTGGGTTTTTTTCTATTTTTTTATGCTATAATAAATTTATTCACAAATAAATTTAAGAGGGGAGATTAGATGTTAATGAATTTAAAAAACTTTATTATTGAACAAAACAATGAAATTTTACTAGTTACTTTTTCAAACCCTAAATCTTTAAATGCTCTAAATTTTAATGTATTAAGCGAGTTAGATCTCTTAATAGAAAATGTTGAAAATGATGATACAATTGGATCTGTTATTTTCACAGGGGAAGGGAAAGCTTTTATAGCAGGAGCTGATATCCTTTTTATGGAAAATTTAAATGCTAACGAGGCTAAAAAATTCGGTAAATTTGCCTCTAATATCTTTCGAAAAATAGAAAATTCAAGTAAAATATATATTAGTGCTATCAATGGTTTTGCCCTTGGTGGAGGGTGTGAGTTCGCCATGGCATGTGATTTGAGAATTGCAAGCTCTCTTGCTAAATTGGGGCAACCTGAAGTTACTTTAGGGATTACTCCTGGTTTCTCTGGTACACAAAGATTACCAAGAATTGTTGGTATTTCTAAAGCTAAAGAACTTATTCTAACAGGTGAGATTATCTCTGCTGAAGAAGCTTTTAGAATAAATTTAATCAATAAAATTACTACTCCTGAAACGCTTATTGAAGAATCGATAAACATGGCAAATAAGATATTAAAAAATTCTAGAAACGCTGTTATAGCCTCTAAAGAAGCTATAAATATAGGTATGCAACTTGATATTGACAGTTCTATAGATTTAGAAGCTAATATCTTTGGAAATTGTTTTGCTCATGATGATCAGAAAGAAGGTATGCGTGCCTTTATAGAAAAAAGAAAAGCAAACTTTAAAAAATAATAAACTAATCTATATAATGTATAAACTTAAATACAATTTATAATTCTTATTTTATAAAAAAGAAGTCTTCCAAAGGCAATAAAATGCAATTGAAAGAACTTCTTTTTTATTTTTTTATTGGCAATAAATTTATTGGAGTAACATATGTAACACCTTGATTTAAATCAATTCTAATCTTTACATGATTCTTATTTTTATTTAAATAAGCTCTAATTTTTGTTCTTATAATATCTGTACTAGCTAAAGAACCTGCTCCATAACCATGAATTACCTTTATCTCCCCTCTATGACCACTACGATAAAAATTATTATATTTCTGAATAAAAATTTTCTGTGCAGTCTCATAGTTCATTTCATGCAAATCTATTTCAAACATTATTTCCCCTTATTAAATATATCTTTTACTATAATTTACCATAAAAAAATAATTATTTGAATACTTAAAACGCAATTATGCGTTTTTTATAAAAAATAATAAAGATTTTAAGTGAATATATAATATATTTTTACTTAATTTAGTTTTTTAAAGAATTAAAAACAACTTGTCCATCAGCTAATTCTATAACTCTATCGCATAGTTTTGATATTGATAAGTCATGAGTTACTATTACAAATGTTGTCTTATACTCTTTGTTTATTTCCCTGAGCAAAGAGTATATTTTTTTAGTATTTTCAGAATCTAAATTTCCAGTAGGCTCATCTGCAAAAACAATCGATGAATTATTAATTAGTGCTCTAGCTATAGCAACCCTTTGTTGTTGGCCTCCAGAAAGTTGGCTTGCTTTTTTACCAGCTTCATCTTTAAGCCCTACAAATTCAAGATATTGTAAAGCTCTATCTCTAAATTCAAGAGAGGCATTCTTTGATTTTATCCATGTGGGCATAAGAACATTTTCTAAAACTGTAAACTCTGTTAACAAAAAGTGAAACTGAAAAATAAATCCCATATTTAAATTTCTTAAATTTGCCAGCTCTTTTATATTATTAAAATCTACTAATTTATTTTTAAAATAAATTTCCCCTGATGTAGGAGTATCAATCATACCAATTAAATTTAAAAGAGTTGTTTTTCCACTTCCACTCTGCCCTACTATAGCTACGAACTCACCTTGTTCAATTTCAAAATTTATTCCTTTCAAAACTTTTGTTTCAACTGCTCCTGAGTAACTTTTTTTTATGTCTACAAGTCTTAAAATCGAATTATTATTAATCACCATGTATCACCTCTATAGGGCTAAGTTTTGAACTTTTTATTGCAGGGACAATAGCAGAAATCATTCCTGAAATCGTTGTAATTATTACTGTTTCTACTATATTTCCAGGTTCTATTAAAACTTTAAAAAGTTCTTTTCCTAAAGCTATCTTTTGTAAATCTACAATAAAAAATGCTACTATAACTCCTACAAAAGAGCCCATCAATCCATAAATAAATCCTTGAACTATAAATATAGAAGCAATTTCTACATTTTGTGCCCCCATAGATTTTAAAATTCCTATCTCTTTCGATTTTCTAAGAACAGTTATCAATAAAATACTCATTGTACTCATCATTGTGGATAATATTATTACTAACTTAATTATAATGTTAGTATTATCTTGTCCTTTTAAAGAGTCTAATAAATCCTGCCCATCCATCATCCAGTTCAATACTTTTAAATCTTTATATTGATTTTTAATTTTTTCACCCGTTATGTCAGCAGTGAATATATCATTTACTTGAATATCTATTTTATTAATATACCCAATTTTATCAAAAAGTTTTTGTGCTCTACCTAAATCCATAATTACTAAAAACTGATTTGCTCCTCTAGAAGACAGATCAAATATCCCTCTAATTAGAAATCTTTCAACCTTTCCATTGGGAAAAGTTAAGGATATATAATCCCCTATTCCTACAGAATAAAATTTACAAAATCTTATTCCAATAAGCACACTTTGAGCATCAAATTTATTGTCCCCTAAAACAATTCTTGGAGATATCTTCATTATTTTATCTGCTTGAGCTAAATCCACTCCCTTTATAATTAACGGTGAGCTTCTAAGCCCTCTTTTATAGATTGCGTTTCCATCTATTGCGTAAGCTATATTCTTAACATTGGGTATTTCTTTTATTCTTTTTCCTATCTCTTCATAATTAGGGATCTTATCTCTGTCAAAAAGATAGTTTCCATAAGTAATACTATTATCTTTAGAAAAACTATATTTATCCCTAGAATCTCCTGTAGTAATTTCAATGTGTGATGTACTTCCTAGAGTTTTATCAATTGTATATCTCTGTAAAGATATAATTATTGAGGAAAGAAAAATTTGAACAGCAACTCCAAAAGCTATTGCTGAAATTATAAAAATGGATTGCCATTTGCTACTTAATAAAAATACTGTTCCTAACTTTATCTCGTATCTCATGGTTGAACATCTTCCTTTACATTAACCTCTGTACCATCAGGCAATGTAAAATTATTAATAATAATATCCCCAGATTCTAATCCTGAAATTACTATATTATCATTTATAACAGGTTTTAACTCTACCTCTTTTTTTATAATCTTTCTATTTTTTACTACATAAACATAATTTTTTAAATCCTGATTTAAAATATAGTCATTAGAAATTATCAAACTATTTTCAAATTTATCCCCTTCTATTATTACATTTACAGTGCTTCCAAACAAAAATGAAGTTTCATTATTTAAAAACTTAGCTTTTATCTGAGTAGTTCCATTCTCTTTGCTTATATCTGGTCCAAAATAATATATTTCACCATCTGTTAAATTAGTTTTATCATTAGATTTATATATTTTTACATTATTTTTTAATTTAGTATTTGTTAAATACTTCTCATCTAAATCTATATCAATATATTTTCCTTCTAAGGAATATATTGTAAATAGTTCTGATTGTGATTCTACAATTTCACCTAAATTAACTTTTTTTCTAGTTATTATTGCATCATAGGGAGCTCTTATAGTATATTTTTCCCTTTGCTTCTTTAGTACGTTAAGATTCTCATTAGCAATTTCAACTGTATTTTTTAAAATCTCTTTACTAGAACCTGACTTTAAAGAGTTTAGTCTAGAATTTGCTGCAGTATACCTATTTTTAGCATTAGAGTATAAATTTTCCTGCATTTGAAATTCTAAAACACTCACAAGAGATTTATCATATAATTTTTTATATTTAACGTATTGTTCCTTATAGATATTAAAATTATCTTTAGCAGATAAATACTCAGCTTGAGCTATTTCTATATCTGTAGTTTCTAATTTTAAAAGTTCATTTTTAGCCATCAAAAGATTATATTCCCCTTGAACAACTTCCCTATCAATTTTAGAGGTATCTAAGCTCAATATTAAATCATCTTTTTTAACTAAATCTCCCTCTTTATAAAAAATATTTTCAACTTTTCCTACCACTTCTGTAGCTAAAGATGAAGTTTTTTCAGATGTTACTATTCCCGAAACAACAATTTTTTCTGTTAAGCTTCTAGGGACTACTTTTAATCCCATAACAACTGGACTAGTCCTTAAATGAACGCAATATTTAAAAGCTATAATAAAAAAAATAGATATTAATATTATAAAGATATTCCTTTTCATGAATTCCACTTCCTATTTTATTTGCCTCATTTAATTCACCAATTATAACTTATTTTCCACAACATTTTTTATATTTTTTTATAGGTAATTTACCACATGGACAAGGATCATTTGGACCGATTTTTTTTCCTTTTACAATTGTACCTTGTAGAGGTAACCAACCTGAATAGAACCATTTTCCATCTCTTTTTATAAATAAACTTCTTTCATGATGTATTTTTTCAACACCTTTTTCTATATATTTAACGATGAATTCAACTACCCCTTCCTCATCATTTTCTTTTCCATCTTTTGTATTTAAAATTTCTAAACTTAACCATTGAGATTCTACTGCCCATTTTCTAGTTTCCTCTTCATCTAAATCCTCTGCAGTTAATGGGTCGTGAGTAGAGATTATAAAATCTATGTCTCCCTTTGTATATGCCTCATATCTTGCTCTCATTAACTCTTCTGCGGTTAAAATTTCTAAATGTTTCATTTGCTTCTCCTTTTTAATTTCTCTCTTTTATTTTATACTTCTTTTATTATAAAACTCCTTTATTGTATCATGAAATAGAAGTTCTATTTTATTAAAATAAAAAAAATATAGCTCTCATAATTTGAATTTTATCTCATTATAAAAACTATATTTTTATTATTATTTAATGCTATACTATTTAGCATTTTATTCCCTTAACTATTGTACTATTACATCTCTTAATTTTTCTATTTAGAGATATATCTTATAACTGCTTCTGTTGTTTTAAATAAATCTAAAGTATTTAAAGATTCATCAACAGTATGAACATCGTACATTCCTGCTCCTATTATTATAGAGTTGTATCCTCTCTTAGCAAAAATATTACTATCAGATCCTCCACCGATTACTCTAAGTTCTGATTTTACACCTAACTCTTCATAAATTTGGGCAAATTCATTTGCAAATACAAGATTATCCGTTGGTTTTAAGCTTGGAAAACTACACTCTTTTTCTAAAATATAACTTCCTCCAAAACTTGAAACTGCATTTTGACACTCTTTTTCATATCCAGATATTATTTCTAATATTTTATCCTCTAAGTGACCTCTAACTTCAGCCTTAACAACACATTGATCCGCTACAACATTTGTAGGGAAATTTGCTTCAATACTTCCGATATTCGATGTAGTTAACTCATCTATTCTACCCATTTTCATATTTGCAATTGCTATTGATGCAAGTTGAATTGCGTTAATACCTTTTTCTGGCTCAATACCTGCATGAGCTTTTCTTCCTACAAATTTAAAACATAAATCATATTTACTTGGAGCAGTATGAGCAATTAATCCTGCTTCTCCAGCATTATCTATTACTATCATATTTTTAGAAGGAATCATGTGTGATGGAACTTTTTCCCAATCTATATTTTTAGCACCTAACATTCCAATCTCTTCACAAGGTGTTAATACTATAAATATATCTTTATGAGAAATTTGCTCCTCTTTAATAACCTTTAATACTTCTACTATAGAAGCTATTCCAGCCTTGTCATCTCCACCTAATGTTGTTGTTTTATCTGTTCTTATTACATCTCCGTCAATAACAACCTTTACATTATTGCATGGTCCTACAACATCTGTATGTGCTGCTAGAGTAACTCCTTCCCCTTCTATATTTCCTTTTAATTTAGCAAATAAAGTTGGCGAATCTCCTCCATATATTTTATTTCCATTATCTAAATATATTTCTAAGCCTAACTCTGTAAAAATTTCAGCTAAATATTTTGTGAAATTTCCCTCTTGCTTTGAAGGAGAAGATATTTCTACCATATCTATAAAACTCTTAATAATTCTCTCTTTATTCATATTTTTTTCTCCTAATTTTTAACTAATTTTTTTCTTTTTCCTCTTTATCAACCATAAGTTTTTTAGCAAACATAATTGTTGCGAATACTGAAACTACAGTTATTAAGAAAGAGGGTTTTCCTGGTATAAAATCAACTATTCTTGTCATTACATAAGATACACAAAGTGCAAACACTGCTGTTTTTGGTGATTTTATAGCAAATTGAGCGAACACTCCTCCAAATAAAGCTGGAATTATTAAAGTAAGCATATCCATTACTTTAGGTGGTACTTGTGATAATAAAACTTGCCCTGCAAAAACTGATATTAGTAAAAATATTATTCCAACCCATATAGAAACTCCTATACCAATTGTTCCCATTATTGATCCTTTATCAGTTCCAGCTACGTGTCCTGAAGCTTCTTGAGATGAGATAGCTCCAGGTATTCTCATATTAACTAAGTTTCCAGATAAGAATCCCATGTATAATCCTGCTCTTCCTACTATAGGATAGTAACTAATTGGCTCACTAAAATAGAAAGCTCCTGATACTGATATTTGTGATATTGCTCCTGCCATTATTGCAGCAATTCCTGGATTAAATCCAAAGTAAAATGTCATTACAAGTGCTGGAAGTAAAGAAGCTAATCCTCCTAAGATCATAGTACTTCTTCCAATTTTAGTAATATCCTCTATATAATCATTATAAATATTCATTATTTTCATCCCCTTTTATTTAATAAGTGTTCCTATTATTGCTCCACCAAACATTGCGAAAGTAAGTGCCCATTCTTTTAGCCAACCAATCTTTTTCTCCCCAAGCTTAATACAAACAACCATAATTATCATTCCAGAAACACCTGCAACTGTTATATCAGGGCTTGTTGAAATTTTCATTAAATTTCCAACGTTAAAGAAAGCAAATGATCCTAACATAGCTCCTAATCCTACAGCTGGTAAAAGAGCTTTTCTTCCATTAGTTAATAATCCATTAACTTTATCCATTTTATGTGCGAATAAGAAAACAAAAATTATCCAACCTAGAGAACCTAGTGCCATTGTCCATAAAGCATTTGTAAATACTACTGGAAGCATATTTGTTGATAACTCAGATCCCATTGCTTTTGCTCCAAAGTTTGCTGCCATTGCCTCATAATTTGAACTTCCTATTAAACTTAATCTTACAGTAGAAACTGGAGATCCCATTGTTACTAATAATGCAAGTAGACTTCCAACTACTCCTAGAGCTGGTCCTATACTAGATACCGCACTAACTTTAATTCCCTTTTTTATACTTTCCTCTGTAATTCCTAAAGCTTTTCCTGCTTCAATTGACTTTTTTATAATTAATCCTGATTGGATTAAAACTATAAAAATTCCAAAAGCAGCAACTCCCCACAATAATGGATGATTTGCATAAAACATGTGTTGTTGATTTTCCATAATAACTCCCCTTTTTTATTTTATTTTAATTTATTTTAATTAACCTTTAAATATCTCTACTTTATCTCTATCTTGCATAAATTTTAAATACTCTTCTTTTGTCATTTTTGGTTTGAAATTTTCAAGTATTTTTTTTGCTGAACTTGCATCATCAAATAATAAATCCACTATTGTTAAAGCCATAGCTTTAGCTGGAATAATGTAAGCTAATTCTTCATCCACAATTTTATAACCTCTAGTGTGAAGATTCCCTGATATTCCTCCAATCATTGGATGGATAGCTGGCATCAGTTGAGAAACATCTCCAAAATCGAATGATCCTGTAAAATCTCCACCTTCATCAATTTTATCCTCTTCTATTCCTAAAAATAATAAATTCTCTTTAAATATATCATCTAAAGCTGGTGTTCTAAGTATAGGTAAATATCCTGGAATAGATGTGATTTCTACGCTTGCTCCTAATGCCATAGCTCCTGCTTTAAGCGCCCTATCTACCTTAATATTTGAATCTAACATTCCTTCAATCGTTCTTGCTCTAACATATGATTCCATTTTCACTTCTGCAGGAACAGAGTTTACTATATCTCCACCCTTTGTAATTATTGGATGAACTCTTACCCTATCAGTATCTTTAAATGTTTCTCTTTGAGCATGAATATTATTTATTGCTAACATAGCAGCATTTAAAGCATTTATTCCTTCGTGTGGAGCAGATCCTGCATGAGCTTCTTTTCCTATAAAGGTAACTTTTTTTCCTATAAATCCATTACTTACTGGACCTACTAGTGCTGATTTTCCTGCCATATCTAAAGAATGAAACATTACTGACATATCTACATCATCAAAATATCCTTTATAAATAAGTTCTTGTTTTCCACCAAAATATTTTAATAATCCTTTCTCTCTTAAAGAAGCTCTGTATTCAAGTTCGATAAACTCTTCCGATGGTGTCCCCATTATAGTTACTTTTCCATTAAGCTCTGGCATAACTCCACTTTTTACAAGTCCTAATGCTGCTCCTAACATTCCTGCTACCTGAATATTATGTCCACACGCATGAACAGCTCCCCCTTCTACAGCATCACAATGATCTGCACATGAAACAGAATCTAACTCACCTAATATTGATATATTTGGACCTTGTTTTCCTGAGTCAATAATTGCTTTACATCCTGTTACAGCAATATTAGTTTCTACTCCTAATCCTAAGTTTTTTAAAAAGTTAGCTGCTTTTTCTGTTGTCTTAAATTCCTTAAAACCTAATTCAGGATTTTCATAAATCTCTCTTCCAACATTAATAATAGACTCTCTGCTCTCATCTATTGCACGAATAACTTTTTCCTTTAATTCTTTTCTGTTCATACTAATTCATCCCTTTATACTTTTTATTTTTAATTATTATTTTAGAAAAAATATAACGTCTTCTGATTTAACGACGTGTCTTGAATATGTCTTTTATTATAAAAATTATTTTATTACCTTTTTCGATTTTTGTCAACCATTTTATATTTTTTTAGAACATTTCATTCTTTTCTTTAGATATTTTACTCAAAAAACAATTAGTCTTAGCTCTAAAAATATAGGACTAAGACTAATTTAAACACTTATTTAATTTTTTATATTACAGTTGAGACTTTATCTTCATCTATTTAAAATATATTTTAAATACCTTTTACTTACACAAATCTATTTCTATAGTCTCTTTGGGTCTTCCAACTGTATTTACACTTTTAATTTCTTTTCTTTTTCCATAGCCACCATCAATTATTTTTTTTATAAGTCTATTTCCACTTCTTATACTTATCCCTAAATAATTTGATAGTTCATCACTGGTAAATAGATTTTTTCCATATTTTTTTATAATTGCTTCTATTTTTTTTAAATAAAGAATATTAACCTTTAATTTTTCCGACAAGTCTTTAATATCATCACTAGCAACAACATAATCATACTCTAATTCGTCAAAAGATAGCAATGGCCCTTTTATCTTTTCATCGCTTACTTCATATATTGAACTTTCTTTTTCCATAAGAGATTTTTTTAAAGCTTTTTTAGCGTTCATCTCTCCTTTGTAAGCTGTTTTACTATACCCATTCCCTATTGCTAACTTTATTTTTTTAACTTCCAAGGATTTCATTTTTTGTCTTAATAAAGATATATTATCTTTGTTACTTAAAGCTCCTGTTGTAGTATAAATAACATACTGATCCCAACCTGAATTAAATATGGAACCTTGAATTTCTTTTAAATACTCAACTAGCTCTCCCTCCACTATAGATTTAATCTCCATTATTCTATAATGATCACTTTCTATATCCATATTTACTTTTATTAATTGAACTGCTATCGTTGCTTCTTTTGCATCTCTAACATTCAGTTTATGAATTAGTTCATTTATAGAATATCTTATTGTGCTTATAATTGGATAGAGTCTAATGGCATTATATCCTCTATTTTTCAACTCTTCATAAACCCATCCAAGCCCTACTATAGCTACACTATTTTTCTTTTCTTCTTGATTTTTTTTATGAAACTCTACATAGTCTCCTTCTTCCGCCTCATGAGAATATCCTTTTATTTTTATATCAAACCCTTCTAGATTTAATTCTTTAAAAATATCATAAACTTCTTCACTATCACATATTGAATCTATTGAAATGCTTCTGCAATTTGGGTATTTCTCTTTAAGCTCCCATAATGGTTTCATTATACTTGCTGCTAAATGAGGGATATAAATATGTGGCAAACTAATTTCTACTTTTTCCATTACTTTTGTGTAAACTCCTATACCAGAAAAAATTATTGCTGCACATTTTTCTTGTGCTTTTTTAGCTTCTAAATAAGCATCATCTATTTTACTCACAGGATATTTTTCTACTTTAAAATTTTTAAAATATTTTTTCATTACCTCTTCTATTCTTGTACAAGAATCTATAGGTCCTATTATCGCTACTTTCATTAATAACTCCTATTTTATAATTATTTTTTAACTTTGTTTTTAATTAATTATACCTTATAATAATAAAAATGTTATTATAATTTATAAAAATAAAAATGTTATTATAATTTATAAAAATAAGGGCTCTATTTTTTTCTTATGAAAAGGAATTACCTATTTTTTCTCTAACAATATAACATACATTTTTCTTTTTAATATAAATATTTATAAGGATGGTAGGCAATGCTAAAAGATATGTTATCCAAAGAGTTAATAAAACTTGATTTAGAAAGTTCTACTAAAGAAGAGGTTATTGATGAGTTAATTAATTTACTTTTTGTTAATAAAAAAATAAATGACATCAGCGAATTTAAAAAAGCTATTCTTTTAAGAGAGTCACAATCTTCAACTGGACTTGAAGAAGGAATTGCTATTCCTCATGCAAAAAGTAATTCTGTTTTATCCCCTTGTATCGTTTTTGGAAGAATAAAAAATGGAATTGATTTTGCCTCCCTTGATGGTAATCCTTCAACTTTATTTTTTATGATTGCTTGTCCTTCTCACATGAATAATTTACATATTGATACTTTGTCAAAGTTATCGGTTCTTTTATTAAAAGATTCTATTAGAGCAGAGATTTTAAGATCTATTTCTGAAGAAGAGATTCTAGCTATACTCTTTTCAAATGAGTCTACTGTTGATTTTGCACCTATTTTAAAAGATAACTCTAACTATGATATTGTTGTTGTAGTTGGCTGTCCTCAAGGAATTGCTCATACATATATGTGTGCTAATTCTTTTGAAGTTAAAGCCAAAAATTTAGGAATTAATCTAAAAATAGAACTGGTTTGTCCCGATGAAACAAGAAACAAATTAACTGACACAGATATAAAAAATGCTAAATCTATAATTATTTCAGCAAATATTCCTGTTGATTTAACAAGATTCAAAGGAAAACATCTTAAAATTTCAACTTTAAAAGATGGAACTACAAGAACTGAAGAATTACTAAAAAATGGTATGAACCAATGCTTTCCAATTTATAATTAACTAATAAATAATTTTAATAATAATATAAAATTTAAAGGCTAATATAAAATTTAGACACTCATATAAAAAATAAGGACTGATATTCTTCTAAATACCTAGTCCTTATTTTATTTAATACTTTATTTAATTCAATTATCTAAATAGGTAATTTATGTAGTATTATTGTGAATAAAACCATTCCAAAAAGTGCAAATGGATATGTTGCTCCATAACCCGCTGCTGGATCGTCCTTTCCACCTACTGATGAAATTGCAGCTCCTAGTCCTGGAGTTGATGTCATCCCTCCACAAATAGCCCCTGATAGCATAATCCAGTTTATTCCTAACACGTATCTTCCTATTAACAGTCCAGTTCCCATTGCTATTAATCCTACTACTACTGAAGTAAGTGATAACATTAATCCTGAACCAGTTAGAGAATCAATAGCAGCAAACCCATATCTTAATCCCACAACTCCTAAGAACATTGCAAGTCCAATATCTCTTACTTCTGCTAAAGTTTTTTTGTCCATTCTAAAAGATAGCCAACCTAATTTTCCTATATACCCTAAAATTAATGCTGCTATTAGTACTCCACCTGTGGCACTAAGTGAGAACCATCCCAAAGTAGATCCTAGATATACCTTTATAAGACCTATTAAATAACCTGCAACACAAACAACTCCAAATGATATTAAATCAAAAGATGTTGCTTTTATCTCTCTAACATTCGTCTCTTCATCATTCATTTCACTATTGAACTTTTCATACTCTTCAATAAGATTCATTTTAAACATTCTTGGTATTAGTTGCATAGCTACAATTACAATAATAACTCCCCAAGGATATCCTATTGCGTGTCCTACACCTATTCCAGCCTCTGCATTAACTCTATATTGTTTCTTTTGATCCTCTGATAAAGTTGGTGTATCATCTACAACTAATTTTTTGTCTATAATATCTAGCATTTTTCTTTTTTCTTCTTTAGAGTCTCCCTCATACTTCTCAACTAATTCTGAAGTATGATTTTTTGTTGTTTCTATGGCTGCTGCAAGTCCTGGTGAGCTCGTTAAAGCTCCAGAATATACTCCCATTACCTCATACGGGTTTATTCCTTTTATTAAAAAAGTACTTCCATAAGTAGCTGCTGCTCCCATAGCTGTTATTATAAACCCTAATATTACAAATTTTACTCCATATTTTTTAAGAACAATTGCTATTTTATCTGCTGCTAGTAACCCTACTGATGCTACAAAGAATACTAAAAACAAAGTAAAAAACAGCTCATCCACAACAGAAATTGATATTAATTTTTTTGCAGATTTAATTACCTTAGCAGTACTGTCTGAATTTATTAACATGCTCTCAGCATATTTTTTTATCCACCATCCTATTCCCAGTCCAACAAATAGAGTACCCGATGTTCCTAACTTTAATATTTTCCCCACTAACATCCCTATTGCAAGCGTTAAAAACATTAAAACAAACTGATCCATTAAAAAACTTGATAAATCAAAATGCATATAAACTCACCCCTTTTTCTTGAAAAAACTTCCAAACTTTTTAACTAATATCCATTATTAGAAAAACACCTCCCATCACATTTTTTTATTTTAAAAAAATTTATTTTCAGAACATTTAAAACTAAAAAAGTTCACTCAAACTCCTTTAAGACATACTATCATCTTTATGTTTTTTTATTTATAAAGAATTAGTTATTCTTACATAACTAAAAGTTATATATCACTAACTATCTATAACCCCCATAAATTTACAAATATTTTTATCGCTTCAACTATTATTTTCCCTTTAATCAATAATCTCTGCTATTTCTATATTGTATATATGATTGTTTATAACAACTGTATATAGGTTGCTAGTATTTTCTTCTGAAATAGTTATATAGGAATCTTTATTATTTATTAGTTCCTCTTCTTCCTTAATTTTACTTACAGCTTCTTCTAGCTCTATTTTTTTAAATCTCAATACGTCTCCTGGAATTGCTTGAGATAATTTTGATAAATCAACAGATATTACATTCCCTATTTTTGTATATCCCCCAATAGTCTGTCTATCAGCCATCATTATAATAGGTTGCCCGTTTCCAGGGATTTGAATAGCTCCAAAAGTTATACCATCTGATATAATATCTGCACCATCTGTGTGTTCTACTTTATCTCCAGAAACCCTTATCCCCATTCTGTCACTTTCTGATTTTACAGTGTATTCACTAGTAAAAAATGTTTCTTTCCCTTTTTCTGAAAAACAATGTTCTTGTTGACCTAAAATAACTCCAATTTCTATTTCTTTTGCATATTTAGGTATAATTTCTGGTTTTAATTTTTTTAAAATTGGATTATTCTTAGAAAAGACTTTAATTTGATCTCCAATTTTTAATTTTCTTCCTTCAAATCCACCTATGTTAGCTTTTAAATTTGTAGATCTACTCTCCATTATTAAAGGAACATCTATTCCCCCTGAAAAAGACAAATATGATCTTAATCCATCTTTTAAAAACCCTATTTTTAATTTATCACCAGAAAAAACTTTATAGCTTCTCCAAAGTTCAATTTTTTTATCATTTATATAAGCCTCACATTCAGCTCCTGTTATTGCAATTACCATCTCCTGTAAAAACTTTATAGAAGCCCCTTTTAATGTCATTTCTAGCAAAGCATCACCCTTTAAATTACCCACTAATTCATTGGCAATTCTAGCAGAAAAAACATCCATTACTCCAGACTGAGAAACACCATACCTCTGATATCCATGTCTCCCTAGATCTTGAACTGTAGTCAATAATCCTGCATCTAATATTTCAAAACTACTCATTCCTACATCTCCTTTAAATATCTTTTTTCAACATAGTTACCTGAAATTATTTCTTTTTTTATCTCATCATATTCTTCTTGAGAAATAGACTTAAATTTTATATAATCTCCAGCCTTCAGAAGAAAAGGTCTCTCTTTTAAAGGTGAGAAAAACTCCAATGGACTTCTACCTAACAATTGCCATCCTCCTGGACTTTCTATAGGATATACCCCTGTTTGCTCTCCTGCTATCCCCACTGACCCTGCTGGTATTTTTACTCTAGGGGTTTCAAGTCTAGGAGTTGCTATTTTTTTAGACATTCCTCCTAAATAAGGAAATCCAGGAGTAAAGCCAAGCATATATATAAGATACTCTTCAGATGTATGAATTTTTATTACTTCTTCCACAGATATTTTATTGTGACTAGCTATATTCTCTATATCTAAACCGTATTCTCCTCCATATAACACTGGAATCTCTACAATCTCTTTTCTTAATGCATTTCCTTCTGCTTTTTCAGTATCAAAACCCTCTTCAATAATTTTTTTTAAACTATCAAAAGAGATTTTTAAAGGATTATAATAAACAATCATTGATTTATAAGTTGGAAGTAAATCCGTTATAAAATCATTTTCTAATGCATCTAAATATTCTGTAATTTTCTTTAATTTAAAATTTATTTCTGGGGAAATTTCGTTACCAACTTCAATAATCAAAGCTGAATCTCCCGCTTTTAAGAATTCCATATTCCCTCCGATATAAACACTTTTATTTCAGTTCTATTTAAAAATCGTCATTATGCTTTCCAGTGAAACTATACCTGCATATCCCATAGCAATTGCGATTATTCCTCCTAAAACAACTAATAGATTTGAATGTTTATAAGAACCTACAATCTCTTTATTTTTAGAAGCAAATAAAACTACAATTAATGTTATTGGTAATATTATTCCATTTAAAGAACCTGCTAGTACAAGTAAAGTAACTGGTTTTCCTACAACACTCATTATAATTGTAGATATAAGTATAAATCCTATTATAAATTGCTTTTCGTTCTTCATTATAAAAGGTGATAATGTTTTTAAAAATGAAACAGATGTATACGCTGCCCCTACTATAGATGTTAGTGCTGCTGCAAGGATTACAATTCCAAATATTTTATATCCAACCACTCCTGCTCCTTGCATAAATGCTGAAGCTGGTGGATTTGTAGGATCTAATTTAAATCCACTTGAAACTACTCCTAAAATTGCTAAGAAAAGAGATACTCTTATAATCCCTGATAAACCCACTCCTAATATAGAACTTTGATTAATTTTTGATAAATTTTTCTCCCCTGTTATATTGGCATCTATTAATCTATGCCCCCCTGCAAAAGTTATATATCCCCCAATAGTTCCTCCTAAAAGAGTTAACAATGAAAAACTTAGTTTTGAAATATCTTCTGGAAATACCGAATGATATATAGCACTTCCCAAAGGTGGGTTAGAAGAGATTGCCACATAAGTAATTACCAATATCATAACTATCCCTAATATTTTTGTAAATTTATCCATTAAAGCTCCCATATCCTTAGATAAAAATATGATAGCTCCTAAAACTCCAGAAAGTATTATTCCGTATTTCAAATCTAAACCAAACAAAACATTAAAACCTAATGCTGCTCCACCTACATTTCCAATATTAAAAGCCAATCCTCCCATAGAAACTAGAAAAGCTATAAAATATCCTAATCCTGGTAATACTTTATTTGCAATATCTTGTCCTCTCATTCCTGAAACTCCGATTACTCTCCATATATTTAATTGAACCACTAATGTTGCAATTATTGATATTAGAATTGAAAATCCAAAATTTGATTTAAATTGCTCAGTAAAAACAGCCGTCTGAGTCAAAAATCCTGGTCCTACAGCTGATGTTGCCATTAGAAATGCTGCTCCTACAATGGCACCTTTATTTTCTTTTTCTGTCATTATACAACTCCCCCCAATGGAACTATTTCAACTCCATCTTTTTCTAATGATAATTTTATATTTTTAGCAAATTCTAGAGCTTCTGGGTTATCACCATGAATACAAATAGACTGAACATCTATCTCTATATCTTTTCCTGTTATTGTTTCTACCTTCCCCTCTTTAACCATTCTTACTACTCTTCTTATAGCTTCATCTTTATCATGTATAACAGCTCCAGGTAGTGATCTTGCAACTAGACTTCCGTCTTCGTTATAAGCCCTATCAGCGAAGACTTCATTTGCAACTCTTAATCCTACATCTTTGGCTGCTTTTATCATTTCACTATTAGCTAACCCTAGTAATATTAACTCACTATTCACTTCTTTTATCCCTTGCGCAATTGCAAAAGCAATTTTATAGTTCTTAGCTGCTGTATTATACATTGCACCATGAGGCTTCACATGTTGTAACTTTCTATTCTCTGATTTAGCAAAAGCTTCCAGAGCTCCAACTTGATATTTAACGTAAGCTTTTATCTCTTCTGGAGTTGCTCCCATCTCTCTTCTTCCAAATCCAATTAGATCAGGATATCCTGGGTGTGCTCCTATTTCTACATTATTAAGTTTAGCTAACTTAACTGTCTCATCCATAACAACAGGATCACCTGCATGCCATCCACACGCTATATTAGCCGAGGATATATATTTTAAAATCTCTTTATCCATTCCTAATTTATATGTTCCAAAACTTTCACCTAAATCACAATTTAAATCAATTTTTTTCATTTTTTTACCCTCGCTTTTATTTTTTATAAAGAAAAAAGACTTAAGCTTAATTAGACATTACTCAAGTCCTTTTTCTATTAAAATTATTAAAAAATTATTCCATATTATTTTTTAATAATTCATAATTCATAATTCTAATTATACATAGCAAGTAATACACCTGCAGCTACTGCTGAACCTATAACCCCTGCAACATTTGGTCCCATTGCATGCATAAGTAAGAAGTTACTTGGATTTTCTTTTTGTCCTACAACTTGAGAAACTCTTGCTGCCATTGGTACAGCTGAAACTCCTGCTGATCCAATTAATGGATTTATAGGACTTTTTAAGAATTTGTTCATAAATTTAGCAAGCAATACTCCAGAAGCTGTTCCTATTCCAAATGCTGTAACTCCTAAAGCTATTATCGCTAAAGTTTTTACATTTAAGAATGTTGCTGCATTCGCTGTAGCTCCTACAGATAATCCTAAAACTATTGTTACTATATTTATTAAAGCATTTTTAGCAGTGTCTTCTAGTCTTACTGCAACACCACTCTCTCTTATTAAGTTTCCTAACATTAACATTCCTACTAAAGATGTAGCTGGTGGAACAACAAAAGAAACTAATATTGTTACAACTACTGGGAATACTATTCTTTCTTTTTTACTTACTGTTCTCAACTGCTCCATTTTTATCATTCTTTCCTCTTTTGTAGTTAAGAATTTCATAATAGGAGGTTGAATAATTGGCACTAATGCCATATATGAATAAGCCGCCACTGCTATTGGTCCTAAAAGGTGTGGAGCTAGTCTTGATGTTAAAAATATTGCTGTTGGACCATCTGCACCACCTATAATTCCTATAGAAGCTGCTTCTTGTGCTGTAAATAATCCTGATGCTATAGCCCCAAAGAATGTAAAGAAAATTCCAAATTGTGCTGCTGCTCCTAAAAGTAATGATTTTGGATTAGCAATTAATGGACCAAAATCTGTCATTGCTCCTACACCTAAGAAAATTAACGGTGGGAATATTCCACATTTAACCCCTTGATATAAGTAATAGAACAGACCTCCTGGTGATGCTAACCCTGTTTTTGCATCTATAGAACCTGGAGTCATCATTCCTGACAAAGGTAAATTAGCTAATAACATTCCAAAAGCAATTGGAATTAATAACAATGGTTCAAAACCTTTAACAATAGCTAAATAAAGTAACACACAAGAGATTATTATCATTATAATATCTCCTATATTCACTGCCGAAAATCCTGTACTAGATAAAAAATCTATAAAAATCTGAAACATTCAAGTACCCTCCTTTTATTAAGATACTACTACAAGTATATCACCAGCATTAACTGAAGTTCCTTGCTGAGCTCTTATTTCTGATACTACTCCATCGATTGGTGCCATAATTTCATTTTCCATTTTCATTGCTTCTAAAACTAGAAGAGTTGAACCTTTAGCTACTTTATCCCCTACTTTTACACACATAGTTAAGATAACACCTGGAATTGGAGCTGTTACTGTTTCACTTCCTGCTGATACAGGAGCTGGAGCTGCTTTCATTACTGGAGCTGGAGCTGCAACTTTTTTAGCAGGTGCTGGAGCTACTGCTGGTGCAACTTTTGGCGTTGGCATAGATCCCGATTCTCCTTTAATCTCTTCTATTCCTACCTCGTATTCATTTCCATTAACTACTACTCTAAATTTTTTCATATTTTTCTCCTTTTAAGTTAAATTTATTTAGAATCTACTTGTCATCTGTTCTAAAAGACCTGTTCTATTCCAAACTGGCGTATTATCCGCAACTCTTACAATATCCTTAACTATAAATCTATTTTCTCTTCCTAATTTTAGAGTAAGTGCTGCTGTTATTGCAGCAACTAACTCTTCTGTATTATCCACTATAGAATCTTCTATAATGTCATCATCTTGTTCATTTACAATTTCTTTCGTAACTTTTTTATCCTCTGATGCATTATTAGTTTGCTTATTTTTATCAGAAGGTTTTGCAATCATGAAAGATGTTAATACACCTATAAGATATTGAAGCACTATAAGCACTAAGAATGTTAATCCCATTCCCAATATAACTGTTACAGCTACTCCTAACATTTTTTCTGAAAAACTTAAAGTTTGTATCATTTCTTTATCAGAAAATATTTCCAATATTTGAGTAATATTCATTTGTATTCACCACTCCTTTCCTATAAAGGAATATTTCCATGCTTTTTAGCAGGTAATTTATCTCTCTTTCCTTCTAACATATTAAACGCATCTATTATTCTTTGTCTCGAAGTACTTGGTTCTATAATGTCATCAACTAGCCCTCTCTTAGCAGCCTGATATGGATTAGCAATCTCTTTAGAATATTGTTCTGATAATTCTTTTGTTTTTGCCTTAGCATCTCCAGCAGCTTTTATCTCATTTCTGAAAAGAATATTTACTGCTCCTGCTACACCCATTACAGCTATTTCTGCAGTTGGCCAAGCAAGTACTGTATCTGCACCTATTGATTTACTACTCATAGCAACATATGCTCCACCGTAAGCTTTTCTTGTAATTAAAGTTACTTGAGGAACTGTCGCCTCTGAGTATGCATATAATATTTTAGCTCCGTGTCTTATTATTCCATCATGTTCCTGTTTTACTCCTGGTAAAAATCCTGGTACATCTACTATTGTTAGTAAAGGTATATTAAACGCATCACATGTTCTTACAAATTTTGCACATTTATCAGCAGCATTCATATCTAAACATCCTGCCATTACGTTTGGTTGATTAGCTATAATTCCAACTGATTTTCCATTTATTCTTGCAAAGCAAGTAACAATATTTTTAGAATAATGAGCTTGGTACTCCATATAATCCTCATTATCTACAAGTTTTCTTATAATTACGTGCATATCGTAAGCTTTATTTGCATTATCAGGAATTATTTCATTTAATTCCTCAATCTTCTCATTAAGATCCCCTTCAAATGCAAATGCAGGTGCCTTCTCTAAATTATTAGAAGGAAGGAAAGATAAAAGTCTTCTTATTTCGTCTAAACAAGCTTTATCACTAGAAGAAACGAATTGAGCACATCCACTTACAGAGTTGTGAGCCATTGCTCCTCCTAACCCTTCTGCACTTATCTCTTCTCCTGTAACTGTTTTTATAACTTGTGGTCCTGTAATAAACATTTGAGATGTTTGATCAACCATAAACACAAAATCAGTTATTGCAGGGGAGTAAACCGCTCCACCAGCGCACGGCCCCATTATTGCAGATATTTGTGGGATTACTCCAGAACATCTAGTATTTCTGAAGAAAATATCACCATAAGCACTTAAAGAATCTACTCCTTCTTGTATTCTAGCTCCTCCTGAATCATTCAATCCAACTAAAGGGCAACCAACTTTTAATGCCATGTCCATCGCTTTACATATTTTTTTAGCGTGCATCTCTCCTAAAGATCCACCAAAAATTGTAAAATCTTGTGCAAAAGCATAAACAAGTCTTCCATCTACTTTTCCATATCCAGTTATAACTGATTCTGCCGGTAATTCTTCTTTTTCCATTCCAAAATTTGTACATCTATGTTGAATAAAAGCATCTAATTCAATAAAAGTTCCATCATCAAAGAAATATTCCATTCTCTCTCTTGCTGTCATTCTTCCGCTTGCATGGTGCTTTTCTATTCTTTTAGCTCCCCCTGCTTTAGATACAATCTCTTTCTTTTTGTTTAATTCTTCAAGTTTTTTTGCTGCAACAGACATTTTTAGCCTCCTATCATTTAGTTATCTTTGACTTAATTCTACTAAAACACCCTTAGTCCCTTTAGGATGCATAAATGCTATTTTAGCTCCTCCAGCTCCATATCTAGGAGTCTCATCAATCATTCTATATCCTTTTTCTTTCATTTCAGCTATAGCTTTTTCAATATCTTCAACTTTAAACGCAAGATGCTGAAACCCTTCTCCATTTTTTTCGATAAATTTTGCAATAGGTCCATCTTCTGTAGTAGATTCTAAAAGTTCAACTTCTGTATCTCCAACTGGAAGGAACGCAACTTTTACCTTTTGCTGTTCAACTGTTTCAACACCATGAACTTCAAGTCCTAAATCTTTATATACTTTCACAGCCTCATCTAAATTTTTTACTGCTATTCCCACATGATCTAATTTCATTACATTCATTATAAATCTCCTTTTTTATTTTGAATTGGATTCTTTCATGTTTATTCATACATTTTTTTCAGTATAAGATCTGCTGCCTCGTAAGGATCCATCTCTTTTTTAGTAATCTTCTCTGAAAAATTTTCTATAATATTTCCATCTTCTGTTTTTTCAAACAATCTTTTTTCTATTCTTTCTCTCACAAGAGTTAGAACTTTATTCTTGTTATTTGAAACTTTCTTTAAAAATCCAGTTCCTGTAGTTGTTAAGTAACTCTGGTGTTTAATCAATGCTTCTGATAATTCACTAATACCTTTACCTTCAGCTGCCACTGTCATCTCCACTGGTGGAGTCCACCCATCTTTTACAACTCCTAACATCATTTTTATCTCTCTTGCTGTTTTTTCTGCTCCTTCTCTATCTGCTTTATTTATTACAAATACATCTCCTATTTCCATAATTCCAGCTTTTATAGCTTGAATATCATCTCCTAATCCAGGTACCATCACTAATAGTGTAGTATCACAAGCTTTTACTATATCTACTTCTGATTGTCCTACACCTACTGTTTCTACAAAGATATAGTCACAACCGTATATATCTAATATATCAATTGCTACACCTGTACTTTCTGATATTCCTCCTAGATGCCCTCTAGCACCCATAGATCTGATAAAAACTCCAGGATCCATATTAAGGTCTGACATTCTAACTCTATCTCCTAATATGGCTCCTCCTGTAAATGGGCTTGTAGGATCTACTGCTATAATCCCTATTTTTTTACCTTTACTTCTAAATTCTTTTGCAAGTTTATCAGTAAGTGTACTTTTCCCTGCCCCTGGAGGGCCAGTAATGCCTATTACATAGGCATTACCTGTTTTGTAATACAATTCTTTTACTAAATTAAGAGCATCACTTTGACCATTTTCAGCCATCGTTATAAGTCTTGCTACACTTCTTACGTTTCTATTTAAAATACCTTGTTTTATTTTTTCCATCTCAGACCCCTTTATACAGAAATGTCTTTAACTTCTCACATTTGCTCTTATATAATCAATAGTCTCTGTTGATGTTGTTCCAGGAGTAAATACTTCTGCAATACCGTTCTCTTTTAAGAATGGTATATCATCAGCTGGAATTACACCCCCTGCTATAAATAATATATCTTCTGCTTCTTTTTCTATTAATAACTTTTTAACTCTTGGAAGTAATGTATTATGAGCTCCTGAAAGAATACTACATGCAACTACATCTACATCTTCTTGAATAGCTGCGTTTACAATCTCTTCTGGAGTCTGTCTAAGACCTGTATATATAACTTCCATTCCTGCGTCTCTCAATGCTCTTGCTACTACTTTAGCACCTCTATCGTGCCCATCTAATCCTGGCTTCGCTACTAAAACTCTTATAAGTCTGTCCATACCTTTTATTCCTCCTAATTTGCTTTAATCAATAATAGAATCTATTATTTTTTTATTCCCACTGGCATAATTTTAAGTTATACTTTTAAACTATAATTTTACAGCTTGTTTATACTCTCCAAATTCCTCTCTCATTACTCCACAAATTTCACCAAGAGTTGCATAATTTCTTGCACAGTCAAGAATTAATGGCATTAAGTTTTCATCTGTTGGACATGCAGCTTTTAATACTTTTAATGTCTCTTCTACTTTTGCATTATCTCTTTTTGCTTTTAATGCTGCTATTTTAGCTTTTTGTTGCTCTCCTACAATTGGATCAACTTTTAAAAGACCTTTTGGTGCTTCCTCTTTTACAACATATTTATTCATTCCAACTATAATTGTTTCTCCACTTTCTATATCTTTTTGAGTATTATAAGCAGAGTTCATTATCTCTTCTTGAATATATCCTTTTTCAATTGCTACTGTTGCTCCACCTATTTCATCTATCTTTTTGATATATTCCATAGCTTGTTTTTCTATATCTGATGTTTTAGCTTCTATGTAATAAGAACCTGCTAAAGGATCGATTGTATTTGTTACTCCACTTTCATTAGCAACTATCTGCTGAGTTCTAAGAGCTACCATTACAGATTTTTCTGTTGGAAGTGCAAGAGCCTCATCCTTTGAGTTAGTATGTAATGATTGTGTTCCTCCCATTACAGCTGCAAGAGTTTGAATAGCAACTCTTACTATGTTGTTCTCTGGTTGCTGAGCTGTTAATGTTGATCCAGCTGTTTGAGTATGGAATTTTAAAGCTAGTGATTTTGGATTTTTAGCTCCAAATCTCTCTTTCATTATTCTTGCCCATAATCTTCTTGCAGCTCTATATTTTGATACCTCTTCTAACAGATCATTGTGAGCATTAAAGAAGAAAGATAGTCTAGGTGCAAAAGAATCTACATCTAATCCTGCTTTGATAGCTGCTTCAACATAAGCAATACCATCTGCTAAAGTAAATCCAACCTCTTGAGCCGCTGTAGAACCTGCCTCTCTAATATGGTATCCTGAGATTGAAATTGTATTCCACTTAGGAACTTCTTTTGAGCAATATTCAAATATATTAGTGATTAATCTCATTGAAGGAATTGGTGGGAAAATATATGTTCCTCTTGCTATGTATTCTTTTAAAATATCATTTTGAATAGTTCCGCTTAACTTATCAAAAGTTACACCTTGTTTTTCAGCAACAGCTAAATACATAGCTAGTAATACTCCTGCAGGAGCGTTTATTGTCATTGATGTACTTACTTTATCTAGAGGGATACCTGCAAAAAGTATTTCCATATCAGCTAAAGAGTCTATTGCAACTCCAACTTTACCAACTTCTCCTTCTGCTAATTCATGGTCTGAGTCATATCCTATTTGAGTAGGTAAATCGAAAGCTACTGATAACCCCATAGATCCTTGCTCTATTAAATATTTATATCTTGCATTTGATAACTCTGCTGTAGCAAAACCAGCATACATTCTCATTGTCCAATCTTTTCCTCTATACATTGTGTCCTGTACTCCTCTTGTATAAGGATATTGTCCAGGAACTCCTAAATCTCTTTCATAATCAAAATCTGCTATATCATTTAGAGTGTAAAGTCTATTTACAACATCTCCTGATGCAGTTTTAAATACCGCTCTTTTTTCTGGTCTTTTTTCTAGCCCTTTTTCTACTACAGCATCAAATTTTTTAACCATCTCTTTAATAGAAGTTAATTTTTCCTCTTTAATCATTTGAAATCCTCCTAAATTCTATTTTTTATTTCATACTTCCTGTTTTTAAAAACTTATCATGCCATGATAATGCGTCACCAATAATGTGAGGTTCATGCCCTCCAATCTCTCCACAAGCTCTATCAAAATATTCTAGTAATAATGGTTTGTAATCAGGATGAGCACAATTATTAATTATCGCCAAGGCTCTATCTTTTGCAGTTAATCCTCTTAAATCTGCTAATCCTTGCTCTGTAACAACTATTTGTACATCGTGCTCTGTATGGTCAACATGGGAAACCATTGGTACTATAGATGAAATCATTCCATTTTTAGCAGTAGATACAGTTGCAAACATTGAAATATATGCATTTCTTGTATAATCTCCTGAACCCCCTATTCCATTCATCATTTTACTTCCCATAATCATTGTAGAATTAACATGTCCATAAATGTCTACTTCTATTGCTGTATTCATTGAAATAACACCTAATTGTCTTGCAAGAATTGGGTTATTCGATATTTCTTGAGGTCTTAATATACAATATTTTGAATAGTGTTCTATATTATCTAACAGCTTCTTCAATCCTTTTGAAGATGGTGTAAAAGATGTTCCAGAGGCTACTTTAACCTTTCCTGCATCTATAAGATCAAACATAGAATCTTGAATAACTTCTGTAAAACAAGTAAGATTTTCAAATTTAGATTCTACAAGTCCTCCTAATACTGCATTAGCTACAGATCCTACTCCTGACTGTAAAGGTAATAAGTTTTCAGGTAATCTTCCTGCTTCTACTTCTGATTCAAAGAATTTTATAATATGTTGAGATATTTTTTTAGAATCTTCATCTATCTCTCCTAAATCTCTTGTTTTATCTGGAATATCGCAATAAACTATTGCAACTATTTTTTTTGGATCACAAGGTATATAGTCAGTTCCTATTCTATCCCCTGGATGTTTTAGAGGTATAGCTTCTCTATAAGGAGGGTTTCCAACCATATAAATGTCATGACACCCTTTTAGTCCTAGAGGTTGAGTTGTATTTATCTCTACAATAACCATATCTGCATTAGATATGGCCTGTGGGCTTATTCCTACTGAAGTAGTTGGAACAATTCCACCATTTTCTGTTATCATACATGCCTCTACTAAGGCTATATCTATATTTCCAAAGAACCCATAATTCATCCATTGACCAACATGACTTAAATGCATATCTTGATATTTTACACAACCTTCATTTAAGCATTTTCTCATTGATCCATTTGTTTGATATGGATATCTCTTTGAAATTGCTCCTACTCTTGACAACGCTCCGTCTAGTTCATCCCCTACAGAAGCACCTGTAATAAGAGTCAAATCATAACTTTCTCCTGTTTTTCCAATTTTTTCTGCTAAAGCAAGAGGAACTGCTTTGGGATACCCTGAAGGTGTAAATCCACTAGCTGCAATTACCATAGATGGTTTTATAAACTCTATAGCTTGCTCTGCTGACATAACTTTGTCCTTTAATTCCTCACATAGAATACGTTTTTCCATAACTCTCTCCCTTTTAATAAATTTATCTAAACTTAATTAAAAAATTAATGTTATTAAACAAAGAATCACCCTATAATATCGGAAGTTTATTCATAATAATGGTAAACAATACCATTCCAAATAATGCAAAAGGATAAGTTGCTCCATACCCCGCTGCTGGATCATCTTTTCCTCCTGCTGAAGAAATAGCTGCTCCTAAACCTGGTGTTGACGTCATCCCACCGCATATAGCTCCTGAGAGCATAATCCAATTAATTCCTAAAACAAATCTTCCAACAAGATATCCTACTGTAATTGCAATCACTCCTACTAAAATTGCAGATATTGAAAGCATTAATCCTGAACCAGTTAGTGACTCTACAGCAGCAAAGCCATATCTCAATCCTACAACTCCTAAGAACATAGAAAGTCCTAAATCTCTAACCTCTCCCAGTATTACCTTGTCCATTCTAAAACATAGTCCACCAACTTTTCCTATATACCCTAATATAAGAGCTGCAATTAAAACTCCACCTGTTGCACTAAGTGAAAACCATCCTAAGGATTCCCCCATATATATTTTTGCCATACCTATAAAGTAACCAAAAACACATACACTTCCAAAGCTTACAAGGTTAAAGTTTACTGTTTTTATTTTTTTATGTTCAACTTCATCTACCTTCATTTCATTATTGAATTTTTCATACTCTTTATCTAAATCAATTCTGAATACTTTAGGTATAATTTGCATCATTATTATTACTATGATCACTCCCCAAGGATAAGCAACTGCATACCCTGTTCCTACTCCTGCTTCAGCCATAGTTCTATATTTTAGTTTTTGTTCTGCTGTTAATTTTGAAATATCCTTTGATTCTGACTTTACGCCAATATCTTCCAATATCTCTTGTTTTTCTTTTAGAGTGTTATTTTCATAATTTTCAATAACCTCCATAGATTGAGTTTTAGTTGTTTCAATAGCCGCTGCAAGTCCTGGCGAACTTGTTAAAGCTCCTGAGTAAACTCCCATTATTTCATATGGATTAACTCCTTTCATAAAATAAGTCATTCCATATGTTCCTGCTGCTCCTACTGCTGTTATAATAAAACCTAGCAATACAAACTTACATCCATATTTTTTTAAAACAATTGCTATTTTGTCAGCAGTTAATAGTCCTACCGTTGCCACAAAGAAAATTAGAAATAGAGTAAAGAATAGATCATCAACTACTGATACACTTATTAATTTTTCTGCAGCTTTAACAACTTTCGCTTCACTTTGTGGATTTAATATTATATTTTCAGCATATTTTTTTATCCACCATCCTAGTCCTAATCCTACAAAAAGTGTCCCCGAAGTGTCCAATTTCAAAATTTTTCCAACTGCCATTCCTATAGTTAAAGTTATAAACATTAAAACAAACTGATCCATTAAGAAAATTGATAAGTCAAACTGCATAGCATCTCCCCTTATTTAAGTATAATTTCCTATAACTTTATCAAAAGTTTAAGCACCCCCAATTCAAATCGATTATAAACAGAACAAAACAGTTTGTTTTTAGACTTGCCATCAGATTTAATTTGATTCTAACATAACTTAAATACTTTTTTTAGAAACAAAAAATCATGTAAGCATAACTAAAAGTTATACCTACATGACCTGTCAATTTTATAAAATTTAAAACTCTATAATTCCCAATAAAAAAAGAGCGATTATTTTTTGTAATACTAATTTTTAATCAGTGCCCAACAATCACTCTTTTTGTCTTTTTCTTATTTAAATTTTTATTTCTTTCACGCTTTTTATAAAATCTAATAAAATTTTATTTATTACACTATCTTTTTTCCATGCAAATAGAATCTCTATCTCTATATTTTCCTCAAGTTCTATAGCTACTATATCACTTTCATTTTCAATATATTCTTTAATAAAAAAACTTCCTGTTTGCCCATTTTGAAGAAGATTTTTTGTAACACTTAACTGATTTGTAAAAATTTCTATGTTAGGTTCTATTCCATTTTCTTTAAAAATATCCATTATTTTAAAATTTTGATATGATCCACCCTTTAACAGGACTATTGGATTCTTACCGATTTCTTCAAAATTAATTTTTTTTCTTTTAGCAAATCTATGATTTTTTGATACTCCAAACACAAGTTTAGATGTTTTAATAGGAAAAACATTTATTTTTTTATCAATAAATTTATCTTCATCTTTTCCTCTAATTAAAAAACCTATATTTATTTCATCATTTTTTACTGCTTCAAAAATATCAAAGGATCCATTTTCTATTATATTTACCTGTGTACTAGGAAAATTATAATGAAAATTTGTAAATACAGTTGGGAATAAAAACACCCCAATCATAGGAGTTATACCCACTGTTAATGAACTTCTTTTCTTTCCAAAATAACTCATTTCTGAAGAAATATCATCTATCTCTTGTAATATCTTTCTTATTTTTTCCCAAAAATAAAATCCTTCTTCTGTTATTATAAGTTTATTATTCTTCCTTTGAAAAAATTTTAAATTATACTCTTTTTCTAGTTCAATTAAAGACTTTGATATTCCAGGTTGAGAAACAAAAAGCTCCTCTCCCGCCTTTGTAATACTTTTATTTCTAACAATAGAATCCAAATATTTCATCTGTAAAATAGTCATGATAGAACTCCTTTATAACTAAAATTTATGTATCTATACATTTTATTTATAGTATAAATTGATAATACTAATTTTTTATGTATAATGTCAACATTAATTTTATTTTTTATAAAAAAACGTTCTTTTATAGTCTGAAAAGGACTATTTTTAATCATTTAAGAAAAAAAATAAAAATATAATAAAAAAAAGACATCATCCTTTTTTCTAGGTTAATGTCTTTTTTATCATTTATTTAATTGTATTTTTTACATATTATTCCTAGTGGCTTTAAATAATTATAATAAATTATAGTTATGATAACTCCAAAAGATGTTTCAAATATTCTGAAAACTGTATATTCAATATAAGGTTTTAAACTAATTTTTAAAATAACTGCTAAAAATACTATACAAGCTATTGATGAAGGAATTTTTAATATAATTTCACAAAAGTACATTACAAGACCCAATCCTATAACGATAAAGACTAATTGTAATTTAGAATTATACAACAAGTCACTATATGTTAAAATTACTCCTGCTACTCCTCCTATTATAGTTCCAAAAATTCTTTCTACTGAAGCTTTTTTTATTAGTTCTGAGTTTTGAGAAATTACAACACTGGCAATAGCTGCATAAAATATCCCGTTTTTGTCCATTCCTACCATTTTTCCTAAAAAAACTATAGTAAAAACCGACACTATGATAAGTATCATTTTTTCAATTAATTTTGTCATAAAAACATCCTTTATTCCTATATTAAAGATAATATTATACACCATATTATCCTTGCTATCAACAAAATTAATCATTTATTCCATATTATTATTTTAGAGTTATTTGGCACATTTTCATAACTAATAAAGCAGCCTCATAGTCTTCTTTACCTATAGACGCTGTTCCATTTAAGGAAACACTAATTTCCACCTCTGGTAAAAATCCTTTTATCATAAGAGCATTAGATATAACACAAATTGATGTTACAAGACCTACTATTTCTATCTCTATAAGATTCTCATTATCATTAACTTTTTTCAAGTACTCAGCTAACTCTATAGATAAAAAATTATTTTTTTCAAATATTTTATAATTATCTGGTAAAGAGTCTAATACTTCTCTATCTAACTCCCACCCCTCAGTATTTTTTTTACAGTGTATAACTGGTAAATTTTTCCCCTCTTGTGTCTCTAAATATTTTTCATCATGTGTATCCATAGTGCATACTATTTCATAATTATTTTCCTTATATTCTTCAATTTTTTTTACTACACTTGGAATTATTTTTATAGCTTGCTCTGAACCTAAGCTTCCTCTAATAAAATCATTTTGCATATCTATTACAACTAAAACTTTTTTCATTAATCCCCCTTGTATCAGTAAAAACATCAATATTTCATTGTATTATAAGGCTCTCATATCTTCTGAAGTTAAATATTTATTTTTTAAAGAAAACTCTATATCATTTATTATTTTTTCTTTATCCTTCGGCAAGTTTCCTTCTAAACTAACATAATTTGATGCATGATTACTTCTAAAAATTATATTAGAAGTTACATCTATATTCTGAATTATTTTTTTTATCTCTTCCAGTACTTCAAAATTTTTAAGAGGTGTAAACTTAGAATTTTTTATTTCCTCATATAACATAGTATTTTTACTGTACATTAAACTTAATATACTAAAATATTCAGGAGCAATTTTACTAATTATTCTTCCAGTGTTAATCGCATGTTGTTCAGAACATTCTTTTCCACCTAAACCTGCAATAGCTGTAACTGACAATTTAATTTTAGCTTCTCTTACTTTAAGTCCAGCTTCTACTATCTCTTCAGCAGTTGCACCTTTATTAACTTTTTTTAATACTTCATTATCTCCACTTTCAAGTCCTAAATAAATTAAAAATACTCCTAATGCTTTCAACTCTTTTAGATCCTCAACACTCTTTAAAAGAATTGATTTTGGAGATCCATACATTGAAATTCTATTGCATTCTGGAAATTTTTCTTTTATATACATAATTATCTCTTTTAATATCTCAAATTTTATTATAAGGGCATCTCCATCTGCTAAAAATATTCTTGGAGCCTCTTGTGTTACCTCTCTAAAATAGTCTATTTCTTTTTTTATTGTCTCGATAGGTTTAATTATAAATTTTTTCATTTTATACATATCACAAAAAGTACATTTATTGTGCGAACATCCTAAAGTTATCTGTATAATTAAGCTATAAGCTTCACTTGGTGGTCTATATAATGGCATATTGTAATTCATTACTCACTCCTCATTTATCTACTTTTATTTTTTTTAAAATATCTTTATTTTTTAATTTGTTTTTTAGTTTATTTTTATTTTTATTTTTATTTTTATTTTTATTTATTTTTTTATAACTATTTCTATTCTACTATATCTACTCATTTTTTTATATATTAATTTTAGATATTTTTTTATTATAATTCAATTTATCCATTTAATTTCACAGCTCCAAAACATTTACAAAATAAATGCTTCACTTTAATTAGATTTATATTTTAAATATTTTACTTGCTTTGTATACATACAATATTATATAATGTTTTTAGTAAAACATCATATTTTTTATCGGAGGTTTAATTATGAAAATAGGAATACCAAAAGAGATTAAAAATAACGAAAACAGGGTTGGAATGCTTCCGTATGGAGTTGCTCAACTAGTTTCAGATGGGAACGTTGTGTACGTTGAAAAAAATGCCGCCATAGGTTTAGGAATAAGTGATGATGAATACATCAAATCCGGAGCTATTATTCTAGATTCTTTAGAAGAAGTTTTTTCAAAATCAGAAATGATTATAAAAGTTAAAGAGCCTCAACCAAGAGAGATTAGTCTTTTTAGACCTGATCATTTAGTTTATACTTATCTACATTTGTCAGCAGATAAATGTTTAGCAGAAAGTCTAATAAAGACTGGAGCCACTTTTGTAGCTTATGAGACTATTACAGGAAAAAATGGAACTTTACCTCTACTTTTACCAATGTCTGAAGTTGCAGGTAGAATGGCTGTACAAGTAGGAGCCACGTACTTACAGAAGAACAATGGAGGAAAAGGTATTTTATTAGGCGGAGTTACTGGAACAGAAAGAGCCAAAGTAGCAATTATTGGAGCTGGAATATCTGGTCAAAATGCATTAAAAATGGCAGTAGGACTAAATGCTGATGTTACTATTTTAGATATAGATATTGAAAAATTAAGATACTTAGATGATATATATGGAAATAAAATAAAAACTCTTTATTCTACTAAATCTAATATAGAAACATCTGTTATAAATGCTGACTTAGTTATAGGTTGTGTTCTTATACCTGGAGCTAAAGCACCTAAACTTGTTACAAAAGATATGGTTATGAAAATGGAGAAAGGAACTGTTCTTGTGGATATCGCTATTGATCAAGGTGGATGTTTTGAAACTTCAAAAGCAACAACACACGAAAATCCAATTTATTTTGTTAACGATGTTTTACATTACTGCGTAGCTAATATGCCTGGGGCATTTCCTAGAACGTCTACTTATGCACTAAATAATTCTACTTTAGACTATGCTAGAAAACTTTCTAAATTAGGCGTTCTTGAAGCTTGTAAAAAATATCCAGATTTAGCTAATGGATTAAGTATCTTAAACGGAAAATTAGTTGATAAAATCGTTGCTCGTGATTTAGATTTACCATGTAGTGAAATAGTTTTATAATAAATAATAAATTAATTATACCCAAATATAAAATAATTTAGCAATAAAAAAAGAGATTATATTTTAGTTAAATATAATCTCTTTTTACATTTAGTTTTTATTTATTTTTTATTTACTTTTTTTAGTTTTAAATTTAAATTTAGTTTTTATTTTAGAACTTTTCAGAGTGAACTTTACTAAAATCCATATCTTTAGTTGTGTAAACTGCTTTCTCTTCATCAGGATACCCAAAACTTAAAACTGCTAAAACACCATACTGTTCAGGTATTTCAAAAATACCTCTTATTATATCTTCTGATGGAACTCCATTAGCATCTTTTCTTCCCTTCATTTGTACCCAACAAGATCCTACTCCTAAATCCCAAGCTTTTAATTGCATCATAGTCATTGCAATTGAGCAGTCTTCTTCCCAAACATCTGATAAAGTTTTATCTCCTATTATAACAATAGATAATGGTGATTTCCCAATCATTGTAGCCCCTGTAGCTTTAGATTTAGAAAGAGCTTCTAACTTCTCCTTATTTGTTACAGTTATATATTCATAAGGTCTTCTATTACATGCACTTGGAGAAACTAAAGCAACTTCTAATATCTTGTTCTTAACCTCTTCTGAAATAGGCATATCCTTATATTTTCTTATCGTTCTTCTAGCTAAAAAATCCATTATAACACCCCTTTTATTATTGATTACTCTATAAAGAATTATACACTATTTCTTTAATTTTTTTACAATAAATTTATATTAAAATTTATTTTTTATTTTTTCAAATAAAAAGATTGACATAATTCTATCTTAGAAGTACAATACTCCTAACATAAAAAAAATTGAGGGGTGAATGCAAATGAAATTATCTTTAATAGTAAATAAAACAGTAAGACTTCATCATCACCATCATCATAGATAAAGAGTTTGTATTATGAATTTTAACTAATCATAAGGATACAGACTCTAATTTTATTTCATTTTGAAATAATGAGTCTGTATCTAAGATGGTGGTTTTATATAGAAAACCCACTTAGATTAACAGTCTAAGTGGGTTTTTTGTTTTATTCAATATCTTTATTCAAAGACGGATGGTTTTATTAAAAAAATTAAATATTAAACATTAAAAATTAAAAGGAGAAACGAATATGAAAAAAATAATATTAATACTAATTGGAATTTTATTACTAGGAACACAAATTTTAGCAAAGGATAATTCTTTAGAAAGAATAAAAAAACAAGGTAAAATTATAGTTGGTTTAGATGATACTTTTGCTCCTATGGGATTTAGAGATCCTGATGGAAATATTATAGGATTTGATATTGATCTTGCCAACGAAGTAGCTAAAAGAATAGGTGTAAAAGCTGAATTTTTACCTTGTGATTGGGATGGAATTTTACTTAGTTTAAACTCTAAAAAAATCGATCTTATTTGGAATGGATTAACAGTAACAGAGAAAAGAAAAGAGAATATAATCTTTTCAGAACCATATCTTACAGGAAACCAAATTATTATCACAACTCCTAATTCAGGAATTAAAAATTCAAGTGACTTATCTGGAAAAATTGTAGGAACACAAACTGGAAGTTCTTCTTACTTCTCTTTAGAAAAAACAGCTAGCTTTAAAAATATAAAAGAAGTAAAAAATTATCCAGAATACGTATCAGCACTATTAGATTTAAAAAATGGGAGACTTGATGCAGTTGTTATAGACTCAGCTACTGGTGAATATTATTTAACACTTCAAAATAGAAAAAGCAATAAAACTATTTATGTAGCTATCCCTGAAAATTTAAATACTGAACAAGAAACAATGGCTGTAGGAATTAGAAAAACAGATATTGAATTAAAGAAAACAATTGATGCAACTTTAAATGAAATGAGAGCAGATGGTACTTTTGATTCAATTTATAAAAAATGGTTTGGAGGAAAATAATAATGATTAAATTTACTTTTTATATATTAAAAGGGCTTAATATGACCTTAATATTATTTTTAGCTACATCACTTTTAGCAATACCTTTAGGTCTATTTATTGCTCTAGGTGGGTTTTCTAAAAATATATTTCTAAAGAAAGTCTTAAGTATCTATACTTGGCTTTTTAGAGGGACTCCCCTAATGCTACAACTTTTTTTCGTATACTATGGACTCCCGTCTTTAGGAGTAACATTATCTCCTTTATCAGCTGCAATTACAACTTTTTCAGTTAACTACGCAGCATATTTTTCAGAAATTTTTAGAGGAAGTATAATGGGAATTGATGATGGCCAATACGAAGCTGCTAAAGTGTTAGGAATGAATTATACCCAAACAATGTATAGAATAATTATTCCTCAAGCCTTAAGAACAGCAATGCCATCTATAGGAAATGAGCTATTAGGACTTATAAAAAATACTTCTCTTATTTCCACAATTGGAGTTGCTGAAATTTTAAGAAATTCACGTGAAATTGTGACAAGGGAGTTTTCAATTATTCCCTTTGCAATTTGTGGAGTTATCTATTTAATTCTTTCAACAATAATTGAATATTATTTAAAAAAAATAGAAAAGAAAGTGGTGATATAAAATGCAAATAGAAATAATAAATTTATCTAGAAAAATTCAAAGTAAAACAATTTTAAATAACATCAATTTAAAAGTAAAAAAAGGTGAAGTTTTGTCTCTGATTGGCCCTTCTGGAAGTGGAAAGACTTCTCTTTTAAGAAGTTTAATAGGTCTTGATGAAGATGTGATGGGAAAAATAATTTTTAATGAAGCATGCAAAAACAAAGGTATGATCTTTCAAAATTTCAATATTTTTCCTCATAAAACAGTTCTTGAAAATGTAATAGAAGCCTTATTAATTGTTGAAAAAATGAAAAAATCACAAGCTATAGAAAAAGGTATGAAACTCTTAGAACTTGTTGGACTTCTTGGAAAAGAAAATCAGATGCCAAAAACTATTTCTGGTGGTGAGAAACAAAGAGTTGCTATAGCTAGGGCACTTGCAAGAAATCCAGATATCCTTTTTTTAGATGAACCAACTTCAGCCTTAGATCCTGAAATGGCAACCGAGGTCTTAAAAGTAATAAAAAACCTTAGAAATCTTGGTATAACTTTAGTTTTATCTAGCCATGAGATGGAATTTGTTAAAGAGATTTCCGACACTATTATTTTTATGGAAAATGGAAGTATTGTATCTAAGGGAACTCCAAAAGAGTTCTTTTTAGAAAATATAAATCCTAGAATTAGCGATTTTGTTAACAAAAGACAAGCGGTATAAATAGATAAACAAATAAATAAATAAATAAGAGCATGATTTTAAGTTATTAGAATCATGCTCTTATATTTATACTAATATCTGTATCTGTATTTATAAAATAATAATTTATAAATACAATTTATTTTGACTTAAGTACCTAATAAATTATTTATCTTTTTCCATATCTAAAATAGTTCCAGTTTTTTCAAATACAAATTCAATAATTTCTTGGCACTCTATTTTATCATTTTTTAAATTAAAACAGATCTCACTATTATATTTTTCTTTTACCATTTTCATAAGTTTATTTACTAATTCTCTCGCCTCATTTGTCTCATCTTTTGAATTTCTACCTTTTAAAAATCCAATTATAACCGCTGCTGCATTTACAGCTCCACAAACAGAACATGTAGTTAATCCAAGTCCCATACCACTTCCTATAGCTACTGGTATTTCTAAATTATATTCTTTATTAAAAGCATCTATTATTGTTTCTGCACAATTTAGTTCACCTTTAACATATGTTATTTTTTTATTATTCATTATTTCCATCTCCTAATTATAATTAATCATGGTGATTATAATTTTATATTTTAATTTTGTCAATAATTTTAAAGGAATTACTATTTTTTTATCTAACAATAGTATATCAATTTAGTTTCAGGGAGGTTTATTATGAGTTACCAAAAATCATTTGTAGATGTAGGGAATAAATATTGGAATGAATTTAAAACTAAGCTAAGTCTTACCGAATCAGTTAATGATACAAAAAAACTTTTTTCTATTACTATTAGTCAAATTTTTTCTGAAGTTGCAAGCGAACTTAAAGTGTCTTATAGTGAATTTGAAAGTGATTTTATTCTCACAGAGAAAGGATATTCTGTTTCTAAAAAAATATCTGAAAATGATCTTTATAAAGGTTTAATTATAATCTCTGATATTTCTCCTATTATTGATAGATTTGCAAAAGCTTGTAATGACAGAATTACTCATCAAGCTAAAGCTTCTAAACAGGAAAATACAAAAAAAATACTTCATTAATAGAATTCATAATTACTATATAAAAAATAAAACAATACCTTTTAATCTTTCAGTTTTAAAAAGATTAAAAGGTATTATTTTTATTTATAATATAATTTTTTAGCCTATCACCTCTAGTATATGTTAAAATACAGCTATCAATAAAAAAATACAATGAGGTTAATAATGAAAAAAATATTTTTATTTATAGTTTTTACTTTAATTATTGAAGTAATTTTGCGTTTTAATATTATTAATGCTTATATTCTACCACCACCTAGTAAAATTATTTCAACAGGATATATTTTATTGCAAAACGGACAACTTTTTAAGCATATTGGAATAAGTTTTCTAAGGGTTCTCTCTGGATTTTTCCTTGCATTTATTTTAGCATTTCCCCTGGGAGTCATATTAGGTTTAAAACCTGCCCTGTATAAATTTTTTGAACCTATTCTTAATTTTTTCAGGAATGTCCCCCCCCTTGCCTTAGTACCCCTTATAATTATTTGGTTTGGTATTGGCGAAGAGGCTAAAATGCTTGTTATAATTCTAGCATCATTTTTCCCTATATTTTTAAATACAAAAAAAGGAATATCTTCTTGTGATTCAAAGCTAATAGAAGTTGGCAAAACATTCTATTTTTCTCCAAAAGATATTTTCTTCAAAATAATACTTCCTTCTGCTTCATCAGATATTCTTCTAGGTGTAAAGCTAGCTCTTGGATATAGCTGGAGAGCTATCATTGGTGCTGAAATGATTGCTGCTTCCTCTGGTCTAGGTTATCTTATTCTAGATGGTCAACAGCTTTTTAGACCTGATGTTGTTATTGTTGGAATTATTTCTATTGGTTTTTTAGGAATATTTACTGATTACCTTTTAAAGCTATCTATCAAAAAAATTTTAAAGGGGAGATTTATCAATGAAGAATGGGTTTAATTTAAATAATATTTCAAAATCCTTTGAAATGGATTCTAAAACAGTAAACGTCTTTAACAATTTATCTTTAAACATTCCTAATGATAAAATTACTGTTATATTAGGTAAAAGTGGTTGTGGAAAAACAACTCTTTTAAAAATTTTATCATCTTTAGATAAAATTAATCAGGGTGAAATTACATACCATGTAGAAAATATAACTAAATCACCTAAATGTTCTCTTATTTTTCAAGAGAGTAGGTTAATGCCTTGGCTTACAGTTGAAGAAAACATATCATTTTCAAGAAAAACATCAGTAAAAGATATATCACATTACCTTCATATGATGAAACTTGAAAAATTTAAGGATCTTTATCCTCATCAGCTTTCAGGAGGTATGGCACACAGAGTTGCCATTGCTAGAGCTCTCTGCTTTGACCCTGAAATCTTACTAATGGATGAACCTTTCTCTTCTCTTGATTACTTTACAAGAGAACAGTTACAAAATGAAATTATAAAAATATATTTAAAATATAAGAAAGGTATTGTTTTTGTTACTCACAATATTGATGAATCTTTATTACTAGGAAGCAAAGTAGTTGTTTTTGACTCTCATAAAAATATTAAAGAGTTCTATATAGAAGAGGGGTATCCTAGAGATTTATTAAGCGATAACCTTATTAGTTTAAAAAAAGATATTCTAAATATTTTGAAAGATTAAAGATTAAAGATTAAAGTTTTAAGGACTTAAATTCAATTACTTATACTTATATACAATATATAAAATATTAAATTAAAAAGAGGTAAAACATGAAAAAAAAATTTTTTAATAATTGTTCAATTAAATTTCTACTATTAATAACATTACTTTCTATCTTATTAGGTTGCCAAAATAAGAGCTCATTAAAAGAACTTAACATAACTCATGTTAAAGCTCCTTTAAATGTTCCTACTATTGTAGAGTATAAAGAAGACAGTTTTAATAAAGCATTCAGCTCAGAGGGAATAAAAGTTAATTTTGTTAATCTTACTACAGGTCCTCAACAACTTCAAGGAATCGCTTCTGGAAATGTAGATATTGCACACGGAGTTGGGGCTATGTCTGTTATTCTTGCTGCCTCTAATGATATGCCTTTAGTTATTTTAAATGCATACAGTCGTTCTCCTAAATCTTTTATGTTAATTAGTAATAAAAAAGAAAATTCTTCTCTTAAAGGCTATAAAATTGCTGGTCCTAAAGGAACTATTTTACACCAATTATTACTAAATATATTAGAAAAGCAAGGTGTGTTGCCAAGTGAAATTGAATTTGTAAATATGGGTCTACAAGAAGCCTCTGCTGCTCTTGAAAATGGAAGTGTTGATGCTGCTCTTCTTGCTGGTGTAATTGCTACTAATAAGCTTAATGAAGGAAAAACATTAGTATCTACTGGTGAGGGGTTAATTGATGCTTTAGTAGTATCTGTTACAACTGAAAAATTCTTAAAAAATAATCCTGAAGTCATTAAAAAATTCTTAAAAGTACACAATGAAACTTTAGATTTTATTAATAAGAACCCTGAAACAGCATTACAATATGTTTCTGAAGAGCTAATGATCTCTTTAGATGAGGCAAAATCTCAATTTTTAAAATATGATTTTTCTTCACAAATAACTGATAAAGACATGATTGAAATAGAAAAAACTCAAGAGTTTCTTTTAAAGTCTGGATTACAAACTAAAAAAATTGATCTGAAGAAGCTAATTTATTCTAAATAGGTTAGTCATTCAAAACATTTTATTTACAACAACTAAATTAATAAAAAAATAGAGATAGGATTGAATATGGAGTGTATTTCCATTTCAATAATAATCTCTATTTTTTTTATTATTTCTTTAACTTTTTTATTATTTTTCTAACTTTTTACCACTTCAATTCCACATTCTAAATAGTCATTAATTATTTTTTCATCTACATTAGAATCTACAATTAAAGTAGATATTGAATCAAAATCAGCTATATGAAACAATGCGTTATTTTCAATTTTAGTTGAATCTGCCAAAACAATAGTTTTTCCACTTATTTCTATCATCTTTTTTTCTACTAAAACTTCCTCTATATAAAAATCACTAATCCCTTTTTTCTTAGAAATTCCACCACATGCTATAAAACATTTGTTTGCTGAAAAATTTGATAAAAAATCTGCTGTTATTTGACCTAAAAACGCTGCTTCCTGTGACTCATAAATACCACCTGCTAAAATTAAATTAACTTTTTTGGTATTTGAAAATTCACTTGCTATTGATAGTGAATTTGTTATCACTGTTATATCCATACCTTTCTTTTTAATTTTTTTAGCTAGTTCTAAATTAGTTGTACTATTATTTAGAGCAATTATATCTCCCTCTTCAATATATTCAAGAGCTTTATTTGCCAATTCAATTTTTAAATTTATATTAGAAGATAATCTAGATAAAAAAGGGACTGTTTTTGCTACATTCTTTACATAAGTAGCCCCTCCGTGAACCTTATTAATAACACCTTGTTTATCTAAAAGATCTAAATCTCTTCTTACTGTTTCTAAAGAGACATTCAGTAAATCTACAAATTCTTTATTCTTTACTATATTCTTTTTTTCCAATAGTTCTAATATTAGATTATGACGTTCGGTTGCTAACATTATCCACCTTCTCCTAAAAATTAAATGTTATTTTACTAGTTTAATAACCCTAAAACTCTTAACGATTGTTTTGCTATTTCTTCCCGTTTTGGTAACTCTGACGAATCTTTTATATCCATATTTATAGCAAAACTATAAATTTTCCCATCTTGTTCAACCCAACCTACAAACCATCCTATTGAAGGATTAACATTTGATGTTGCCCATCCAGTTTTTCCATGTAAAACCCAGTTTTTTCCACTATCTAATTTTGTAATATCAATAACCGCTTCTTGATTTTCTTTAGAATAAGGTAATTTCTTTTGAGCTAACTGTGCTAAAATTTCCGTTTGTTGTATTGCAGTTATCTTTAAAGGTCCTTCTAGCCAAAATGTGTCAACTTTTTTACCTATATTTTTATTTCCATAGTTTAATCTTATTATATTTTCTTGCATCTCTTCTAAACCTATTCTTCTAGCTAGTTCTTTATAGGCAGGTACTTGCGATACACTAATTGCATATCTTAAACTAGCATCTTTTTTCCAAGACTCTAAGAATACTTTAGAACCATCGTATTTATAGAAAACATCATCTACACTTTTTACAGCTCCAGTTTCTAGACCTATTAAGCTATTCATTATTTTGAAAGTTGATGCTGGTGAATATAGTTTCTCACTTCTTGTTTTGTTATAACCTACAAATGTATTATTCTCTGCATCATATAATACAAAAGTTCCTTTTGCTTTTTCAGAAATAAATATTTTTTCTATCTCCTTGCTATTTTTAAATTCTATAGCCTGAGCTTGAAATCCAAATATAAACAGTGCCATACAAATGTATAGAGTAATTTTTTTCATAGTTTTTAATCTCCTATTTAACTTAATATAATTCCTTTAATTATACTCAAAATTCTAACATTAATCAATAAAATTAGGTATAAGAGAAAATAAAATTGCACTCTAAATCTAAATAAAAAACCTTCCCCTATAATAATGAGATTTCTTAAGATAATCTCTCTATTATAGAGGAAGAATATTGTTAATTTATTTCCTGATTGTTACTGTTATTAGCAACCAGTTTGAAGTATTGCAAGTCCACCAAGAGATGTCTCTCTATACTCCTCTTTCATATCTTTTCCAGTTATTTTCATTATTCCAACAACTTGGTCAAAAGATACTAAGTGCTTTCCATCTGTATATAAAGAGTAAGTTGCTG